>DATLSM010000117.1:0-13482 GCA_035534175.1 Solirubrobacterales bacterium | reverse complement strand
CCAAACCCCCCGCCCCCCCACCCGCCCCCCTTGACCCTCTTGAACCCTGCTGGACCGTGTGCGCAACCGGGTCCCATGGCGCGTGGTGTCAGTGATACCTCGCCGTGCCCGGGCACCCAAGTCCATGCCCGGGCATGCGCTGCCGGTGCAGAAGGCGGCGGCCCGTGCTCAGTGCCCTGGATGGGCATACATGCACGGGCTCAACCCCGCCTATATGAGCGGCTTCGGGGTCATATGCCCGGGCATCGGCTTGCCCCGGCAGACGTTCCCATGCCCGGGCATTGACGCCTAGGTAACACGGGCGAGCCCGGGCTATCTGGCGACCACATGCCCGGGCAAACCCCCGGCGTCCTGCGTAGCCAGGTTGCCGAGGTGCCGTAGCAATGCCGCTTTGGCCTTGCAGAAGGTCGGGCATTCTTTGCCGATGCTCCGGCATTCGTCGGCATTGGCCCGGCATAGGCCCAGCCGTCTTGCCGATGCTCCGGCAATCGTCGGCATTAGCCCCGGCAGTCGGGTAGTGGGTCAGTTTGAAAACTGACCCACTACCGGCAGTCGTTGCCACTTTCGCGCCAGAAGCGCGCTCTCGCTGTGACGTCGAATCGGCGGTACGATCGCTCGGTGCGTTACGCGATCGCCGCGACCTGCATGTTGGCTGCCCTTGCGACAGCGTCGGTCGCCGCGGCGGCGCATAGTGGGGCACGCCCCGCGCGCTCTGCCTTGGCCTTTCGCTCGCCATCGGGCAGCATCGAGTGCGAACTCTCCTACCACGAGGCCATCGCCTATCACGGACCCAGACTGACGCAGGCCTACTGCCAGACAGGTAGCCCTCCCCGCTCGGTCACGATGACGTCCAGTGGCCGGCTGCGGCGGATTTGCAGCGGCAGACGCTGTATTGGGAATCCGCCCCTTGACGTGTCCGTCCTCGCCTACGGGCATCAGACGATGCTCGGGCCGTTTCGCTGCCTGTCGTTGAGGGGCGCCGTGCGGTGCCGCGTTCCCTCTGGCCGCGGCTTCCTCATCAGCCGCTCGGGCATCAAGCGCCTTTAGGGCGCGTCACAGAGGAGCCCCCAGCGACCACGCAAGCACCCAGAGGACTTGCGTCCTGGCGCCTGATCGAATAGCTTGCTGCTCGCGCCTTGAAGGTGCGGCGGGGAAGGGCTTCGCCCCAGCTTGAGACAAAGGAAGGGTCGGAAAATCTTGAGGTCGGTGGCGCAGCGGAATCACACGGCGTGGCGGGGATGGGGCTGCGGCACGCTTACGGCACTGCTGCTCGGGCTGGCGGCGCTCGGCGCCGGGCCGGCGCGGGCCGAAACCCTGACCGCCGGCAACGGCATCTACAGCTTCGAGGTCGACAGCGAAACCGGCCGGTACACGGCGACGACCGGCCCCTCGCACCCGCTCGGCGCGGGCCTCAACATTCTCTTCGGCGGCGGCAACCCTTCGACATCCTTTGACACGGTTCGCTCCTATACGAGCAGCACCAACTACGTGCTGCCCAACGTCGCGGGGTCCTCGACCGTTCCGCTCGGCTCCAACGGCTTCCAAACCCACTACGCGCTGAACGAAGAAGGCGGGGACAACCTCGAGGCCGTGCAGACGCTGCGCGTCAACGGCACGACCTTCGCCAACTCCTATGCGGAAGTCACCACGGTCGTCACCAACAACGGGCCGACGCCGGTGAAGATCGGCATCCGCTACCTGTGGGACTACCAGATCAACCTCGACGACGGCCCCACCTTCCAGGCCGACGAACCGAACGGGCCCGTGCTGCTGCGGGAAGAAAGCTTCCCCTCGCCGTCGTTCGACCACTACACGATGGAGGACAACGACGTCTCGCCCGAACCGCCGACCTTCGACGTGCTGGGGACGGTCAGGGGGCCGGCGAGCGCCTCGCCGGTACCGCCGACGCTGCTTCAGAACGCCTCTTGGCCCGCCTCGACCGGCACAGATTTCGAATACGCGACCGCGGGCAGGGAAGTCTCGTCGGCCAGCGGCGAAGGCAACGACAACGCGGTCCTCTACTACTGGGGCGACAACGAAGGCGACGCGCCGACCCTTGCGCCGGGGGCCTCCTACAGGGCTTCGGCCTCGATGTTCCTCACCCCGCCCGGCGCCGGGCTGCCAGGCACTCCGCCGGTCGTGAAAATCATCAGCGGCCCGCCACAGGAAACAGAACAGCCAACCGGCACCTTCACCTTCAAAGGCGTGGCCGGGGGCACTTATGAATGCTCGATCGACGCAGGCGCCTGGGCGCCCTGCACAAGTGGCCAGACGTTCGGGCCGCTGGCCCCCGGCGACCACCAGTTCCAGGTCCGCGAGACGCTGGCCGGCCTCACCGGGCCGCCCGCCACCTATCGCTGGACCATCGACCTGCCCAAGCAATGCGTGCTGCGCGTCGCCCGCGCCCGCGTCTTCGTCTTCACCAGCCACGACAAAGTGCGGCTGGTGATCCACTACACTTCCTACCGTCCGGCGAAGGTCACCGTCTCCTACAAGCTGAGCGGCTCCAAGGGCAAGCTCTCGCTCGGCTCGGCCAGCGCGAAGTTCAAGGAGAAAGGCATCTTCCGCCTGTCCGAGAAGCTGAGCAAGACGGATATGCGGAAGGTCCGCGCCGCCAAGAGCTTTGCGGTCAGGTTCCACATACCCAAGACCCCCCACAGCTGCGGGCGCTACTACACAAAGCAGCTCACCATCCCGCAGAAGATCTCCAAGCAGACCGTCTGGTTCCAGTCGGACTCGCTCTTTGCCCCGTAGCGCCGAACGCCGGGCCGGCAGGTCGCAGCCTGCCTGCCCACGACCGAAAGGTAAGGTAGGCGTTTAGTAGTGCTTTGTCGGGTTGTCCAGAAAAGCCCCGTTTCGGGGTGGCACGACGTTGAGGGCAAGATTCCTGCATCTGCTTGGTAGAGCCAGATGCCAGACCCGGAGTCGCAACCCGACAAAGCACTATTAGGTGGTCGGTTGACATAAGCAGGTTCCGCCCGGGCGACGGCGAAGCCGGCGCCGATGCGACGCGAGCAGGTGCGCGAGGCGATCCAAGGCGACCCAGAGAGCGTGGTCGAGCTGGTGATCGCCCTGCAGGATCGGATCGAGGAGCTCGAGCGCCGACTCGACCAGAACTCGAGCAACTCCTCCAAGCCGCCGTCCTCCGATGCGCCGATGACCCGCCAGGAACGCCGGGCGCTGGCCCGCAAGCGGGCGAAGGAGTCGCTGCGAAAGGCGGGTGGCCAGCCCGGCCACGAAGGCAAGCACCGCCAGATGGCGCCGCCCGAGCAAGTCGATCAGACCTTCGAGCACCGCCCCGAGCGCTGCTCGGGCTGCGGGCACGGCTTTAAGGGCACCGAGCAGCGCCTCGGCGATCCGGTGGCATACCAGAAGTGGGAGCTGCCCCCGATCCGCCCGCTGATCCATGAGCACCGCCTGCTGCGCCTGCGCTGCCCGTGCTGCGGCAAGGCGACCTTGGCCGGGTTGCCGGCGGGCGTGTCCGCATCGGCCTTCGGACCCCGCCTGGAAGCCCATATCGCCACCCTCGCCGGTGTCTTTCGCCTCTCCCGCCGCCAGGTCGCCCAGGTCATCCGCGAGGTCTTCGGCATCGCCCGCTGGCGGTGGGCGCCGTCGATGCGACGATCATGCGGATGAGCGCCGCCCTCGCCGACCCCTGGCAGGCGCTGAGGGAAGCGCGGTGCGCGAGGCTGAGGTCGTCCATGCCGATGAGACATCCTGGCGCCTGAAGGGCGCCCAGCAGTGGCTGTGGCTGGGGGCCTCGGCGCTCTACGCCTGCTACCGGATCGACCCTCACCGCAGCCAGGCGGCGGCCAAGGAGCTCCTGGGGGAGGACTTCGGCGGCTTCGTGATCTCCGACCGCTACGCCGGCTACCACTTCCTCGACGTCCTCCAACAGCAACTTTGCTGGGGACTCGGGGATTTCGAGCGTGTACAAACAGTCGACCAGCTCATCGAGACCGCGGTGCTCGCGACTTGAGAGCTCGCGGGGCTCGCCCAGCGCGGCGATCATCTCGAGGATCGCGACTTCTGCTTCGTGCGAACGCCGTATTTTCTCCCCCCAGTTGACGGCTGAGGTCATCGCCTTCGTGACCTCTTCGGTTTGTTCGCGGACCAAAGCGCCGTATCCCGCTGCCGAGAGGGCTGCCGATATACGGAGCGAGTGCCTTTGACCGGTTTTGTTGATCAGCGGACCCGCCAACTTCGCGTCTTCCTCGGAGTTCGAAACCAGCGCCTCCGTGGCGGCAGCGACGGCGTCGCCCCAGCGCAAGTCCACGCCTAACAGCTCGAGGGCACCCCCTTTTGCCGGGGAAGGATCGATGCGCTTGGGCGAACCGATCAACAGAACCTCGTGGAATAAGCGCAACACCTCCGGGTCGCGCTCGACACCCCAGTGGACGTTCGCCCGCACCTGGGCGACCAAACCATGATCGGGCGGCAAGTGCCGGGCAAACTGCTCCAGAGCGTCCCTTTGAAGATCGGGCGCCACCGGTAGCTCGGCGAGCGCCGCGGCAGCGCTGACTCCATCGTCGCCACCTCGGGCGACGACTCCAAGGAGAGCTCGGCAGAGGGCCTCGAGGAGTGCTGCGCTGCCCTCCGCGCCCTCGGTGATCGCAGCCGTGGCGGTCTCAAGGGGGACCAACTCGCCGACCCGTGCTGCCTCCTCGATCAGCGCCGCACTTGCCAGCGGCGAGAGCCCGGCAGCGAGCTTCAGAGCCTCGCCGCGGTCGGCGTCGGGGAGGGTTCGCGCCACCCAGTCGCGCAGCTTGGTCGGGCTGGCACCAACCCAGTGCAGCGCGTCGGCAATCTCGCTGAAGAGCTTTGCTCGCGCCTCCAGGCGACCGTCTGATTCTCTCAGAAAAAAGCCCGCCTCGTCCCAGAATTCGATCGCCTCACGGCCGGTCGCCTCGGTATCGGCTGGCGCAAGGGACCAGTCAGCTTGCAGGTATTCGCTAAGGACCTTGAGAGCCGTCTCTTCAGTGGGGAGCGACTCCGCCGCGAGGGTGCTGCCCTCGACCACGAAGCAGCCGAACAGGGCCTCGACCGCACGCCGACCCTTGAGCACGCCGAGCTCCAGCGCGCCGGCCGCTGTACGGCTCGCCTCCCACTGATCGACGACGTCGCGGACGACCCCGCGCAGAATCGCAGCGCGGAGGGAAGGCAGCTCGTCATGATCGGTGTGGCTAGCCGCGCTGACGGCGAGGAGGATCGGCATCAGCGGGGTGCTGGAGAGGTCAGGGTCGCGTGATAGCACCCGCTCGACCCAGCTCTTTCGCGTCCTGACCCAAGTCCCGGGGTCCTCAACCTTGCGATTCGCCGCGAAGGCACGCAGGATCGCCTCGACCGTTTCCTTCACCTCGGCAGGGGCGATCAATCGCGCCTCATGGAGCCAAGCGTGCGGCCCGCAACCGCTCCGGAGTCGCGCGTAGCGAGCACAGCCTCCAACGAGTTGTTTTGGTTTTGTAGGAACATAGGAACTCGTCGATCGTCGTAACCACCTTGCGCTTCATCCCTCGCGTCTCATCGAGCGCGTCGAGGTAGAGGGTGACTTCGCCAGCGCCGATCAAGTTGAGCACCTGCTCACGGAGCGGCTCGCGCTCATCCTCATGAGCATCGCCGCAGACGATCGCCACCAGTGCGTCGAGGATCGGTTCGGTATCGATCCGCCTGGCGAGCAGGTTCAAGTTGATAAAGAGCGGTAGCGGCGCGTCGGGCAGTGCCCGCCTGCTGAGCGGCCGCCTTGCGCATCGCGGTGCTCTTTCCGGATCCCGGTAGGCCCGTCAACAAGAGCCTTCCTCGGCGCCGGATCAAGAGGTCGAGATAGCGCTCGCTCGGCCGCTCCTCCCCCAGCCTCGGCTCGATCGCTTTCACGTCCGCATCGATGTCGGCGAGAACGAGATTAGGAAGATCGGCGCCAACGCCGAGCAGCCGGATCGTTTCGCCGTCGCGCTGCAGGCGCTGGCGGTATCCCGTGGCGGCGGCCTGACGGGCAAGGAGGCGGAGCGCGGCGACACCGCTGACGTCGCAATTCAGCTCAAGGCCGGCGTCACGCAGGACCCCGATCAGACCCGCCGTGTTGAGGCCCTCTCGCAGTCGGGCCAGATCATGAGCTTTTGCCTTGAGTGCCTCGAATGCCCGCTCGCCGACACCATCAGCGACGATCGCGCCGTCGAGCAACAAGCTCGCGCGCTCGGCCTCGTGTGCGGCTGGATGCTCCGCGTCGCAGACCCACACGACCAAGCAGTCGAGCAGCAGATCGCGCTTGGAGTTGCTGAGGCCCAGGAGTAGCGACTCAAGCGCCTCCAGCGCTGTGGCTTCCGTCCCGGTTGGCCGTCCGGCGAGAGGATTTCTCCGGCGCCGTAGTGCAGCCTGCAGATCGTCGATGCGGCCACTCGGATCAGCGGTTGCGATCACCAGGCGGTCGCGATCCGCGTCCAACGCCTGTGTCTCTACGGCCGCGCAGCACTGTGCGATCGCCTTGGCGAGCGCGCCTCCTGGCCGAGAGGAGAGCTGCAAGGTTCGCTTTGCCTGGATGTAGGCGTGTCCGCCCGCTCTCAGAGTGCAACCGATGTCGTCGATCGGATCGTCAGTCTCGATCCGCAGGTCGACGGGAACTGCTCGGTCGAGTGGCAATTCCCAACCGCGCACGCCCCACCCCCCCAGCGCGTGGGCGCCGAGCACCGCCGCGACTGCGGCCCGGTAGCTGCCGCCAGCCGCATCGGCCGCTCCTCCAACCGCCGATTTGCTCGCCCGCTTGCCGCTCACTACCTCGCCTCCCGACGCCCGCTCTCAGCGGTAGGCCCGACCGCGTGGCCTGATTGCTAATACATCGATCACACGGTTGGCATCCTGGCGACCGAAAATCACTCGCCACTCTCCGACGCGAAGGCGCAAGAGCCGGTCTCGACCACGGAGGCGCTTGACATCGCCATCGGGGAGCTTGCTGATCGCCCCCCGAATGCGTTCACGATCACGCCGGCCCATCCGACGCAGTGATTTCAGCGCAGCGGGGCGGATCTCGATCCGCCAACCAGAATCAGCCAGCGTTCAGCTCCGCCTCGGCCTCAGACCACGGCACGCCCGGCTCGCTACGCGCCTCCTGCACGGCGCGTAGATCTTCCTCGGTCAGCTCCTCTTCGTCATAGGGAGCCGCGTCGAGCTTGGCGGCGACGGGGTCCTGGGCGCGACGCAGGAGGATTGCTGCGGCGGGCAGCGACTCATCCGGCAATGCATCGACCAGCTCGTGTAGCTCGTGTAGCTCGGTCTTGGTCATCGGGAAAACGGTACCACCGGCCGACGCGGGCAGCGACCGCCAAAGTTTCGGGCACTCGCCGCCAGGAGTGCCCGAATCGCCGACATATCGGCACATATCCGCGCACATCTGTCTAGAATGTCTCCTCCGAAGCGGGTTGAGAATCCCCTGGAAATCGTTTAGTTTTTGCGATAACTTTTTAATCAGAGCGCCTGCATCGCACCCAGGAGGTCGGCGGTTCGAATCCGCCTAGCTCCATCCCCCCAAACCCGCATTCCTGCTGGCAATGCGCGCTAATGCGCGCTTGGGCGACGGCCCCGGCAGAGAACTACGCCCGGGCAATTCGCCCCTCGCCATGCCCGGGCATTGCCAAGGCGGGCCTGCCTTCCGCTCTCGGTTCAAAGGAGCAGCCAGCCAACGTGCACATTGGCTTTCGCTGATCGTCCCGAGCGGCAGTGGGGAGCGCCCGCACGGACGCTTCCGCTCTGGCACAAAGGAGCAGTCTGGGACGCGGTGCCTGGCTCGGCGCCGGACTGGCGGTCATGTGCCCTCGACGTTCGCCGCCAGTGGCGGTTCCACGGCCCCCGCTTGAGGGTCATCACTAGCCCGCGCCGGCCGGACTATCCTTTAGCGGCCGTAGCCACCACCGCGGAGGAGCTTCCATGACCGACGTTGCAGACACGGCGATTGGCGCCGCGCCGCCGACGAGCCTGCGGGCCCGTCCCGGCGAGGCTTCCCAGCCCGGCCACGACGCCGCCCGTGCCGCGCTCGAGCACTTCCATGCGCGACTCGGCGAGAACTTCTACCTGAGCAATCCCGAGCTGCGGCACACCGTCGCGTTCCACCTCGGCGATCGCCTCGACTCCGAGCTCGCCTCACACGGCGCCGCCGTCGCCGAGGCCGAGCCGCTGGTGGCCACAAACGATGAGCGCCTCAACTACCCGCGGCTCGAGCCCTACGACGGTGTCGGCCGGCGGGTCGACAGGATCGACCATCACGGGAACTACGCGGCGGTCGGCGATGTGATCTACGGCAGCGGCGTCGTCGCGCGGCTGGTCGAGGCGGGCGGGCTACGGGAGGGCCACGCCTTCAACCTCCTCAACTGCATGCTCGGGGAGGCCGGCCACAACTGCCCCGTGATCTGCAACTTCGAGACGGCCCGGCTGCTCCAGCGCCTCGATCGGCTGCCCCAGCGCGACGAGTGGCTCGCGGGGTTGCTCGAGCCCAGCTACACGCGCAACCTGACGGCGTCGCAGTTTCTGACCGAGGTCACCGGCGGCTCGGACGTCGGCGCCAACGCGACCGTCGCTTGGCGCGACGACCAGGGCAACTGGCGCATCCGCGGCGAGAAGTGGTTCGCCTCCAACGCCGACGCCGACCTCAACGTGATCACGGCGCGCTTTGACCCCGAGCGCCCCAGGACGAAGGGGCTGTCGGTCTTCCTCGTCCCGGCGCGGCTGCCCAGTGGCGAGCGCAATAGCTACACGCTTCGCCGGCTCAAGGAGAAGCTCGGTACGCGCGCGCTCGCCACGGCCGAGATCGACTACCACGATGCCTGGGCGGTGCCGCTCACCGATCACGTCGAGCGCGGCTTCAACACGATGATGGAGGACGTCGTTCATCACTCCCGGATCGCGATGGGGGTGAGCTGTCTGGGGCTGGCCACACGCGCGTACCAGATCGCCCGCATCTACGCCGACGAGCGCACCGTCTTCGGCCGGCGGGTGATCAAGTACGCCCTCGCGCAGGAGAACCTCGCCGACATCAGGGCGCATGTCACCGCGATGCAGGCGGGTGTCTTCCGCCTGATCGCAATGCAGGACGAGGTCGACACGGGGGCCGACGAGCGCTCCGAGCGCCTCGGCTTCATCCGCCTGATGGCGAACGTCTACAAGCACGTGGTCTCGCAGGCCGCCGTTGACCACTGCCACCACGCGCTCGACACGCTTGGCGGCAACGGCGCGGTCGAGACCTTATCGAGCATCCCGCGGCTGCTGCGCGACGCCATCATCGAGGAGAACTGGGAGGGAACCCACAACACGGTCGTCGCGCAGGTGCTGCGCGACATGCTCCGCTACGAGGTTGACGCCGCCTACCTCGCCGTGATGGAGGAGGAGGTCGAGCGTATCCCTTCACTCCCCGAGGCCGCGGCGCGACGGACGCTCGAGCGGCTGCGCGACGGCTTCACCAGGCTGCGCGGCGCCGATGCCGACGCGCAGCCGCTGATCGTCCAGCACCAGCTGCAGGATATGGCGAACCTCTCGGCGTGGGTCGCGCTGCTCGCCGAGGCCGAGCACCAGCAGCGCACTGAGGGCGTCACGACGAAGGCGGCGGCGGCACGCTACTTCCAGTTGCGCATGCTCGACGGCTCAGCGCCCACGTATGACGTGGCCGGCCGGGAGCTGATCGCGGCGGTCGTCGGCGCGGGTTAGCCCGACGCGAGGCTGTGGGGTGCGAAAACTCGATCGGGTGCCCGCGCGTGGCCTTGCCCGGCTCCTCACCTCCGGCACGGCCTCTCAGTTCTGGGTAGTTTGCGCGTGCACCGGTTCGCACGATTGCCGCGCACCGTCTTGCGACGCTCACGCCTCGCAAGACGAGGGTGGGATCGGCGCCCTGCGGCCAACTCCTTCCGGTGTCAGTGACCCGGCGGTTCTCGTTGCAGGTCAGGCCGCAATGCTGTACTAGTAGAGCGCCTGCGGCTTACCCCTTGTCGTCCGGGCGAGCTCTGGGGATGGGCGGCTGCGGGGCCGGAGCACTTTCAAGCGTGCCTCACACCGAGTCGCTCTTCGACTCGCGGCTGACCGAGATCCTTCACCGCTTTTACCTGCACCTCGTGGGCGACTGAGCAGCCACGATGCCGATACCGATGTCGCCTTCAGCTGCCAGACCCAGACCGCAACACCGGCGGCAAGGGATGACGCGGCCCGGCGCGAGGTCGGGCATCGCGGTCCCAACCGCGTTTGCCGGTCCCGGCGACGACGGCCGGCGGTTTCGCCAACAGTCGTTTATAGACTGGGCCGCCATGAGCCCCCTGGTTCCGATGGTGGTCGAACAGACCTCGCGCGGTGAGCGCGCCTTCGACATCTACTCGCGACTGCTCAACGAGCGGATCATCTTCCTCGGCACTGAGATCAGCGAGGACATCGCCAACCTCGTTGTTGCCCAGCTGATCCACCTCGAGTCGGAGGACCCCGAGAAGGACATCTCGATCTACGTCAACTCACCGGGCGGCTCGGTGTACGCCGGGCTGGCGATCTACGACACGATGCAGTTCATCAAGCCCGACGTGCAGATGATCTGCGTCGGGGTGGCGATGAGCATGGGGGCACTGCTGCTGGCGGGCGGCGCGAATGGCAAGCGGATGGCGCTGCCGAACTCGAAGATCCTCATCCACCAGCTCTCCGGCGGGTTCGAGGGCCAAGCGACCGACATCGAGATCCACGCCAGGGAGATCATCGACGTCCGCGGCAGGCTAGATCAGATCATCGCCAAGCACACCGGCCAGCCGCTCGACAAGGTCGCCAAGGACACCGAGCGCGACTACTTCATGAGCGCCGAGGAGGCCAAGGCGTACAGCATCGTCGACCGGGTGATCGAGCACCACTAGCCTCGCTTCGCCGGTAAGCCGCGCTCGGGGGCGCTCGGATCGACGAGGCAGACATCCCTGCGAGACCCTGCTCCCTACCGCTGAAGATCACATATATGAGGTGGTCCCGAATGCGCCTGCGGAGGAGCGTGACTCGACGGCCCGGGACACCCTGTGGGCGACCGATGCGACCGAGGGGTGGACCGAAGAGGGCCGCTGCGCGGTGTTCGTGATGATCGATTACGCCTCCGGTGAGGCATGGGCCGGTGCCGGGTTGTGGATGGACCGCTTCGCCGCCGCCGACCTGCTGCGTGAGGTCAGCGCCGAGCGCTTTGGGTCAGTCGATGCCGCCGTGGCCTCCGGGCTGGCGCTGCGCTATGACGGCGGGCCCTGCTTTCGCTCTGAGCACTACCAGGTCGAGATCGACCACCTCGGGACCGCGCGCTCGCCTGCTTACCACTACGAGCCCGAGACGAACGGCTGCGCGGAGAAGTTCATCCAGACCCTCAAGGAGCAGGTGCTGTGGATCGAACGCTTCGCGAGCTTTGAGGCGCTGCGGGCCGCCGTGCGGCGCTTCGCGCTCACCTACAACCGCGAGTGGCTACTGGAGCGCCACCAGACCACCTTTAAGGCATTCGGCTGCCGCCGCGTGCCGGCTACACTTAATGAAGTGAACGAGACTCCACAGGCAGCGATCACTCTCACAGACAAGGCCGCCGAGAAGATCGGCGAGTTGCTTGGCGGGCAGGATGGCGCCGAGGACCAGGCCCTTCGTGTCGCGGTTCGCGGCGGTGGCTGCTCGGGCTTCCAGTACGCGCTCGCATTCGACCGCGCCAAGGACGATGACAACGTCTTCGAGGTCGACGGTGTCTCGGTGGTCGTCGACAAGGTCAGCACGCAGTTCGTCTTCGGCTCGGAGGTGGACTACGTCGAGGGCCTGCAGGGCGCCGGGTTCCAGGTCAACAACCCGAACGTCGTCGCCGCATGCGGTTGCGGCTCCTCCTTCCAGGTGAAGGAAGAGGCCGCCGAGACGGCAGCGGTCTAGCTGCCGTCGATCTGAAGCGGCGGGGACTGCGCCGACGCCGCAGCGAGGACTGCTGCTGCGGCCTCAGGCTTCTCCCCCCTCTCCCGTTTCGTCCCAAAGCCGACCCTTTGCGAGAATGAACGGCAGATGACCCTTCCGACCCAAGATCAGATCACCGAGAAGCTTCGCGTCGTGATCGACCCGGAGCTGCGCCGCTCGATCGTCGAGCTGGGAATGGTCCGCTCGATCGACGTGAAAAACAGCGGCCGGGTCGAGGTAATCGTCTCCCTGACCACGGCCGGCTGTCCGATCCGCTCCCACTTTCAGCAGGCGGTCGCCAAACAGGTCTCCGAGCTGGACGGCGTCACCGGGGTCGAGGTCGGGTTCGATGTCCTCTCAGACGAGGAGAAGGGCAACCTCCAACAGACGCTCGGTCGCGGCAAGCTGCCGCAGGGCGCTCTCGCCCAGGTCAAGAACGTGATCTGCGTCGCCTCCGGCAAGGGCGGCGTCGGCAAGTCGACGATGACCGCCAACCTGGCCGCGGCCCTCGCCGCCGAAGGCCACTCTGCAGGCGCCCTGGACTGCGACGTCTACGGTTACTCGATCCCCCGCATGCTCGGTGTCCAGGGCGAACCGGAGGTCGACGCCGAGCGCAAGATCCTGCCGCTGGAGACCAGGGGCGGTGTCAAGGTGATGTCGATCGGGTTCTTCGTCAAGGAGAACGCCGCGGTCGTCTGGCGCGGGCCGATGCTCCACAAGGCGATCCAGCAGTTCCTCGAGGACGTCGCCTGGGGCGAGCTGGAGTACCTGCTGCTCGATCTGCCGCCGGGGACCGGCGACGTCTCGATGACCCTGGCCCAGCTGCTGCCCCAGGCCAAGTTCGTGATCGTCACCACGCCGCAGCCGGCGGCCCAGTCGGTGGCGCGGCGCGGCGCCGAGATGGCCGCCAAATTGGACCTCGAGCTGCTCGGGGTGATCGAGAACATGTCCGGCTTCACGACACCCGACGGCGAGCGCTTTACGATCTTCGGCGAGGGCGGTGGCCAGCTGCTCGCCGATGAGCTCGACGTGCCGCTGCTCGGCAAGGTCCCGCTCTCGGAGGCGCTGCGCGAGCACGCCGACGCCGGCACCCCCCTGGTCATCGAGGAACCGGACGCCCCGGCCGCCCAGGCGATCCGCCAAGCGGCCCGCGGGATCATCTCCACGACCCCGCAGGAGCTGCCGGTCCTCCAGGCCGTGCCGGCCGGCGCCGAGCCGCCTCCCGTCAGTGGTATCTCGCTGCCGGTCGTTCAGGTTCAGTAGTAGTCCCCGGCATGAAAACGGGCGGCCCGTAGGCCCCGTTTCAAAGCTCGTGCCGCTCCGACGCCCGTCGCCTCGGGGATTCCACCATAGGAATGACGTGGCACCCGTGGCTCAGAGCCGCACACCTACGGCGCTGGCCTTGCCCCTACCGGTTCGGCAGCTCCGGGTCAGTTAGGAGCCGCTAGGAGCGTGGGTCAGTAACCAAAGCTGACCCGTCCGGTGGGTTTAAGACGATTTGTGCGTCCACGACGCGGAGGTTGTCATGTCGGCCACGGTGACGCAGGAGCGGTTGGTGGAGGTGGCGAGCGAAGTGCCCAA
>DATLSM010000116.1:0-4107 GCA_035534175.1 Solirubrobacterales bacterium | reverse complement strand
ATCGGCGTCGCTGGTTCCCACGGTGGACCTGGTCGCCGCCAAGGATCGGATCGAGGAGCTGGAAGAGGAGCTTGAGAACGCTGGCTTGGCGCTGTTTCTGCAGGAGCGTCTCGAGAAGAGCGACGGTGAGCGGCTGAGCGCTGGCGATTTCCTACGGGAGATCGGGATGGGGGAGTTCGTTGAGCAGCTCCCAGGAGGCTGAGCACAAGGTCGAAGCACTGGTCGAGGCCACGGCTGATGCAAACCAACTGAGCGAAGCCCTGAAGCGTCAGGTCGCGCGCATCGTGGTTGAGCTGCACGGCAACCGGCATCACGGCGAGCTGATGGGGGACAAGCCGCCTCGTGTGCTGAAAGGTTGCCGCAAGGTTCGCTTCGACGAGCCCGGCTGGCGTGGCAAGCCGCGCTATCGCTTCGTCTATCGCAACGAGCCCACCGACGGCGCTGCGGCGAGGAGCGTCGTCCTGGCGATCGGCCGCCGCGACCGGATGATTGCCTACGCCAAGGCCGCTCGCCGCGTCAAGGAGCGAGCCGCGCGAGAAGGCCAATCCGGGTAGCGAGCCCAATCTTCTCGCAAAACCCCGAAATCTCGATCCGGCTTCCTGGCGGTTTTGAGCTCGCGACACCCTTCGGATGATCCACGCCGCTACGGCCAACCGGGTCTACGGACAGCTGCGGTTCATGGTTGCGTTTTGGTTGCGGCAGGACGAATCAGAAGCGATCAGGACGCAACTTAAAATCCCCAGATTTGGCTTGCCGGAACCAAATCGAATCAGGTCGAATCAGCCAGAATCCGCATCAACGAAATGGTAAGGAAGGGGTCACGAGTTCGAGTCTCGTTCCGGGCTTAGCTCCACAGGCCGCGACGAACGCGATCGGTTAGGGGTCAGGGGCACCTCGATCGACGGCGCTCCGAACGTAGGCCGAACATTCTCCGAACTTCGGTGCCTGAGGGCCGCTCCAAGGTGTTCGGCCCGCGTTGACCGACACCTATTCGAGACGCTTGGCGTCGGCCATGATCTGGCCAAGGAGCGTCTTTGAGCTGTTGAGCATGTAGATGCTGACGCCGGCGTCTTCGAGTTCGCGTCGTCACGTGTCGAGTCGCCGTGGGTTGAGATCGGCGACCCGTCGACCGCCGAGATTGGGGTCCACGTGCTTGTCGTAGATCCGCCTGTTGGTCGTCAGCGTCGCCTCGGCGAGACCCCCTGCTGCCCGGCGTCCCATCCAGTCGGTCACAAAGTCGCTCAATGTCGGCGTGTCGGAGGCGCGCCGTGTGCTCGCCGCATTGGAGTCTAGTCCGCGCCTTGGCGTCGAAGGCGTGGGCGTCCTCCTCGAGGTCGAAGGTCTTCGAGCGATTGCGCCGCCCCTCGCGGTAGCGGGCTTCCCACTTGTCGCTCTTGGTCACGTGGACGCTCACCGGCCCTGCTTGCTCTCGTTCTCGCCCCAATACCACCGGATCTGGTGCCGAAAACCGTCGAGGTTCGGAACAGGGGGCAGGATGCGCAGAACCAGCGTACAATTGCGCTTCAATCCCGGGTGTTTCCCAGGTGGCACGCTATCCTGGGTACTCCATCCGACCAAGAGGAGTCTCTAATGCCGACCGCCTTCGCGAGTGAGGCAGCGCATATCCACGATATCGGCCACCTCTCGGCCGCCGACATCGCCTGGGCGACCAAAGCGGACGAGAGCACCGTCAGGGCATGGATCCGCGGCGATCGCTCCCCCAGCGGCCACCGTGCCGAGCGTCTGGCTGAGTTCTCGGCGATCGTCGAACGGGCGGTCAACCTAATGCAGCCGAGCTACGTGCCCGTCTGGATGCGAAAGCCGATCAGCCTACTCGACGATCGCAAGCCGCTCGACCTCGTCCGCTCCGGCGGCTACCGGCAGGTCCTGCGCGCGCTTTCGAGCCTGGAGGGTATGCCGGTCAGCTGAGGATGGACGTCGAGACCACGTCCGTCAGCGGCATATGGTGGCGCCAGATTCCGGGGCGGGGGCGACGTCCACCACCAGCCCGACGCGCCCGCCGACTCGCGCTGGCAGAGGGGCGAGGTGATCGACGCGCTCTATCTCGCCGACAGCGAGGACACCGCGTGGGCGGAGTGGTGCCGGGCCCTTGCCGAGTCCGGGCTTCCGCCGCGACAGGCCCTTCCCAGAGACCTCTGGCGCTGGGAGATCTCCATTCCGGATGTAGCCGACCTCTCCACGCCGGAGAAGCTCGGGAGGGTCGGCCTCCCCGCACCCACTCCTGCCATCAGTCAGTGGCCCGGCTTCCAAGAGGTCGGCGAGGCGATCTACGCCGAAGGTCGGCCGGCCCTTCTTGCGCCCTCGGCCGCCCGCCCCGACGGGCGGGTGTTGTGTCTCTTCCGCCCGGAGCGGATCGTCCCTGGGGCTACGCCGATACCTCCTCCGCAGAGCTACGAAGAGCCTCCGAGCGTGCCGCATGGCATGACGACCTAAAGGCCGGTCCCTCTCACAAACTCGGCGCCGGATTTTGACCGCCAGGTGCCCTCCTGTCGCCATTTAATAGCGCTACTCTCTGTCCTCGGGTTTCGCAGTTCATAGGCCGGCGGCTGCCCATGCTTGCTGGACGTGCGCTATTTCTTCGGGTTTCGGGTCGCACCCCCGACCCGGGTGAAATTGCGTGGCGATGATCACCCGGCGGAGCTTGGCGAGCATGTCAGCGAAGGAGGGCGTGGTCTTGGTGAGGTACCAAGGTGAGCGTTGGCGGTGCTCTTGCACGTCGCCGGGGTGGTGTCCGTGCAGCGCGTACCAGCAGATCGTCAGTGTCATCGCCAGGAACTGGAACGGCACGGTCCGCTGAACGGCCTGCTCGGTGCGGTTGCGGGCATTGCCGACACCGAAGATCTCCTTGCCCTCCTCGTAGGCGACCTCGGTCGGCCAGCGTTCTGCGTAGCGTTCGATCAGCTGCGCGGCGCTCGCCTTAAGGTCGGTGGAGATCAGCGCCAGCTCGTAGCCTCCTGGCCTGCTTGAGTCCTGGACGATCACCACCTGCACGGGCTTCGAGCCGAACGCCTCATACCACAGGCAGCGCAGCGTGTGGACCATCACCTGCTCGGTCTTGCCGTAGCGGCGGACGGTGCTCTTGACCCACTGGGTGGCGGGGTCGAGCGCGATCCGAGCGAGCTTGGGCAGTCGTGCTCCCTTCTTCGGCGGGCGCCCGCGCCCTCGCTGGCCCTCCGGTGGGCGCGGCGGCGCCAGCGCGTTCAGGGCGGCGTCGGAGCGCAGGCGGGAGGTGATCGTCACGTTGGCGGGCATGTCGGCGAACGCGCCCGATGCGTAGGCGGCGTCGCCGACGGCGTGGATCGTGCGGAACGGGAAGCGGGCGGCGAGCAGGCACAAGAGCTCCCGTGCCAGCCTGGGCTTTGAGGGCCGCTCGGGGTCTGGCCTGCCCTTGGGGATCTCCTTGCGCCGCGGGCGCCAGAGCCTGAACAGCACCAGCAGGCAGACGGTCCGCTCGCAGAACGCCGGCTTGACGTTGATCCCGGCGGTGACCCAGTTGTTGCCCCATGCAACCGAGCCGGTGCGGCTGTTGGCGGTCGCGTCGTGATGCCAGAAGCAGCCGAACACCCTCCGCCCCCGCCGCTTTGCCAAGGTGTCGTCGATCGGGACGACGAGCGGTTGATCGGACCCGAGCAGCGCCTCGACGATCAGCTGCGCGACCGCGAGCCCCAGCTCATCCACGCACCAGCGGGCTGAGCTGAAGAAGCGGTGTGCGCGGGCATGATGCCACACCCCCGAGAGCCGGCAGCCGATCAACATCCCCGTCACGCACCGCAACCGGGTCTGAGAGATCTGACCGACCACCAAGGCGCAGAACGTACGGTAGGTCGGGCGCGAGAAGCATGGCGCGAACAGGAGCAGCAGCTCGTTCAGCGAAGATGGCAGGGAGAGCATCGGCGGCGAACCTCCGTGGGCAGCCGCGAACGGGCCTCCCGCCCAGCCGCGGAATTGGATTGACAGCCACCGCTTCGGGGGAGCCGCCGATGCTCCTTCCGTCCCTCGCACCCGCCGCTCAGGCAGTCAAGTCAGCAGCAATCCCGGCGCCGGCGTCAGCCTCCCTGCCAAACCCAAAAAAGTGCGAAACCCGAG
>DATLSM010000115.1:0-27738 GCA_035534175.1 Solirubrobacterales bacterium | reverse complement strand
CTGGGCGACGTCGCAGGTGGGGAGCCCGGTCGAGTCGATGTGTCCGTTGCGGTTGATTTCGATCACGAGCTTCTGCAGCTGCGGCGGTTCGGTTTGATCGGTGGTCGTGATCTTGCCGCCAAGGGTGACCGAGACCGGGGCGCTGCCCTTGCGCGGCAGGGTGTGGGGGGAGAGCTTGCCGCTGACGGTGACCCGCAGGTTGCCCTGTTCGCTGGTTTCGGCGCGGGCGAGGACCGCGCCGAGGGCGAGGAGGGAGACCAGCGCCAGGGCGAGGGCACTGCGCAGCGGCGCCTTTGTGGAAGAGAGGAGGATCTTCATCTCAGGTGTACTTCGACGGTTCGAACTTGCAGTACTTGAAGTGGAAGCTGAAGACCGTCGAGTTGGCGAGGTTGGCGTAGTGGTTTAACTGGGTTTCATCGTGGGAGGCCTTGGACTTCTGGTTGGCCCGCAGCGCCTTGCCGGTGGCGCTCAAGAGGCTGGCCTCCTTCTTCACGTAGCCCAGCCACTTGGCGAGCTTTGCTTCTTCTGCGCCGGGCTGGGGAACGACCTGCAGTTCGGCGTAGGTCTTGTTCAGTGCGGTGGCGGCCTTGGCCAGGGCCGTTGCGGCGGGGCGCAGCTTGCCCTGCTTGACATCCTTCTTCACGTTCTTCAGGATCTTTTCGTTGGCGGTGGAGTTGCGGTGGCAGATCGGCTCCACCTGGGCGGTGTAACCGGCGGTGGTCAGTTCGGCGGCGAGGGCGAGGGAGGCGAAGGGGAGGATCGCGAGGATGCTCATCTCCAGGACGGCGGGAGGCGTCTTTTTGGTCTTTGAAGTGGGCATCTCTTGTTTCTTTTGTTGCCTTTCTAGGGTTTCAAGTCCAAAACACGCGTCGCCCCCCTGAGCTGCGGCGCTGCTCGACCTCGGTGCGTCAAGTCGCTCTCACCTTGCCGTGCAGTCGCCAAAGCGACGCCCTGGCGACCGTGCTTATATCGCAGTTTCTCTCCCTGCCCAGGCGAGAATCTTACCGCGATCCCCAGCGGGAGGTGGTGACGTGTGACGAGGGCGCGGCGGGCCCTGCGGCCGCGGTTTAACCACACCCGTGAGGCCCCGGCCAAGAGTGTCAGCTTGGCCAACCAAAAGCCCGGCCGGAGACGAGCAGGGTGCGGCTTCGGGGCCTGGCTGGTGATTGTGATTGTCGAGCACGTCCCTCAGCTTCTCGCCGAGCGCCAACAAGACACAGACGGCGCGAACAGTTGGCCGCAACGGTCGGATTCGCCCCCGCTGAGCGGCGGACAGCGGCTGGTGGCAAAAACTACAAGGCAACCGTAGAATTGCGGTATGGGCGCGATGTCGGGTGCATGATCGTCGCCGCTGCCTGCCGAGGCATTCGGCTTCGAGAGCGTGCGGCCCGCGGCGACCACATGAGGCTGGCGCCCGCGAGGCGCAGTCAAACCGGTGAAGGTTTGCGGGTGGTGGGTGTGCCCTATCGCAATCTCAACGCAAAGGCTCGAGCACCACGACGCGGTACCTGACCCCGGGACCGGTCAGCTGCGCCCACAAACCATGGCGGGCGCCGCGGGCCGCCGCAGCACCGGGCTTGGTCAGCCTCAGCCCCACCGTCGTTACCATACCGGGGGGAATCTGGAAAGCCGCGCGGCCAATTGGCCGTCGGCTGTAGATGCTGCGGCCATGGGGGCGGTGGAAGACGACGCGGGCGATGAGCGTCAGTTCCCCGCTACAGGACGCGGTGCTGGGACAGTACACCTTGACGAAGGCCCGGCGGCTCCTGAAACGGACGATTCGCATCGCCTTCGCTTTGACGAAGATCGTCACTGTGGCTCGCGCCGTCGTGGTGTTGCCGACGGCGTCCTGAGAGGTCACGGCTACTGCGTAGACACCGGGAGCCGAATAGGCGTGGGCGGCGCTGGACCCGCTGGCCCCGGAGCCGTCACCGAAGGTCCAGAAAGTCAGGGACACCGCCGACCAGACGTCGAAGGGCGCAACCGAGAATGCAACGAGCTGGTTGACGGTTGCGGCGGCGGGAACGGCGAGCGAGCGCAGCTGGGGCCCGGCCGCATCCCGGGCCACCGCTTCGATCAGTGTCTGCCTTCCTTCAACGCGCTGCCATACGAGAACGGTGTCACCCCCTTGGTCGGTACCGACCACCGGATTGCCGGCGTTCCAGCCGAGCGTCGAGAGCGCGACCGGCGCCTGCCAGGGGCCGCCGGCGGGGCGCACCGAGCCTTCGACGATCGTGTTGACGCCGTTGGAGCGGAGCCAGACGGCCACCGCTTCGCCGGCCGGATCTACGGCAACCTGAGGCGATTCGGCGCTCTGACCCGGAGCAGTGAGCCTGGCCGGCAGCAACCATGTGGGAGCCGCTTGGGCAGGGATTGCGAGCCCGGCTGCGACCAGCCACGACAGGCAGGTGGCCACCAGCGTTCGAAGGGCCCCTCTCCGCAAGCTTCGCGCGCTGTCAGTGTTCGCCGATGGTTGCTGGGCTTCCTGCGCGCTCAGCCTCATCCTGCCACCAAGCAAGTGCGGTTCATGGTCGCCATGAGCGTGCGTCCGTCGGCAAAGCTCATCGAGGCGAAGGCGAAGTTGAACGAGGCTTCCTGAAAGCCTGACGGGGCGGGACAGGCCGCCGAGAGGTAGGGGTGGAGGGTGCCGTGGTAGGTGTAGGTGCGGTGCAGGTTGAGGCTGATCCGCTTCAGATAGCCGAAGCGGTTGAGCGAGGGCGGCAGGTTCGCCCGCAAAACGGTGCCGTAGGGGCCGGTGGTGTGGGCGATCTGGAAGAGGAAGGTGCGGGCGATCGGCGCCGGCTTCCCGCTGAAGACGTGGGTGAGGATCGCCCGCTTGCCGCCCTGGATCGAGTTGAAGGCGAGGAGCCTGCCGTGAGAAACAAAGGACTGTTGTTCTGGGTAGGCGGTCTTGCCGACGTAGGCGCCTGTACCGACGAGGGCATCGCGACAGGTAGCCAGCGCTTGCGCGCTCGTCAAGGCTTCGATCTGGTGGCGGTAGCAGACCGGCAGGCCCCGGGTGTAGAGGCGGCCGTTGCGGTTAAGTTTGATCACGATCTTCCGCAGCGCCGGCGGCTGCTCGGCGGAAAGTGTTCGCACTCTGCCGGAGAGTTTGACGGTGATCGGAACCCGTCTGTGGCGCGGCAGCGCTTCTGGGTAGATCCCTCCGTTGAAGACGACGAATAGGTTGCCGCTGACACTGAGCTCAGCCTCGGCGAGGGACGCGGCCAGGCCCGAGAGTATGGCAACAAGGGTCAGCAGAACGATGATCTTGGTGCTCTGTGAAGCGCGTCGCCGCATGTCAGTGACCTCGCACCGGAGCTCCGATGGGATACGCAACCGGAGCAACCTGATTGATTTTCCACTGTCCTCCTTCGCTCACTATGGGAATCATGTACTGCTGGCGGTGGGGTCCGTAGAAGCGTGCGAATGCCTTTTCCCATTCGACCCGGAAGGCGGCGAGCTTGCCAGAGAAGGGGCTGTTGATGCCGTCCTGGCTTTCTGGTGAGAGGCTGCGGGTGGTAACGAAGGCAATATTGCGGCCGGAAGCGCTGATGACGCTACCGGTCCATACCCTGGTTCGGCTTGGGCCCGTCGGAGATGAGGCTGATGCAGCTGCCCTGATGCAGCTGCCCGCTTCGGTGCAGGCGCCGTGGCCCCGCGTCGAACACTCGTAGATGTCACGGCCGGTGTGTTGTTCTTCGAAATTCCCGTGCTTTTCGCAGCTGCCGACGGCGCTGGTCTTGTTCGTGCCGTGGGAGACCAGAGGCGCCACGGTGCGGAAGACGATAGTGGAGCCATCTCTGAGATCGCGCGGTTGGCGGTTTCAGCGAGCGAGTTGGTCTCACCAAGGCCGTTGCAAGGCGGCCGGGCGGACTGGGAAAGCCCGATGTGCCAGCCGCCTGCGTTTCGCCGCCGAGTTCGCCGCGGCAGGGGGTCGGCGGGCCCTTGGCGCCGTCTGCCAGGGGAGGGGGACGACGGCCATCTGCTCGGGTGCCAGGGCGGCCCGAGGCAGTCGTGAAAGGGGCAGGCGAGAGGTCAGGCGTCATCGTCATCACTCCCAACCTACAGCCGCAGAAGCCGTGATGAGCCCACGGGACGACCCCTCGGAACCGTAGCGAGCCGTCACCGCCATGTTGAACCCTCTATCTGCCTCACCGCGTAGCGGCGGAGCGTAGGGGGATCGCCGCGATAAGGCTGACCGCCCTCCAGGCGCCCTCCTCGCGCTTCATCATGAAGTAGCTCGGTGGGCGTCCGGCGGGACGAAGCAAGACGATGGCGGTATCGCCCTTGACCCGCACAGCGCTCACGGTGCCCCTCATCGCCTCGCTGGCGGTGGCGCTGTCTAGCGGGGTGAGGAACAGCGTCTTCAGCGCCCCGGCGCAACCACTTGAACCCTTCACCTGGGAGTGCTCGGATTTGAGGAAGCCCTTGATCTGGAGGCGTCCGTTGCCCGAGATATCGTCGCAGACCTTGGTGTAGTCACGAGCGGCAACGGCAACGAAGTAGGCGTGCGCCGCCGCAGTCACCGCCGCCGCCTGGACACTGCTTGCCGCAGAGCTGTAGCGAAGTACGCTGTTTATCCCGGCAGCGCTTGAGAGACCCGAGCCTTTGCCATGAGTACCAGCTTTGCTGGAGGTGGAAGGCGAGGGGCGGTGGCCGGTGCCCGATCGGGGGGTGGCCGGGGCGCTGCCCTTGGTAGCCGTGGTCCCCGTCGTCGCGGGGGTGGTGGTCGATGAGCCCGAGCCGCAGCCTGCCGCAGCGAAGGCGAGGCAAGCGGCAAGACTGAGGGCGGAGAGCGATCTGCGCATAACGGGGATCATCGGTACCTTCCTTAAAGCACAGCTTAGAGGCGCACCACCTTCGTGGCGAACGCGGGAGTGCCACGGTAGCTCGGTATGAAGGTGACGGTGACGTTGACCCGAAGACGGTGGTGCCTCCGATGGCGCCTGGCCGTCCTCAGGGCCGCCCTGCCGGCGCCGTTCAGCAGCAGGGGAAGCGTCACGACGCCCGCGGCGCTCGGTTCGGCAACGGCGGGGCCGCAGTAGCCTGTTGATGACGCTGACCCGGCCCCCTCCGGAGACGCTCGCGGCAAGCGCGACGCCCCTCCTTGTGTGGAGCCTGCGAAGCGCCAGGGTGGGGCGTGGGCAGCGTGGCGGGGCCGCGCTGGGATTCGGGTGGAGGGCTTTCGATCGGCGGCAGGCTCGGCACGAATTCGGCCCTCACGGCCTCCGCTTCGCCCATCCTCGCGGCGCAGAGACCGCCCCCAGAGCAGCCTGCGCCTTCCCAACCGGCGAAGGTGAAGCCCGGGTCGGGGGAGGCGATCAGGTAGACGGTGCTGCCTTCGTCAAACCGAGCGGAGCAGCGCCCCGGGCAGGAGATCCCCCAGGGGTAGCTCGTTACCTCGCCCGTTCCGGGCCCAGCGAGGGAGACCGTGAGGGTCTCGGGGGGGATCGGCGCGAAGGAGACGCTGACCGAGCGTGCTTCGCTCATCGTCAGCTTGCATTCGCTTGGACCTGGCTGCGAGTCGCAGCCGCTCCAGGCGAGGATCCTTTGGTGGAGAGAGGGCTTAGCGAGCAGCGAGATCGCCCGCCCTTCGGCGAATTCTTCTGAGCAGTGCCCCGGGCAGGAGATGCCGGCCGGTTTACTTGCCACGGTGCCATCACCGCTGATCGAGACCGCGAACGCCTTCTGCGGCGCGGCCTCGAAATCGGCCTTGACTTCGGCGTCGCCGAAGATCAACACCGTGCAGCTCCCTTCCCCCAGGCAGGATTCGGTGCCCGGCCCGCTGGCGTTCCAGCCGGCGAAGTCGGAGTGGGGGTCGGAGTAGGCGAAGAGGTTGACCGCCTGTTCTTCTTCGTATTCGGTGGCGCAGGCGGTACCGCAGGTGATCCCGTAGGGCTGGCTGGTGACCGTGCCGTCGCCGCTGCCGGTCTTGGTCAGCGTCAGGGTGTGGCCGGGGATCGTGGAGGGGGCGAAGATCCAGACCGCCCCGCCTTCGGAGTTGCCGGCCGAGACGTAGAGGGCGTCGTTATACACGCCTCCGTCTTCGCCAAGGTAGGAGCCGATCGCTAGCCCCGAGGGTTCGGCCTCGGTCATCCGGTGGACGATGGTGTAATGGGGATTTTCGGGTTCAAACGGTTTGATTATCACTGGCGGGGGTGCGACGATCTGGCCGCGGTAATCGCCGGCGGAGTTGAACTCGTCGACGACCATTGCGGGGTGCTCGGAGAGGCCGTGGCCGACCTCGTCAGCGGCGTAGAGGTGTCCGTTCGTGGGGCCGATCGCGGCTTCTGATTCGCCCAGGTAGACGAAACCTTCCTGGGGGGGCCTGCTCCGTCGATCACCTCGATCGAATCGGTGAGGCTGACGGTCGGGTCATAGACCTTGACCGTCTCGGTGGCAGCGTCGGCCGGAGGGTTCGTACTCGGCGAGGAAGGTGCCGCCGTCGAGGTAGATGCGGTTCGTGGTCGGGTCGAACCTGACCCCTGCTGCGGGGCCGGGGTCGATCACTTCGGCGGCGTGGTAGCCGGTCTTGAACCCGGGCAGGTAGGCGTCGGGGACGACTGACGACCTCGTGGTGCCAGTTGTTGACGAAGACTTCGCCGGCGGAGTCGACGGCGAGGCCGCAGGGCCCTTGTGGGCGCTCTCCATGGAGATCTGGGTCAGGAATTTGAATTCGGTGTCGTAGACGTCAACGGCGTCGCGGTAGTAGTCGGAAACATAGGCGTCAGCGTGGGAGTCGAGGGCGACGCCGCAGGCGCCTTCGAAGCCGACGTTGGGGGTTCTTTCGCTCCCGGGTTGGTCGCCGGTCAGCGCGAAGAACACGGGGTGACTGGGAGCTCCGAGCGCCCCTGCGGGCGCCGTCAGGAGGACCAGGGCCAGCCCGGCCGCAAGCAAGAGGGGGCCGATCGTCGGCGCCCGATGGACGAGGACTCTGGCATCCTCACCCGCCCGCGCTGGGGGCTCCCGGCGGGTAGGGAACTGGGTCGAGCTGGCCGGCCTTCCAGGCCCCCCCTTCGTGCACCATGGGCATCATGTACTTCTGATGGTGGGGGCCGTAGAAGAGAGCGAAGGCGTTTTCTCCGTTGACGCGCATGGCGGCGAGGGCGCCGCGCAGGGGGTTGGCGCGCTGCGCGGCGGGAATGCGGGACCCGAGCATCGCGTAGGAGCCCGCGCAGCCCTTGACCTTGCTGCCGGCGGCCCCGACGAGCGCTTCCAGCTGCTTGTAAATGCGGGCCGCGAGATACGAGCAGGCGACACTCCAATCGCCCCCGGCCCGGGCCGCCAGGAAGGCGCGCAGTGCCGCGGTGGCTTCGGTTTTCTGGGAGCCCGAGGATTCTGAGCCGTAGTCGGGGATGCTGTTGTCGCCCCCCCGCTCGACGAAGCCGGCGCCACCGCCGGCGTCGCGGCGGGCGGCGGCGTAGGCGGAAAAGCGCCGCGAGGGCGAGGACTTGCTCGCGGTGGGCTTCGCGGGGGGTCTCGTCGGCGTGCTCGCGCCGGTGGCGGCAGGCGGCGGGCCACCGGCGGTGGTCGAGGCAGTCGAACTCCCCCCTCCCCCACAGGCGCTAAGGCCGAGCGCAAGGGAGAGGGCGATGAGCAGGGCGGGGGCGCCCTTCACCCGCGCACCTTGCAGTCGCGGGTCACCGTCGCGGGGATCCACTCGTGCCCGGCGAAGCTGAAGGTGACCCGCGCGAGCGGGAAACCGACCATGCGAAAGCCCTTGATACCAGGGCAGGCGGCCGAGAGAAGCTGTGGACGTGCACGGGCGACGAAGTAGCGGCGCTTGAGCGTCATTTCGATTCCGCCGAGGCTGCGCTTCGTGCCGAGCGCCTGGCCAGGTTGGCCTTGAGCACCGAGCCATATTTGCCGTGGGCAAGCGTCGAGATCTTGAAGATCATCACGAAGGAGGTGGAGAAGGGATGGGCTCTGAAGATGTGACCCAACAGCACCTCGCGGCCGTGTTTTCGGCGCGCGCGGGCGCCCATCCATCAGCGCCGCCTGTGCTTCTTAGTTGCCCTGAACGTCACGGTCTCGGTGGCGAGCACGGCGTGGGCGCCGCTTGCGGGCGAGAAGGTGAGGGTGACCGTGAGCTTGAGCCTGCGGTTGCGGTGCTTGGCCTTGCGGAGGGCGCGCTTACCGGCCTTGCTCAGCGCCAGGTCAAGGGTGAGGGCGCCGGCGGCGGGCGCTTTGGCGCTGGCGCTCTGCAGGTCCTTGCCCGCTGCGCTCACGCTGCCCGGAACCGAGACGCTCAGCTCAAGCGTCGCGCTCGTGCCCTTGACGGCGATCTTGACGAGTTTGAGCTGAGCCGGCGGCGGCGGGGGCTTCGTGATCGTGGTGGTGGTGATGGTGGTCGTGGTCGTTTCTTTGCTTGGCGGCGGGGCGAGCGCTTCGAAGCTCACACCGACCGACTGTGCTTCTGACATCTTCACCGTGCAGATGACCGCGGTGCCCGAGCAGCCGCCACCTGACCAGCCCGCGAATTCAGAGTCGGGATCAGCCGAGGCAACGAGGTTGATGGACGCGCCTTCGTCAAAGTGCTCCGAGCAGGTCCCGGGGCAGGAGATCGCCCAGGGATAGCTCGTCACCTCGCCGGTGCCGGTGCCGGTCAGCGAGACCGAGATGGTCTTCTGGGGGAGCGGCGCGAATTCGGCCTTAACCGTCATTGCTTCTGACAGCGTCACTTTGCACTCGGTCGGGCTGGGCTGCGATTCGCAGCCGCTCCAGCCGACGATCTTGTTGTGGGGGGCAGGAGCGGCGAGGAGGGCGACCACGCGCCCTTCGGTGAATTCTTCTGAGCACGTCCCCGAGCTGCAGCTGATCCCCGCCGGTTCGCTCGTTATCGTTCCCGAGCCCGAGCCCGCCAGCGTGACTGAGAGTTTCTGCTGGGGGGCGGGTGCGAAGTTGGCGTGGACTTCAACGTTACCGAGCAAGAGCACGGTGCAGCTCGGCGTCGCCCCCGGGCAGGGTTCGGTGCCGGGGCCGGCGACAGTCCAACCGGTGAGTTCGGAGTGCCCGTCGGCGTGGGCAAATAGGGTGACGGTTTCTTCTTCGCTGTATTCGGCGGTGCAGTCATTGCCGCAGGCGATCCCCGCGGGAGGGGTGCTCACCGTACCGCCGCCGGTACCGGTCTTCGTCACCGTCAGCGTGCGACCCGGAGCGGTGGGGCCGTAGGTGAAGATCTGGGAGCCTTCGGAGTTGCCGGAGGTCAGGAAGACATCGCCGTTGGCGAACGCAATCCCCGACGGCTCGGCGTCGAGGAAGCCGGTGATCTGGCCGCGGTAGGCGCCAGCGGAGTTGAACTCATCGAAAGCACCCTTGGGATGATCGGAGTGGCCGTAGCCGATGTCGTCGAGGACGTAGACGTGGCCGTCTTTCGGGTCGACGGCGACTTCGGCGTCGACCAGATGGGTGAAGCCCCCCTGCGGGGTGGCCTTGCCGTCGATCACCGCGATCGGTGCAGTCAGGCTGGAGAGCGGGTTATAGACCTTGACCGTGTTATCGGCGGCATCGGGGACGTAGAGGTCACCGAGGGTTTCAGGGTAGATCGAGACCGCGACGCCGTAGCCTTCCCCCAGCGTGCCCAGCCCGATTTTCTTGGCCGGTTCGCTGCCGGGCGTGAACGGAGCTTGGTACTCGGCTATGTAGGTTCCGCGGTCGACGTAGACGTTGCCGCTGGCGTCAACGGCAACGCCGGTGGCAGGGCCCGGGTCGATCACGCTGCCGGGGCCCCCGGAGAATTCAGAGGCAGTGTACTCGACGACATTCGCGCGCCAGTTGTTGACGTAGAGGTTTCCGGAGGCGTCGACGGCGAGACCGCAGGGCCCGTCGCTGGGATCCTCGTTTTTGATCTGGCCGCCGGGGGCGTCGACCGCGTCGCGGTAGTAGTCGGAGACGAAGAGGGCTCCGCTGGAGTTGACGGCAAGGCCGCAGGCGTCTTCGTATTCCGGGTTGCCCGCCGACAAGAAGGGGTGGTTGACGGGGCCGGCCAGCGAGCCGGCGGGGACCGCCAGTAGGGCGAGCGCCACCAGTAGGGTGCCGAACGCGAGGCGGCGTATCATCATCGATGTCGCCTCCGCGGGGCACGGCGATGGCGCTTTTGATGGCGGTGCTTGCCGCACTGGTTGCCGAGCAGGACCACCGGCGCGTAACCGACATTGTTTTGGCCGACGAAGCGCACCGGAGATTTCTTTGGCGCATTGCAGACATCGGCGGAGTTGACCAGAAGGCCCCGCTTCCCGCCGAAGAGGGTCAGTTCGAAGCGAGAGGCCGGCGCGTCGGGCAAGACGTTGAAGGTGGCGCGCATGCCGCCGCGGATCGAGTCGACGCGGGCATTGAGGTCGATCTGGATGCCGCCGTCGCCGCTCAGCGCCGCCACCATGTCGGGAAGCAAGTGCCCGAAGCCGCTGACCAGGTAGACGGGGCCTTCGAGCGGTTCTGAGATGAGCGGGCTGTAGGCGCGGGCGTGGCCGTAGATCGAGCCCGCCGGGCAGTTGTGGGCTTCAAAGAGGCTCTTCGCACAGGCGGTGACGATGTGGCCCTGTTCGAGGAACTCGGAGGGGGGCAGGACGACGACGGCGCTGCCGATGTTGGCGTCGCCGGGGCGCTCGGTGACGACGGCGTGCAGGGCCGGGTCGGCGTTTCGGTGCGTACTGCCGATCAGCTTCAGGGTGAACTTGGGGGCGAAGCCCAGCGAGGAGCAGTTGGAGACCTGGAAGAGGTTGGTGGCGGCAGCCGAGATGTCCTCGGGGTTGATGAAGGGCGGGTTGGAGCCGGTCAGGGTGGAGCTGGTCTGCATCGGTTCGCAGTTGGTCGGGTTGAGCGTGAAGTTTTCGCGGTTGATGTAGACGCGGATGTCGCGCAGGTGCAGCGGGATGCCGCCGCGGATGTGGGGGATCGGGTCAGAGGCCCGCGAGTCGATCGAGACCTGAGCGGTTATGGGGTTCACCTCGATCGCCGAGCGCACGATGATCACGCCGAGGTCGAAGGGCCCGACCAGGGCCGAGTCGACGGCGGTGATCGAGAGCGGCGCGCCGTGGTAGGGCCCCGAGAGATAGAGCTTGCCGGGCGCGTAGTCGAGCACCCCGCCGAGGCCAAAGCCGGTCTCGGTGTAGCCGATTTCCGAAGCCGCGGGGCAGTGGGGGTGTTCGCGCTCGCCGATCCCCGTTTCGCGCGCCGCCGCTTCGATCTCGGCGTCGGTGCAGAAGGGGATGTCGGCGATCTTGCCGGTGAGGCCAGGGGGCAGGAGCGCCGAGTAGGAGGTGATCTCCTGTTCTTTGTCGTTGCGCGTAAGGTGCAGATAGAAGGGCGAGTAGGAGCCGGCGTTTGAGTTCTCGGAGCCGTTGTCGGCGCCGGGTGAGAAGGGCGCCGCACCGGAGCCAGGACAGGGCCCGCCGCTGACCCCTCTGTTGATTTCGAATTCGAAGTTCTGGTGCAGCACCGAGGCCGAGGAGAGCCAGGGCGTCAGTTCGACGCCGGTTTCGTAGGGCCCGCAGGCCGCGGGAGTGGCGAGCGGGGCTCGGTTTCCTTCGCGGAAGTGGATTTTCAGGCCGGTGTAGGGGAGCTCGGGAAGGCCTTCGAAGATCGCCATCAGTTGGCCGGTATTCGGGTTGGGGATCAGCTCGCCGGCAACCTTGACCAGGATCCCGTGTTTCGATGCCCTGGAGACCAGGAAGAGGCCAAGCAGGGTGTGGTAGGGGTTGTCGAAGGGCTTGGCGAGGTAAATCGCCCCTTCAAGCGTTTCCTGAAAGCCGTTGGTGGGGTTTACGGAGAGCGGGCTTTCGACCGTGAAGGCACCGAGGTTCGATTCATTGGGACAACCCACCCCGGGCCCCGATGTCGCCGTCTCGGCGGCGAACTGGGCCGGCGTGCAGACGCCGAGGCCCGCCCCAACCGAGGGGTTAATCGTGAACCCAGCGGGCAGCGCCACTACCGCCTTTTGGATCTGCGAGGGGGCCCGGCCTTCGGGCTTGAGAAGCCCTTCCTGGTTGACGTTCAGGTAGAAGTTAAACCCGGTCGCGCTGGAGGCCCAATTGACGGTCGGCTGGGAGAAAGAGTTGGTCACGAAGCTGACCTGATCGCAGCGTTCGAGCCCCTGCGGATTGCCTTCTGCATCGTGGCTGAGCGAGCTGTCTGAGACGTATGTGCCCGGCTGTTGCCAGGAGTCGGCGCTGACCGTGTAGGGGAGCGGCCCGTTGCAGGAGGTCGGCATAGTCAAGAAGGCCTGGACGTGGTTGTTCTTCGGCGGGCCGACCGAGCATTTGGCCCAAGGCTCGGCGGGGTTGGTCTCGTTCAGGCAGTTGCCGCGCTGGTCGTTGTGGGTGACCGACCAGGGCACTCCCCAGAGCGTGATCTTGACGCCGTCGATCGCGAGCCCCTGCGGGAACTTCTTGGCTTCCATCGTGAGGCCGTATTCGCCCTTGACGTTGCGCACGCTGGCCCCGAAGGCGATCGGCTCGCCGAAGGGGGCGGTGCCCAGCATCGCCGCGATCCCGGGAGGCGGGGTGAGGTTGAAGAGGCCGAAGTAGCGGGTGGTGCCGCCGTCGAGGGCGGAGCGCATCGCCACCACACCGACCTGGCTCTTGTCGGGACAGCTCTCGCCGGAGAGGCTCGTTTCGTAGGGCGAGGTGCGCGGCGTGTTGAACTGCGCCAGCGAGCACTGGCTGGCGACGGAGGGGTTGCCGATCAGCCCCGAGGGCAGTTCGAAGCGCATGTCCCGCAGATCGGCGGCCGGGAAGGGCACCCCCGGCTGGCCGGGGGATGCGGGGCCCTGCTTGAAATTGACGCTGGCGGTGAGCTCATAGGGATGGCTGCCGGCTTCGGTGTCGGGGAGGCCGGTGTTTTCGAGGGCAGCGAAGTCAAAGCCTTCCGGGCCGGGAAGAAAGCCGAATTCGCTGCTGGCCGCCCGGGCGGAGGCGGCGCTTGTCACCGCCGCGAGGACGGTTAGCAAGAGTGTCGCGAGGAAGGTGCGGACCCTCATCGATGCCCCCGCCTGTGCCTGGTCGCGCGCTTGTGCCGGCGCCTGTGGTGGCGGTGCTGCTTCCCGGGGGTCTTGATTTTGGGGAAGCTGACCGGCGGGTTGGCGGGACCGGGGATCATGGTGCCCACCGGCGGTTCTTCGACCGGCGGGGGCAACGGTATGCAGGATTCGCCTACGCATATTTCTCCTCCTTTGGCCACGGGGAAACCGCCGCCGATGCGGGCGTCGTAGATGTCGGCGGAGCCCGGGTCGGAGGAGACCAGCGATGCGGAGGTGAGGAAGTAGACGTCCGATCCGTCGGCGGAGGCATCGACGAAGGAGGCGCCTTCGGGGTCTTTGCCGCTGGAGATAAGGTCCAGACAGCCGTCGGGGCGCTGGCATGTGCCCTCGCCTTGGGCCTCCCACTGATAGACGTCTGAGGCATGGTTGGCGTCGAGCGGCACTAGGGCGTCGGAAGAGTCGAAGAAGACGCGGTGGGAATCGGCAGAGAGGACGCGCGGCTTGTAGACATCGACGGCGTCGGGGCCGGTGCCGTTTGAGACCGCGCCGGGGATCGTCGAGGGGCCGATCGGACGCTCGTCGGTCGGGTTGCAGGAAAGGCAGGTGACCCTGCCGCCCCCCGACGCGTCATAGAGGAAGACCTCCGAGTCAGGCTGGCCCGTGGACTGGTCGGTGTTGTCGTAACCGGTGAGCGGGGCCTTAGAGAGGAAGAGCAGGGTTTCGCCACCGGCGGAGACGCGCGCGGTGCCGGTGGTGGGGGGGTAGTCGCTTGGCTGCGCGGCGGGCTGCGCGGCAGCGGGGGCAGCGACCGGGGTCCTCACACCAGCCTGGCTGAGGAAGATGCCCGAGGGGGTCGCATAGTAGACGCGCGAGCCGTCTTCGGAGGCACCGAGCACACCTTCGACGCCGCCCGAGGGGGTGAGGTCGGTGGAGCTGTGGGAGGCGGCGCTGTAGCTGTAGAGGTGGCCGGCCACGGTGTAGAAGGCGGAGGCGCCGTCGGGTGTGGCGGTCTGGAACTCGCCGCCTGCGGCGAGTTCGTGCGGTGAGCCGGAGCCTTCGCGCAGCCAGAGTTTGCCAGCTTCGGTGAAGTAGACGCGGGAGCCGTCGGCTGAGACCGCGCCGCCCTGGGCGGCGAGGGCGGCGCCGGGGGCGACGTTGATCAGCGAGAGCCGGCCTTCTGTGTACTCATAGAGGTTGGGCTTGGTCGGGTCGCAGCCTTCGGAACCGGGGACTTCCGTGGCGCCGGGGGTGAGCGTGGCGCAGGTGGAGAAGACGAGGTGGTGCAGGTCGGGGGAGGCGCCGGCGAAGGCGAGGTTGAATTCGGTGGCTTCGAGGTGCAGTTCGGCGTTGGCTTCGGTCACCACGGCGGTGTAGCTGCCGTCTTCGTTGTCGCGCAGGTAGTAGTCCTGGTAGCCGTTGGGGGCACCGGAGCCGGGCAGCGGCGGGTTCAGCACCGGGCAGTCGGTGCCTTCGCCGCGACAGTGCAAGCCGTTCAGCATCAGGCCGCGGGCCAGGTCTGCCGAGAACAGCTGGTAGGGGACGCCGTTGGGTTCGTTGCCGTAGGACCCCGAGACGATCGGGACGGTGAGGTCTTCGGCCGTCCAGCCGCCCTGCGTGCGGCGCGAGATGTACTGGGAGGCCGGTGGGGCGCCCTTCGCTTCTTCGCCGAATGAGGAGGCCGAGCTGTAGGTGATCTCACCCCCGGCGGCGGCGGCCTGGAGCACGTCACCGCCGTGGTTTCGTTCGGGGCCCTGGATCGCACCGCCGTTTTTTTCTGGCGGGGAAACCATCTCGTAGGCGCGGCAATCGGGGAGGGCTAGCTCGTTGTTTTCTTGCGAGTTGTTTTCTTCGCGCAGGAAATTGTTGGGGCAGCCTTCAGGACCACGAACGACGATTTGCTGGGTGATGAAGGCGTGCGGGAGGCCGGGCGTCGTGCCATCGGCGCTGGTGGCCGTGAGGCGGTAGTCGTAGAGGCTGGCGAAGAGCAGGGCGGTGACTTCCTGGGGTTCGACCGTCACGTAGCCGAGGCCCGAGCCCGCCTTGCCGGGCAGGCCCGCCGGCGCGAGGGCGGCGCCGGCGAAGCCTTCGCGGCCGCGGGCGAGGTTTTCCTTGTAGGCGGCGTCGGTGATGTATTCGAAGCGGTAGGTGGTGGGCAGGCCTTCGGGATCGACTTCGCCGTTGAAGCGGACCGAGGCCGAGCTGACTTCGGTCACCCAGACGGCGCCGACCTGGGGGGCACCCGCCGCCTGGGCAAGGGCGGCAGGGCCAAGCAGGGCCGTTAGGAAAGCGCAGAGGACCACCCAGCGCAGTCCGCGAGGGGGTCTCAGCATCGCGCGGTCATCCTGATCATCGTCGCCGGACGGTCGCGGCCATCACGGCAAGCCGAGAACTATCTGTGCGCACTGCGGCGGCGCCTGTTGGAGAGGTGGTGCCTCTTGTGCCTCCTCTTGTGCCTCCGGCCGCAGCTGACCTTGAGCGGGCGGTCGGTGGCGTAGGCCTTGCCGTTCTGACCACCCATAAGCACCGCCGCCCGGTTGAGCTTGGGCGTGGCGCAGATGTTGGTCGAGTTTTCCAGCAGCCCCTTCTTGCCGCCCTGCATTTCAAGGGTAAAGCGGGACACGGGGGCGTCGGGAATGGCTTCGAAGGTGTTGCGGATGCCGCCGTGGATCGAGTCGATCCGGCCGTCCAGAACGATCTGGATCTGCCCTTCTAGGTCGGCGACCAGGTCGGGGAGCTTGTGCGTGGAGGAGCGCAGGTAGACCGGCCCTTCCAGGGGGTGATCGAGCAGCGGAGTCTCCGCCGTGGCGTGGCCGTAGACCGAGCCCGACGGGCACTGGTGCGCCGCGAACTGCACGTTGGTGCAGACGTTGTGCAGGTGGGCGTTGTCGAGGAACTCCGAGTGGGGCAGGGTGACCTGGACGGAGGCGATGTTGGCTTCGCCGGGCTTGGTGGTGAGCGCCGCCTTCAGGGCGGGGTTGCCGGCGCGCTTGGTGGAGCCCTTGAGGCCGAGCACGAGCTTGGGGGCGAAGGGAAGCACCTGGCAACCGCCCACCTGGAAGGGCGCCGCAAGCGGTGCCGAGAGGTTCAGCACCGAGGAGGCGTCGCCCGTGAAGGGAATCTTGTCGCAGGAGGTCGGGTTGAGCGTGAAGTTCTGACGGCTTAGCTTCAGCGCGACCGAGCGGATATCAAGCGGGATACCCTGGAGGATGTGGGGGATTTCGTCCGAGACGGCGCGGATCTGGGCCGTTTCGGGATTGACGTTGAGGGCGACGCGGACGACCACGGTGCCGAGATCGAAGGGACCCGCGATCGCCGAAGTGACGATCGCGAGGCTGAGCGGGGCGCCTTTGTAGGGCCCGGCCAGGTAGGCGTGCCCGGAGACGTAGACCGGCGTCGGGCCGGCGCCCGCGCCGACGTCGACCGTGCCCACTTCAGAGGAAGCCGGGCAGGAGGGGCTGGCCTTCTCTTCGGCGCCGCCACCTTCGTGTTCCCTTGAGCGGGCCTGGGCGATGGCGGCCTCAGAGCAGTAGGGGATGCCAGCGAGCTTGGCCGTCAGGCCCGGCGGCAGGGTGGTTTCCACGCGACTTAGTTCCTGGGAGCCATCTTCGCGCACCAGCCTCAGCGAGAACGGCGAGAAGGCACCCGCCCGGGTGTTTTCGGTGCCTGCCCGAAGGAGCGGCGCGTTGGGCTCTTCTTTGGCGCTGGCCGGGCATGTGCCGCTGCCGCCCGTCGCCACGCTGGTTTCGAAGCTGGCGCTGGAGGTCGCCGGCAGGCCAGATTCGGGCGCCGAGAAGGGCGTCAGTTCAGCGGTGGTTACGTACGGACCGCAGATGGGCGGCGTGCGCAGCGCGGCGCGCGCGCCGATGAGGGTTTTAATCGTCAGGTTTTCGAAGGGGAGCTGGGGCTGTTCGGGGAAGCTAACGGTGATCTGGCCGGTTTGAGGGTCGGTTGCGAAGCGGCCCGGGAGCTTCACCCTTACACCCTGGCCTTCGATCGCGAGGTAGCCGGCCAAGAACGAGTGCGAGGGGTTTTCCCGCGGGGTCGCCAGGAAGAGCGACCCCTTCATTTCTTCGCGAAGCAGCGGCGACTCGACTTCGACGAGTCCGAGCTTGGAGGCGTCGGGGCAGTGGGCGGGCGCTTCGGTTCGAAGGCCGATCTGCGCTTCCGTGCAGCCTTCCAGCCCGTTGGCACCGGAGGGGTTGAGGGTGAGCCCCGCCGGCAGCTTCACCACCGCTTCTTTGAGCTCGGGCGTGGCGACGCCTTTGGGATCCTCGTTCTGGGGGATCTGGAGGTGGAATATGAGGCCCGAGGGGGCATCGGCGATGTTGGTCGTGGGGTGCGCTTCGATTTTCGGAGTGAAGCTGAGGTGGTTGCAGCCGGTTAGGCTCGGCAGGTTGACGCTGTTTTCGGCGTACTGGGCGGGGAGGCTCCAGGTGTCGTAGCGCCCCTTCACCGTCAGCGGCTTGCCCGAGCATTCGGTGGGCAGGGTCAGGAAGGGGGTTTCTGCGACTTCCGCCGGGCCGCCGTTGGTGTTGGGCAGGAACACTCCTTCGCCTGCTTCGCATTCGGCCCAGTTTTCTGCTTCCGTTATCCATTCGTCACCGACGTACTGGCATCCCTTCGCGCGCAGCTTGTCGTGGCCTTGGTTGGCGGGAACTCCCCAGAGGGTGAGGCGCACCCGCGTGGTGTCGACCTGGATGGCGACGTTCGTCGCGGTGGCGCTGTAGTCGCCGAGGCTGTTGACGCCGGTGGTGACGACGATGAAGGGGGCGTGGCCCACCGTGATGCCGAACTCGGCGGGGAAGGAGCGTTCGGGTTCCAGGTTGAAGACGGGCTCCATTAAGTGGCAGTGCCCTTCGCTGCGGGCAAAGGCGCGGATGCAGGAGGTGCCGACCGCGTCCTTGATTTCTTCGCAGGCCTCGCTGAAGTAGTCGGCCAGCGTGCAGTGGGGTACGGCCTGGGGGTTGACGACCAGGCCGGGTGGCATTTCGGCGGTGAGGTTCCTGGGGTCGTGGACGGGGGCGACGCCGTCTCGCCCGAACTCCCCAGTTTGGAGCGTTTCGCCCGAGTAGGTCTCGAAGTTGAATTCGGTGGAGAACTGGTAGGGGTGGCCGCCGGCCTGGCGGTAGGGGTTGCCGGAGGAGTCGGTTATCGAGGCTTCGAAGCCGAGGTGGCCGGGCGTGGGGGGTTCTCCGGCGGTGGCGATGTTGGTGGTACTGGCTTCGACTTCGCCCGCCACACCGCCTCCCGAGACCTTGCCGAAGTCTTCGAGCGAGCCGGTGACGGTCGCGGGCACTTCGGCCCGGACGGACATGATCAGCCTCTGGCCATGCTTCACGCCGGGGCCCACGCCACAATAGTATTCGTAGTGGAGGCAGAACAGCGGCAGGATTTCCATCGGGGGCGCGGGGAACGTGCATTCCGCGGAGATGCCACCGCTATTGACCGTGCAGCTGCTAAAACTGATGTTCCGGAAGGAGTGCTCCCAGTTGACTTCTCTTTCTTCCGGGGTTCCGGGGTGGACGATCTGTACATCCCCGACCGGGAGGAAGTAGAGCTGCGCTTCCTTGAGGACGAGGCCAAGCGGCGCGATGTCTTTGATCGTGATTGCCCCGGAGGTTTCGGTTTCGCCGACGTTTTCGGCTTCGACTTTGTAGTTGCCGACGTACCTGGAGCCGGAGAGGAAGTATTCGGCGTTGGGCGCTACAGTCACCTTCCATTCGGGGGGCGAAGCGGCGGCGGCAGGCCCCGCCACAAGCAGTAGGGCGGCGGCCGAGAGCGTCGCGAGCAGGGCCAGGCGCAGGCCGAGCTTGGGGCCGCGCGGGCCGGCGGGCAGTGCGGAGAAGTGGCCTGCGAGTCGCGAGAGGGCCGTCATGGCGGAATGCTCCTTGATCATGGTGTTAGCCTCGGTTCGGCTGGTCGGGCGGCGGATCACTTTCCACCTCCCAGGCCGGTGTTCGCAGCTCGGCGGTGGCGCCTGCGCCTGTGGTGGCGCCTGTTGTGGTTGGGGCGCTTCCGGACGCAGCGCACTTCGCCGTGCTTTATGACACGGACCTTGCCCTTGGCGCAGGGGCGTTGCAAAATGGCGTTGTTTGGGGGCCCATTGAAGGTTTCGGTGGCTCTCGTCGCGTCGCCCGGCGGTTGACCGGCCGCGTGCAGACAGGATTCGGAGGTCGTACAGATCGGTGGTTCTTCGGGCCGGTGGAAGCCACCGTTGACGTGCGCATCCCAGATGTTACCCCCACCGTTGGTGTCCCCGGATGTGAGCGCGTCTTGCGTACCGAAGACGATGTCTTTGCCAGAGAGGCCGATCACCCCATGCTCGGAGCCATGTTCGGCTTTGCCGTCGGAGATGAGGCTGACGCAACCCGGTGATTCTTCGCAGGTGCCGTGGCCGTCTTCCTCCCACTCATAGACGTCGCAGCCGTTCCCTTCTGGGCTGCATTCCGGATGCTTGCCGAGATTGGTGTCGCGGGAGACAAGCGGCGCTTCGGTCTGGAAGACGATGGTCGAGCCGTCGGCGCTGATGCTGCGCCCACCGTTTTCGGCAAGCTTGTTGCCCGAGAAACCGCCGTTTTCGTTGAACTGCGCGACCGAGTAGCGGGGGTCGTTGAAGTTGCCGTCGTTGCCGTTGTGGCCGACCGAGATGCGGATCAGCTGCCCCGTTTCGAAGTCGTAGCGGAAGAGCTGGAGCTTGTTGTTCGCGGTGTCGTCGGGTGTGAGGCGGCCGAAGCTCTCGAAGAGCAGGTAGCGCCCGTCGGGCGTCATCCGCTCCAGCCCCCGGCCACCCCATTCGAGCCAGAGTCCATCGTCACTTTCGCCGGTCGCGAAAATTGTTTGCATCCAGGGGCTGAGTGTTGTCGGGCAGGCGGTATCTCTTACGGCTGTAGTGCCGATTTCAAGCTTGTGGTTGTGATTCACAGTGAACCTTGAGTATTCGCTGCCCGACATTTCGGGGCCGGAGCAGAGCTCTGCGACGAATTTGAGCTTGCTGGTGTTGACGTCGTAGACGTAGAGGTTGTTGGCGCCCTGCACTGCGGACTGCCCGAGGCCGTTCTTTTCTTCCGTGAGAACGGCGGGCGACTCGAAGGCACCGTGGGAGCCGTCGGCGGAAATGACGGAGGCACCGGTCTGCTTGGCCCCGCTTTCTTGCCTTACGCCCGTCTCACCGACGTCCGCCCCTTCGCCGGGGTGAGGGTGAGTGGCGGTGGCTACGCCGGCGGAGGCCTGGACGATTTCCTTGAGCTGGCCGGTCGCCGGATTGACCTTGGCGACGTAGATGTCCTTGCCGGTCATGGCTTCAGTCCGTACGTCGGTATCGGAGTTGACCAGTGGCTGTTCGGTGGCGAACCACACCAGCGAGCCGTCTTCGGAGGCGCCGAGATAGTGGGGCAACGTGGGCGCCGCGGTCGCGCATGGATGACCAGAGGTGCACTGCGAGGGCGGCGCCACGTTGAGCTGGGTGGTGGTTTCGCCGACGTGGGCGAAGATCCCGATCGGGTTGGGCGTTCCTTCGCCGCATCCCTTGCCGGCTTCCTTTTCGATCGGCCCGGCGTAGAAGAAGATGCTGCCGTCGGTCGAGGTGATCCTCGGTTCCTGGAGCTCGAGGGCGTTTTCGTTGTTGATTTCGCAGCCCGCTTCGCCGAAGCCGGAGCTGGCGCTGAGCCCCAGCGGCACCTCCGCGACGAGTCTCATGGTGGGGCTGGGCCCACCCACCCCTGCAACTTCGTAGACGCGGCTGCCGTGGCCGGAGCCGCCGCCGAAGTTTTCATCTGGCCGCGGATCGCTCGAAAGGTCCTTGCGGCTGGTGACAATGTAGAGGCGCGAGAGGTCGTTCGAGGCAGCGGCAACCCCGGCGAAGACGTAAACCTCGGTCGGGGAGCCTTCGACGAGGCCGATCGTCGGCGTGGCATGAACGATGGTGGAGCCGTCGATAAGGCCCATCGACATGAAGACCGAGCTCTGTTCGTAGGCGGATTCTTCGATATTCAGCCCCTGCGACTCGTAGTAGAGCCAGCGATCCATTTCCGGAGCGAAGTTGAGGCCGCTGAGAGTGGGTTCAATCGGCGGCGGCAGTGGGCGCCGCACCATCGCCTGGGTTTTCCAGCCGCTTTCGGTGCGCTGGGCGACGTACGGGATGAAGAGCTGGTTCCCCGTAGCGCCGGCGAAGGCACCCTCGGAGTAGAAGAGCGCGCGTTCGCCGTTGGGCGAGAGTCCCACATACGCGAATGCCTGGCCGCCGTTCATTTCGTCGGGGTTGACCAGCTCGTAGGCGCGGCAGTCCGGCAGGTGGAGCGAGCTGTTTTCTTCGCGGCGGATCTTGTTGGGGCAATGTTCTCTTGCCGCTTCTTCGGCGTCCGAGCGTTCGGTTGTGAAGGTTGCGTCCTGTGTCTTGTATTCGCCATAGCCGTTTTCGGCAAAGAGCTGGTAGTGATAGGTGGTGTTCGGCTTCAGACCCTTGAACGTGATGCCTTCCTTTTCTTCCCCTTCTGTCATTTTGACGAATTCGTTGCCCGGCGGGAGAGACTCCGCCTTTTCACATTCGTGTTCCGGTTCGCAGGCGTAATTTTCGCCCGTCCCGTAGCGGACCTTGATGATGCTGGATTCACCGTTGGGGTTCAGTTCCGCCCTGAAGGTGACCAGTTCGGGCCCGACCGTCTGGGTCGTGAAGTTGCGCACGGTGACCGGAGGGACCGTTTCGAAGGTTTCGTCGGGACCGTCGACTACGCACATATGGCCTGGGTTCGTTGGTTCGCATTCGCTTTCGGCGACGGCGCGATAGTGATACAGCGTGGCGGGCTTCAGACGCGAGAGAGGGCCTTGGACCTGGTCCTTTTCGATCACGAGGCCGAGATCCGTGGAGGCGGTGGAGTGGTCATAGGTCGCCGTGGCGCCGTATTCGAAGTGGTAATGCGTGTCGTAGCCCTTCGGGTTGATGACGGCATGAAGAGTGGCCGTGTTGGGCTCGATGTTGGACACTTTCTCTTCTTCGACGGTCGGCAGGCCCGGTTCGGCGACCGCGGCGAGGTTGACTGCGACGACATGATGGGCCACGATCCCGCAGAAAGCCTGGTTTGTGACGTAGAGATCGTTGGCGGTGTTGCCGATCGCGGTGCCGTATACGATGTTGTATTCGTGACAGGACGATCTGACCAATGGGGGGGCGAACTGGGCGTAGTGGCTCCCGTCGGGTTTGTAGGCGGCGAACTCGTAGGTGTAGGTCGGTTCGCCGGGGTTATTGACGTCCTCGCCGACGAAGACGTCGCCGTTTTTGTCGACGGCAAGGGTCGTGGGTTCGACCGGCGTGGGGGCTTTCGGTGCCGGTTCGAGCGTGCGAAGCAGGTTGCCCGAGGGGCCGAACTCCCGGACCTTCACTTCTCGTTTGTAGGAACCCGGGTGTTCTAGTTCTTCCTGCTTGTCGATGGCTTCGTTGATAGCGAAGACATCGCCGGAGCCGTCGACGGCGACGGCCCTGGTGAAGTTCCAGTGACCTGATGCTGTCGGGATGTTGATCTGACCGGTGTATTTACCTTCGGGGCTGAACTCCTGGACGCGTTCGTTGTCGCCGACGTAGACGGTGCCGGTGCTGCCGACCGCGATGATGGCTGCCGCGTTGGGGAAGGCGCTGGGGAAGGCGCTGTAGAAGTGCCCTTCGTAGTGGCTGCCCGCCATGAACTGGCCGTTGCCGGTGCCCACACCGCCGTCTTTGCACGTGTCCCCGTTACTGGGCTTGCAGACCTCGGCTTCGCCGCCCGGGTGGACGACTTCGACTTCGGCCTTTTCTTCGCCGCCGGTCAGGGTGGAGCAAAATTCCCCGCATGAGTATTCGGGCCGGATCGCGGGGACGATGTCGCCGGCGAGGTTGCCTTCGAAGGTCAGTTCGAATTCGCGGGTGGCGGTTTCTTTGACGTTGACTTTGCCGCCTTCGACCCCTTCGCCGCCCACTTCTTCGTCGTTGACGGTGTGGAGCTTGTTGAGTTCGCTTTCGATTTCGGCGGCGCCGGCGGTGGCCTGGATTTCCCCGGTTTCGCTCCCGCCCACACCACCTTCATATGCCCTCGCGTAGGCGTATTCGAGATGCAGCTCGTAGTGGCCTCCCGTGGCCTTGACCTTGAGCTTCTGGACCTCGTCGTTGGTCGAGTTGTCGGGACCGTAGGCCACGGTGTCGCCGCCGAAGGAGAAGAGGAATTCGCCGTTCGGTTTGAATTTCTCGATCCTGCTGTAGCCCGTGTCGAGGACGTAGACGTCGTGTTCGCCGGTCGGGTCGACGGCGGCCGCTTCGGCCTGGTCCAGCTTCGCGCCGAACACCGCGTGGGGCCCGAACGGCTCGCTGTAACCGGGGTTACAGCTGGTGGTGCAGGTCTGCTCTTCTTCGGCGCCGTTTAAGATGCCCCAGCCCCAGGCGAAGAGGGGGGTGCCGTTGGCTTCGAACTTGTTTACCGAGTGTTGGAAGCCGTCGCCGATGTAGACATTGCCGCTCGACTGGTCGACGCCGACGCCGGCGGGATCGCCCACGATGCCGGACGCCTGGCCTTCTTCGCCGAATTCGAATTCCGTCGCCGGTTCGACGGCCATGGCCGTCGAGGAGAGGAGGGTGAGGGAGAAGAGAAGGGCAAGGAGGCCCGCGACGGCAATGGCGCGCTTGCGGGGGTGCGAGGGCGCATCAGTCCCTCCGGAGGCAGACGCACTACGGGTAACGAAGGAAGGCGGGGTCGCCCTGGTGGCAGGCGCGGCGGGGCTGAATAGGTTGGACAGTGCCTTCTTTGCCTTGGTCACTCGTGTGCCTTTCTCGCTGGTGGCGTCGCTGTTCTCGTGGAAGCTCTCGCTCGCGCTCGCAGGCGGCTCGGCCTCGCTTCACGCTCCGGGAACGCCGGACGTGAGGTTGGCGCGGGGCAAGGGATAAGGCGGCCAGGGAGGGTCGCGACCATCGGTGCGGAGACAGGTTCTAAGGGCGAGCTGCGGCGGGCGACCGGGCGCCGGCAGGCGGGAAGGCCCGCAAGAAGGTGATGGGATCGCCCAAGCTGCCTAGTGCGGCGCCGTTCGCACCGGAGAGCGAGGGGAGCCAGATGGGAAAGGTGGTCTAGGGGAAGGTCTAGGGGATGGTCTAGGGGAACGTCTACTAGGGGAAGGGCACGCTGGACGGCGACGCTTAGCTGGGTGGCAAATCCAGAGCAGGCCTCAAACCACGCTTTTCGGACCTTAGACCTCACGTCCCTCCTCCATTTCGGTGAGTCCCCCCGCTGACCCGATGGCCGCCCGGGGCTGACCCGATGGCCGCCCGGGCCGATAAGGCCGGCCCACATATCTCGGTGTTCCCCGCTCACCTCCCAGGCGAGCAGGAGCACTGTAGCGGATTTCGAGATCGTCGTCTACAAATCTCCAAAACACGGGCTTTTAATATGACTTGCGGGCAGAGACAGCCGTCCTTCGATGCTCGTAGCGGGAGACAGAGCGACCGCCTGCAGGACCGGCGAGAGAGAGGCGCGGGCCCTTGTTAAATTGCTTTACGCGCTATTTGGGCCGCGGCCTCGCGGCCCAAATACGGGTTGAGGAACAGCTCGACCATGTCGGGAAGGAGTTCGGCGAGGCGCTCCCCCTCCCCCGCCTCCACCTTGCCGACGATCAGCCCCGCCATCCCGCCGGCGAGGGCGTTTTGAATCGTCGGCGTAGGATGGCGGACGTCGGGCGGCATCCGGTCAGTCAGTTCGGCGAGGACACGGCTTGCCCCGAGACGGTAACGCGCGGCTACCTCCTCGCCGGCACGGAGTGGAGCGATCAGGTAGAAGCGGACCAGGTCTGGGTTGGCGGCGAAGAACTCGAGCGCCGCGCCCAGCTGGGCGCGGACCCGGTCAGGCCAGCGCTCGTGGGGCTGCGCTGCGGCGCGGGCTGCCGACGCTAAGTGAGTGCCAATTGCGTCGTAGGTGGCGAGATAGCACTCCTGCTTGGAGGAGAAGTAGGCGTAGAAGGTGCGGCGCGAGACGCCGGCAGCCGTGGCAATCTGGGTGATCGTCGTCTGGTGGAAGCCGTGTTCGGCGACAGCGGCAATGATGCCAGCGGTAAGGCGGTCGCGCTGGTTTTGAACGACGAAGGAACGAGGTAAGCCGTGGCGGCCGGGCGGCAGGCGCGGAAGCCGGGGTTCTGAGTCCTCCCCAGGCGGCTCACGCTTGCTCACCCGGGCAAGATAACTGGGCGCGAGGAAAGATTGCACAGGGGTTCTGCTTTCTGTACCGGATTGTCTTTTCTGATCTGCCGCTTTCGCTCGGGGTGGTCCGAGGGGAGCCGGAATGCTCAACTCCAGCATCGCGACCTCGTGGCCGACATAGGGGCGCACCGCGATGTACATCAGCTCCGGGACTACATCGCGAGGCTCGCCGAGGAACTCGCCGCGATGAATCTCTCGCAGCACCCGTTCGAAGACCGAGCCGATAGCGCTTTCGGCAAGGCTGCGGGAAACAGAGTCGGGGTCGGGGAGCTCTTGTCGACCGGCGTCGATTAGGTTGCTGAGCCGCCGCAGGTAGGCATCTCGCTGGGCCGCGAACATATCGCCGGCGCTCAGGACCACGATCATGTTGAAACGAACCCTGCGGGGATGCTCGGAAAAGTAATCGGCTGCGGCGTAAGCCGCCGCCCGCAGAGCATCGCGCCAACGCTCGTGGGCAGCGAACGCGGCCTGTACCTGCTGGTCGAACAACTCGTTGTTGGCGAGGTAGATCTGCAGACAGCAGTCCTGCTTGTCGGCGAAGTGGCGCTCGAAGTCGGCGGAGCCGACCCCGGCCCGCTCGGTCACCGCGGTGACCGCGGTCGCCGCGTAGCCGCGCTCGAGGACGAGGTTGATCATCGCCTCTATGATCGACTCGCGGGGGGTCCTTCCCTCCCGCGCGATCAGCGACGGGTATTGCTCAAACACGATCTGGCTCGGGCGGGGGTGGGAGGTTGAGCTCTTCCAGGGCGACCTCGTGGCCGAGGTAGGGACGCACGGCGATGTACATAAGGCCGGGGACGAACTCCTCGGCGGCGGCGGTACTGCGACCGCTACCCAACTCGCGCTGCAACAGCTCGTAGATCGACCCGATCACGGAGAGGGCTGTCTCGGGGGCAACCGAATCGGGATCGTCCAACTCTTGTCGACCGGCGTCGACGATTTCGGCGAACATCTGCAGCGCCATGTCGCGATGGGTGCGGGCGAGGGCGGTAGCGTCGTTCATCATCATCGTGGAGTAGGCGATGTAGCTGGGGTTGTCGCGCACCCAGCGAGCGGCTGCGTAGGCCGCTGCACGCAGGCGGTCTCGCCAGAGTTCGTGTTGCTCATAGGCGGCGAAGACGGCGAAACGAAAGCGCTCAACTCCCTCGTCGACGACGGTGAGGATGCAATCTTCCTTGTCGCTGAAATGGCGCTCGAACTCGGCGAGGTCGACCCCGGCCCGCTCGATCAGCGCCTCGACCGTGGTCGCCTCGTAGCCACGCTCGAGGACGAGGTCGATGGCCGCGGTGGCGAGCCGCTCGCGCGGGCCGGCGGACAGCGGCCCAGGGTTCGCCTGAAGCTCAGCCATGGCGATCATGGCCAGACGGAGATCCGGCGCAGGGGACGCCGGAGAGGGATCGTCTCAGGCGCGGGGCGAAGATGCGGCGATCGAGGCGGCAATCAGCCTTTTCGTGTCGGCCTCGCCGAGGTAGGGCTCGAGCAGAATCTCGGCGAAGTCGGGGAAGAGCTCTTCGATTTCCTCGACCTCGCCAACGACAAGGCGCTGGTGAAGGAGCCAAGCGAGCCCCAAGACGGTCGCCTCCTCGAGGGTCGTGGGCAGCTCGGCGGCGCGCGAGCTGAGGGCGCGGCCATGTCGGAGATGAGCGATCAGCCCGTCGATAGTGGCCTGGTAGCGAGCCAGAGCAGGCGATCCGGCCGTCTGCACCTCGACCAAGACGACGCGGGCGCGCAGGGGCTCGGCGGCGATCAATGCGAGCGAGGCACGAAGGAAAGCGCAGACCCGCTCGGGCCAAGGCACGTCGCCGGGCAGCGTCGCGGCGAGCTGGTCGGAGGCGGCCGAGACGATCCGGTCGTAGGCTTGGAGGAAGCAGTCCTCCTTGCCGTCGAAGAGCGCGTAAAAGCTGCCGACGCCGATCTTCGCAGCCGCGACGAGATGGTCGACGGTGGTGCCCTGGTAGCCGCGCTTCGCGAAGATAGCGACCGCAGCGTCGAGAATATGCTCGCGCTGGTGGGCTTCGATCACCTGGCGGGACAATCGCTCGCGCCCAACCGCTGCCTTTGAAAGATGCTCCGGAAGCAACGCCATTGGCTAAGGATAGTGCAAGAGCTTGACGCGCCAACACGGCTTGGGCCGCACTAGGCGGGAGCATCTCCCTAGATGAGTGGTGCGTATCCGGTTAAGTCCGTTTCATCCAATCTCACGTGTCCTGAGGAACTCGCGAGGTATTTGGCTCTTGCCCAACCCGCGCCGGCTGCGAGAGTGCGCCTGCGGGGCGAAGGGGGCTATTCCTAGCGCGAAGGCTGGCAACTCTTGCGGAGCCAACCGGATACGCACCAGATGAGTAGTGCCACGGCATCACGCTGTGTAGCAGGCAAGGGACCAGCTGGGACGGCCGAGTCGGTAGTTCAGCGCTACGCCGGCGGCGAGTGCTGCGAAACGGCAGGCAAGGCGCACGCGGAGGTTCTCCAGGGTGCGCGCACCGTGGCGCTCGAGCGTGAAGATGTCCTTGCAGGTCCAAAAGATCGACTCGATGCGCTGGCGAATCGGTGCGAGGTG
>DATLSM010000114.1:0-2237 GCA_035534175.1 Solirubrobacterales bacterium | reverse complement strand
TGTGAACCGTCCCTGGCGACACGATCTCTTCTGGCCCGGTGTGCTGATCGTGGCTGGAGTCCTTTTCCTCTTGAACAACCTCGGGCTGCTCGACTGGCTGCGCCCGGAAATCTTCTGGCCGGTGGCCCTGATCGCGGTCGGTGTCTGGTTGGTCGTCCGCCGCTCGCGGTCGTGAGATGACCTACCACTACCGGAGCTTCTTCTGGCCGGCCCTCCTCATCCTCGTGGGGATCGTCGCCCTCCTCGCCAACACCGGCCAGATCTCAGCGGATCGGGTGGCCGAGCTCTGGAACCTATGGCCGGTCATCCTGATCTTGATCGGCCTCGAGCTCGTCATCCGGCGGACGGTCCAGGGTCGCTCCGGTGAGATCGCCGCCGCGCTCGTCGCACTGCTGGCTGTCGTCGGGGCGGTGGCGTACATCGCGGTCGCTCCCAACCCCGGAACGACCGAGGTCCTGGACGCGACGGACACCGTGGGCAACATCGATCACGCGGCCGTCGAGATCGACGTCGGCGCGGCGACCATTACGATGTCCGCCGGCGACTCGCTGGACGGAAGCCTTTATCGAGCTCACATCGAGTACTCGGGTCCGCGACCGGGCGTGACGCTCGATCGCTCGACGGGAGGTCTACGGATCGAGCAGTCGAGCAGCGGCGTCGGCCTCTTCCAGTCGCGGCGCTTCGTGATGACCCTAGAGCTCAATCCGAGCATCCCATGGACGATCAAGTCCAATACCGGCGCCGTCAGCGAGACGTTCAAGCTCTCGGGGGTTCACGTCGGTTCGGTCGAGATCAACACCGGCGCGAGCAAGGAGGACATCACGCTCGGGCAGCCGTCAGGAATCGTGCCGATCACCGTCAACGGCGGGGCCCTGACGGTGAGCCTGCACAGGCCGAGCGGTACAGCAGCGTCGGTGGCGGTCTCGGGTGGGGCGGTGAGTCTGAAGGCCGACGGCCGGCAGACTCATGCGATCGGCAACTTGAGCTTTGAGACGTCCGACTTCGGCGGCGCGACCGACGGCTACCGGCTCGAGGTCAACGGCGGCGCCTGCAACGTGAGCATCGACACGAGCGCCAGCACAAGCTAAGCCAGCCGCGCGTCGAGCGCGGCAAGCCTCGAGCGGTAGAGCGCCTCGGTTCCCGCGGTGATGGCGGAGCGCAAGCCCCGCGAGGCAACGCCGAGCATGGCGTCGAGCTCCGGGTCCCCGACCTCTGCCGCACGCAGCACAGGCACGAGCGCGGCCGAGCGCTCGGCGCCCGCCAGCAGAGCGTCCTGGTCGATGGACATGTTGGCGAGGCCGGCTGCCTCTGTGGAGAGGCGGACCGCAAGGGCCCTGAGCTCTTCGCCTCCCGCTTCCTCGCACCGGCGTGCCGCGGCTCGAGCGGCCGCCGCCGCCAGCCTCGCCTCCAGCAGGCGTCCGTCGGCAGCGCCGTTCGCTGCGGCAGCCGGGCACAGGCCCACCAGCTGCTGAGCCCCCAGCGGCACGCCGAGCCGCTCCAGCTCGGCGATCACCATGTCAGGAGTCGTCTCCGCAGGCCGGAACAGGTTCATCGAAAGCTGGACCTGGCCCCCCGGGAGGACGAAAACCAGCGCCTGGACGCCTCGCATCCCTCCGGCCGACTCGCGGATCGAGCGGGCGAGGGCCCGCGCGGCCACCACGCCGGCCCCCGGCAGCAGGACGTTGAATGCGACCAGCGTGAGACGGGCGCCGACGCAGACGGCCCCGGCGGTGGGGTGGAGGTTGGGTCCTCCCAGGCTTGGCGTGGCGCGGCCGGACCTGATGTCGGCCAGCGTTTGCTCCTCGCCGAACCCATAGAAGTAAACCGGCACCTTCAGCTCCGACCAGATGCGCTCGCCGAGCTCGTGCGCCAGCTCGCGGCACTGCTGGAGGGTGGTCTGGCCCAGGGGCACGAGCGGCACCACGTCGGCTGCGCCCACCCGCGGGTGGACGCCTTCGTGCCGCGTCATGTCGATGTGCTCGACCGCCTCTCCCACCGACGCCAGGATCGATTCGACGAGCTTGGTCCTGGCGCCTGCGATCGAGATCACCACGCGGTTGTGGTCGGGATCGGCGTCGGTGTCCAGCCAATGGGCCCTTCGCGCGGCTCTTTCGATGGCGGTGATGACGTCAACCCGCCGGCCCTCGGAGAAGTTGGGCACCGACTCGAAAAGACTTTCCGTCTCCACTTGAACCGTTAGGGTAAGTTGCAGTGCCCGGCCCAGTCGCGCTCGTCTA
>DATLSM010000113.1:0-2540 GCA_035534175.1 Solirubrobacterales bacterium | reverse complement strand
GTGGCGCCTCTGCGGCCCATCGCGACCGCCGCGATCTCGGCGTGCGCCGGGCGCTACTTGGAGCGGGCCGGCGTGAACGTTCCCCGCCGGGGGTCCCACACCCTGCGCCACACGCTGGTGCAGCGCCTCGTCGATAACGAGTTCTCGCTCAAGACGATTGGCGACTTCGTCGGCCACCGTTCGTCGGCATCGACGCAGATCTACTCGAAGGTGGCGGTCGAGTCCCTCAGGCAGGTCGCCCAGGGCGACGGCGAGGAGGTGCTCCGGTGAGCGAAGAGCTCGGCAGCGCCGCGGAACGCTTCCTCGGCCACAAGAAGGCGCTCGGCCGCAAGTACCACAGCGAGCAGCACGAGCTCCGGCTCTTGGTGCGCTTTGCGGAGCAGTGCGGCGTTCGCCAACTGGATGAGCTGACGCAAGGCCTTCTGGAGGACTTCCTGGGCTCGCGGCCGCGGCACCGGCCTCGAAGTTTCAACCACCTGCTGGGGGTGGTGCGAGGCTTCTTCGATTGGGCAGTGAGCAACGAACTCCTGCCCACCTCTCCCCTTCGAGTACGCCGACGCCGGGTCACGTCGGTGCGGATCCCGTTCCTCTTCGACATCGTTCACGCGAGGCGGTTGCTCGCAGCCGCCGCAGCCCTCCCCGACAACTCGCGCGCCCAGCATCGCGGGCCGACCTACCACGCCATCTTCGCCCTCTGCTATGGGCTCGGCCTTCGGGCGGGTGAGGTCTGTGGGCTACGCCTGCGCGACGTGAACTCCGAACAGAGCCTGCTCGTCGTGCGCGGTGGCAAGTTCGGCAAGAGCCGCCTCGTGCCGCATGGACCACGGATCGAGCAATTGGTGTCCGAACAGGTCGAGCGGCGGCTTGGCGGCCGCCCCGCATCGGACGTTGCCGAGGAACCGCTCTTCACGTTCGACGGCCGTCGGTGCATTCATCCCTGCACGGCCAGCCAGGTCTTCCATCATTTGGTAGGCAACCTGGATCTCACCATCCCCGACGGGGTGTCACCGCCCTGCCTCCACAGCCTCCGCCACTCGTTCGCGGTCGGCTGCTTGTTGCGGTGGTATCGGGAGGGCGTCGAGCCGTCGAGCCGACTACAGCAACTGTCGACATTCATGGGTCACGTCGCACCAAGTTCGACGGCGGTGTACCTGACCATCACGCCCGAGCTCCTGAACGAAGCCAACCGCAGGTTCGAAGCCTTCGCCGAGGCAGCCTGGAAGGGGGTGGCGCCATGACCATGAGCGCGGAGCCTCTCGGGCGCGTCATCCACTCCTTCTTCGTGGACCACCTCGTCACCGTCAAGGGCCTGCGACCTGCGTCGGTGCGCAGTTACCGTGACACCGTCCGCCTGTTCCTCCAATTCGGCTCCGCGGACAGCCACCGCAAAATCACGCGTCTCACCCTCGACGATCTCACCTTCGACAGGGTGGTCAGCTTTCTCCGCTACCTCGACTACGACCGCGCCAATCACGTCCGCACTCGCAACCAGCGCCTCGCCGCCATCCATTGCCTCTTCGAGTACATCGCCGGGCGAGCGCCCGAGATGCTCGGCGTTTGCCAGCGCGTCGCATCCATTCCCATGAAGCGGGCGGCTCCACCCGAAACGCACTTCCTGGAGCGCGACGAGGTCGAGGATCTCATGGGGCGCCTGCCGAACAAGGGCCGTCTCGCTCTTCGCGACCGGGCGCTCCTGCTCTTCCTCTACAACACGGGCGCCCGTGTTCAGGAGGTCGTCGACCTTCGCGTAGAGCATCTCGAACTCGGTGAGCATCCGCGAGTGCGCCTCCACGGCAAGGGCGACAAGTGGAGGACCAGCCCGCTCTGGCAGAAGACGGGCGCCTTACTGGAGGCGCTCATCGGGTCATGCGAGCCGGCTGCGACCCCAGCGACGCCAGTCTTCACGGCGCATGGTCAGGCGCTCACACGCTTCGGCATCTACAAGATCGTGCGGCGCCACGGCGCCTTTCTCGATGACCCTGGGACCGCCCGCCATGTCACTCCGCACCTGTTCCGGCACACGGCGGCAGTCCACCTCGTCGAGGCGGGCGTTGAGGTCAACGTCATCCGCGGCTGGCTTGGCCACGCCGATCTTTCCACCACCAACCGCTACGCCGAAATCAACACCAAGGCCAAGGAGGCAGCCCTCCGCGCGGCGGAGCCTCCGGGTTCTTCGGCGGCGTTCCGCACGACGCCCGTCTGGAGGTCGGACGAATCGCTGCTGAAATGGCTGGCTTCCCTCTGATCGTTATGTGACCGATTCCGGCGTCGCCCTGACGCATCTCCATTCCGGTTCGGGACGTTGGGCGGCGCCGGCCACATAACGGGGATGGGCACACAAGCCCGATTATGTGGCGCGCCACATAATCGCAGATTACCACCCGGAATACCCCGCCGAAGAACTCCCAGCCCTTCTCGAACCCCTCGATCACTTCGGCCACGGTCTCCCCGTAGGTGGGCCAGCAGAACTGGTGCCGGCTCACGCAGGCGGTCAGGATCAGTCCCTTGACCACTCGCCGGACGCCGGCCGGCAGTCCCAC
>DATLSM010000112.1:0-22202 GCA_035534175.1 Solirubrobacterales bacterium | reverse complement strand
GAGGGAGGGAAGCGGGCGCAAACCCGCTTCCCTCCTCGTGTTCCGCGAGTGGCGAGGGTGGGAATCGAACCCACGACACCACGATTTTCAGTCGTGTGCTCTACCAACTGAGCTACCTCGCCTCGCCAAATTGCGCGGCCGAGCCGCGCAGGGAGGCTAACGACCGGGAGGGCGCGAGGCTGATTGCATTGAGGCATGGGACGAGCCGGTGCAGCGCTTGCGATCGCCGCCGCAGTGGTCACGGGGGGGCTCGCGGTCTCCGGCGGGGTCCGCGCCGATCCGCGGACCCCGCCAGCGCCGCCGGGGCTACCGGCGCCATTCCTCGGCACGGCGGTGGTGGGCGACGGGGGCCAGACGGCGGCGGTCGACTCCTTCGGCGACGTGGTCGAGGTGACGATCGGCGGGCCGGCGGGCCGGGCCCTGCTCGATGTCCCGGCCGCGCGGCAGGCCGCGGGCAGCGTGTCGCCCGTCAGCGCGCTCGTGGCCCGGGTTGAGGTGGGGACACGGCGTCTTCCGCTATGGCGCGCAGATTCCATCCGCCAGCGATATGTCGCCGGGACGAACGTGCTGCGAACCGAAGCGCGCTTCGGTGCCGAGCGGGCCACGATCGTCCGCTCGATCGGTGGAAGGGCGGGAGCCCGGGCCGAGCGGAACTGGGTGGCGCGGGCGCGCGGGCTGGGCGCGGGCGCGCCCAGCTGGGCGCGGCGGATGTATGAACGCTCGCTGCTGGTCCTGCGGGCGCTGACCGATCGCCGCACCGGGGCGGTCGCAGCCGGCGCCAGGGAAGGCTGGGCCTACGTCTGGCCACGGGACGCGAGCGCCGTGGCTCTGGCCCTCGCCTCGGCGGGGTACCGAGGCGAAGCGCGCCGAGTGGTCAGCTTCCTGCTCGGCCTGCGCCTCGGGTCGGCCGCCCGCTTCAGCGGCAGCGGCTCGGCGGTCCCCGGGCGGCCCGCCGAGGGGGACGCCGCGGGCTGGGTCGCCGCTGCCGCCCGCGCCGCCGGCCTGCCGGCGCCCCACCGTCCCTTCGCCTGGCGTGGGCGCCCCGACTACCAGGAGGGTGAAGGCGGCGACTACCTGGGCAATGCGGTCGCCTCCGGCCTCAGCGCCGCTCGCATCCGGGCCCTCTTCGCCAGCGGGCGGGGGCTGGAGCGGCGGGCGGGCGATCCCGCCTCGGGTCTCGACACCGCGGCCGCCTGGGCGGTGCGGCCGTTCGCCCGCCCGCGCCTTTACCCACTCATCCGGCGCTCGCTGCGAGGGCTGGTGGCGCGCCAGGGCCGGTTCGGGATCCTGCCTTCTGAGAACTGGCCCGACGGCGAACCCTGGACCGCCCCCACGGCCTGGACCGCATGGAGCCTCGCCGCGCTGGGCGAGCGGCGTGCGGCCCTGCGGCTGATGGGCGATCTGCGCCGCGCCTCGACCCCAACCGGGATGTTTCCCGAGCGGGTTGGCGGCCGCACCGGCCTACCCCGCTCCACCACCCCGCTCGCCTGGTCCCACGCTTTCGCAATCCTCGCCCTTCGCCAGCTCTGGCCCTGAGCGCCGCATGTGGCATGGGCCGGAGGCCCGGGCTCAGACCCGTCGCCAGCGCAGGAGTTGGTAGCGGAGCTCAAGCCGACGAGCGTCGCCCTCGCCGACGAGGCGAAAGCTCTCCGCCGCCGGTGGCGCATCGGCGAGGAGCCCCTCGATAAGCGCCGCGGCCCCCGGTCCGCCGGAGCTGCGGATCAGCCACTCGTCGAAGTCGATGCGCAGGGGGATCGATTGCTCGCGGTCGAGAGCCAGGCCGGCCTCCTGCCCGATCGAGCGCAGGCGCCCGGGGGTCAGGCAGGCCCAGTGGGATGGATCGCGCAGCCGCTCGATCTCCCCGTGCCAGGCAGCCGCCTCGCCGTCGTCGTCGGTGACGTGATCGCCGACCACGATCCAGCCGCCTGGACGGACCACCCGCGCCATCTCGGACAGGACCCGCTGCGGCGCCGGGATGTGATGCAGGCTGAAGCGGGTGAAGGCGCCGTCAAAGCTCGCGTCCTCGATCTCCAGTGCGGTCGCGTCGCCGACCGAGAAGGTGACGTTGGCCAAACCTTCGACCCGCGCCTCCTCCAGCGCCAACTCGACCATTGCCGGGGTCAGGTCGACGCCGTGCACCGAGCCGACGCGCCCAGAAATCGCCCGCGCAATCAGGCCCGGGCCGCAGGCGCTCTCCAACCAACGCGCGCCAGCCTCTGCCGGTACCAGCTCGACCAGCGCGCCCATGGTCTCTGCCGCGGTCATCACCGGGCTGCGGACAAGGGAACCGGATTGGTGGGTGAACTCCTCCCGGATCGACTCCTCATACATCCCGGCCATGCTAGGCGGGCGCGACGGGCGCCCGCATCGCCCGCATCAGCTCCAGCGCCCCGGTCTTGTGCAGCGGCTCGTTCAGGTTGCCGCACTTCGGGCTCTGGACGCAGGAGGGACAGCCCGACTCGCAGGGACACTCGGCGATCAGACGCTCGGCGTCCTCCAGCAGCCGCTCGAAGCGCTGGTAACCGCACAGGGTTATGCCCACGCCGCCGGGGTGCCCGTCGTAGACGAAGATCGTCGCGCGGCCGGTCTGGAAGTGAACGTTTGTCGACAGGCCGCCGATGTCCCAGCGATCACACATCGCGATCAGCGGCAGCACCGCGATCTGGCCGTGCTCGGTTGCGTGCAGTGAGCCGAGCAGGACCTCGGGCGGCAGCGCGGCGGTGAGCCGCTCCGGCAGCACGTACCAGAGCGCCTGGGTGGGGAAGCTCTGCTCGGGCAGCTCCAGGGCGACGATGTCGATCGGTTCCTGCTCGGAGATCGAGACCCGCTGGTAGGCGATCACCTGCTCCGTCACCGAGACCTCGCCGAAGTGCAGCTCGACCCCCGCCACCGCGCGCTGCTCGCGGATCCGCTCGATGTAGATCTCGGTCTCCTTCTTCGGCCGGGTGTACCAATCGCCGTCGAAGCCCGAGACGATCGCCCGGCGGCCGTCGAGGTCGAGTTGCTCGACCGCGTATGAGCGGCCGAGGTGGAGATAGACGGCGCCGGGATGGATCGTGGTGAAGGCGCGCTCGGCCTCGACCAGGCCCAACATCTCCCCCGAGCCCCGCTCGATCACCGCGACCGAGTCGGGAGAGGCGGAGCGCAGCGAGATCCTCGAGGCGACGAACTCGCTGCGGCGCGGCAGCAGGCGCCCTCCCGCTCGCCGCATCTCCCCCGCCGCCAAGAGCCGCTCGGCCCGCTCCCGCCAGCCGGGGCCAAAGAACTCCGCGTCGGCATCGGTCAGCGGCAGCTCGTAGGCGGCTGCGAGGAGATGGCGGGAGGAAATCTGCTCATTGGCGGGGTCGAGGATCGCCGCCTCGACCGGCCGCTCGAGGAACTCGTCGGGGTGGCGGCAGAAGAACTGGTCAAGCGCATCCTGGCCGGCGATGTAGACGGCCAGACCGCGCCGCTGCCGTCCCGCCCGACCCCACATCTGCCTCAGGCTGGCGACGGTGCCGGGGAAGGTGACGCAGATCGCCGCGTCCAGCTCACCCACGTCGATCCCCAGTTCAAGCGCGTCGGTGGCGACCACCGCGAGCAGCTCCCCGGCGCCCAGACGAGCCTCGATCTCGCGCCGCTGCTGCGGCGTGTAGCCACCTCGGTAGGGGGCAATGCGCTCCGCCAGCTCGGGCTTGCCGCGCGCCGCGAGGTTCTCCCGCGCGAATCGCTGGATCAGCTCGATCCCCCTTCGGCTTTTGAGGAAGCAGATCGTCCGCACGCCCTGGGAGACGAGCTCGGCGAGCAGGTCCGCGGCCTCCGAAAGCGCCGAGCGCCGCACGCCCGTCGCCCTGTCGATCAGCGGCGGGTTCCACATCACGATCTCGCGTCCGGACCGAGGCGCCCCGTCGTCGTCGATCAGCTCAAACGGCGTCCCCACCAGCCGCTCCGCCAACTCGAGCGGGTTGGCGATCGTCGCCGAGGCGAGGAGAAAGCGCGGTTCGGCGCCGTAGGCGCGGGCAACCCGGCGCAGCCGCCGCAAGACGTTGGCCACATGGGAGCCGAAGACGCCGCGGTAGGTGTGGGCCTCGTCGACCACCACCCAGCCGAGGTTGGCGAGGAAGTCGCCCCAGCTCTTGTGGTTGGGCAGCAGACCGACGTGGAGCATGTCGGGGTTGGTGAGCACGAGGTTGTTGCGACGACGGATCGCCGGACGCTCCTCGCGCGGAGTGTCGCCGTCATAGATCGCCTCGCGCAGGCCGGGCGGGCGCAGCGCGCCGAGCTTGCGCGCCTGGTCCTGGGCCAGCGCCTTGGTCGGGTAGAGGTAGAGCGCCCGACGCTTGGGATCCCTGGCGATGCCGTCGAGGACCGGCAGGTTGAAGGCCAGGCTCTTGCCCGAGGCCGTGCCGCTGGTGATTGCCAGGTTCGAGCGCGATGCCGCGGCGAATGCCTCGCGCTGATGGGAGTAGAGGCGCTCGATCCCCGCCGCGCGGAGCGCCGCGGCGAAACCGGGGTCCAGTGAGGGGGGCAGCGCCACCCGCCGCGCGGCACGCTCGCCCTCGGTGCCCTCGGCGACGATGCGCCCGTCGCGCCGGGCCGGGTCGATGGCGATCGACCAGGGAGTCGCCAGCAGGCTCTTGGCCACTACGCGGTGCTCCGCGCCGGAGAGCAGATCCGGCCGGCAACCTTGACCGCCTGCAACGAGCTGCGGTCGTGGATGCGGAGCACGTCGGCGCCGTTGCGAACCGCCAGGGCGACGGCGGCGACCGTTCCCCACTCCCGCTCGGCCGCCGGCAGCCGCCCCTCCCAGGAGCCGCCGAGGAGCGCTCCGATGAAGTCCTTGCGTGAGAGGGAGACGTACAACGGGAACCCCAGCTCGCGCAGCTCGCCCAGCCGACGCAGGATCTCCAGGTCCTGCTCGGGGCTGAGGTCGAAGTCCAGGCCGGGGTCGATCGCGATCTGTCTCTCCGCCACCCCGAGGCTGCGCGCCAGCTCAAGCCGCCGCTCAAACCAGGCCTTCAGGTGGCCGACCACGTCGCGGTACTCGCGCCACGGCCGCTCCACCCGCGGCGGCCCCTCGATGTGCATCAGCACGTAGCCGCACCCCTCCTCTCCCACCAACCCGAACATCTCCTCATCGCCGCCGGAGATGTCGTTGACCGCGGCCGCGCCAGCCGCCAGGGCCAGCCGCGCGACCTCGACCGAGAAGGTGTCGGCGGAGATCGGCACGCCCTCCCCGGCGAGCCCTTCGACAACCGCTACCAGCGCGGCGGCCTCCTCCTCGGCGGCGACCGGCGGCCCGCTCCGCGCCGCCACCGCCCCCACGTCGAGCATCTCGAACCCGGCCCGAGCCAGGGCCAGCCCATCCTCGATCGCCCGGGAGGGAGTGCCGCTTCGAGCTCCCTCGAACATCGAGTCGGTGGTCACGTTGACGATCCCGGCCCCGATCGGCTGCCCCAGATCCAGGGTCCTGTCCGCGAGTTGCCAAAAAAACGCCGGATCGCGCTTGGCTCCTGCGGGCTGAATCAGATCTGGCTGCTTCGCTCGCTCCGCGCTCACGCCGCTACCGTAGCGAGCAGCCGATGCCGCTGAAGTGCGTCTACACCGACCTCGACGGGACTCTGCTGGGCAGGGGCGGGGCGCTGTTCCGCGACTCCGAGGGCCACTTCTCGATGAGCCAGGCGCGGGCCCTGGAGGCCTGCCACCGAGCGGGGGTCGAGGTCGTCGTGATGTCGGGACGGCGGGAGGCACAGGTGCTGGAGGACGCCCGGCTGATGGGCCAGGACTCCTACATCTATGAGGCCGGCTGCGCCTTCGTGATCGGCGGTGAGACCACCGTTATGAGTGGCGCGATGGCCCCGGGGCCCGAGCGCACGATCTATCAGCAGATGGAGGATCGCGGCCTGCCCCGGATCCTCTTCGAGCATTTCGACAGCAGGCTCGAGTACCACTCTCCCTGGCACACCGAGCGCGAGCACTCCCACCTCTTCCGCGGCGCGGTCGACGTGGAGGAGGCCAACAGAGTGCTCGCCGAGCGAGGTCACGGCGACGACGTGCGGCTGCTCGACAACGGGGCGATCTCCCGCACCATGCCGGGGATCGAGACGGTCCACGCCTACCATCTGGTTCCCCGCATGGTGAGCAAGGCAGCCGCGGTCGGCGCCCACGCCCGGGCGCGCGGCTACGGCCGGGAGGAGTGCATCGCGGTCGGCGACTCGGTCGAGGATCTGGGGGTGGCCGCCGTCGTCGGTCGCTTCTTCCTCGTCGCCAACGGGCCCGAGCGCGATCCGGGGCTGCGTGCCGCGCTCGCCGAGCCGGACAATGTCACCGTCACCGAGGGGCGCATGGGCGAGGGCTTCTACCAGGCGGTCGTCTCCACCCTGATGGAGGGACGCTGAACGGCGATCAGCGCAGGGAGAGAGCCGGTACGTCGCTTCCGGCCGGCCGAGCGGGGGTCGCCTCGCCCCGCCTGGCGACGGCCTCGCCCCGGGCCCGCGGCCGCCGGACCCGCAGGTACTCCGCGCCGAAGTAGGAGCCGAGCACCAGACCCCCCGCCAGCACCTGCGCCACCAATCCCTCAACCGTCGGGAACACCGCGAACCACAGCCCGACCCAGCCGGGAATCGCCAGGGGCACGGTGGTGGTCGGCAGCCAACCCGCGAGCTGCATCTCCTGCACGCTCTCGCCGACCATCACGATCAGCACGATCCCCAGCAGCACGCCGGTGACCACGAGCATGCGCTTGTAGTGGAAGCGGTGGTGGGCGAGGAAGGTCAGCGCTCCGACTCCGAGGGTGAGGACCAGTCCCAGCGCCGCCCCCTCCAGCACCGTGATGGAGCCGTAGCCGAGGCGCAGGTTCTGCAGGAACAGCACGACCTCGAATCCCTCTCGGTAGACCGAGGTGAACCCGAGCAGGATCAGGCCCACCATCGTCGCCCTCAGCGGGTCGACACCCGCCCGGTCCAGCAGCCTGCGTCGCCGGCGATGGTGGTTGGCGATCCAGCCGGTCCAGTAGACGCGGTGAAAGAACCAGTTCATGACGACCAGCAGAACAATCACCGCGAGCAGGCCGGTGGCAGCCTGAATCGCGAGGCCGCCGCCGCCGAGCTGCCCGATCGCCCAGATCGCCGCGAACCAGGTGACCAGGGTCGCGGCGAAGCCGGCGCCGGCGCCGGCCGCGACGGGCTTGCGGTAGACGGCGTTGGCTCCCAGCATGCTGGCGGTCACCGCGGCGAGCACGAGGATCGTCTCCAGCCCCTCGCGGAAGACGAGCAGGCCGCTGTCGATGATCACCGCGGCGTGGCTCAGGTGGGTGGTGGACGCCGTCGGATCGGGCACCCCGCCGGAGGCCTCCAGCGCGCTCCAGGCGAGCAGGCCCGCGCCGAGCGCCGCGAGGTAGAGGGGCCAGTGCCGAGCCAGGGATTGCCTCACCGCCGTCATCCCAAGTTAGGCTACCCTAATCCTGGCCAGGAGGTGCGCCGGCGGGGGGCGCGAGGACCGCCCTCTAGTATCGGAGATCAATCCGGATCTGGAGGGGAGATCACGTGGCGCAGGACACCGCGACCGTCGCCGAGCAGGAGTACCTGGAGATCATGTTCTGGCTGGAGGAGGCCGGGCTGCCGATGACCGGGGCCAACGTCGCCCGTGCGATGCAGCTCTCCCCGCCCACCGTGCACGAGATGGTCGGGCGGCTGATGGAGGACGGCTACGTCGAGCGCAGCGCCGACAAATCGCTGGCCTTCACCGTTTCGGGACGCGAGCACGCCAGCCATATTGTCCGCCGCCACCGGATGATCGAGCGCTTTCTCACCGATGTGCTCGGCATCCCCTGGGACGAGGTGCACGAGGAGGCCGAGCGGATCGAGCACGCGATGTCGCCGGTCCTGGAGGAGCGGATGCGGGCGGCGATCGGCGAGGCGACCACCTGCCCCCACGGCCATCCGATCGTGGAGGGCATCCGCGAGCAGGGCTCGCTGCTGGCCGACGTCGAGATCGGCGCCAAGGTCCAGGTGCTGCGTTTCGAGAACGAGGCCGAGGATCTGCTCCATTACCTCAAAGACGCCGGGTTGGAGCCGGGGCTGGAGGGCCAGGTGGAGGACTCCGACGAGGACCGGGTGACGATCGCCTCCCCCGGCGCCACCCACCAGATCAGCCGCAGCGTGGCCGAGACCGTCTCGGTCCGAGCCGACCCGGCGCCCCCCCCACGCGCCGCGATCCCCGAGCAACTCGTGCTCTCCTCGGATCGCTACGGTCGTTAGAGGCACGCGCCTTCACTCGGGGGTCTGGCCCAGGGGTGCAACTCTCGCCCCGCCGGCGTGTCTGCGCAGTAGAGGCTGCAAGCGATCGAAGGGGGATGGGCTTTGTTTTCCGATCGAGTGAAGCGGGCGGGCGGCGGTGCGGTCGCGCTGCTCGCCATCGCCGGAGCCAGCGCCGTGCCGGCCTCGGCCCGCGATGGGTACGTGGCCAACAACGGCAGCGCGACGGTCTCCGTCTTTGACGCCAGCAGCGATTCCCCGGTGACGACAATCCCGGTAGGTACCGGACCCCGCGACGTGGCGATCACCCCCAACGGCCAGTTGGCCTACGTCACGAACGAAACCGAAGGGACCGTGTCGGTGATCAATACCGCGACAAACTCGGTTGTCTCGACGATCCCCGTCGGCTCCAAGCCGCGCGGTGTCGCCGTTGCTCCCGACGGGCAGAGCGCCTGGGTCGCCAACTCCGGCGATGGCACCGTCTCCGTCATCGACACCGCGACGAACTCGGTCTCCGGCTCACCGATTCACCTGGGAGAAGAACCCGACGGCGTCGCGATCTCCCCCGACGGGGGGTCCGTCTTCGTCGCCCAGAGAAAAGGCGGCAACGTGGCGATCCTCAGCTCCGCCTCCCGCGCGGTGACGGGAACGGTGACCGACGCCCTCGGGCCCGACCAGATCGCGATCGGCCCTCACGGCGGGCGGGCCTACGTCACCAACAGCGGCTCGAACTCCGTCACGGCCTTTGACCCCGCCAACGGGCAGCTGTCCAGCACCCCGATACCGGTCGGCTCGGGGCCCTCGGGAATCGCGATCGGCCCCAGCGGCACGCTGGCCTACGCCGCGGGGTCCGGCAGCGGCACGCTGACCCCGATCAACACCGCGACCGACGCCGCGGGCACGGCGATCACGGGCCTCAACGAACCCGTTGGCGTCGCGGTGAGCCCCGACGGCTCCCAGGGATACGTCTCTGACTCCGGCGGTGGCGTGGTGACCGCCTTCAACACCTCGACCAACGCCCCCTCCGCCTCGATCCCCGCCGGCAGCGCACCGAGCGGGGTCGCGATCGTCCCCGACCAACCGCCGTCAGCCTCCTTCACGGTCGCCCCGCAGAAGAGGATCCAGGGGCGCAGGCTCACCTTCCGCGCCGGCTCCTCCAAGGACCCCGACGGCTCGATCGCCACCTACGCCTGGGAATTCGGCGACGGCAAGCATCTGCGGAGCTCCAAGGCGACCGTCAACCACACCTACGCCCAGCCCGGCACCTACACGGCGACCCTCACGCTCACCGACAACGAAGGCTGCTCCACCACGCTCGTCTACAGCGGGCAGACCGCCTCCTGCAACGGCTCCGCGGTGGCCCGCGCCACCGCCACGATCGTCGTGGCCGGCGGCACCGGGCCGGTACTTGAACTTGGGGGTGGCAGAAGGCAGCGCATCCGCGGGTCGGTCAGGGTCTTCGCCCAGTGCCCCCAGGAAGCGTGCAATGTCGTGGCCGGCGGGACGGTCGTGATGAGCACCCTGCGGGGGCGCAGGGCGGTGACCGTGAGGCGCCGGATCGGGTCGGCCACAGCGTCCCTCTCGGCGGGGCAGTGGGACGGTCTGGCGCTGCGCTTCTCGCCGGGTGTCCGCCGGGCGCTGCGCCGGGCGCTGCGCAGCGGCGGCGCCGCAAACGCACAGCTGAGCGTCGCCGCGACCGGCGCTGGCGGCCTGCAGACGACCCACCCGCGCTTCGTCGAGCTGGTCGGCCCCCGCCGTCATCGGCGCCACCGCCGGCACCTGGCACGCCGCCCCTGAGGCGTTGCTAGGGTCGAGGCCGATGGCCATTGAGACGATCTCCTTTGCCCGCGGCGCGCCCAGCGCCGACATCCTCCCCCACACCGCGGTGCGCGAAGCCGCGGCCGCCGCGCTCGCCGAGGATTGGGAGAGGGCGCTCTCCTACGGGACGGGGATCGGACACCCGGGGCTCTGCGAGTGGATTGCCGAGAGGCACGGAGGGCTGGACCCCTCGCAGGTGATGCTGACCAACGGCTCGCTGGAGGCCGGCGCGATGCTCTTCGAGCATCTGCTGGCGCCCGGCGATCGGGTGGTGGTCGAGCAGCCCTCATATGACCGCACGCTTCTGCTGCTGCAGCGGCTGGGGGTCGACCTGGTAGGGGTCCCGATGCAGGCCGACGGGTTGGACCTCGAGGCTCTGGAGGAGGTCCTCGCTGCGGGGCCGGTGAAGCTCGCCCACATCATCCCCAACTTCCATAACCCCGCGGGCTGCACGCTCTCGGCCGAGAAGCGGCGCAGGGTCGTCGAGCTGGCCGCCGAGCACGGCTTCTGGGTCTTCGAGGACGACCCCTATCGCGAGCTGCCGTTCGAGGGGAGGGGACTGGAGACGATGCTCTCGCTGGACGGCGCCGGCCGAGTGATCCACGCCTCCTCGTTCTCCAAGACCGTCAGCCCCGGGGTGCGGGTCGGCTACCTGGCGGGTCCCGCGGAGGAGATCGCCGCGCTCGCCAGGCGGGCGAACGAGACCTACATCTCGCCCAACATGCTGGCCGAGGCAGTCGTCCTGGAGCTCTGCCGCTCGGGGGCGCTTGAGCGCAACATCGAGTTCGTCAAGGACGCTCTGCGCGAGCGGCGCGATGCGCTTGTCGACGCCTTGGGCGAGCAGCTCCCCGCGGCCGAGTTCGTCGTCCCGGGCGGCGGCTACTTCCTCTGGCTCGACCTCGCCGATGGCACCGACACAGCGGCGCTGCTGGCGGAGGCAAGGGGCGAGGGCGTCACCTTCGTCGCCGGCCCCGACTTCATGCTGGAGGGCGGCGAGAGCAGCCTGCGCCTCTCCTTCGCCCCGGTGCCGGCCGAGCGAGTCGCTGAGGGCGTCACCCGCATCGCCAGGGCGCTGGACCACCTCCGCGCCAGCTCGCCCGCCTAGCATCCCCCGATCCGGCGGCTCTCCAGCTCGTGGGCATCTATTCCGCCCAGTGCCGGCGCGGCTAGCCGAGCGTCTTGACGGCGATCCTCGCCGTCTCGGTCGGGCTCTCACCGACCCGCACGCCCCTGGCCTCCAGCGCTTCCTTCTTGGCCTGAGCCGTGCCCGAGGAGCCGGAGATGATCGCTCCGGCGTGGCCCATCTGCTTGCCGGGCGGCGCGGTGAAGCCCGCGATATAGGCGACAACCGGCTTGGAGACCTCGGCGGCGATGAACTCGGCCGCCCGCTCCTCGGCGTCGCCGCCGATCTCACCGACCATCACGATCAGCTGGGTCTCGGGATCGGCCTCATACATGGCGAGGACTTCGATGAAGTCGGTGCCGATTATCGGGTCCCCACCGATGCCGACGATCGATGAGTTGCCGGTCCCGGCCTGCTTTAGCTCGTTGCCGATCTGGTAGGTCAGGGTGCCCGACTTGGAGACGACGCCGATCGGGCCCGGGTCGAAGAACTGGGCGGGGATGATGCCGACGTTGGCCCTGCCGGGCGAGAGCACCCCGGGGCAGTTTGGCCCGATCAGGCGCACCCCGGCCTCCTTCGCCTTCCAGTAGATCCTCAGCATGTCGAGCACCGGGATCCCCTCGGTGATCGCGATCACCGTCTCCACGCCGGACTCGATCGCCTCCTCGATCGCCGCGGCGGCAAAGCGGGCGGGGACGAAGATCATCGAGGTGTTGGCGCCCGCACCCTCCACCGACTCCCTGATCGTGTCGAAGATCGGCACGTCCTCCACCTCCTGGCCGCCCTTGCCCGGGGTGACGCCGGCCACCAGATCCGTCCCGTAGGCGCGATTGCGCAGGCCATGAAAGGAGCCCTCGCGGCCGGTGAGACCGGAGACCACGAGCTTCGTCCTCTGATCGACGATGATGCTCATATGGTCGCCGCCAGCTCGACGACGCGGCGGGCCGCGTCGAGCATCGTCTTCTCCTGGTGCAGGTTCGGCAGGTCGGCCGCGGCGAGGATCTCCAGACCCTGCTCGGAATTCGTGCCGTCGAGGCGCACCACCAGCGGCAGCCGGAGGTCCAGCTGTCCCGAGGCGGTGACGATTCCGTTGGCAATCTCGTCGCAGCGGGTGATCCCCCCGAAAATGTTGAAGAGGATCGCCGTCACCTTCTCGTCCGAGACGATCACCTCAAGCGCCTTGACGATCGCCTCGGCTTTGGAGCCGCCGCCCGCGTCGAGGAAGTTGGCCGGGGCGCCGCCGGCCTGGGCGACCACGTCGAGTGTCGACATACACAGCCCGGCGCCGTTGGCCAGGACGCCGACGTTGCCGTCGAGCTTGACGTAGGTCAATCCCCGCTCCTTGGCCATCGCCTCCTGCGGGTCCTCGACCGTGTCGGCGATCTCGGCCAGGTCCTGGTGGCGAAAGAGGGCGTTACCGTCGATCGTCACCTTGGCATCCAGAGCGACCACCTCACGCTTGGCGGTGACGATCAGCGGGTTGACCTCGATCAGGGTCGCGTCCTCGCCGGCGGCGACCTCGGCAAGCCCGGCCAGCGCCGCGGCGGCCTGGTCGCGGACATCTTCGTCGAGCCCGGCAGCCTCGATGATCGGCCGCGCCGCCGCGGCCTCAAACGGCGCCGTCGGATCGATGTGGCGTTTGATCAGGGCCTCGGGGCTCTCCGCCGCGACCGCCTCGATGTCCATCCCTCCCCGGGCCGAGACCATCGCCAGCAGCTTCTTCTCGCCCCGGTCGAGGATCACCGATGCGTAGTACTCCGAGGCGATATCGGAGCCAGCCTCAACCCAGACCTGCTCCACCCGGAACGGGCCCTCTCCGTGGGGCCCGACAATGTCCATCCCGATGATCGCCTGGGCATGGGCCCGCGCCTCCTGCGCGTCGGCGGCGATCTTGATCCCGCCCGCCTTGCCCCGGCCGCCGATCAGCACCTGGGCCTTGATCGCGCAGGGGTAGCCGATCCGCTCCGCGGCGGCGACCGCCCCCTCCACGCTGGAGGCGACCTCGCCGCTGGGCACGGGGATGCCGTGCTTGGCGAACAGCTGCTTGCCCTGATACTCGAGGAGGTCCATGTGAGGGGCGCCCGACCGGCGCGGGGCGGCAGCCTATAATGCCGCGCTCCCCGATGCCCCTCCCGTCACTCAAAACAATCAAATGGGTTACGGTCGATTGCTACGGCACCCTGATCGACTGGGAGAAGGGGATCCTTGAGGCCTGTAAGAAGGAGGCCCAGAAGGACGGGTTCAGCTTCGAAGAGGGTCCCTTCCTCGCCCGCTTCATGGAGGTGCAGGCGGAAATCATGGCCGGCTCCTACGAGCTCTATGCCGAGGTCCTGCGGCGCACGATCGTCAAGGTCGCGGGGGAGCTGGGATGGGAGATCGAGCCCTCGCGCGCCCAGTTCCTGCCCAACAGCGTCGCCTACTGGTTGCCCTTCCGCGAGTCAAACGCGGCGATGGACCGGCTCGGCAAGCGCTATGAGGTGGGGATCATCTCCAACGTCGACGACAAACTGCTGGGCATCTCCCGCCGCCACCTGCGCACCGAACTGGACCTCGTCGTCACCGCCCAGCAGGTCCGCAGCTACAAGCCCGATCCCGTCCACTTCAAAGAGTGCGCGCGGCGGATCGGGGGCAAGAAAGGCTGGCTGCACATCGGCTGCAACTACACCAATGACGTCGCCCCGCTGCTGAAGATGAACGTGCCGGTCATCTGGGTCAACCGCCACGGCGAGAAGCTGGAGGGCCGCAAGGCGCCAAGCGCCACGGTGAAAAACCTGCGCGAGGCGGGGAAAAAGCTCGGCGCCGCCTGAGCGCCGCTCAGGCCTACTCGATCACGGCCAGCACGTCACCGCTGGAGACCGCCGCGCCCGCCGAGACGTTCAGAGCGGTGACCTTGCCCGCGCGGTGGGCCGTTATCTCGTTCTCCATCTTCATCGCCTCGATCACGCAGATCAGATCGCCCTCGGCGACGCTGGCTCCCAGCTCGACCGCGACCTTCAGCACCGTTCCCTGCAGGGGAGCGGGCAGCGACTCGCTGGAGGCGGTGGCCGAGCCTCGGGCTCTGGGTTCCCGTTTGGGCGGGCGCCTGCCGGCGGTGGGCGCTGCCCCAGCCGCGGGGCCAGCCTCGCCGATGACCCTGACCTCGAAGAGCTTGCCCGAGACCTCGACCCTGTAGTCGCGGGCCAGGACCCCGGCACCCTCAGCCGCCTCGGCGGTGGGCGAGACGGCCCGCGGCGCGGTCGACTTCAACCACTCGCGGTCCTCCATCAGGTCGCGGCAGGTATCTCCCCGCGCCCATTGCTCGGTGGCCAGGATCGCGCGGTGAAAGGGAATCAGGGTGGTGAGGCCGCCGATCTCGTACTCGCCCAGCGCCCGCAGCATCCGTCGCGTCGCGTGCTCGCGATCGACGTCCCAGACGATCAGCTTGGCGACCATCGGGTCATACATCGGCGTCACCTCGGTGCCCGCCTGCACCCCGGAGTCCACCCGCACCCCGGGGCCCGCCGGCTCGCGGTAGGTGGTGATCGCGCCGGGAGCGGGGGCGAAGTTCTTGTGCGCCGCCTCGGCGTTGATCCGGCACTCGATCGCGTGGCCGCGCAGCTCGACCTCGGACTGGGAGAGCGAGAGCGCCTCTCCCGCGGCGATCAGGATCTGCTCGCGAACGATGTCGATCCCGGTCACCAGCTCGGTCACGCAGTGCTCGACCTGCACCCGGGTGTTCATCTCCAAGAAGAAGTACTCCTCACCGACCTGCAGCCCCTCCACCGTTCCCGCGCCACGGTAGCCCACGGCAGCCGCGGCCTCGGTGGCGACCCTGCCGATCCGCTCCCGCATCTCGGCGTCGACGTGGGGTCCGGGGGCCTCCTCGATCACCTTCTGGTGGCGGCGCTGGATCGAGCAGTCGCGCTCGCCCAGGTGGATCACGTTGCCCTGGGCATCGGCCAGCACCTGGACCTCGACATGGCGCGGGTCCTCCAGGTAGCGCTCGACGTAGACCCGAGGGTCGGAGAAGAACTTCTCCCCCTCCCGCGCGGCGCCCTCGTAGGCCTCCGCCAGATCCTCCGCCGTCATCGCCACCCGGAACCCCTTGCCGCCGCCGCCGCCCGCCGCCTTGCAGGCGACCGGATAGCCGGCCTCCTCGGCCTGCTGGCGAGCCTCCTCGACGTCCTTCGCCGCAACGGTCGCCCCGGGGACGATGGGCACCCCCGCTTCGGCCATGATCTGGCGCGCCCTGGTCTTTGACCCCATCGCCTCGATCGCCTCCGGCGGCGGCCCGATGAAGACGATGCCGGCCTCGGCGCAGGCCCGGGCGAACTCGGCGTTCTCGGCGAGGAAGCCGTAGCCGGGGTGGATCGCCTCGGCCCCGGCCCGCTCGGCGGCCTCCAGGATCTTGGCCACATTGAGGTAGCTCTCGGCGGGGAGGGCCGGGCCGATGAGGAAGGCCTCATCAGCCTGGCGGACGTGAGGGGCGTCGCGGTCGATCTCCGAGTAGACGGCGACCGAATCGATTCCCATCTCCCTCAGGCTGCGAGCGACGCGAATCGCGATCTCGCCGCGATTGGCTATCAGGACCTTGTTGAAGATCACAGAAGCTCGCCCCTGGCCCGCGGGGCGTGGAAATCAGGGGCGCATGCTCGCTCGCTCGGGCTCACGGCGGCGCAGTTTATGCGGGCCGGCGGCGGTGGTGGCGGGGCCCGGGGCCCGCCGAGCGCAGGGCGCCAATAGGCTGCGCGGCCGATGCTGATCGAGCTGCAGAGTCACTCCACGGTCTCCGATGGGCAGCTGGCGCCGGCCGCGGTGGTGGAGGAGGCTGCGGGGGTCGGCGTCACCACGCTGGCCCTGACCGACCACGACGCGATCGCCGGGGTGCGGGAGGCGGCGCAGGCGGCCGAGGGGCTGGGGGTCGAGCTGGTGCCGGCGATTGAGATGTCCTGCGTGCACACCTACGCCGAAGACCTCCACATCTGCGGCTATTGGATCGACCTGGGAGCGATTGCGCCCGCCTGTGAGCGGGCTCAGCATGAGCGGGTGACCCGGGCGGGGGAGATCGTCGAGAAGCTGCGCGCAGAGGGCTTTGACCTGCATCTGGAGGACGCCGTGAGGGAGGCCGGCGATGCGCTCTCCATCGGTCGGCCCCACATCGCCAGGGCGGCGGGTGCGAGCGGGGATCTCGGCCCCTTCTTCCAGAAATACCTGGTCCCCGGCGCCAGGGCCTTCGTCCCCCGCCGCTGGCCCACGGCCGAAGAGGCGATCGAGCTGATCCACGCCGCCGGTGGAGTCGCCGTCATCGCCCACCCCTACTGGGACATCTCCGCCCCGGAGGAGGTCGATGACCTGATCCGCTCGCTTGGGGCCGACGGGGTAGAGACCTTCTACCCCGCCCACAGCAAGGAGCAGACCCGGCATCTGCTGGAGCTATGCGAGGAGCTCGGCCTGACCCCCACCGCCTCCTCCGACTATCACGGCCCGAGCCACAGGACCTTCTCGCGCTTCGGCGCCTACGACACCTACGGGCTGGCGGAGCCCCGGGTTCCCGTCAGGCCCGGGCGCGGCTGAGCAGACCCCAGCGGGCCGGCTTCACAGAGCGTCCTCAGGCAGCCACCGCGGCCCCGGCGATCAACCCCCGCTCCTCCAGGTAGGCGAGCAGCTTCTCGGCCGACTCCTCCGGGCTCTCTGCTTCGGTGTCGCAGATAACCTCGGCGCTCTCCGGCGCCTCGTAGGGGTCCGATACCCCGGTGAATTCCTTGATCTCCCCGGCGAAGGCCTTGGCGTAGAGGCCCTTGACGTCTCGCTCGGCGCAGGTGTCGACCGTGGCCTTGACGTAGACCTCGATGAAGCGATCGCCCATCAGCTGCCTTGCCTCAGAGCGGATCTGGGCGTAGGGGGAGATCGCCGCGGTGATCACCGGCACGCCGTTGCGGGAGAGCAGGTCGGCGACGAAGGCGATGCGACGGATGTTGGTGTCGCGATCCTCCTTGGAGAAACCGAGGCCCTTGGAGAGGTTTTCGCGCACCACGTCGCCGTCGAGGATCTCCAGCCTTGAACCCCGCTCGCGCAGGTGGCCCTCAAGCAGCCTGGAGATCGTCGTCTTGCCCGCGCCGGATAGGCCGGTGAACCACAGGGTGAAGCCCTTCTCCTCAGACATCGGTGCTCAGTCCTCCTTGTAGGCGTCGATCAGGATGTCGGCGACCTCGGGACGCGAGAACTCATGCGGGGGCCGTTCGCCCTTGGCCAGCATCTCGCGCACCTTGGTGCCGGAGAGAAAGAGGTGGGAGCTCTGCTCGTGCGGGCAGGTCTTGCCCGAGGCAAGGCCCTCGCACTCATTGCACCAGAAGGTGTGCTCGAAGAACAGGGGCTCGATCCCCAGTTCGGCGATGTCGATCGAATCGAAGATCCGCTGGGCGTCATAGGTGCCGTAATAGTCCCCGACGCCGGCGTGGTCGCGGCCGACGATGAAGTGGGTCGCGCCGTAGTTGCGGCGAACGATCGCGTGCAGGACCGCCTCGCGCGGGCCGGCGTAGTGCATCTTTGCCGGCTTCACCCCGAGCATCACCCGATCCTTTGGGTAATAGCGCTCCATCAGCACCTCATAGCAGGCCATCCGCACCTCGGCCGGGATGTCGCCGGCCTTGGTCTTGCCGATCAGGGGCTGGATGAAGAGGCCGTCGCTGACCTCCAGCGCGGCCTTGGTCAGGTACTCGTGGGCGCGGTGGATCGGGTTTCTGGTCTGGAAGGCGACGATCCGCTTCCAGCCGCGATCGGCGAACTCCTGGCGGGTCTGCGCCGGCGTGAGGTAGCGGCGCATGAAGGCCTCCTCGTGGTCGGGGAGGGCATCGGCTGAGATCGGCCCGGCGATGCAACGCTCCCCCTCCTCATAGATCGCCGCCACCCCGGGGTGGTCCCGATCGTCGGTCAGGTAGACCCGCTCGGCCTCGCTGCCGATGTCGCGCTCAAAGATCTCCTCCACGCTGATCTGCCCCAGGGGCTTTCCCTCATCGGAGCGAAGCGCGACCACATCGCCCACCTCGCAGGGCGAATCGGTGGCCAGGGTGATCGGGATCGGCCAGTAATCGCCGGCGGCGGTGCGCATCCGCTCGCAGACCGACTCCCAGTCGGCGGAGCCCTGGAAGCCGGTGAGGGGGGCAAAGCCGCCGTTGGCGATCATCTCGAAGTCGGCGGTGTGGCGCTCGGAGAGGGTCAGGGATAGCTCGGCCATGGTCTCGCTGCTACTCATAGGAAGTTCTCACCAATCGGGTCGGGGATGGGTGCTGGAAGGCGCGGTGGCGCTAGTTGATCCCGCACTCGGTCTTTGCCACGCCCGCCCAGCGGCCGTCGCGCGGCGAGCCACCCGGCCCGACCGGCTGGGTGCAGTGCGTGCAGCCGATCGACGGGTAGCCGTGATCATGGAGCGGGTTGTACGGGAGATGGTGCTCACGGATGTAGTTCCAGACGTCGCGCTCGGTCCAGTCCGCGAGGGGATTCAGCTTCCAGAGATCAAAGCGCTTGTCCCAGCCAAACTTCGGCGTGGCGGAGCGGCGGTTGGAATCCTCGCGCCGAACGCCGGCGACCCAGCAGTCTACGGAATCGAGTGCCCGCCGCATCGGCTCCACCTTGCGCACCCCGCAGCAGGAGTCCGGGTCGCGCTTCCAGAGCTCCTCGCCATGCAGCGCCGCCTGCTCGGCCAGCGTCAGGTTGTGGAAGCGGTCGAACTCGATCCCCAGGTACTCGGCCAGCCGATCCCGGGTCTCATAGGTCTCGGGAAAGAGCACATCGGTGTCGAGGTAGAAGAAGCGGGCAGCTGGGTTGATCCGGCTCGCCAAGTGCGCGGTGACCGAGCTGGTCTTCTGGAAGGAGCAGGCGATGTAGTGCTCGGGGCCGAAGGCATCGAACATCCACTCCAGCGCCTGCTGCGCGGAGCGGCCCTCCAGGTTGGCGGCCACGGCCTCGGGATCGATGTCGGCAGCGGTGGGCATGGGAGCGGGCAGTGTGGCAGGGGGCGGCTTCATCGCATAACGCCTAGATCGCGCACTCGCCCTCGCCGCGCTCGACCTTGTAGGGGCTGGAGCGGCTCCAGTCGATGAACTGCTGCATCGTCTGCAGGCTGAACTCGGCGGGCAGGACGAGGTCGGTGACCGCCGCTTCGAAGGGCTCGCCGCCGATCCGCTCGGCGAAGGCGTTGAACTCCTCACCCTCGGCGCGCTCGGCCTCATAGAGGCGGATCCAGCGCTCGACCGCCTCGGGAACGCGTTTGGCCGGCAGCCGCGACTTCAGCCGCCTGCCGAAGACGACCTTTCCCCCCTCGTAGTTGCCGCCGACGTGGGCGATGTAGGCGGGAATCTGGCGATCTCCCACCTTGAGCGAGGCGCCGTAGAAGCCGATGCCGGCGATGTGGTGCTGGCTGCAGCCGTTCGGGCAGCCGCTCATCTTGATGTGGACGCGCTTTGTCAGCGGGTCGGCGATCTCCATCGCCTCGATCCGCTCGGTGATCGCCCGGTTCAGACCCATCGAGCTGGTGATCCCAAGTTTGCAGCTGTCGGTGCCCGGGCAACTGACCACGTCGGTGATCTCGCGGGCGCCGGCCCCGCCCAGGCCGATGGCGCCCAACCGCCGCCAGACCTCATACAGCGCCTCGTCGCGGACCCAGCGCAGGACCAGGTTCTGCTGAACCGTGCTGCGCGCGTAGCCACCGGTGAACTCGCGCATGATCGCCGCCAGGCCGCGGAACTGCTCGGGGCTGAGGTCGCCGCGGTAGATCTTCACCTCGACCGTCGAAAAACCCTGCTGGCGCTGCGCCCCGACGTTGGCCTCGCAGAAGCGGTCGAACTCGGAGCGGTCGCCGTTGGGGGAGGCGGTGGCCGTCGGGGGCGCCGGGGCGTTTGCCTCCTCCTCGTCGTCGAAGCGAAGCCGCTCGACGTCGAAGTCGCGCTCCCGCGTCCAGTCGCCCTCCAGCTCCTCGTCGACCAGCTGGCGGAAGGCGTCGATTCCGATCTTGTCGATCAGAACCTTGATCCGCGCCCGCGCCCGGTTGACCCGCAGCCACTCCTGGCGATCGAAGATTCGCAACACCGCCTCGGCGACCTCCAGGTAGTCGCCGTTGTCGGCCTCCACGAACTCATAGAGGGTGGGCGCGACGCGGGCCATGATCGAGGTGCCTCCCCCGACCCGGACCTCGAAGCCCTTGACCCCGTCCCTTTCGCGGGAGAGGAAGGCGATGTCGTGGATCCCGGTGATCGCCCGGTCCTCATCGGAGCCGGTGAAGGCGGTCTTGATCTTGCGCGGCATCAGCTGGGTCGTCGGGTGGCGGACGAAGTAGCGCACGTAGGCGCCGGCGTAGGGGGTCGGGTCGAAGACCTCGTCAGCAGCGACGCCGGCCCAGGGGTCGCCGGTGACGTTGCGAACGGTGTTGCCGCATCCCTCGCGCGAGGAGAGGCCGGCGGCGGCGATCTCGCGCAGCAGCGACTCCATGTCGCGCAGCGGGACGTGGTGGATCTGGATGTTCTGCCGGGTGGTGATGTGGCCTTTGTCCAGCGGCGCGTAGCGCTCGATGACCTCGGCGAAGGCCTCCATCTGTTCGGGGGTGACACCGCCGAAGGGCAGCTTCACCCGCACCATCTGCACCTCGGCCTGACGCTGTCCGTAAACGCCCTGCTTCAGCCGGAAGCCGATGAACTCGTCTTCCGGCTTCTGGCCGGCGAGGAACCTCTCGGCCTCGTTGTCGAAGTCGTCGAACTCGCGCCCCAGGATCGGGATCACATGGCCCGGGACGTTGGCGTAGGACTCGGGGTTCTCCAGGCTGCCGGTGCGGCCCTTGCCCCGCTGCTCCTTCTGCTCCTCGACGACCTCCATCCGGAGAAAATAGCAAAACCCGACTGGGATTCGGGTATTTAGCTCACATTGCAGGCGCTTCGGCTCGTTTCGCGCCGGCGAGAAGCGGCGATCGTGCTCGCTCAGCCCCCGATGGCAGCCTTCCTCCGCGCCTCGAGAATCGATGCCGCCTGACCCGACTCGGCGACATATCCGTCCTCGGGCTCTAGCGGAAGCCCGGCCTCTGCCCAGGCCCCGATGCCCCCGGCGAGCACCGCCACCTCGTAGCCGTCGGCCTCCAGCGCGGCCGCCGCCATATCCGAGCGGTTATCGCCCCGGCAGTAAACGACCACCGGCCGGCCGCGCTCGATCTCCCCCGCCCTGGCGCTCAGCTCGCCCAGCTCGATATGGGCCGCGCCCCCGATCCGCCCCGCCTGCCACTCATGCTCGACCCGCACGTCGACGAGCTGCGCCCCGCCGGCGAGGAGCTGGCGAGCTTCTTCGGGCGAGAGCTGGCGCATCAGTCGATCTCGGTGCCCTCGATCAGGAACGCGACCCGCACATGCGCCCGGTACTCGTCGAGGTTCTCGCCGCGGATTCCGGTGGAAACGATGTCCACCGCGCGGATGTTGCGCAGCGTGCCCTGAGCCTGGTTCAAAGCCTGTTTTGCCGCATCATCGGTGGACGTCTTCGAGCTGCCGACCAGCTCGATGATTTTCACGACAGCCATATCGCTCCTCCTCCATCTGGGTCCTGGATCATTCCCTTCGCTCCGACTCCCTCGATCAGCGCCGCCCGCTGCCACGGGCTGGGAGCCGAGGGTGCCTCCACGGCGATCGCGCTCTCCCCCCTGAACCGCTCGATCGCGGCCGCCACGGCGGCGGCCTCCTCTCCACTCGCGGACTTGATCATCCCCCGAAGCCTAGAGGCTCGACCCGCGGTGGGGCGTGGTGCGGGGCGGAGGTGGCGAACCGGGCTCAGGGCCCCCGCCCCCGCCTGGCCGGCGGGCTTCCGTGGGGAGTCCTCCTGCGCCTCAGTCGAGGTTCACCATCACGTGCTTGATCTGGCTGTAATCCTCGAGCGCGTAGATCGAGAGGTCCTTGCCGTAGCCGGACTCCTTGTAGCCGCCGTGGGGCATCTCGGAGACCAGCGGGATGTGGTCGTTGATCCAAACGCAGCCGAAGCGCAGGGCATTGGCGACCCGCATCGCGCGGCCCACGTCGCGG
>DATLSM010000111.1:0-3657 GCA_035534175.1 Solirubrobacterales bacterium | reverse complement strand
TTCTCCCGGGGAAAGGAGTCAACGGCGCAGACCATAGAATCGGTGGGCCGGGCTGGCGAAATGGCAGACGCGGCGGTCTTAAAAACCGCTAGGGGGCAACCCCTGTCCGGGTTCAATTCCCGGGCCCGGTACGTTGCTACGTAAGGGATTTCCCGCGAGGAAGCCCGGAGCCCTTTCAGGGGTCGTGTAGCCGAGAATGTAGCCAAGCGGGTAAAATGCCCTGCTGTGCTCGGGGTCCAAGAGATCACCGCTGCCCAGGCCGCTCACGCCCGCCATGAGGCCAACGTGGCCAGGTTTCTTGCGGCAGCCAAGCGGCGTAACCCCGAGCGCTTCAAGCGGGTCTGTGCGTCGGCCCCCGTGCTCACCCGCTACGGGTGGCGCCAGATCTTCGCCCACGAGGTGCTCGACGACTTCGCGCAGCGCTGGCTCGTTCCCTGGATGAGGAGCCGGATGCCGGCCCCGAGTGAGTGTTACGCTCAGCCCGTGGCGGAGTCAGCCGATGGGGCAGGCGAGAGCCCCGCACCAGAGCGCCCGTCGGAACCAGCGCCCCAAGGGCCTCCCGCGCCCAATCAGCCTCAAACGGTCAGACCTATGATCGATTACGGATCGGAGGCTGAGGAGTCACAGAAATCTGCGAACAGTGACCAGGCCGAGAAGCGGGGTTAGAGCAGAGCTAGCCCCCAGAAAATCACTTCGCCCGCTGTTAGAGCGCACGCCCACAAGAAAAAGGTCATCAGTCGGTCGAGTTGGGGCTTATTCGCGGCGCGCCACCGCTCAACGTCCTTCGCCCACGTGAAGCCGAGCGAGCCCGACTCAAGAAGCACCCCACGCTCGAGCATGCGGAGCTTCTGTGTCAGAGTGTGCTCAAACGTCCATTTGCGTGGACGGAGAATAGTGATCACGAGCCAAACCGTGGCACCGAACAGAACCAGTGCCGCGCCCACCATCGCCATCACGAACGCCGATGGTTGAGTGGCCACGATCCGCGACCCAAAGAGTCCCGCGACGATTGCGGCGACCGAGAGAATCGCCACAGCCTGGTTTCGGAGCGTATCCAGGACCGCCTCTTGCCGAGCGATGAGGCGGCGCGCCTCCTCCCATAGCATCGCCGCCGCCGCGTCGTTCGTAGCATCGGGGGGTTCGGAAGCCGTCATCGCTGGTCTCCTTTCTGCACGCGCGTGAGCTGCGTCGGCTGCAATTGGTTCATATCAGCCCCAGGACGCCCAAGCTCGAACCCAGGGAAACGGGGCACTCCGCCGCCGAGGCTGAGGTGCTGAACTGCTGCCGGCCGCTCGTGGGCATCCCTCAGCGAGTCGAGAAACACAGCCGCGGCCGACGACTCGATGACATCGGTGAGTCCAAAGACCATGGCGTCGACACGGTCGGGGCTGTCGCTGCTGTCCTCAGTCCAGGTCGTCAACTGCTCCTCGAGCGCCGACAAACGCCCGACGTGGTGAACACGCCCCTGTTCGTACAGCGAGGCGATCGGCTGCGCTCGCAAAGCCTTGCCGCGGCTTGAGGTCACCATGCGAACGGGCACTGATGAGTCGACAGTGGCGAGGGTGCTCGCCACCATGTCACCGCCATAATTTCGCTCGGCGACGATCTTGTCGGCCCGGAACTCGTGATAGGCGCGGATCGCGCGACGCGCCCACTCCTCGGGGTGGAAACGGCCGGATCTGTCGGCAAGCACATAGCCGTGCCCGTCCTTGCCGCGGGCCACCACGACGATGCCCGTCTCGTCCGCGCCGCCGCCCGCCGGGTCGACGCCCACAACGACGCGGAGAAGGTCGGCCGGAGCCTCGGCCACCCGGTGCTGATCGAGGTTCGCCACCGTCCAGAGCGCCCCCTCGACGTCCACCAGGAGTTCGGCCTCAATCTCCTGGCGCCCGAGCGTGGTGCCCGCGTAGCGGGACAGGATGGTGTCGCGGAACGGCGGCGCCAGGTTGTCCAGGTTCGCATACGTCGACTCGCGAATGACCACCACCCGCGGGTCCGCTACCAGCTCGCGGAAGAGCGCGGTCGGCCGCGGCGTTGTGGTGACCAGGATTTGCGGGAAGCGCCCTAGCCGGCAGGCCATGAGCAGGATGTCCCACGCCTCGCGTCCGGTCCAGGCCGCGAGCTCGTCGCACACCGCGTAGCTGAACTGCGGACCCCGCAGCCGCTCAGGCTCGGTATCCGCGTACACCGTGAGGAGCGAGCCATTCCGCAGCCGCAGCTCACCGAGCGAGCGATTCCAGGAGAGCACAGTCGAGGGCGGAAGCACCGCCAGCAGTCCCGAACCGGCTCCCTCCACCAGCACGTCGCGACCGTCGCTGAAGGACCGTCCCACCAGCGCTACGCGGGCGTTCGGGGTGGTGCGGCAGTGCTCGCTGACGGCCTCCGTGGCCGCTCTGGTCTTGCCGGTGCCGCGACCTGCCTGATAGACCCAGATGGGCGCGTCCGGGGGCGGGATCTGAGTCGATCGAGCCTGTCGCACCCAGGTATCCCGCGCCGATCTCCATTCGGGATCCTCACCAACGGCGGGCGGCTGAAGACGGTCGGCCAGGCGGCTCCAGATAGACGCGGTCACGATGCTGCCTCAATGAGCCGGAGCTCGGCGCCGATCGCGTTGCGCGCCTGCAGCTGTTGCTCCTCGGCGAGCCCGGCGGCCGCCAGGCCCCGGACGATCACCCCGAGCAACATCGTCGCCTGCGCCTCGGTCACGCGCACACGGCGCTCATCCAGGCCGAGTCGAGCGAGATCGGCGAGGAAGCGTTCTGCCCGATCGAGACCTCGCTCGTATGCCGAGACTTCCGCCCGGAGCTGTTCGCCGGCCCCGGGCGTCGCGTAACGGATGTCCTCGAGCGCCGCCATGCGCGCGGCAAAGAAGTTCTTGAGCCCGATTGCCTCAGCGGCCAGGGCGCGGAGCAGCTCGACGGGATCACCGACCGGCGCGATGCCCTCGCGCTCGATCACTCGCATCGCTTTCGCCTCGACTTCTTGCCGCGCCAGCATCCGCCGTACCTGGGGGAGCTTTCCCCCGTGCATGTCGCAGCGGTGGTAGCCCGACATGGGTTGGCGCCCGCATTTGCCTCCGGCTCGGGTCTTGGCCCCGCAGATGGCACGGGCCTCACTCATCGCATACCTCTGTCACTGCAACGGGGAAAAGGTGGCGCCGGGGAGCACGCCCGACGCCACCCACGGACCGCCGCGGGAAGTAATCGCGGCGGAGGAGGACGCCGTCACCGCTGACCGGCGCCCACGTCCACCGCTCACAGCCGCTTCTGCATTGCGAGCAGCACGTTCAGCCCGGAGCCGCACCGTGCGCAGACGATTCGCCAACCCTCGGCCGTCGTCAGCCCGCACCGCGACGACTCGGCTAGGGACCGCCCGCAGGACGCACACCGATGCTGCTGAGCCAATAGCTGGGCCAGGATCATGTCCTGCTCGGCCTGCGGCGACAACCAGGTCATGCCGCAGTCACCACCTGGTCCTCGTCCTGAGCCGGGGCGGAGCGACGGCAACCGGAGCAGCGGGGACGACCGGAGCCGGAGCGGGCTCGGCCGGGGCGACGCTATAGACGCCTGCCGGCCCCAGCCCGACGCGCCGGGTTTTGGCTGTGTCCAGGAGCCTTGCGAGATCTCCGAACGCGGCCATCTGCCGTGAGGTCAACTC
>DATLSM010000110.1:0-2802 GCA_035534175.1 Solirubrobacterales bacterium | reverse complement strand
GTCCGCCGAACGCTCGAACGGCTCCCCGGTAGCGACCCAGAGATTCGCTATCCGGCGGAGCCGGTCCAGGTCGTCCCGCCATCCGCGCCTCCGGAGCGAGTTGCGCCCTCGACGAGGGACACTCCTAGGCCCGACCTGGCGAGACTTCTAGACGTGCTCTTCGGACCATGGCGGTGGTGGTAGTGGACTGGCCCGACGCTCAGCGCGGTGTTTTCGCAATCTCCGTGGCTGCCGAACTGTGCGGGCTTCACCCGCAGACCCTGCGGGTCTACGAGCGCGAAGGTCTGGTCGATCCCGACCGGAGTTCCGGTGGCACCCGGCTCTACAGTGGCCAAGACCTCGAGAAGCTTCGCGAGATCTCCGCCTTGACCGATCTAGGGATCAACATCGCGGGCATCAAGCGAGTGCTGGAGCTTCAAGAGGAACTGCGCCGCCTGCAGGCGCAGGTCGAGCAGATGGGCTCCAAGGTCAAGAACCGCGATCAACAACTATAAAAAGAGACGCAGGAGCCTGTTGCACGAACCCCGGATCGATCTGCAAAGTCCCTGGTAGCGCGCGAGTGAGATCCACCACTTGAGCAGGGTCAATTGCCACGATGACGTCGTGGCCTACAACTTCGTCGCCCCCGAACGTGACCAGCTCTACCTGCTTCCTCCGTCGGTTGCCGACTGGCTCCCCGAGGATCACCTCGCCTTCTTCGTTCTCGACGCGGTGGAGGAGATGGACCTGTCGGCCTTCTATGGCGACTACCGAGCCGACGGCTGGGGCGGTGCCGCACATCACCCGAGGGCGATGGTGGCGCTGCTGGTCTACGCCTACTGCGTAGGCGTGCGCTCGTCTCGCCAGATCGAGCGTGCCTGCCACGATGACGTCGCGTTCCGGGTGATCTGCGCCGGACTGTTCCCGGACCACACGACGATCGCCCGTTTCCGCCAGCGCCACGAGCAGGCGCTCAAGACCCTGTTCTCTGCGTCGCTGCGGCTGTGCCAGCGCGCCGGGATGGCCAAGGTCGGCCTGGTGGCGCTCGACGGCACGAAGATGGCCGCTGCTGCCTCCATGCAGGCCAATCGCACCAAGGAGACCATCGACCAAGAAGTCGAGAAGCTCTTCGCCGAGGCTGCCGCGGCCGACGAGGCCGAGGACGCCGAGTTCGGCACCGCACGCGGCGACGAGCCCCCCGCCACCCTCCGAGGCCGCGAGGACCGCCGCCGCCGCTTCGCCCAGGCCAAGGAGCTGCTCGACGCCGAGGCGGCCGATGAGCGCGCCGCGCACGAGGCACATCTCGCCGAGCGTGCCGCCAAAGAGGCTGAGCAGGGCAAGAAGCTCCGGGGCCGAAAGCCCAAGGCGCCCCAGGACAAGGCCGGTCACAAGGAGTCCAAGGCGAACACCACCGATCCCGAATCCAAGGTCATGTCCACGCAGAACGGCTTCCTCCAGGGCTACAACGCCCAGGCTGTGGCGAACGAGGACCAGGTCATCGTGGCCGCCGAGGTGACCGACGAGCACAACGACTCCCACCAGCTCCGCCCGATGATCGACGCCACCGAGAAGTCGCTCGATGAAGCCGGGATCGACGAGCGCCCCGAAAAGCTCCTCGCCGACGCCGGCTACGCGAGCGAGGCGAACTTCGCCGCACTTGACGAGGACGACCCCGACGCCTACATCGCTACCCGCAACATGAAGAACAACCCCCGGCCGCGCACCGGGCGGCGTGGGCCGCTGCGCCGCGACGCCACCTTGGTCGACCAGATGGACCGAAAGGTCTCGAAGAAGGCCGGGCGCGCCCTCTACCGTCGCCGCCAGCAGCTCATCGAACCCGTCTTCGGCCAGATCAAAGACGTCCGTGGCATTCGGCGCTTCATGCGAAGAGGCAAAGCCGCCTGTGACTCGGAGTGGAAGCTCATCTGCGGCACCCACAACCTGTTGAAGCTCTACCGCCGCGCGCGTCTCGATCCCTCGGTCGCCCCGTTCAGCCGGATGGCGGTCGGAACCACATCCTGATCGAAGGCGCTACCCCCCACTTCACGGCCGCCCCAGGGACATCAGCGGCAATCGCACCCGAGTATCACCTCTCGGAGCTCCCGGCTGAACGATTGCCCATGCGCCGCCGCCCGCCACGGTCCGCCGCCGCCCGCCAGGGTTATCGCAACAGGCTCGATGCTGCCGATCATCTTCTTCGAGTGTGGCAACACCGCAGTGACGCTCTTGATCCTGCGGGCCACCCAGCTCCTGCACGCCGACGGCCGATCCCTGGTCACGGCGACCTCCCTAGCCATCGTGATCTACGCGGGGCATAATATGGCCGCCGCGGCCGCGGCCTTCGCTGGGGGCCACTGGATCGACCGGTCCAGCCCCAGGGCAGCGTTCGCCACTGGCGCGGCGCTTTACGTCCTCGCCTACGGCGGCTTCGCTTTCGGCCCCCGAGCTTGGCCGTTCTTGCTCGCGGCCTTCGTGCTGGCGGGCTGTGGAATTGGTCTGAGCGAGACGTCCGAGTCGGCGCTGGTAGCCGGGGCGGTGCCCGATCACCTTCGGGGAAGCGCCTTCGGGGCGCTCGGAGGTGTCCAGGCGGCGGGCGATGTCCTCTCCTCGGTTACCGTCGGCTTGCTCTACGCCGCGGTATCACCAGCAGTCGCGTTTGCCTACGCGGCAGGGTGGATGGTCCTTTCGCTGGGTGCGTCCTCGCTTCTCGTCGCGTCCCGGCGATGAACAGATGGCCTCGTCCCCGATGCCATGCCGACGCTGACGGGACGGTGTCGTGCCCGGTGACGAGATAGCGGCTGGCTATTCTGGGGTAGCAGGATG
>DATLSM010000109.1:0-96196 GCA_035534175.1 Solirubrobacterales bacterium | reverse complement strand
GTCGGCCCGTCGGCCCGTACCGCCTGCTTGCGCTCCGCCATAGCCACCATCTTCTCCTCCTCGCGTCGAGATCGGCTTACGCAGAGGAGGGTTCGTCGCGGTTCGGGAGAACCCTATCGGTGAGCTAACAAAGCAGTGCTAAGACGGTGAGGAAGCTCATTTCGATCCCCCCTCCCCCAGGCGCTCGATGCGCAACGCCACCGGCGGGTGGCTGGCCGCCTTGAAGAGGAGGCCGGGCTGGGGAGCGTCGAAGGGCTGGTCGAAATCGGCGAGGTGGCGGGCTAGGTCCTCGGCCTGGCCGAGACTCGCCGCGTAGGCGTCGGCGGCGTACTCACGCGAGCGCCAGTAGGCGGACCACAGCGCTCCCAGCAGGCCCTGGACGAAGCTGCCGCCGGCGAGGCGCAGCGCCCAGCGAATCAGGCCCCAGAGCAGACCTCCACGGGGTTCTTGAGAGCGCACCACCCCGCCCTCTCCCCCGCGCTCGGTCCGCGCCGGCGCCAGCGGATCGCCCCAGAGGGCGAGTCGGTTAAGCGCCTCGGTGAGACGGCCGTCGAGGCTGTCGGCGTGACCAAGCTCGTGGGCCAGGACTGCCGCCAGCGATTCGGATTCGAGCAGGGCGCGGCTGAGGAGCACCGTCGTGCCCCTGACCGCCGCACCGGGCAGCGGGTCGTCGAGGACGAGCCAGGCGGTGGGGTCGGGAAGGCCAGGGTCGGTGCCGCGCAGCAGGGCCATCGCCTCGGCCAGCGCCTCGCCCTCGCTGGCGCTGGGGCGGCGAGCGCCGAGCAGCCGCCCCCACACCCAACCCCGGCCCGGCCACAGAAGTCCGGCCACAGACCAGGCGATCGGAGCGAGGGCGGCGATCCAGGCAAGGTGCTCGGCGCTCAGCCCGAGGGAGACGAATATCCCCACGGTCGCGGCGCCGAGGTAGGCGAGGAGCCAGCGGACCGGCACCCCCAACATTGCCTCCACCGAGAGCGTCAGCAGGTAGAGAGCGAGGCCGCTGGCGGCACCTGCAGGGAAGGCGCGGCTGCGGCGGTGAACCTGGGCGTTCTCGGTCTGGGCGTGCATGGGCGATCCACTGCACGCATCGCGTGCTATCCGGTGGGAGTCCTGCGCGCCCAGGCGGGGGCGGTCGCGGCGCTTTGGCCGGGAGGACGAAAGGCACCCTCGATCAGCTCCGCCTCCTGGGGGTTGGGCGCGTAGTCGGCGTAGATCAGCGTGGTCTTGAAGTCGCGGTGGCCCAGCCACTCCTGCAGCGTGCGCAGCGAAATCCCGGCAGAGGCGCAATGGGTACCGAAGGTGTGGCGCAGGTCGTGGAAGCGGACCTCGCGCACGCCGGCGCGGGCCAGCACTCCCTTGAAGCGCTTGCGCAGTTTGGAGGCGTCCAGCGGATGGCCCGTGTGGGGGTGGCAGAAGACGAGGTCCTCGTCTGCCTGGAAGGCCGAGGTCTGGAAGTGGCGCTCCAGGGAGCCGGCGACGCGGTCGGTCATCGGCACCGAGCGCGAGGAGCGGCGCGACTTCGGCGTGCCGAAGGCCTGGCGGGTGTAGTTGCGGCGCACCCTGATCCGGGCGGCCTGCCAGTCGACGTCCATCCAGCGCAGCGCGATCAACTCGCCCTGGCGCAGGCCGCTCATCGCCGCGGTGAGATACAGCGTGCGGTCGGTCGAGGTCAGGTGGTCCTCGGGTACGGCGCGCAGCAGGGCCTCGACCTCCTCGAGTCCGAGGTAGCGGATGTCGGGGTCACTCGCCGGTGCGCGGGGGCGATCGACGGCGGCGACCGGGTTGGCCGCGATCCAGCCCCGCTTGAGGCAGTGGGCAAAGAGACCGTGGAGGAAGATCAGCTGGTTGGTGATCGTCTTGGTCGCCAGCCCCTCTTCCTTTTTGGCGACCAGGAAGCGGCGGATGTCCTCGGCCTCGATCCGCTCCAGCGCTCGCGGGCCAAAGAAAGGCTCGGCGTGTCGGCGCAGGATCGAGCGGTAGTCGCCGAGGGTGGTCGGCTTGCGCTCCAGAACGTGCTCCAGGTGCTCCAGGTAAAGGCGCCCCGCTGCGGCGAGAGTGAGGCCGGAGCGGACGACGGCGCGCTCGGCATCGACCCTTCGCTGCAGCTCGCGCTCGGCCTGAGCGCGGGTCAGTCCCTCGCTTGAGCCCCGCTGGCGCCTGGGGCCGATCCTTCGCTTCAGCCGTCGCCCGCCCGCATACCACTTGCCGTACCAAGCCTCCCGGCCGGAGGCGTCGCGGCGCACGAACAGCGAGCCGCTGCCGTATGAGCGTCTAGTCACGACGGCCTTCCCACCCGGCCGCCGCGGCGCCGCTGCGCCTCGCCGTGCCCCGTCTCGAGCTGCTCCAGCCAGGCCTCAATCGCCTCGGCCCGGTAGCGGCGATAGCGGCCGAGCGTGACGGTCGGGATGCCCCCCTTGCGCGATTGCTTATAGACCCAGGTCTTGGGCACGCCGAGCAGCTGGGCGACCTGTGATGCGGTGAGAAGCGATCCGCCCATATCCGCAAAGACGGAGAAAGGCGCGATTTCGTCCCACCTTGGCGCCCGCAGGCGTCGCGGTTCGTGCAGAAAATGGGACCCTATTGGGACCCTGGGCGGGAACTGGGGCGCTCGCCAGAAATAGAAAAGGGCCCGCGTTGCAGGCCCTTTTCGAGATAGCGGGGGCGGGATTCGAACCCGCGACCTTCGGGTTATGAGCCCGACGAGCTACCTGGCTGCTCCACCCCGCGACGGTCTGTGCATGCTAGCAACGGAAGGTCGACCGGCTCTAGAGTGCCGGCCTCATGAACTCGGGAGCCCAAAGGGTCGCGGTGATCGACATCGGCACCAACTCGGCGCGGCTGCTGATCGCCGACGTCCTCAATGGGCGGATTGCGGAGGTCGAGCGGCGCAGCACGGTCACCCGCCTCGGCCGGGGCGTCGATCTCACAGGGCGCCTCGCGGCGGAGGCGGTAGAGGCCGCCTGTGAGGCGGTAGCCGAGTACGTGGCGATCTATCGTGAGCAGGGCGTGTTCAAGGTCGAGGCGATCGCCACCAGCGCCGTTCGCGACGCATCCAACGGGAGCGCCTTCGTCGCCGAGTTGAGAGAGAGGTTCGCGCTCTCGGCGCGGGTGCTCGACGGGGAGGAAGAGGCACGGCTTACCTACCTCGGCGCCACCTGCGAGCGGGCCCCGGCCGAGCCGACCCTCGTCGTCGACATCGGCGGGGGCTCCACCGAGCTGATCGTCGGCACCGGGGAGGGGATCTCCTTCCACACCTCACTGCAGGCCGGCGTCGTCCGCCATACCGAGCGCCACATTTCCTCCGACCCGCCGATGGCCGCCGAGCTGGAGGCGTTGGCGGGCGACGTGCGGGGGCTGATCGAGGCGGCGCTCGCCGGGGACCAGACAACCTCGCGGGTCCGCGCCGGGATCGCGGTTGCCGGCACCCCGACCTCGCTGGCGGCGATCGAGATGGCGCTCGTGCCCTACGACCCGGCGCGAGTCCACGGGCATCGCCTCTTCCTGCCGTCGATCCAACGGATGCTCTCGCAGCTCGCCTCGGCGCCGCTGACGGCGCGAGTCGAGATCGCCGGCCTCCACCCTGATCGCGCACCGACGATCGTCGCCGGGATCGTGATCCTGGTGGAGACGATGCGGGCCTTTGGCCTGAAGGAGATTGAGGTCTCCGAGCACGACATCCTCTACGGGACCGCCATAACAGCCGCCGCGGATTGCGGATAACTACCCAAGCGTAGACCTCTCAAGCCGCTCGGGACCGGATGGACAGCCGTCCTGAAGGCAGCAGGACAGATGGGTTAAGCCGAACCTCGAAACCAAAGAAGTGGGTAGAAATTCCTACCAGTTTTGGGAGGTGTGTAACAGGCGGGCTGGACGGATCAGACGGACAGCCAGATAATCGAATCACCGGGGAATGGGTGGGGACGCACTCCCACCGGGACTCCGGCACAGGGCCCGGGCGACTGCCGCATCATGGCGCCTCCCGCCGTCTGAGCCCACCAAAAACAGAGGTCCCCGAAGACGTACCCCTGCCCGTCCTGGGGACCTGCCTGAATCGGCCACCCAGGTGGGTGGCCGATTCGCGCAGCGCGCGCCTCAAGGTGCGTCCTCGCGCGCTCGATTGCCCAAACCCCCATTGCTAAGCCAGATTGGACCTACGCGGGTAGGCGATCTCGGGGTCGGTGAGGACATTGACCAGGGTCGGTCGGCCCGACTCGAAGGCCCGCTCCAGCGCCGGCCTCAGCTCACCCGGCTCGCGCACCAAGATGCCGTCGCAGCCGAGCGACTCGACCATCAGGTCATAGCGGGTCTCGGGCCGCAGTTCGGCCGCGACTGAGTAGCCATAGAGGAATTTCATCGGGTGATGCTCGAGCCCCCAGATGCCGTTGTTGCCCATCACGCCGACCACCCCGATCCCGTGACGGGCCATCGTGTCGAACTCCATTCCGGCGAACCCGAAGGCGCCGTCGCCCAGCAGCAGGCAGACCTGGCGGTCGGGTCGGGCGAGCTTGGCCCCGATCGCCTGACCGGGGCCGGCGCCGAGGCAACCGAAGGGCCCGGGGTCCATCCAGCAGCCGGGCTCATAGGTGTCAACGAAGCGCCCGGCGTAGGAGACGAAGTCGCCACCGTCGCCGACCACGATCGCGTCGCGCTCCAGCACCTGGCCAAGCTCCCCGTAGACGCGCACCGGGTGCAAGGGGGAGCGCGGGTCCTCCAGCTCCTCCCGCTCGGCGGCACGCCGTTCCTGCTCCACCGCCCGCAGCTCGCTCAGCCACCGACCGGTGCGCGACTCCCCTCCTCCCACCGAGTCGCGGATCGCCGCCAGGCTCGCGCCAACGTCGCCGACCAGGTCCAGATCGGGGGTGCGGTTGGCGGTCAGCTCGTTTGGCGCGACATCGAGCCGGACGACCTTCGTCTCCTCGCCGAAGTTGGCGCCGAAGCCGAGACGGAAGTCGATCGGGACGCCGATGAGGAGTGCCACGTCGGCGCCATTCAACCCGGCCCCACGGGCGCGGCTGAAGGCCAGCTCGTGATCGGCGGGGAGGCAGCCACGGCCGAGGCCATTGAGAAACACCGGGATGCCCAGCGCCTCCGCCAGGGCACGCAGCTGGTCCTCTCCATGGGACCAGTAGAGGCCGCTGCCAGCCATGATCGCGGGACGCTCGGCCCTCGCCAGCAGCGCCGCCGCCTCCTCGACCCCCTCGACCGGGAGAGGGCCGGCCGGCGTCGGGAGTGAGGGAATCTCCACCTCGGCCTCGGTGAAGACGACGTCGAGCGGATAGTCGACGAAGGTGGGGCCGCTGGGCGGTGCGAGAGCTCGGTCGAGCGCCGCGGCCGTCGCCGCCGCTATCCGCCCCGGATCGCGCACCGTCTCGGCGGACTTGACCAGCGGCGAGACGAAGGGCAGGTGGTCGATCTCTTGCAGCGAGCCCGAGCCCCAGCGCATCTCCGGCGCCCGTCCGCCGAGCACGCAGAGCGGCGATTCGTTGGCCCGCGCCCCGGCGATCGCGCTGATCCCGTTGGTCACCCCGGGCCCGGCCGTCAGCGCCGCCACCCCCACCCGCCGGGTCGCCTTGGCGAAGCCCTCCGCGGCAAAGGCGGCCGACTGCTCGTGCCGCACATCGATGATCTCGATCCCCTCCTCGCGACAACCGTCATAGATCGAGAACAGATGCCCACCGGAGAGGGTGAAGAGATGACTGACTCCCCTCGACCTCAATGCCTTCGCCACAAGGCGCCCCCCGTGAGCCTGCATTGGTAGTCACTGGCGCGGTGCTCGTTGAGCGAGCCCGTTTCCAGATTCCCCTTTCAATCCGTGCGTGCGGTTTTCCCGCACACGACTTGCCGATGATCTTCCTGGCGCAGCAACGCGTCCAGCAAACACCTGCCGTCGGCACGCCGCCTGGGGAGAGTCACCCCACCAGGACCGTGTGGCGCGCCGCGACGAGGCTGCCGGCCGCTTGGCCGCTGCCCATAGCCCCCACCGTGGCAATGCTCGCGCAGCCGACCGGCAAGAGGCCATCGCGGCCATTTCGCTTGCCGACGGCTCGGTGGGCCTAGGCGCACCGGGATGATTGGACCGCATCTGAGGTGCGGACATGTCCTGGCGCTCGCGTCCAACACAGGCGCGATCAAAGCGAGGGTCCTTCGCTACTGGCGCGTTGTTCTGCACGCCGATCCTCACTACTACGACCCCCTCGGACTCCCGCTGGCCTCCACTGGATTTCGCACTCGGCTTATACCAGCGGTCTTTGCTGAGGAGGCTGGCCAGACGGGCCTCCCTTGTTCCGTGATCAGACCTTGCGCGCGTGCAAGTCTCCCTACCCCGCGGGGACCCGCCGTGCCCAATCCGGATCAAGGACTGGCGGACGTGGCCTTCGCCGTGACATGAGCGGCTCGGCTCCCCGATTGTGACTCTGACGAGGCTGCAATCCCAGCCCGCGCGCTTGCTCCCTCCAAAGAGGCTTACGACGCCCCGCTCAGCCGCGGGGATCTCTCCCCGAGACTGGGGCCTGCTACCGGGCACTCCGGCGTCTACCCGGACCGGACTCTCACCGGCCGGCCTGATCCAGCTTCCAAGGCGCACCATGCATCGAGCCTATATATAGAGGCCTCGAAGCGACGGCTACCATCGGCCGAGCCCGGGTGGCGAAACTGGCAAAAGCGGCGCCCTTAAAAGGCGCTGCCCCTCCGGGGGCTTGCGGGTTCGAGTCCCGCCCCGGGCACCTCTCGCGGCGGCCTGGGCGGCAGATAGATCTTCCGTTGACCGCAACAACTCCGCTGCTACGGTGTCTCTACAGATGTAGAGGTACAAACGCCTTCCCTGGAGAGAGATCTTGGAGGCATCCGCCCTAACCCACGCCAGTCAACGCGGACTGCTAGCCCGGCGGTCACCTCTGCTAAAGCTGCAGGGCGACGAGCGGCTGATCGCGATGGCGCGCAACGGCAACACCGGCGCCTTTGAGACGATCGTCGACCGCTACCAGGGTCGCCTGCTCGGATTCTGCCGCCAGATGCTGAACTCCACCGAGGACGCCGAGGACGTCCTGCAGGAGGTCTTCGTCAACGCCTATCGGGCGATGCTCGCCGACGAGCGCGAGATCAACCTGCGGCCCTGGCTCTACCGGATCGCCCGCAACCGCTGCCTCAACCAGCTGCGCAAGCCGACCGCCGACGCGCAGGAATCGATGGACATGGTCCCCGCCGTCGAAGCCTCCTCCACGGCGGAGAAGGTGCACAATCGCGAGGAGTTCCGCCAGCTGCTCACCGACGTCGGCAAGCTTCCCGAGACGCAGCGCTCCGCCCTTCTGCTGCGGGAGATGGATGCCCTCTCCTACGAGGAGATCGCGCAGGCGATGGACACCAGCGTGCCGTCGGTCAAGTCGCTGCTGGTCAGGGCGCGTATCTCACTCGCCGAGGCCAGCCAGGCTCGCCTGCTCACCTGCGGCGAGGTCAGGCTCGAGCTGGCCGAGGCGGCGGAGGGCCTGCGCAAGGTCTCCGGCCCGATTCGGCGCCACGTGCGCGAGTGTGACGAGTGCGCCGCGTTCCGCACCCAGGTCCGCTCCGACGAGAAGATCCTGGCGGCGCTATCACCGGTGGGCCCGCTTCTGGCACTGAAGAGCTTCATCGCCTCCAAACTCGGCTTGGGAGGCGCGGGCGCCAGCGCCGGCGCCGCAGGGGCGACGGGAGCGGGAGTGGGAGCGGGCGCCACCGGAGCGGTCGGCTCGGTCGGCGCCGCGATCGGCGGTAGCAGCGCGGCCAGTGGGATCGGCGCGCTCGGCGGGGCGATCGGGACCAAGGCCGTGGCCGGCGTGGTGACCGCTGCGGTGATCACCGCCGGCGCCGCCGGTGCGGTGGAGATGAAGCCCCTGGAAGCCGCGGCCCCGCTGCACCACGGTGCGCCGGTCGGTCGAGTCATCAGCCGCAGATCCTCGGCCCCCTCGATCGCCCCGGCCCATGTCCTGAAACCGCCAATCGAACAGCCGGAAGCGGCCACCGCTCCGGTCGCTCCGCCGTCGGGGTCCCCGGCCACCTCCTCGGCGCCGACAGCTCCCCCGACAACGACCTCCACCACCGCCGACACCGCGGGGCAGTCGACTGACGCAACGCCCACCGCCGTCGGCGTGACCAACGCAATTCCCTCCTCGCCGGGCGCCCATGCCGGCTCCGGCACGGTGGTGGTCACCGTCGGCGAACCGGCCCCCACGCCGACGCCACCCGCCGCCGCCGAACCGGCGCCGGAAGCCGAAGCCACCCAGGCCCCGGCGCCGGAAGAAGCGGCGCCGCCGGCCCCAAGCGAAGAATCACCGCCCCCCGCTCCCTAGCCGGGCGCGTCCCTCCCTCCGCCCAGGCGCTAGGCAGCGCGCCTCCCTACTGCAGGCCGATCACCTTGAGGCGGCGCATCAGGCAGGTGCCGGCGAATTTACGCGTGTCCTCCAGCGTGTAGCCGAACAGCTCCCAGTCGTCCACGTCCTCGGCCCAGGGCGGTGAGAGCACCCCGTCGGCCACCGGCAGCGCTTCCTCCAGGGTGCGCTTGATCGCCAGCTTGTAGCGCTCGTCCTCATGTGCCTTCTCGCGCAGGAACACAGAGCCGAAGGCGACGTGTCGGTGCTCGTCGCGGGCCACGTTTTGAAAGCCCTCGACGAAGGCCGGCAGCGTCCCTTCGCGCTCGTTGTAGTCCATGATGAAGTGCTGGCCGGTGAGGGCCAGCATCCCCTCGATCACCATGTGGTAGATGGTGATCGCCTCGACCAGCGCCTCGGCGTCCTCGGGTTCGGCCGAGAGTCGGTCGGTGCGCTGTTTCAGCATCTCGTCGAAGAGGCGGGAGAAGTTCTCGTTCAGGTGCTGGGAGGTCTCGGCCAGCATCTCGGTGAGGCCATCGGCCTCCAGCACCCCGACCTCGCGGTAGAAGCGCTCAAAGAAGCGGACGTGGCGCGCCTCGTCGGCGATCTGGGTGCAGAGGAAGATCCGCTGGTCCTCGGTCGGCGCGGCGCGCATGATCGGCCCCAGCTCCTCGGCCACCTTCTGCTCGCCGATGAAGAAGGAGGACAACCCATACATCCGCTGGAAGCGCTCCTCCGCGCTGATCCGCTGGTGCCAGTCCTCGCGGTCGCGACCGAAGTCCAGCTCCTGGGTCTGCCACTGCTGGCGCTCCCAGAGCAGGTAAAGCTCCTGGTAGGTGAGCAGCTTGACGTCGGCGGTTCGGTCGGCGGCCTCGATCAGCGCCGGATCGGCGGTGGCCTGAAAGTCGGCGCGCTCGGTGCGCGACTGGATCCCGGATGCCTCTCTGGTGTCCATCTGCTCTCCTCGCTCGGGCGGTGGCGGTCGGGGCGAGCCTAGCAGCAAGACTGGCCAGCCAGCCAGTTTGTTCAGGTGCTGTGCGTCTCCCCCGGCCTGAGCACGACCACCTGAGCCGAGCTCCCCGACTCCACCTCCGCCTTGAAGGCGCCGGCGTCGGTCTCGATCGCCGGGAAGGTGTCGTAGTGCATCGGGATCACCGTCGGGGCGCCGAGGAACTCCGCCGCCACGACCGCGTCGTGGCGGTCCATCGTGTAGTGGCCACCGATCGGCAGCAACGCCACGTCGATCGGGTTGCGCTCGCCGATCAGCTTCATATCGCCGAACAGGCAGGTGTCGCCGGCGTGGTAGACGGTGAGGCCGCCCAGGTTGATCAGCAGCCCGGTTGCGGTTCCGATCGGGATCCCGTGCTCGGCGCTGAACGGCGCCTCCGCCGAGCCGGGGATCGTGTTCGTGTGCCAGGCCGGCACCAGCTTGATCCAGCCCCAGTCGAACTCGACCGTGCCGCCCAGGTTGGGATCGCTGACCGTAGCGGCGCCCTGGGATTCCAGCCAGTTGGCCAACTCGACGATCGCCACGCAGTGGGCGCCGGTCCGCCTCGCCACCGCCACCGCGTCGGCGACATGATCGGCATGACCGTGGGTCAGCGCGATGTGGGTGGGCTCGACCTCCTCCGCGGTTGCAACCGCGATCGGGTTGTTGGGCTTGAGGAACGGATCGACGAGCACCGTGGTGTCGCCCTCGCTCAACTCGAAACACGACTGACCGTGGAACCTGATCTCCATGGCTCGATCATCTCCTTCCGCTCGCTTGGGGTGAGAGGAGCCTAGAGGCTCTACTGGGAGGGCCGCACCGCCGAGGCGGCGAGGCCGGCCAGACCGCCGACCGCGCCGCCGACCAGCCCGGCGAAGACGTTCGCGGTGGAGACGAAGAGCGGCAGGGCGAGCAGGACCGCGGCGGCAACCACCACGCCGATCATGTCGTACTCCTCGTCGATCGCGTGGTGGGCCTCGGCGCGACGGATCGCAAACCAGGCGGCGACCGCGCCGAGCGCCATCCCGTTGCCGCCGCAGACCACCGCGATTTCCCCCTGGGCCTGGGCGACCGCGTTGGCGGCCAGCATCCCGAGCGAGCCGCAGGCGATCAGCAGCAGGCCGGCGGGCAGGCTGCCGAGACGGCGCTCGAGCGCGGTGGCGAAGATCGCCAGGCCGACGGCCACGACGAACAGGTAGCCGACGTCGACGTAGGCGAACGGCGCGGTGAGGAAGCGCCACCACTGACCCTGGTAGGGGACGATCAGCCCGCCGAAGGTTGAGAGCGCACCACCGCTCGCCTTCTGCACCAGCAGCAGCACCGCCGAGCCGAGGATCACGCTGAGGGTCGCGTAGGGTCTGGCCGCGGCATGATCGAAGAGCCGCCCGCGGCCGAGCAGCCTCGGGCGGCGCACCCGCCGGCGCGTGAGCTTCGGCTCCAGCCCGTCCCCCCGCCGCTCCAGTTTTGGCGCCCGCTTGCGCAGCCGCGCCCCGCAGTAGGGGCACTCGGTGACGTAGGGACTGACCTCCGAGCCGCAGTTCTTGCAGATGACGCTGAGCTCAGTCTCGCTCATGACCAAGCGAGAATAACTCCCCCGCCCCGACCTCCAGCTTTCTTCGCCGGTGCCATACTGCGGTCGCACCCGTCCTGGAGGAGGAAACAGCGTGGAGTTGAAGAGTCTGACCGAGCAGAAATCCCTGCTCGCGACCCTGGCCCCGGGCAAGCGCACCCGCCTGCACCGGCTGCTGTTCGAGTTCGGCCCCGGCAATGGAACCTTGATGCTGCTGCCGATCGACCAGGGCATCGAGCACGGCCCCCGGGACTTCTTCCCCAACCCGGCCTCCAAGGATCCCGACTACCAGTTCCGGCTGGCCGCCGAGGCGGGGTACTCCGCCCTGGCCTGTCAGATCGGGATGGCGGAGAAGTACTACCCCGACTACGCCGGGCGGGTGCCGCTGATCCTCAAGATCAACGCCAAGACCGAGGTTCCCCCCTCCTCCCGGGCGCTCTCCGCCTGTAACGCCAGCGTCGAGGACGCCGTGCGACTGGGGGCCGATGCCGTCGGCTACACGCTCTACGTCGGCTCCCCCCGCCAGGACGAGGATCTCGCCCAGTTGCGAGGTGTGCGCCAGGACTGCGACCGCTTCGGCATGCCGCTGGTCGTCTGGTCCTATCCGCGCGGCGAGGCGATCGACGCCAAGGGCGGAGCCACCTCCTTCTACGCGATCGACTACGCGGCGCGGCTGGCGATGGAGATGGGCGCCGACGTGGTGAAGCTGAACATGCCGAAGATCGACCGCGAGAAGGACAAGGACACGCCCCCTCCCTACAACGAGCTGGAGGTGAGCCAGGAGGAGGCGATCCGCCAGTGCGCGGAATCGGCCGGCCGCTCGCTGGTCGTCCTCTCCGGCGGCTCCAGGGTCAACGACGAGACCGTGCTCGCCCACACCCGGATGGTGATGGAGGCCGGTGGGTCCGGTGTTATCTTCGGCCGAAACGTCTGGCAGCGGGAGTGGAGTGAGGCTCTGGAGATGATCGCCCAGATCAAGGAGACCCTGCTGGCCAGCGTCCGCCGCACTCCCTAGACAGGCCCGCGAAAGGCGCGTCTAGGGGCCCTCAGCCAGGGAGAGAGAGCCTGCGGCCAGGGCCTTGACCGAGGAGCTGAGATCAGATCGCCTCGGCGATCTGGCTCTCGCCGCTCGCGGCCCTTGATCTGGCAGCGCAGGAGCGGGTGAAAATGAGCGGGCCGGCGGTGGCAGCGTCGTGGGGGCGAGCTGGGGACAGGATGGAGATCGTCATCGGGGCCTACCGACCGCGTCCGCCAGATCGGGGTTGAGACCATCTTCGCGGTCGGGGTCGCCAGGCGCCGGCGGCTGCTCGCCCAGGTCCAACCCGGGCGGCGCCTGGTCAGGGCGACCCCGGCCAGACGGGGTCTGGCCCGCCGGCTGAGTATCCCTCCAACCAGCGACCCGCGCCGCCCTTTGAAGGGCTCAGACCGAGGGCGGCGAGGGCCCTGGGGCCCGGCGCGAGATCTGCCCGGGCTGGGCCCTTCGGCCAGCTTTGCTAGCCTGCCGCCCGGCCCTGGGCCACCCCCCACCCATGCGAATGCGACAGAGCATCTCCCAGTTCGAGACGGCCTTCGAGCAGGAGACCACCTTGGAGCGTCGCCGCCGCGAGCAGCTTCGCCGCCGGGCCGTGAACCGCTCGCGCGCCCGGCGCATCGACCGCACGCAGCAGCAGAGCAAGGTGCGTTTCAGCGTCCTCGCGGTCTGCCTGACCGTTACCGTCGTCGTCGTCGTCGTCGCGATGTTCGAGGCGCTCGGTTTCCTCATGGCCTAGCGACCCGGCGGGAGAAGGTCCCGGTTGAATAGACTCGCCCGCCGATGCCCAGACGCTCGCTCAAGCCGCAACTCAACCAGATCCGCGCCTGGGTCCGGCAGGGGCGGACCGACGCCTGGATCGCCCATCAGCTTGAAATCAGCGCCACCGAACTGCGCGATTTCCGCAACCAGCACGACCTCTCGCCCGACGCCGAGGACGCTGGCTCTGAAATCGACCTGCGCGATGAGATCGAAGCGGAGATAGAAGCGGCCACCGCCGAAGTCCACGGCGAGGACGAGGAGGACGAGAGCGAGGGCGATGGTGAGGGCGAGGAGATCGTGGAGGAGGAGGGCGAGGTGGAGGGCGGCGGCGAGGGCCACCCACGCCGCAGGCGGCGCCGCGGGCGACGCGGGGGCCGCGGGCGGCGCAAAGAGCTGGAGGCGACCTTCGACCACGGAGAGACCGACGGCTACGGCCTCTGGCTTGACCCGACGGTGAAGGACAACCCCGTCTACACCGAGCACTGGGCCGGCAAGCGAGAGGTCACGGTCAGGATCGACCCCGACCAGATCGTGATCCGGCGCGTCGGCGCCTCCGAGCCGGCGCCCGAATCAGACGACTAGACTCGGACCGCCGGCGAAGTCGCTGGCACTGCGCAGGTAGAGCCAGAAGGCCGCGTCGGCGAGCGAGAGGGGGTCGGCGTCCAGACCCGGAGCCGCCTCAAATGCCGCCTGCAGACACCAGTCGGTGCCCCGGCCGTAGAGATCGGCGAGCTCGGCGGCGGTGAAGGACGGCCCGATCCGCCGCCGCAGCCCCTCGCGCACAGCGTCGATCACCCGGTCGGCGCGGCGTCGGCTGGATGGGTCGGCTGAGAGCTCCTGCAGCGCCCGCCATCCGTCCTCCCACTGGAAGAGCGCGTTCTCGAGCGGATACCCCACCGGGCCAGGGTATCCAGGCGCAGGGCTCATGCGCCGGGGGCGTTGGGGGTGCGGCGCAGAGGGGCGTTGAGCGGGCCGCAGGCGCCGGGATCGAGCGCTCCCCGCACCCTCCAGACGGTGACCCGGCCGCTGCGGAGGATCGGGGTCACGGCGGTCTCGCCCCGCAGCCAGCCGGCCTCGGGTGAGGCGATCGGGTGACTTGTGTGGATGAAGTTGAGGAACGGGGCCGTGACCAGGTAGTCGAGGTCGGCGGCGTTGACCGCGGCGCGGAAGCCCTCGCAGGTGGGGATCGCGTTGAAGGCGCCGTGAGGCCCCTTTTCCCCCAGGTAGATGACGCGGTTGGAGAGGTCGGCGCCGAAGAAGCCGTACTGGAGGAATCCGGCGCTGGTGCCGGCGAGGCCGATGCGGGCGCCGCTTATCTTGCGCGCCCAGCGGTAGGCGGAGTTGAGGCTTTCACCGGGAATGCTCGTGGCGGCGACGGCATTGCGGAAGCGGTCGCGCAGGTAGTCGCGCTGGAGCGGGTAGCCGATCCCGATCGCGACGATCGCCAGGACGGCGAAGCCGGCGGCGACGGCGGAAGTGCGGGCACCCCGGCTGCGGGCGTAAAGCAGCGCCGCGGGCACCAGTACGAGGAGCGCCACCAGGAACCAGGCGAAGACCCGCCCCGGGTCGCGCAGGACGGCGTCGGAGCGGTCGGTGACCCCGAGGACGAGGAGCATCGCGGCGATCAGGGCCCACTGGCGCCGCGGGCCATCGAAGGCCTTCGCCAGCGGCACCAGCACCAGCCCGGCCAGCAGCGCCGCTTCGACGTAGCGGACGTTGATCGCGAAGGCCACCGGGCGCCCCTGCGCCCCGGCGGCGCTGAGCGGGGTGAACAGATAGGCGACCATCCCGAACAGGGCGACGCCACCGATCCAGCGCAGCACCCGGTCGCGTCCACCGACGATCGCCGCCAGCGCGGCGATGGCGGCGCCACCGACCACCAAGGGCCAGAGCGGGCCGAAGGCCTGGTGCAGGCCGGGGAGGAAGTATGCGCGCCAGACGCTCGTGTCGGTCGCGTAGTGGGCGATGCTGAAGCCCGGCCGGGCGGTCTGCAGCCGCAGGGGATGGGGCAGGGAGATCGGCCCCAGATGCGCGATCTCGGGCAGCGGGCTGCCGGCGAAGATCAGGTTGCGCAGATACCAGAAGCCGCCGCCGGCGAGGGCCGGAACCAACCACCACCGAAGCGCCGCCCATCGCCTGCCCCCCGGTGCAAGGACCACCACCGCGACGCTCAGCGCCGCGGCCATCGCCAGCACGGTCACCTTGGTCCCGGCGGCGAGACCCACCGCCAGCCCGGCGGCGGCCAGCGGCCAGCCGAGCGGAAGAGATCCCCTCCCCTCCTCCCGCTCGGGCCCGGCGCTGGGGCGCTGGGACCAGGCGTTGACCAGAATCGCGATCGCCGCAAGCAGCAGGGAGGCGGCCGCCAGGTCGTTCTTGGCCGCCCCGGGCTCGCGCACCAGCAGGGTGTGGCATTCGAGCAGGATCGCCGCGGCGAGGACCGTCAGGTGGCCGCGGCCGTAGGGCCGCCCGACGCACCAGGCGGCGAGGAAGGCGAGCGCCAGCCAGCCGAGGTTGACGAACAGCGAGAGCGTGTCCCTGCCGCTCAGCAGAATCCCGACCGCGTGCACCAGCTCCGAGTTCTGCGGGTAAAACCAGTTGGTAAAGACCGTGTCGGTGTAGTGCATCCCGGTCAGGGAGTGGCTCTGCACCATGTCGACGGCGAACGGCATGTGGTACCAGAGCGAGTCGAAGTTGGAGATGCCTCGGTCAAGTGCCCCCTTGGTCCCCAGGCCCCAGTGGGCGAAGACAACCGCTATGACGCCCACCGCTATCACCATCGGCAAGGCGCTCGGGCCGGCCGCTCCCCTCGTCCTCGCCGACCCACCCCCAGCCGTGGCGGCGGCTGGGGCCTCCTCGGGGGGGATTCCCCCCTCGGTGCCACCGGCCGCAGCGGCCGGAACCCGCCAGAGGACGATCGCCGCGAGGAGGATCGAGGCTCCGACCAGGGTCCCGGCGTAGAAGAGGTTGACCGAGCCGAGGACCTCCGCCAGCCAGATCAGCAGGGCGATGCCCGTCACCGCCTCGACCAGGCGGGCCGGGGCACCGTCCCAGGTCGGCAGGAGGTGTCGACGAAGGCGGAAGGCGCTGAAACCGAGGCACAGAGCCAGGGCGAGGAGATAGACCGAGCTCAGGAGGTAGGAGCCGGCGCTAACCACCGGTGGCTCCCGGCCCGCTCAGTTGAGCCCGCGCACAACCACCGGGGTCTCGCCTTCGGCGACCATCCCCTGGGAGCGCGCCCGACCTTCGACCACCAGCGGGTCTTCTGCCGTCTTCGCCAGGTGGTGTAGGTGGGTGTTCTCGTGCTGCAGATCGTGCAGCTGTGCCTTCGCCGCGCTCGTCGCGGAGTAGGTATTGACGAAGTCGATCGCCGGGTTCAGGTAGGAGTAGAGGACGGCGGCGAGGACCAGGGTCAGTGCGACCCGGCCGACCCGCTCCCAGTTGACCCGGCTGGAGCCGCGTCGCGCGGCGGGCCTCCGGCGGGGGGCTGGGCGACGGGGGGGGCGCCGGCGTTGTGGCACTCCTGTCCATTTGCGGCGGGGAGCCGCTTTCCTGCATTTACCCGGACCGCTGGCGGAACGCCTGCAGGCCGGGGAACTCCGCCCTATCGCCCAGCTCCTCCTCGATCCGCAGCAGCCGGTTGTACTTGGCGACCCGATCGGTGCGCGACGGAGCGCCGGTCTTGATCTGTCCGGCGCCGGTGGCCACGGCCAGATCGGCGATCGTCGTGTCTTCGGTCTCGCCCGAGCGGTGGGAGATGACCGTCGTGTAGCCAGCATCGCGCGCCGCGCGGATCGCCTCCAGGGTCTCGCTCAGGGTGCCGATCTGGTTGACCTTGATCAGGATCGAGTTGGCGACCCCAAGCTCGATCCCGCGCCGCAGCCGCTGCGGGTTGGTGACGAAGAGATCGTCGCCGACCAGCTGGACCCGCTCCCCCAACCGCTCGGTCAGCAGTTTCCAACCCTCCCAGTCCTCCTCGTCCATGCCGTCCTCGAGCGAGAGGATCGGGTAGCGAGAGCAGGCGTCCTCCCAGTAGGAGGCCATCTCTGAGGGGGAGAGGATACGGCCCTCGTGCTCCAGCACGTAGGCGCCGTCGGCGAAGAACTCGCTGCTCGCCGGGTCCAGGGCGATGAGGACGTCGACGCCGGGCTCATAGCCGGCTGCCTCGACTCCGGCGAGCACCGCCTGCAGCGCCGCCTCGTTGGACTCCAGGTTGGGGGCGAAGCCTCCCTCATCGCCCCCCGCGGTCGACAGGCCGCGCGAGGCCAGGCTCTTCCTCAGGGCGTGGAAGACCTCGACCCCGTAGCGCAGGCACTGCGAGAAGCTGGCGGCCCCCGCGGGCACGACCATGAACTCCTGGAAGTCGACCGAGTTGTCGGCGTGGGCTCCGCCGTTGAGGACGTTCATCATCGGCACCGGAAGCATGGTCGGCTCGCCCCCCCCGTACAGCTCGGCCAGGTAGCGGTAGAGCGGCTGGCGGGAATCGGCGGCCGCGGCCCTGGCCGTGGCCAGCGAGACTCCGAGGATCGCATTCGCCCCGAGCCGCCCCTTGTTTGGCGTCGCGTCCAGCTCGATCATCGTCTCGTCCAGGGCTCCCTGCTCGGCGGCGCGCGCGCCGGTCAGCGCCGCGGCGATCTCGCCGTTGACGTTGGCCACGGCGCGCGAGACCCCCTTGCCGCCCCACGCCCCGCCGCCGTCGCGCAGCTCGATCGCCTCAAACTCGCCGGTCGAGGCGCCCGATGGCACCGCGGCGATCCCGCTGGCGCCGGAGGCCAGGGTCACCTTCACCTCGACCGTCGGGTTGCCGCGCGAGTCGAGGATCTGCCGCGCGTGGATGGAGGCGATGACGCTCATCTACAGGCGCGGCGCAGTCTATTTACCGGCTGGGCCGCAGGAGACTGGACCGCCTAGGGCGCGCCCGAGGCGCCGGCGGCGCCGGCTTCGGTCGCGCCCGTCGCGCCCGGTGCGCCCGGTGCGCCCGTTGCCCCCGGTGCGCCCGTTGCCCCCGGGATGACCCCGCCCAGGCCGCTGGTCGCCGTGGATTCCGTTTTGAGGCCGGCCGGCTGCGGTCGCTGCGGCAGCTGCTGGCCTTTGGGAGCAAGGACGGTGACCGTGCCCGGGAGGGCGGGCGCCAGCTCTTGGACCGGTGCCGGACAGGCGGCGGGAAGGCCGCCTTTGGGGTTCGCTTCGTAACAGCCGGGAGGGGCGCTGGCCGGATGCGCGCTGCCGGGGTAGTTGGCGCAGCGTTCGATCACAAAGCCCGCGGCGCAGAAGGTGCGCATCTGCCACTTGCTGCTGTAGTCGCTGACGAACTGGGTGAAGGCTTCCTGCTGGGTCTGCTGGGTCAGCTGGGAGCTGATCTGGGTTTTCGCCTGGGAGAGCGGCTGGACTTTCTTCGGCGTCTCTTTTTCGACCACGAACAGGTAGTAACCGGCGGAGGTTTTGACCGGCCCCACCAGCTGACCCTTTGGCGCACTGAAGACATCGCTGTTCAGCGGTTCGGGGAACCGTCCTTCGGTCACCCCGGCCTCCAGGCCGCCGGCCGTTTTGGTCGTCGGGTCGGTCGAGTATTTCTTCGCGACCTTCGCCCAGCCCGCCGTCGAGTGGTCCTTTTCCAGCTGGGCCTTCGCCCCTTCGACCTTGGCCTGGTCTTTGTTCAGGACGAGGCGGATGTCGCGCGAGGGCGGCGTCGTGAACTGCGTCGCCTTGGCCGCCTCGTAGTAGGCCTGGATGCGGGAGCTGGAGGGAGTCGAGGAGCCTTTGGCGATCTGCTGCTGGATCTCGGTGCTGAGCAGCTGCAGCCTGACCCTTTCGTTGACGTCGGCCTGGGTGAAATGAGACGTTTTGAGGAATTTCTTGTACTCGGCCGGGGTTTTGAAGTTCTGTTTTTTGATCTGGGCGAGCTGCGTGGCGATCTGTTTGGACGTCGCGGTTATTCCCATTTCCATCGCCTGGCCCTGGATCCAGATCGTGTCGAAGATCTGCCCGAGCGCGGATTTCGTCAATTCTTCGTAGGCTTTTTCACCCGGTTTGGGGAGTTTTTTCTGCCCCGACTGGGACGCGGCCTGGGCCAGAGCCACGTTGTACTGGGCTTCGGAAACGTGGCCCAGGGTGGACGGGACGCCTTCCACCAGCGCCACGTCACCGGCGGCGACGCTCGGATAGCCGATGCCCTGGCCGATGGCGAAACCGGCGAAGAGGAGGATGAAGGCGATTCCGAAGGCCGCGAGGCCCAGCTGCTGGATCGGAGTGGCAGCAGGGGAGAGCCCGGCGCTCTCGCCTTTCCCCTGGCCCTCCGTGGGTCTTTTGCGCTGGCTCGGACTCACGCCGTCGGCAGCATATCTGAAGAGCGCCTCGCATCCCTCAAGCCGGCGGCCATGGCGAGGACGGCGGCGAGGCGCGCCTCGGGCTCATCCGGGACCCGCACCGCGGCGGTCTTCTCCCTCCACTCATAGACCGCCCCCTCGATCTGGCCCCGCAGCGCGCCGGCCTCCTCGGAATCGAGCTCGACTCCGGTGACGCTCAGCCTGCCGCCGCGGAACTCGACGTTGCGCGCTCCCGCCAGCCCCAGCTCCAGGCGCGCCGCCTGGAGCTTCAGCAGGTTCTCGGCCGCCGCCGGCAGGGGGCCGAAACGGTCGCTCAGCTCGTCGCGGATGGCGCGCAGATCGCCGGGCTCGCGGGCGGCGGCGATGCGGCGGTGGATGTCGATCTTCGCCGCCTCGAAGGGGACGAAGGAGGCCGGCAGATAGGCGTCGACCGCAACGTCGAGGCGAACCGGCTCGGGTGCCTCCTCCCCCCTCGACTCCTCGCCGCCGGCCGCGGCAACGGCGTCGTCGATCATCTGGCAGTAGAGCTCGAACCCGACCGCGGCAACGTGTCCGGACTGCTCGTCGCCGAGCAGGTTGCCGGCGCCGCGGATGTCGAGGTCTCGCATCGCGATGCGAAAGCCCGAACCCAGCTCGGTGTGGTCGGCGAGGGTGGAGAGGCGCGCCGCGGCCTCCTCGGTCAGCGCCTCCGGCGAGGGGTAGAGCAGGTAGGCAAAGGCGCGCTCGCGGGAGCGCCCGACCCGGCCGCGGATCTGGTAGGCCTGGGAGAGGCCGAGCTGATCGGCGCGCTCGACAATCAGCGTGTTCGCGGTGGGGATGTCGAGCCCCGACTCGATGATCGTGGTCGTCACCAGGCAGTCGGCGCCGCCGCGGAGGAAGTCGAGCATCGTCTCCTCCAGCCGTTCCTCGTCCATCTGGCCGTGGGCTTCGGCGAAGCGCGCCTTGGGCACCAGCCCACGCAGCCGCTCGGCGATCTGGGGCAGCGAGTCGACCCGGTTGTGGAGGAAGAAGGCCTGACCGCCTCGCTCCACCTCCCGCTCGATCGCCCGGCGCACCAGGTCCTCGTCATAGGGGCCGACGTAGGTGCGGACCGGGCGCCGGCCCTCCGGCGCGGTCTCGATCACGGAGATGTCGCGCAGACCGGCGAGGCTCATCTGCAGGGTGCGGGGGATCGGCGTCGCCGAGAGAGCCAGCACGTCGACCTTGAGCTTGAGCTGGCGCAGCAGCTCCTTCTGCTTGACGCCGAAGCGCTGCTCCTCATCGACGATCACCAGACCCAGATCTCTGGCCCGCACGTCGCGGGAGAGCAGGCGGTGGGTGCCGATCAGGATGTCCACCCCGCCGGCCTCAAAGGCGGCCAGCACCCGCCTCACCTCGGCCGGCTTGCGCAGACGGGAGACCCCCTCGACCGCGAACGGCAGGTCGGCGAGGCGCTCGCGGAAGGTGCCGAGGTGCTGCTGGGCGAGGATCGTCGTCGGCACCAGCATCAACACCTGCTTCCCGTCCGCCGCTGCCTTGACCGCGGCGCGCAGCGCGACCTCGGTCTTGCCGAAGCCCACGTCGCCGCAGACCAAGCGGTCCATCGGCCGCCCCACCTCCATGTCGCCCTTGACCGCCTCGATCGCCTCCAGCTGGTCGGCCGTCTCGCGGTAGGGAAAGGCCCTCTCCAGCGCGATCTGCCACTCGCCGTCGGGCGAGAATGGGTGACCGGTGCGGGAGCGGCGCTCGGCGTAGAGGTTGAGCAGCTCGCCGGCCAGGGCGCCCGCGGCGCGGCGGGCGCGCGCCTTCATGTTCTCCCAGCGCTTGCCGCCCAGCGCCGAGAGCGTCGGTTCGCCGCCGGAGCCGATGTAGCGGCTCAGCTTGGCCAGTTGCTCGGTGGGGACGTAGACCCGGTCCTCGCCCTTGTATTCGAGGTAGAGGTAGTCGCGGGTTACGCCACCGACCTCGCGCGTCTCAAAGCCGGCGAAGCGGGCGACGCCGTGGTCCTCGTGCACGACGTAGTCGCCGACGCGCAGATCGCCGAAGGCGAGGCGGCCACGAGCGGCGCCGGGGACCGTGTCCTCGGCCCGGCGGCGGCGGTGGACAAGACGGCGAAAGGGGTAGACCGCGAGACGCAGCTCGGGGCTGAGGAAACCCTCGCGCAGGCGGGCCTCGGCGAAGGCCAGCCCCGGCTCGGGCGAGAGGCGCCCGCCCTGAAGGAGAGTGGCGTCGAGGCGGTCGAGTCCGTAGCGGGCCCGCTCGGCCTCGCCCCGGTTATCGAAGGCGACGACCGTGCGGTAGCCGGAGCGGACCAGCTTCTCCAGCTCGCTCTCGGCCTCCTTCACGCTGCGGGCCGGGGACTCGGCGCGGGAGGCGCGGAAGGCGTCCTCGTCCTCCTCACCGGCGCCGGTCAGCGAGAGCGCGGCGCGCTCGACGAGCGGGGCGGCGACGTCGACGTAGAGGTGCTTTGCGTCCTCGGCGTGCATCGCCGTGGTCGCGTCCTCCCAGTGGTCGCGCAGGGCGGGAGGAATCTCCTCGGCGGCGGCCAGGATCACGGCGGCGCCGGCGGGAACCAGATCGAGCGGGGCCTGGAAGCGATCCAGCGGCAGAAGGTCCGCCAGGTTGGCCAGCGGCTCGCCCTTCTCCGCCGCCTCCATCGCCGCCAGCTCGGCGAGCTCGCGATGCTCGACGTCGAGCTCGGCGGCGGGCGCCAGCTCGACCCGCTCGGCCTCCCCCAGCGAGCGCTGGGTGAAGGTCGAGAACCAGCGCATCGACTCCACCTCCTCGCCGAAGAGCTCGATCCTCACGGCCCGCTCCTCGGTCGCCGGGAAGGCGTCGAGGATGCCGCCGCGGACCGCGAACTGGCCGCGCTCGGTCACCTGGTCGACCCGCTCATAGCCGGCGGCCGAGAGGTCGGCGGCGGCCCTCCCGAGATCGATCTCTTCGCCGCGGGAGATCAAAAAGCCGGCGGGCCGAAGCGATGCGTCGGGGACGGCCTCGGCCAGGGCCGTCGCGCTCGCCACCACCACCGGGTCCTCCTCCGCGGCCGCGGCGACCCGGCTGCGCCGCTTTGGCGAGCCGCTCGGATCGCGACCCTCGCCCCGGGCCGCCGAAAGCGCGTCGAGGGCGTCGATCCGCAGCCCAACCAGGTGGGGAGGCGGGGTTACGTGGGAGGCATAGCCGGTCCCGCGCGAGGGGTAGAGGCGGACGCGGCGCGGCGCCAGGTAGGCGCGCAGGTCGGCCGCCAGGTCTCGGGCCGAGCGATCGTCGGCGCTGACCAGGAGCACCGGGCGCCCGGCGAGAGCGCGATCGTCCTCCAGCAGCGCCGCGAGCAGCAGCGGGCGCAGCGTCGCCGAGGCTCCCAGCGTGACCTTCTCTCCCCCATCGGCAGCCGCACGGACGCGACCGGCGAGCGCGTGGACGCGCTCGTTTTCGCCGGCGATTTCGAGCATGGGGCGAAGGCTCATGAATCGGCGAGTCTAGATTGCGCACCTGGGCTGATTGCGGCCTGCCTGTGGGTCGCCGGACGAGGACGCCCGAAAGGGGAGTGCTGGGGCCGGTTTCGGTGAATGAGATGGGCCAGAGGATGGCCGCAACGCCCGCCCGATCAGGGCAGGCCGGGGCCGGCGCGCTGCCACTCGACCTGGCCCTCACCCTCGACGTGCGAGCGACCCTCGACGTCATCCCACTCGTGCAGCATCCGCTTCAGGCGGGCGAGCGCGGCGGGAGGGTGCGTCGCGACGCCAGCCGCCAGCTCCAGCGCCGCGGCCTCGGTCGCGGCTGCGGGGGCGACGCGGTTGACCAGGCCCAGCCGCAGCGCCTCCTCGGCGCCGACCGTGCGCGAGGAGAGCAGCAGGTACTTGGCGGCGGCGAGGCCGCAGAGAGAGACCAGTCGCGCCGGCCCGACCGGGACGCCGAGCGCCGCACCGGGGAACCGCATGCGCAGGTTGGCGCCGCCGATCCGCATGTCACAGGCGACCGCGATCTCGGCCCCGCCGCCCACCACGTCGCCGTGACAGGCGGCGACCGTCGGCTTGGGGAAGGCGACGATCTGGTCATAGAGGTCGGCGAAGAGCTGCATGCGGGCCACCCTGCCCCCCTTGTCCAGGTCCTCCTTGATGTCGGCGCCGGCGGAGAGCCCCATCGGGTCAGAGGAGCTGATCACCAGGACGCGGACGGCGTCATCGGCGCGAGCCACCGCGAGGTGCTCCAACATTTCCGCCAGCATCTGCGTGTTGATCGCGTTGCGGGCATCGGGCCGTTCCAAACGCAGCACCGCGACCCCCGTCTCGCCGGCCTGATAGCCGATCAGTTGGCGCGAATCGCTCATCGAGGAACTCCGGGCGAGGGCCCATGGCGAGGCGGTGGCGGCCGATGATCTGTACCGGTGACTGGGGCGCTCACGACCCGGAACCTAGCTCGCCAACCAGCTGCTCGGCCTCCCCCGCGGCCCGCTCGATCAGTGCCGCCACCTCCTCGCGCGGCTCGCGGAAGCGGGAGAGCACGTAGGAGGAAACGACCTCCGGCTCGGTCGAGCTGGGCCTTCCCACCCCCACCCTGATCCGCCAGAACTCCGGGCTGCCGAACCCGCGCACGAGGCTCTTCAGGCCGTTGTGGCCCGCCAGGCCACCGCCGAGGCGGGCCTGCACCTGGCCGAAGGGGAGATCGATCTCGTCGTGCACAACGACCACCCGCTCGGGGGCCAGCTTCAGCGCCCCCCGCGCCGGGCCCGCCGAGCCGCCCGACTCGTTCATGTAGGTCTGGGGCAGAAGGACCGCCACGCGCGGGCCGGCGGGGCCGGCGCGCCCTTCGGCGATCAGGCCGCCGAACCGGCGCCTGGCCCGGGGAAGGCCCCAGCGCCGGGAGAGCTCCTGGGCCACCTCGAAGCCGAGGTTGTGGCGGGTCCCGGCATGCTCGCCACCGGGGTTGCCGAGACCGACGACAAGAATGCTCTCGCCCCGATTGCCGTCCTCGCCGCGCTCGGCCCGGCGGCGCAGCAAGGACAGCGGCTACTCCCCGCCGCCCTCGCCGGAGACGGCGCCCTCGCCCTCCCCCTCCTCGGCCGGCGCCCCTCCCGCCTCGCCGACCAACTCGGTCTCCACCTCGAGTGCCGGCTCGGGCTCTTCCTCGACCCGCGGCGGCGAAAGCGTGGCGATCGTGATCTCATCGGGATCGTCGGCGACGAAGGTGACGCCCGCGGGCGGGGTCGAAGCGGAGAGCTGGATCGTGTCGTTGATCTCCATCGCCGAAACGTCGACGACGATTCGATCGGGAATCTCGGTGGGCAGCGCTTCCACCGTTATCTCGCGCGTGACGTGCTCCAGCACGCCGCCGCCTTTGACCCCGGGAGCGGACTCGGCGCCCTCCAGCTCGATCGCCACCTCGGCCTGGATCGCCTCGTTTAACTTCACCTCCTGCAGGTCGATGTGGCAGAGGTTGCCGCGCACCGGGTGCAGTTGCTGCTCCTTGACCACCACCGGCACGGCCGCGGCCCCCTCGATCTCGAGGTCAAAGAGCGCATGACCGTCGGCCAGCACGGTGTGCACCTCGCGCTCGGCAACCAGGAAGTGACGTGCCGTGGCCCCCCCGGCGTAGACGACGCCGGGCACCAGCCCCTGGCGCCGAAGGCGGCGGGAGGTCCTCGAGCCGAACTGCGCCCGGGAAGCGACCTTCAGCGTTGCGCGCTCAGTGGCCATCGGACGGGAGAGGATAGAGAAACCAGCCTGAGCGGAGCCTGTGGCAACCTTCAGAGTTCGCTGCGACCATACTTCCAATCCGATTCTCCCTGAGGGGACGAAGCGCGAGACTTCGCCAATGGCCGACGAATCGAAGATCCCCAAGGGCAGGATCCGCCGCTCGGCCAAGCTCGGCTCGATCGTCGGCGTGCAGGGCGCCCGCTACGCGGGGACCAAGGCGACCAACGTCGCCCGCTCCGAGCAGGAGGGTCGGGAGCACCTGGAGCAGCGCCACATGGAGACGGCGATGAAGATGGTCGGAGCGCTCGGCCAGATGAAGGGCGCGGCGATGAAGCTGGGCCAGTTCGCCTCCTTCATCGACACCGAGTTCATCCCCGAGGAGTACCGCGAGATCTACCAGGAGCAGCTGGCCAAGCTGCGCACCGAGGCACCGCCGATGCCCTGGGAGAAGGTGGAGAGGGTGCTGCAGGAAGAGTACGAGGGCGAGCCGATCAGCGAGCTGTACGCGGAGTTCGAGACCGAGGCGTTCGCCGCCGCCTCGATCGGCCAGGTGCACCGGGCCCGGCTGCTCGACGGGCGCGACGTGGCGGTGAAGATCCAGTACCCGGGGATCGCCGAGGCGCTGGAGGCCGACCTGCGAAACGCCGGCACACTGGTGCGGCTGGCGCGCGCGCTGGCCCCCGGCCTGGACGCCAAGGCGATCGCCCACGAGATCCGCGAGCGGGTGATGGAGGAGCTCGACTACGAGTACGAGGCACAGAACCAGCGCTCCTTTTCGCGCGCCTACCGCGAGCACCCGTTCATTTACGTACCCGAAGTCGTGACCCGCCTCTCGCGCCGACGGGTGCTGGTCACCGAGCTGGTGGAGGGGATGGGCTTCGAGCAGATCAAGCAGCTGGCGCAGGCGGAGCGCAGCCGCTTCGGCGAGATCGTCTACCGCGGCAGCTTCGGCTCGATCTACCACCTCCAGCACTTCAACGCCGACCCCCACCCGGGCAACTACATCCTGATGGGCGACGGGCGGGTCGCCTTCCTTGACTTCGGCATGACCAAGAAGCTCGACCGCGAGCAGATCCTGCTCGAGCAGCGGGCCTTCGACGCCGCCTCACGCAACGACCCCGAGGCCTTCCGCGAGGCCCTGCACGTGCTGGGCTTCGTCAAGAACCCCTCGAAGCTGGACGCCGAGCGGCTGCTGGAACACATGCGGGCGGTGGGCGGCTGGTACGTGGAGGACCGCGAGATCGAGATCACCCCGCGGCGGGTGATGAAGATCATCGAGTCGACCAACGACCCGCGCTCGGAGTACTTCGACCTGATGCGACGCGAGTCGATCCCGGCCGACGAGCTGATGGGGCGCCGGATGGAGATCGGCGTCGTCGCCGTACTCGGGCAGCTCCGGGCCAAGCGAAACTGGTACCGGATCGCCCGCGAGTGGGTCTACGCCGACCCACCGGCGACCGAGCTGGGCGTGCAGGAGTGGGAGTACTTCGAGGCCAGAGGCCTGACCAGAACCCCCGGACTGGCGAGCCCGGCCTGAGAAGAGAGCGGCGAAGAGCGCGGCGCGGTTGGGCGCTGAGCAAAAAAAAGCCTCACGGTGCTGGGAGCGCCGGGGGGCCGGCGCCGAGCGCCGTCTATAGCTGGGCGAAGAGCCGCGGGTCGTTGGAGCACAGACCGTCGACCCCCCGCTCGAGCAGGCGTTTCATCCGCTCCAGGTCATCGACCGTCCAGGCGATCAGCTCGACCCCGGCGAGTTCGGTGATCCGCGCCAGCCGGCTGGTGATCAGCGGGTGATAGACCCACATCGCGTGCACCCCCAGCTTCGGCAGGTCGCGCGCCGCGAGGCCGGGGAGGTTGCCCCGCATCAGCATCAGCGCCACCAGCAGCGGCATCTTCGCCCAGCGCCTGGAGGCCCAGTCGCGGGTGACCCTGGGATAGGTCCAGCCACGTCGCAGCTCGGGCTCCAGCTCCCGGATGCGCGCCAGGGTGGAGAGCTCCATGGTCGAGACCATCGCCCGGTCGATCAGGCCACTCTCTCCCAGGGCGGCGACGATCTCCTCCTCGCGCCCGGGCAGCTTGATGTCCAGGTCGATCTCCACCCGCTCGAGCGGCGGCGCCAGAAAGGCGCCCAGCGCCTCGCTCAGGGTCAGCGGCGTGCGCGCTTCGGCGTCGTGCCAGTCGTGGGCGATGACCAGGGGGGAGCGCTCCGCGGCGGGGAGGCGCGGGTGGCCGTCGGGGCGCCAGAGCACGTCGATCTCGATCACATCGACCCCGGCCGCGGCCGCTGCCTTGAAGCTCTCCACGGTGTTGCCGGGCCGGATCAGGTCCGCCCCCTTGTGCCCGACTCGGATCATTCCTCGATAGTGCCGAGCGCGGCTGATCGGCTCAGAAGAGCTGGTTCTCTCCGGCGAAGATCTCGCTCACCGAGTCGTCGGTGAAGATGCGCCGGATCGAGTCGGCGAAGGTGCTCGCGGTGGAGAGCACGGTGATGTTGTCGGGGGCGCCGGGGCGCAGGGGCACCGTGTCGGTGACCACGATCCGCTCGATGCCCGAGCTCTCGTAGGCGAGGCGCTCGTAGGCGGGGCCGGAGAAGACACCGTGGGTGGCGCAGGCGATGACCCGCGCCGCCCCCTCCTCGAGCACGGTCTGGGCCGCCGCGCACAGCGTTCCGGCGGTGTCGATCATGTCGTCGACCAGGACGGCGGTGCGGCCCCTGACGTCACCGACCACGTAGCCGATCTCGGCCACCTGCTGAGCCGGACGCTCCTTCTCCATCACCGCCCAGTGGGTGCCGATGCGGCGGGCAAAATTGCGCGCCGTCTTCACCCGCCCGGCGTCGGGGGAGACGATCACCAGCTCGTCGGTGACGCTCTGGTCGGCGAACCACTGGGTGATCATCGGCATGGCGGTCATGTGATCGACCGGCACATGGAAGAAGCCCTGCACCTGGCCGGCGTGGAGGTCCATGGTCAGCACCCGGTCGACTCCGACCCCCTCCAGGCATTTGGCGACGATGCGGGCCGAGATCGGCTCGCGCGGCGCCGACTTCTTGTCCTGGCGGGCGTAGCCGTACCAGGGCATCACGGCGATGATCCGATGGGCGGAGGCGCCCTGGGCGGCGTCGATCATCGTCAGCAGCTCCATCAACGAGTCGTTCGGGGTCATCCCGTTCTGCTCGTTGGCGCAGGTGGATTGGACGAGGAAGACGTCGGCGCCGCGGATCGACTCCTCATAGCGGCAGTAGACCTCGCCGTTGGCGAAGGTCTTGAGCGTCGCCTGGCCGACGTCGAGGTCGAGCTTGCCGGCGACCTTGGCGGCCAGCTCCATCGAGCTGCGCCCGCCGAAGACCATCAGCCGCTTCGAGTAATCGTGCGGGATGGCGGTCGCCGCCTGGGGACGCTCCTCAATCGTGCTCATGGGGACCCCCATGTATGCACATCTCGCCAGGGATTCGAATAACCGGCGGGCGCCGTGTCAATTTGTGCATTCATGTCGCCTCCCCACCCAGAGTCTTCTCTGCCGCTTTCTTCTTCGCGTATCCCTCGATGTTTCGCTGCTCGTTCTCGCTGACGGCCAGCGCCCCCTCGGGCACGTCGGCCTTAATCACCGCACCGGCGCCAGTGTAGGCGGCGTCACCGACTTCTACCGGGGCGATCAGCATGGTGTCAACACCGATCCGCACGTCGCGGCCGATGACGGTCCGGTTCTTGCGGAATCCGTCGTAGTTGGCGGTGATCGTGCCGGCGCCGAGGTTGCTCCCGGGACCCACGTCGGCGTCGCCGATGTAGGCCAGGTGGGGGACCTTGGCTCCCGCCCCGATGCGCGAGCTCTTGATCTCCACGAAGGAGCCCGCCTTGGCCCCCCGCTCCAGGGCGGTGCCGGGGCGAAGGTAGGCGAAGGGGCCCACCGAGCAGCCGTCGAGGACCTCGCACTCCACCAGGTAGGAGTGCTGAACGGAGACCCGCTCGCCGAGCCTCGTGTCGGTCAGCGTGGTCAGCGGCCCGATGACCGAACCGGCGCCGACCTCGGTGCGGCCGCGCAGGCTGGTGCCCGGCTCGATCCGGGTATCTGCAGCGATCTCCACCTCGGCGTCGACCCAGGTGGAGGACGGATCGACAACGGTGACGCCAGCCAGCATGTGGGCGGCGAGGAGGCGGCGGCGCGCCTCGGCCTCGACCGCAGCGAGGTCGGCGCGGTCGTTGACCCCCATGGTCACCGCGAGGTCCTCGGTGAGGTGGGCGGCGACCCCGTGGCCCGCCTGACGAAGGGCCCCGAAGACATCGGGCAGGTAGTACTCACCCTGGGCGTTGTCGTTGGAGAGGCCGGCCAGGGCGCCGGCCAGGGGGGCGGCGTCAAAGACGTAGGTTCCGGCGTTGACCTCGCGGATCGCCAGCTCCTGCGGCCTGGCGTCCCCCGCCGCTTTGGCCTCCACCACGCGCTCGACCTCGCCCCCGGAGCCACGGATCACACGACCGTAGGCGCCCGGGTCATCCAGCTCGATCGAGAGCATCGTCGCCGCGGCCGCAGAGGCGGCGTGCGCCGCCAGCAGGGCGCTGATCGTCTCGCTGGAGATCAGCGGCACGTCGCCGGAGAGGACGAGGACGGTCTCGCTTGCCTCGATCAGTGCCAGGGCGGCGCGGACGGCGCCGCCGGTGCCGTCTGACACCGGTTGGACGACGGTCTCCACGCCCTCGGGGAGAGCGGCGGAGATGTCCGTGCCGGGGGAGACGATCGCCGCGAGGGCGCCGGCGCCGGCGCCGCGGGCGGCCAGGATCGGCCAGGCGACCATCGGCCGCCCACAGACGGGATGCAACATCTTCGCCAGGGAGGAGCGCATGCGCCTGCCCTCTCCGGCCGCCATGACCAAGACCAGGTGTGAACTCACTCCGGGGATCGTAGTCTGAGGAGCCCCGCGCGGCGCCTTCGGGCCTCCTCGCTCGCCGGCGGGCAAAAGCAGGCCAGGCTCGGGCGCTCCTAGATTGCTTGGGTCCGGTGCCTCAGGCGGCGCTGGTTCGAGACAGGTCTCGTCCGAGAAGAGCGACCGAGGTCAGGGTCCAGCCGGCGAAGATCAGGTCGATGCCGACGAGCAGCCCGATCGCCCAGTCGGCGGAGCTGGGGAACTTGGCGAGGACGAGGATGCCGATCAGCAGGCCGGCGAGGCCGCTGAGGCCGACCAGGCCGGCGTTTCGCTGGCCGCGGGAGGAGAGGGCGACGGCGGTCCGCGAGAGGCCCATGAAGAGGAAATAGAGGCCGAGGACAAGGGTCAGGGTGAGGGTTCCGTTGTGCGGTTCGACGATCAGCCAGAGCCCTACCAGGGCGGTCAGCGCCGCCCAGATGAGGCGCAGGATCAGCGTGCCGAGGGAGTGAGCGGTGAACGCCCCGGCTGCCAGAAACGCCGCCGCGATCAGCAGGATCCAGCCGATGAAGATCGCCGTCCCGACCGAGGCGACGGCGGGGACGACGATCGCCACGCAGCCGATCAGGATCGCCAAGACTCCCACGATCATCAACACCTTCCAGCTGCGCGCGAGCCCGGCGCGAACCTCGGGGTCGATCCTGACTCTCCCCATCTCCATCAGGGCGGACCCTAGGCGCCCACCCGGACACAGTCAAAGGGGACGGCGCTGGCGCTATCGTCGCGGGGCGTTCCGGGGTGGTGTAATCGGCTAGCACGCCAGGTTTTGGTCCTGGAAGCGGGGGTTCAAGCCCTCCCCCCGGAGCTCAATCATCGCCGCTGCTCCCTCTGTCCCCTGCCCACCTGGGCAGCGCCGCGGCTCAACTCAGCGGCAAAAACCAACACCGGCAGGATCCCGGCGCTCGCTCAGGTCTCCTCCGATGACCTCGGCACCTGACCCGCCTCGGCCCCGGGCTCCATCGCCGGACCGCGGGGAGAGGCGATGCCGAGGACGCGCATCGCCTTCAGGCCCAGGCCGAGCTTCTCCCGGCCCTCGGTGGCCGAGACGTCGTGCCCGCACAGCTCCCTCACCCGCTCCAGGCGGTAGCGGATCGTGTGGCGGTGGGTGAAGAGCTGTTTGGCGGTGGCGGCGACGTTGCCATCGTTGTCGAGGTAGGCCTCGACCGTGGTCACCAGCTCGGTCTCGTACTGGTCGTCATAGGCCGAGAGCGGCTCGATCGTCTCGGCGTAGAAACGCTCCAGCTCGCGCGGGTCCTCACTCATCGCGGGCAGCAACAGGCGGTAGGCGCCGGTGTCCTCGAAGGCCAGCAGCGGTCGACCCTCGGCCTCCCCGACGTTGACCGCCAGCCGCGCCTCGCTACCGGCGCGGTAGAGGTCCGCGGGGTCGCCGGCGCGGCGGCTGCGGCCGATCGTCAGGTGAAAGCCAGCAAGGCTGTCCTCCAGCTCTCGCCCCAGCCCGGTCGCCGCCCGGGCGAGCTGCTCATCGCCGGAGGCCGGGACGATCACCGCCACCTCGGCGGCGACCTCGCCCTCCTTGGCAGCCGCCAGCGCACCGGGGGCGAGCGCTCGCAGCGCCCGCATCACCAGGGTCATCACCCGTGCCCGCCATTCCCCCGTCTGCGCGGCGCGGGGCGCCGCGCGCACGATCAGGACCCCCGCCCCGGGCTCCAGATCGGCGCCCAGCTCCGCCGCCCGGGCGACGATGTCGCCCCGATCGCTCACCTCGCGATGGAGCACGGCTTCGACGAATGCCCCCGCCATCTCCTCGCTCTCCCACTCCGGCGAGCGGGAGCGCTCCAGCTCCAGCGCCAGCAGGGCCGCCACCATCCGGGCGATGGCCCGATCGGGCTCCTCCCGGGCGCGGTAGCGCAGCTCGCCAACCGCGCTGTCGGCGACCCGCAGCTCGACCGAGGTCACGCCCTCGCCCCCCGAGAGCAGCCTCTGCTCCTGGCTGGGGGAGGCCCCGGCCACCGCGAGCACGGCGCTGGAGCGATCGATCAGGGCGATGCTGGCGTCGAGCACCCTGGCCGCCGCGCGGGCCACGGCGGGAAGCCCGGCACCCTCCTCGACCGCCTCGGCGAGCCGGTCAAGGGACCCGGTTTCCTCGCCCTTTGCGGCGATTTTTCTCTCTCTCGCGGTGGGGGACATACGACCATTATCCCCACCTACTTGCCGTGGAGAAAGTTGACGATGTCGTTGTAGTAGTAGACGAAGACCAGTCCGATGACGACCCCGATCACGACCAAAACGAGAAGAACGAAGAGGGAGAGGAAGCCGGCCGCGGTCTTCTCCCAGATCCGGCCGTAGGAGCTGAGCGCGGGAGAGAGGATCAGGGCGAGGAAGGCGACCAGGCTGATCAGCCCCGCCGCCCCGAACAGCAGGTACTGGTTGCCGATCTTGGTCAGCGCGAGGGGAGTCACTGGCCTGGATTCTGCCGCACTTGGGGGATGATGAGAGCCACCGCCGCGCAGAGGGAGAAGGCCGCGACGCCGAGCCCCCAGCCAGCGGTGACGTCGCTGAGGTAATGGAGGTTGAGGTAGACGGCGGAAAGGCCGACCGAGGCGGTCAGCGCGATCCCCACCGCGACCACCGCCGCCCCCCGGGCCATCCCCGGTCGCAGCCGGATGACGATCATCGCCGCCAGCCACACGTAGAGGACCGAGTAGGCCGCCCCCCCGCTGGGAAAGGAGGAGCCGGAGAATCCGGCCACGGGATGGGGCGGACGGGGCCGATCGACGGCCGCCCTGATCGCGTGGAAGCCGACCACGGTCAGCGTCATCCCGGCGATCAGTACCACCAGCTCCGTCCAGCGCCCTCGGGTGGCCAAAAAGAGGGCGCAGGCGAGGGCTATGCCCCAGACGAGGCCCTCCGAGCCGAGTGCGGCGACGATCTTGGCCAGATCGGTGAGCCAGCCGGTGCGGATGCCTTCGACGATTTCCCTCGCGGTGACGTCACCCGGGGTCGGTCCCGGTTGGTGGCCCAGCACCAGCGCATAGGCGATGAGGACGAAGAGCGAGACGGCCAGGGCGGCCATCAGCGAGGTCAGCTCGAGGCCAAAGGTCCCGCCCGGTGTGACGCGGGCCCAGAGGAAGCGCAGCTGGGGCCGGAAGCGCCTGATCAGGGCGACGAGCCAGCGGGTCGCCGGATGGCGCGCCATCCAGCCCGCCGCAGCGCGGCGATTCTCCAGAGCGCGGAAGTGGCGGAAGAGGACGACCGCCCCGACGATCGCGACGATCAGAGCGCCGAGCAGCAGGGCGCCCCTGCCCGCGTACCTGGCGGCGGTGTCGATGCTGCGGGAGAAGAGGTAGCCGATCAGGATGTGGGCGGTGACGAAGAGGCCGCAGCCGAGGATGCTGTAGGGGACGAAGGCGCGGTAGCGCATTCCCGAGCTGCCGGCGACGAACGGGGCGAAGGCCCTGACCAGGCTGACGAAGCGGCCGATGAAGATCGTCGTGCCGCCGTGCCTGGCGAAGTGGTCCTCGACCTTCTCGAAGCGCTCGTGGCTCACCCCGAGGCGAGGCCCGTGGCGGATGACGAAATCCCGCCCCAACCTGCGGCCGATGAAAAAGCTGGTCGTGTCTCCAGCCCAGGCCGCGAACCAGGCGATCCCGATCAGCAGGTAGATGTCGATCGCGCCCTGCCCGGCAACCGCACCGCCGAGCAACATCACCGTCTCTCCCGGCACGATCACGCCGACGAAGGCGCCGACCTCGGCGAAGGCGAAGACGCCGACCAGCAGGTAGGTCCAGGCGCCGAGCGTGTTGGAAACTTCTTCCAGCAGGGCGTGGAGGTTGAGACGGCCCAGCTGGCGGCTGAGCAGGTAATAGCCGGCGATAACCAGCGCGGCGACGATCGCCAGAGCCAGGCGTTTGCGGTTACCCGCGACCGCGTCGGGCAGCCTCACGGCGCCCTTCCGGCGGCACAGACGATCGCGTCATCGCGGTCGATGCGGGTGGCGGCGTCGCGGGCTGCGGCGAGGTCGCCAAAGAGGCCAAAGGCGGTGGGGCCCGAGCCCGTGAGCGCCGCGACGGGCGCGCCGGAGTCGCGGAGGGCATCCAGGGCCACACCGATCTCGGGACGCAGGGAACGGGCGGCGGGCTCGAGGTCGTTGGCCAGCAGCTCCCGGTAGGAGAGCGGCGAGGCGCCGTCGCCGGCGAGGCGGCGCAGGCGGGCGGCGAGGCCCTCCAACTCGGCGCCGCCACGGCCCAGACCGAGCCGGTCTGCCTCGGCGAATACCTCCGCCGTGCTCAACCCACCGCCACCGGGCAGCAGGACGACGGCGTGGAGCGGGGGGTCGGGGAGCCGCTCCACCCGCTCCCCGGCGCCCTCCACCAGGGCCAGGGAGGGAACGAGCTGGGAGGGCACGTCGGCGCCGATCTCGGCGGCGAGGGCGGGCAGGTCCTCGACCTGGCCCGCGGCGATGCGCAAGATCATGGCGGCGTCGGCGCTGCCTCCGCCCAGGCCGGCGCCGACCGGTATCCGCTTCTCGATCCGCAGGCGCAGGGGAGGATGGTCCCAGCCCCTGGCGCGCAGGGCCTCCAGCGCCCGGGCGGCAAGGTTCTCGCCCTCGATGCCCGGGCACAGGACCTCGTCGCGCGCTCCCTCGGAGAGCTCGATCTGATCGGCGAGCGCCAGAGGCTCGAACAGGGAGCAGAGATCGTGGCGCCCGTCCCGGCGCCGGGGGCCGAGGAAGAGGCAGAGGTTGAGCTTGGCGGGAGCGTGGACGAGCATCGGGCGGCGACCTCCAGGTCAGGTGTCGGGATGGAGCTTCGCCGACAGCGCGACGAAGTCCTCGGCCGACAGGGTCTCGGCCCGGGCGTCGGTGGGCAGGCCCAGCTCGGCCAACGCTTCCCGGGTGGCCTCCATCCCGCCCGGGCTGCCGTGCTCCAGGGAGCGGGCGAGGGACTTGCGGCGGTGGGCGAAGGCGGCGCGCACCAGGTCCCGGGCCTGCGAATCCGCGCTCGGCCCCTTGCGGCGCAGGCGCAGAATCGCCGAGTCAACGCGAGGGCGCGGCCGAAAGACGGCAGGATCGACCCTGCGCACCAGCTCGACCTCACAGGCGATCTGCGCCACCGCGCTGGCTGAGCCGTAGGTGCGGTTTCCGGGTGCCGCGCGCAGCCGCTCGGCGATCTCGCGCTGCACCATCACGGTCCAGCTCCGCACCGAGGGGAGAAGCTCGATCGTGCGTAGGATCACCGGGGTGGCCACCGAGTAGGGGAGGTTGGAGACGACGGCGGTCGGTGAAGGCCTGAGCGCGGCGAAGTCGAACTTCATCGCGTCGGCCCAGTGCAGCTCGACCGCGGGGCGAGCGGCGAGCGGGGCGAGGGCCCCCGCCAGGCTGCGGTCGATCTCAATCAGATGGAGATGAGCGGCGACCTCGGCCAGGCGCCCGCTCAGCACCCCCTCCCCCGCTCCCACCTCCAGCACGACATCTGTGCCAGCGAGGCGGGCGTCGCGGACTATCGCATCGAGCAGGTTGGGGTCGGCGAGGAAGTTCTGGCCGAGCCTCACCACCCGAAAACGGCCCTCGCGTTCCCCTCCACCGTCTCCTCCAACTCCCCGTAGGAGACGCCGCGGACCTCGGCCAGCGCCCTGGCGGTGGCGACGACGTTGGCCGGCTCGTTGCTCTCTCCTCGCATCTCCTGCGGCGTGAGGTAAGGCGCATCGGTCTCGACCAGGATCAGCTCCTCGGGAAGCGCGGCGGCGGCGGCGCGCAGGTCATCGGAGCTGGGGTAGGTGGCGTTGCCGGCAAAGGAGCAGCGCCAACCGCGATCCGCGGCCTCGCCCGCCAGCTGCGGGGCGGAGAAGCAGTGCAGGATCACGGGATGCCCCGGCGCCCGGGCATCGAGCGTGGCGAAGACCTCCTCGATCGCCTCGCTGCTCCCATCGGAATCGCGGGCGTGGATCACGATCGGCAGATCGAGGTCGATCGCGATCTCGGTCTGGGCGGCGAAGGCTCGGCGCTGCTCGTCGCGACTCGCCGACTCACGGTAGTAATCGAGGCCGGTCTCACCGATCGCCCGCACCTTCTCGTGCCGTGCGAGCCGGGCGATCTCGGCCGCCGCGGCCTGATCGAAACCGGCCGCCTCAGTCGGGTGGCGCCCGACCGTCGCGAATACCACCTCGTTGCGCTCGGCGCCGGCGATCGCAACGAGGTTCGAATCTCCCCCCAGGCCGACGTTGAGCATCCGCTCCACCCCGGCCTCGCGCGCCGAGGCGAGCAGCTCTGCCTCCGGCCGCTGGCAGAGGAAAAGGTGGGTGTGGGAGTCGATCATCGGGGCGCTCGCTCGGTCTTCGGGAACAGCGGCGGAATGCGCTCGACCCGCTGCCCGCCGGGCCCCGAGCCCAGCTCGGCCAGCGCCCGCGACTCCTCGCCAAGCGCATCGAGGACCCGCTCGGCGCTGCGCGGCAGGTAGGGCACCAGCAGCAGCGTCGTCACCCGCAGGCCCTCGACCAGGCTGTAGAGGACCTCGTCCAGGCGCTCGGGGTCGGCCTCATCACGGGCCAGCTCCCAGGGCTTCGTCTCCTCGACGAAGCGGTTGAGGCGGCGCACGAGCTCCCAGGCCTCCTCCAGCGCCTGGCTCAGCTCAGCCCGGTCAAGCAGCGCCCCGAAGCGTTCGACGGCGCCCTCGAAGTCCTCGGCCAGCACCGCGTCGGCCATGCCCACCGGCACGATGCCGTCGCGGTAGCGAGCGACCATCGCGGTGACCCGGCCGGCGAGGTTGCCGTAGTCGTTGGCCAGCTCGGTCTCGTAGCGGGCCTCGAAGCCGGCGGTGGAGATCGAGCCGTCCTGGCCGAAGCTGACCTCGCGGAAGCAGTAGAAGCGCAGGGCATCGGCGCCAAAGCGCTCGATCACCTCGAAGGGGTCGAGCACGTTGCCCAGCGACTTGGACATCTTCTTCTCCCCCATCAGCAGGTAACCGTGGATCGCCATCCGCCGTGGCGGCTCGAGGTCCGCCGCCCACAGCAGCGCCGGCCAGATCACGGCGTGGAACTTGAGGATGTCCTTGGCCATCACCTGCATGTCGGCCGGCCAGAAGCGCTCGCTCAGGTCCTCCCCCTGGCGGGCGAAGGTCAGCGCGGTGACGTAGTTGAGCAGCGCATCGAACCACACGTACATCCGCTGGCCCGGGTCCCAGGGCAGCGGCATCCCCCACTTCAACTTCGGCCGCGAGAGAGAGACGTCCTCCAGCCCCTGCCGGATGAAGGAGACCGCCTCATTGCGGCGGAACTCGGGGACGACGAAGTCGGGACGCTCCCGGTAGAGGGTTTCCAGCCGGGCCTGGAAGGCGGAGAGCCGGAAGAACCAGTTCTCCTCCCGCTCCCGCTCCAGGGGGATCTCGTGGATCGGGCAGGTCTGCCCTGGCCCCAGCTCACGCTCGGTCTTGAAGTCTGCGCAGCGCGGGCAGTACCAACCCTCATAGACCCCTTTCGTCACCCAGCCGTTGTCGTAGACACGCTGCATGATCTCGGCGACCTTCTCCGCGTGCCGTGGGTCCGAGGTGCGGATGAAGAAGTCGTTGGTCGCATCGATGATCGGCATCAGCGCCTCGAATTTGGCGGCGTTGCGGTCGGCCAGCTCCTGCGGCGAGATCCCCTCGCGCTCCGCTGCGGTCTCGATCGGCTCGCCGTGCTCATCGGTGCCGGTGAGGAAGAAGACGTCCTCCCCTCGCTGGCGCATGTGCCGGGCGAGTACGTCGGCGGCCATCGTCGAGTAAGCGTGACCGAGGTGGGGCTCGGCATTGACGTAGTAGATCGGGGTTGTGACGTAGTAGCTCATGCTCAGTGCCCACCCTCGGCTCCCTCGCAAGGAGGAAGATCGACAGGCCCGGCCGCGGCCGGGCTCAACGTCTGGCCTCCCTGCCGGTCAGCGCTTTGTAGAGGTCGTTGGCGCGGGTACCGGTCAGCGCCGCGACGACGCTGGCGGCCGCGCGTGGCCGCGCGCCGGACTGGACCAGGTGTCGCAGCGCGTCGACGGCGAAGCCGACGTCCTCGCCGTGCTCGGCGGAGGAGGCGGGCCCGATCACCAGCACGATCTCTCCCTTCACCTCGCCGCGGAAACGGCGCGCCAGTTCCCCCAGCGAGCCCCGTGCGACCTCCTCGTGCATCTTGGTCAGCTCGCGGCAGACGGCCGCCGGGCGGTCGGGGGCGATCGCCGCGAGGGCGGCGAGCGACTCGCCCACCCGACGCGGCGACTCAAAGGCGACCACCGTCTCGGTCGAGCGCAGCACCCGCTCCATCTCCCCCGCCCGCTTGGGCAGGAAGCCCTCAAAGCGCCAGCGGTCGGTGGGAAGCCCCGAAGCGACCAGCGCCACCGGCACCACCGAGGGGCCAGGCAGGACCGTCACATCGAGGTCGCGTTCGATGCAGCGACGGATCAGCCGGTAGCCGGGGTCAGAGATCGCGGGCATCCCGGCGTCGGTGACAAGGGCGACGATGTTGCCGCGCTCGATCCGCTGCGCCAGCTCCGTCGCCCTCGCCGCTTCGTTGCCCTCGTGGTTGGAGACCAGCGAAGGGGCCGGACGGATGCCCAGCATCTCGAGCAGGCGGCCGGTGCGGCGGGTGTCCTCGCAGGCGATGAAGTCGGCGGCGACAAGCGCGTCGCGGATCCGGGTCGTCACATCGTCGAGATTGCCGATCGGGGTGGGGCAGACGATCAGCGCCCCCGGCATCAGGCGGCCCCCCGTGCCAGCTCGATTCTGGCCATCGCCGCCGCGCCGACCATGCCGGCGTCGGGACCGAGCTGCGCCTCGAGGACCGGCACCTTGTTCATCGGCGCCAGCGCGCGGGCGCGCAGCTCGCGCCGGGCAGGCTCCAGCAGCAGATCGCCAGCCGCGATCACCCCGCCGCCGACGACGATCGCATCGGGATCGAAGATGTTGGCGAAGCTGGCGAGGGCGACCCCAAGACGGCGGCCGACCAACTCGAAGACCTCGATCGCGCCCTGATCGCCGGCCAGTGCCAGCTCGGTGATCGCCCTGCCGTCGATCGCCCTGCCCGCGGCGAGCATCCGGCCCAGCGCGGTGTCGGGCGCGCGCTCGGCCGCGGCGCGCGCCTCGCGGCCCAGCGCCGTCCCGGAGGCGAGCGTCTCGATGCAGCCGTTCCCGGGGCAGTTCCCCTGGCAGCGCGGGCCGTCCATCTGAATCACCGTATGGCCCAACTCCGCGGCGGCTCCGGTGGAGCCGCGGTATAGCTCGCCCTCGAGGATCAGGCCGCCGCCGATCCCGGTCCCGACGGTGATCATCACCACGTTGCGCATCCCGCGCGCCGCCCCGCACAGATGCTCGGCGAGGGCGGCGACGTTGGCGTCGTTGTCGACGAAGGCGGGGATGTCGACCCGCTGGGAGACGAGGCCACCGATCGGCATCTCGCGGATCGGCAGGTTGACGGCGGAGACGGCGACGCCGCGGCGGCGGTCGATCGTGGCGGGGATGCCGAGGCCCACGGCGGCGGCGCCGGGTCGCGCCCGCCGTGCCTCCTCGACCTCCCGCACCAACAGGTCCAGCAACTCCTCCTCGCTCTGCCCGGTCGAGGCCTCGCGACTCTCCCAAAGCACCCTCGACTCGGCGTCGAGCACGCCGACGAGCATCTTCGTCCCGCCCAGGTCGACGCCGATCGTTTCCACCTCGCCGTTCACGCCGCGCGAGCGCCTGGAGAATCAGAAATGGACAGCCGCCAGCCGCCGCTTTCGCGGGCACTCACGGGCGACTCGGATAGGGATGAAGACAGGCGACCGGGAGCGTAGGCATGATTCCCCGGAGTCTTTCATGCCCACCAATGGCGAGCAGCAGCCCCCGAGGCCGCCCGACTACAAGGTCTACCGGTCCCGCAGGAGCCTCCTGTCCCGGTTGCGGACCCCTGACCTCTCCGGCCTGAGAGAGCGATCGAGGCGATCCTCCAAGCGCTCCGACGGCGAGGGACCGCCGAGGCGAGGAGGGGGAAAGGGGCGCCGCCGCTGGACTCCGAGGCGGGTGCTCAAATGGGTGGCGCTGGCGGCGCTGGGCTGGATCGTGCTCAGCTTCCTCGCCTTCGCCGTCTCCGCCCAGATCCAATCGGCCAAGCTCTCCGGCGAAGCGGACTCGGCCCTGCACGGCAACCCCTTCCTCCTTCCCAGCGCCCAGACGATTCTGGTGATCGGCACCGACGCCCGCCCGACGGGTTCCAAGGAACCGGGCCCCGCGGGAGGGGGCGCCGCCCCCTCCCAACAGTGCTTCGAACAGCAGGCTAGCGGCGCTGCCCCGCACGGAAGCTGCTCGGCGGGCCAGTTTCGCTCCGACACCCTGATGTTGATCCGAGCAGGTGGAGGCGCCTTTCGCAAACTCTCGATCCCGCGTGACAGCCTTGCCCAGATCCCCGGTCTGGAAGCGCCGAAAATCAACGCCGCCTATTCCTACGGCGGCGCGGCGCTGACGATAAAGACGGTCGAAAAGTTCCTCGGGATCAAGATCGACCACCTGGCGATCGTCGACTTCACCGGCTTTGAAAAGCTGATCGACACGATCGGCGGGGTCGAAGTCAACGTCCCGCACGAGCTCTGCGCCCAAATCTCCGGCGGCGCCGGGCACGGACAGGGAGGGCTGACGCTCCATCTCAACGCCGGGGAGAACACCCTCGATGGCCAGCAGGCGCTGGCCTACTCGCGGGTGCGCGAGCCGAGTGAATGCCCGGGGCCGGGCAAGAGCGCCTACACGCTCGGCTACAACGACTTCAACCGCGAGCAGGCCCAGCAGGCGGTGATCTCCGGCATCAAGGAACGCCTCACCGACCCCCTCCGCCTCCCCTACAACTTCATCATGGGACCGATCATCGGCTGGGACGCGCCGCAAGCATTCGTCAGCGACATGGGCTTCTTCACCATGCCGCAGCTGGTTCTGGCGGCGGCGATCGGCGGCAACTCCACGGCCCAGGTCCTCTGCGCTGGCGCCAACTCGGGTTGCAACGAAAACGGACCGGGGGGCAGTGTCGAAGTGCCCCGCTCGGTGCGGCGGAAGGCCGTGAAGCGCTTCCTCAACGGCTGATTCGCGGTCGAGGAACGGCGGCTCAGTCGCTGGTGGGGGAGGAGGCCGGCTTGGACTCGGCCGGCTTAGACTCAGCCGGCTTTGAATCGGCGGACTTCTCCGAGCCCGAGGAGCCTGACCCCGAGTCATCAGAGGAGCCGGAGGAGCCGTTGCCGGCGCCCTTCTTCTTGCCGTAGTCGGTGTTGTAGAAGCCGGACCCCTTGAAGTGGACGGCGACGGGATGCAGGACGCGCACGGCCGGCGCCCCGCACTCCTGGCACTCGGCGAGCGGCTCGTCGATCATCTTCTGGATCACGTCGAAGACGTGGCCGTTGTCGCACTTGTACTCATAGATCGGCATGGGCAACGGATTATCGCAAGGCGACCTATACGGTTCCGGGGTGGCCGAGGAAATCACCCACGAGGTCTCGATGGAGGAGGTCGTCGCCCTCTGCAAACGCCGCGGCTTCGTCTTCCCCTCCTCGGAGATCTACGGCGGCCTCGGGTCGACCTATGACTTCGGCCACTACGGGGTGCTGCTGAAGAGCAACGTCAAGGGGGAGTGGTGGCGAGCCATGCTGCGCGAGCGCGACGACATCGTCGCGCTGGACTCGGCGATCCTCCAGCACCCGCGGGTCTGGGAGGCTTCAGGGCACCTGGAGGGCTTCACCGACCCGCTGGTCGACTGCCGCACCTGCAAGCTGCGCTTCCGCGCCGACAAGCTGGAGGACGGCCGCTGCGGGCAGAAGCCCTCGAAGAAGCCCGGCGAGGGGCCGGACTGCGACCTGACCGAGCCGCGCCAGTTCAATCTGATGTTCGAAACCCACGTCGGGCCGGTGGCCGGTGCGGGCTCGGAGGTCTACCTGCGGCCGGAGACCGCCCAGGGCATTTTCATCAACTTCAAGAACGTGCTCCAGTTCGCCCGGATGAAGCCGCCGTTCGGGATCGCCCAGGTGGGCAAGTCCTTTCGCAACGAGATCACTCCCGGCAACTTCATCTTCCGCACCCGCGAGTTCGAGCAGATGGAGATGGAGTTCTTCGTTCCCCCGGCCGAAGAGGAGCGCTGGTACCGAGCCTGGATCGAGGAGCGTGAGCGCTGGTACACCGAGCTCGGGATCCGCCCAGGCTTCCTCCGTGTCCGGGTCCACGACCCTGACGAGCTATCCCATTACTCATCGGGGACCAGCGATATCGAGTACCTCTTCCCGATCGGCTGGTCGGAGTTGGAGGGAATCGCCAAGCGCGGCGACTTCGACCTCACCCAACACACCAAGTTCAGCGGCGAGAAGCTCGAGTACTTCGATCAGGGGACCAAGGAACGCTACGTCCCCCACGTGATCGAGCCCGCCGCCGGCGCGGACCGCGCCACCCTCGCCTTTCTCGTGGACGCCTACGATGTCGAGGAGGTGGAGGGACGCCAACGCACCGTGCTGCGCCTCCACCCCCGCCTCGCCCCCGTCAAGGTCGCCATCCTTCCTCTCCTCTCCAAGGAGGGCATGCCAGAGAAAGCCCGCGACGTCTTTCAGGAGCTGCGCCGCAAGCTTCCTGCCGAGTTCGACGAGGGCGGCTCGATCGGCAAGCGCTACCGCCGACAGGACGAGATAGGAACCCCCTGGGGTGTGACCGTCGACCACCAGACGATGGAGGACGACACGGTCACGCTGCGCGACCGCGACACCCTGGAGCAAACGCGAGTCTCAATCCAGGGCTTGGCCGATGACCTGGCCGCGCGCCTCGAGGGACCCTGGCGCAGCCCGAAGCTGGCCGAGTAGGCGGTTGGGCGGGACACCGGGGGGGCCGGCGGCCCGCCTCGACGGTCCTGCCTTCGCCGGGGGAGGGAATCCGCGACGCGCAGAAGCCCGGAGCCGACGCTGGGTTCCCACCCAGGCTCGCGGTCGCCCGTATTGACCCGGCCCGCGTGTGTCGCTCTGTTGGCTGGCTGTCTCCCCTGCATCGAGAGGGAAAACGTCCTTGAGTCCTCAACTGAGCAGTATTTTGGCCCACAGCGGTGAGTCTTCAGCTCCTCGATCAGTCCGGCCAGGTGGCGCTTGGCGGGCCCTCAAGCGGGTTCTGCGCCGATCGCACCGGCCACATCGCCCGAGGAGCCCTCCTCGTCGGGCGCCCTGCGGCAGGCGGTCGAGCCGCATGCTGAACGGTTGGCTGGGGCACTGCTGCAGGCACGGCATCGGTCGACGCCCTTGACCCGACGCCGTCACCGAGTGGGACCAAACGCCTAAACCTCACCGTAATCCGAGGTATTCAGCAACCGGTCAGCGATTGGCATTCGGCACTCGGGCTACCTGGGAACCACCGTTCACAACGTGAAAACACGATCTGCACAACTCGGCAACATCGAGGCTTGGGCGAGGAAGGTATTAGTTGCGTGCTGCTGCTCAACTCGACCGAGGAGACGCTCATGCTCGCACGCATCAACCGCGGCGCACTCGCACTTGCAATTGCGGTAATCGCGGCAGGGATTTCGGCCGCCGCTGTCTTTGCGTATCCCTGGCGGGAACATGGGCACCGTAACGCGAGCACCGTCTCTCACGTGCTGCTGATCTCGGTGGACGGTATGCACCAGTCAGACCTCGAATGGTACGTGAAAGAACATCCTGAATCTGAGCTGGCGAGACTTGCCGGCGGCGGCGCCGAGTACTCAGGAGCACACACTCCGATTCCCTCCGATTCCTTCCCAGGGATGGTCGCTCAGGTGACCGGCGGCAACCCCCACACCACCGGCATCTATTACGACGATGAGTACAGCCACGCGGTGCTGCCAGCGGGCACGACCTCTTGCCATGGCCAGCCGACGGGTGGCGAAGTCATCTACGACTCTCCGGATGACAAGAATATTTCCGCGCTCGATGCCGGCGAGGAAATTTCAGGTCTTCCAGGAAACATCCTCGAAATGACCTCGACCCCGCAGACCCTGCTTGAACCGTCCCAGCTGCCGGTCAATCCGGCCACCTGCAAGCCCATCTATCCGCATGAATACCTCAAAGTCAACACGGTCTTCAACGTGGCACACGAACATGGCCTGTGGACCGCCTGGTCAGACAAGCATCCCGCCTACGAAGCTCTCGATGGGCCATCCGGAAACGGCATCGACGATCTGTTCACGCCCGAGATTGACAGCTTCGCGCTTGAACCCAATGGGACGCCCTACCCCGGCGAAATAAGCTGGACCGAAGACAACGCCGCCACGATGCAGTACGACTCCTACAAGGTCCAGGCTGTGCTGAACGAGATCGACGGCTATAACCACAGCCGTACGACGAAGGTTGGCGTGCCGGCAATCTTCGGGATGAATTTCCAGACCGTTTCGACCGCTGAGAAGCTGCTGAAATCTGACGGTATGAATGGCGGGTACCTGCCAGGAACGACGACGCCTGGACCACTCCTGCAGCGGGCATTGGGCTACATCAACGAAAAGCTAGAAGCGATGGTCAACGAGATCAGCGCACAGGGCCTGGCCAGCTCGACCGCGATCATTGTCTCGGCCAAGCACGGTCAGTCCCCTCAGGACCCGAATTCCCTGACGCGGATCAAGGACGGGCCGATCATCGAAGCGATCAACTCCGCCTGGGAAGAAGCCCACCCCGGTGCGGGTGCCCTGATCGTCGCCGGGACCGATGACGATGCCTGGCAGAGCTACCTGTCAGACACCTCCCAGCAGGCAGCCGATTTCGTCAAGAACTACCTCTGGAACCACTCGGCCACAGGTGTCGCCTATGACGGCAGCCCGAGAACCCTTGCCCACTCGGGGCTGGCCAAAATCTACGCTGGGGCGGCCTCTGCGCGGTACTTCGGAGTGCCCCAGAGCGATCCACGCCATCCTGACGTCTGGGGAGTGGTCCAGGTCGGTGTGGTGTACACCGGTGGCACCAAGATCGCCGAGCACGGCGGGGCCAATCCCGCCGACCGCGATGTGCCTATCGTGGTCTACGCTCCGGGGGTCGTAAAGCCGGGGATGCACGGGAGCTGGGTGGAGACCACCCAGATTGCGCCGACGATCCTCGACCTGCTTGGGCTGAACCCGAATGCCCTCGAAGCGGTCCAGATCGAACAGACAGACGCGCTCCCCGGTATCGCTAGCCACTGAACCGAACCGTAATCCACTCGCCGGGCGCTCGCCAAGGCGCCCGGCGAGAGCTGTCTTGGCACTGCTTGGACCTGGGTGCAATTGGCCTCGCTCGCATCCGACCCGATGGAAGCCAGTACGATCGGTCGTCGATCGGATTGCCTCCGAGCTGCTGAGGGACCGAGAGTTCAGCCCGCGGTGGGGTTGTCGAGACTCGCCCGGGCGTTTGCAGCCGGGGCAGGTGTGGGGCGGGAACTGGAAGGCAATCGCCCCGCCTTGTGGGACTCGGTTTGCCCGCGCGGGGAGCGGTTGGCTCGCGAGCTGCAGAAGGCGCCGAAGCTACTTCCTCCAGAGATCTGACCATTCTTGCTCGGTCACTTCTGGGGCTGGAGAATCCGCTGCCGTATCAGCGCCGGGTTGATCGGGAGAACGCCGATCTTCAGGATCGTCGCCAGTTCCTGCACGCTTTCAGCAGCTCTTGGGTCAGCCGCTTGGTGGTGAATTCGGGGTGTTCCTCAGCGGGGCGAGCAGATACTCTTCGCACCCGACCACAACCTCCACGGACCGAATGGACCACCGGGGCGGGATGGCTCGCTAGCGTAGAGACGCGTGTAGGCGCGCCGTCCACCACAGGTTCCAATCACACTCGCGCGCAGCTTGATTGTAACCTGATGCGGGTAGTAGCCACCTTTCGGTTTAAAGATCGAATTGCGACCTTGCCCGAGCGCGACCACCTCTCCCCAGTGCTTCCAGTGGATCTGGGTCACAAGTCCGCTCGGATCGCCACCGTTGAAGATCTTCGCAGGCTTTTCCGTGCCCCAGCCCGCTCCTTTGAATGCAAAGGACTTCGACCCGAGCACCACACCACCCCCGGCAGCCGTGGCCAGCGCAGGCGTCGCGACCACGCCCGCGGCCAGCATTATCGCTGCCACCCGTCGTGTATTTGATCGGAGCGAAGGCATTGACGCTTAGCCTACAGCAGGCACGGCGCAAATCTATCCTCTTCAGCCCACACGGCGACCCGGACCTACTTCACGGCGTTCGGAACGTGGTGAGGCACGTCATCTAGCCCGATCTGGGGATGGACAGGCCACCGCCCATTCTCGCCCGCGATGTGAGCGACTGGCTACAGCCCGAAGCGGTCGATGCCCTCGGGCTCGCGCAGCCCGGTCGAAGTCCGCTTCTGGAGGCCGAGCGTATTCAGGTCGAACTCAAGCGCTCGATCTGGTCGGGTGATCAGTACTCCGGTGACGTAGACGCCGGTGATCCGTGTCGACTGTCTTGTCATTCATCGCCTGTACCCCTGTTTGGATGTATTTCGATGAGCGCTGACGGTCAGCTCGTTGATCCCTGACCCTTTGCGTAACGAAGCGACCCCGGCGTGTCGAGCAGCTCGCCCGTCTCGAGCAGCGTCTTCAGGCCCGAGAGGATCATCGGCCAGCCGCCGTAGATTTCGGCGTTGACACCCTCGGGCAGCTGGTCGTGAACGACGGTCAGCCGGCAGGAGCTGCCGACCGGCTCGATCTCCCAGGTGATCCGGGTGGCGCCGATCGCCTTCACCGCTTCGCTCCATAGCGCAGTGAAGCTCTGCACGAGCAGGCGCGGCGGGTCGACGACGATGTTCTCTCCCGCCGCGATCTCGACCACACCGGGCACGCCGGCCTCATAGCTTGAGCCCTGGCTCCAATCGGAGTTGGTAGCGACGCCGAAGCTGTACTTCGCGCGCTGGGTGGGATCGGTGATCGCCTCCCAGAGCTGCTCCGGTGTTGTCTTGATGAAGATCTCAAAGACGGCGGTATCGCCCATCGGCGCCGTGCCGTCCGAGAAGGAAACGCATTGTGTGTCGTGCATGGTCATGCCTCCAGTTTGGTCTTGAGCTCGACGAGCCCGGCGGCCCACGGCTCTTTGTACTTGCTGACCCAGCGGTCGTAGATGATTCGGATCGGCACCGGGTTGAGGAAATGGAGCTTTTCGCGGCCCCGCCTTCGCGTCACCACGAGTCCCGCCTCCTCCAGCACCCGCAAGTGCTTCATCACGCCGAAACGCGTCATCGGAAGCCCCTGTTGGAGCGCGGTCAGCGTCTGCCCGTCCTCGCTGAAGAGCGAATCGAGCAGCTCTCGCCGCGTCGGGTCTGCGAGTGCCTTGAACACGGAGTCCATGGTCCGGAGGAGTATAGGTGACCAATTGGTCACATGTCAAGGCCTCTTCGGACCGACGGGCCGCAGCGCGATCTTTGCGCCGGTGCCGACCTGTCAAGCCCGCAACCAAGACGGCGCCGGTCGCCGGTCGGCTGCTCGAGAGGGTCTGTCCCAGAGGCTCTCGCCGCTCCCTATCCATCTCGAGCGAGCGTGATCCGGCCGTAGCTCAGGTGCTCGGTCGGCCGCCAATGCACACGCTCTGTAACCGATCAGTCGTCGGGAAGAGCGGCAAAATCTCGCTTGGTTTTTCTGTACCACCCCATTCCCGATATGGGCCTTTTCCACCTACCCTTCATCTCCTTCAAGGCACTTTCGTGCGTTTTATCGCCCTTTGCGACCACTTCTTTTAGATGTTTATCCTGCGCTTTTATAACCTCATCTGCGGTATTTCCCTGGAGCGGTAAATCGCAGGGTCCACCCAACTGTTTACATGTCATTGTCTTCATAGAAATCACTTTCATTGTATTCACCGTCAAACAGGCCGAGTTGAATCGAATTAGAGATCCAGTCAGGGACACACGACGCAAACCGTACAGATCATGACCGCGATCGCTGGAGGGCTCAGCGGCGCCGCTGAATGAGGACCGGGTTTCCTCGGGGAGGTCAAATGCGCAGACGCGCACTCCCCGGGGCTGAGAGGCGGACTCGCGGCCAGCGATCGGATCACGACCGCGTTCCCCCGAGGTCGTCCGAGCGCCCGGCCTCGATCCGGGACCACTGGGCGATGGGGCGTCCGTTGGCACGAAAGTTGTGCTCGCCGCGTCGCGGCCAGCTGGCGGGCGAGTCCTCCCACCTCTCCTGGCGTCCATAGGCAGTCAGATCCATCAGCCCATAGCTGTAGTCCATCGCCTCTACGCCGCGGCCAGTGGTCCAGTAGGTCTCGAACACCCGGTCACCGTCCCGCAGGTAGCAGACCAGGTGAAACCTGCCGATCTGGCGCCCGGTCAGCAGCGTCTCAAGCGACCCTTGGGCTGAGTACCACGGCATGGTCCAGTCCATGAAGTCGCGGTAGCGGACGCTCTCCTCGTAGGGGCCCTGACAGAGCGTGGCACAGGTGATCTGGCGATCGTGCAGGTAGGAGAGCTCGCCGATCTGAGCGTTGTAGCGCGTGCAGCCCTCGCATTGCTCGGGGGCGGGTTTGCCGGCATACCACATGAAGTAGTAGGCCACGAGCTGCCGGCGGCCCTCGAACACCTCCAGCAGCGTGACCGAGCCATCGGGGCCGGTCAGCGTGGTGGTGGCATCGACCTCCACCATCGGCAGCCGGCGACGGGCCGCCGCGATCGCGTCGCCTGCGTGCGTGTGGGCCTTCTCTCGGACGCGCAAGGCTTCCAGCTCGGCCTGAAACCTTTCCCGGACGACGACCACAGGGACCTCCGCCTGTTCGCTGTCGGGTTCGGACTCAGGCCTGGTGTTCGCTTGATCGTGCATGCTCGCTCCTTCGCTTGGAGTGTTATCGGTTCCTCTGCTCGCATGGGTCATTCTCTGGCGAGGGAATGCCGGCTGCGGCGGTCGGCGGCCGCCTCTGAGCGCCCAGATCCTCGCACGAGCGCGAAGTTCGCCGGGGGCTCCGATCTCCCCGGCGAACAAGTTGATTTGGAGCTGATGGGAGGGAGGAACCCGTCGGTAGCCGGCGTTCAGGCGATCGAGTGACGTACTCGAATCCTCGCTCTGGTCGAGGACTGTCTGCTACGCCTTTACCCTGCGTCAGATGGTCAATCACCTCTTCGCGGGCATACCGGTCATCGACCGCGACCAGGCCACCACCTGGTATGAGCGCTTCGCCGGCCGGCCTGCCGATCTGATCCCCAACGAGGACGAGGCGGCGTGGCAGCTGAGCGAGTCGGGCTGGATATACGTGGTAACTGACCCCAGCAGGGCTGGCTCGGGGCTGCACGCGCTGCTCGTCGATGACCTCGACAGCTTCCTGGCCGGGCTGAAGGAGCGAGGGATCGCGATCGGCCCGGTCGAAACCATCGGCGACGCCGTGCGCTTCACGATCGTCACCGATCCGGATGGCAACAGGCTCAAAGTGGGCCAAACTGCGGCCTGATGCCCAGACCTATAGATATTGCGACCCCCAGACCTCCAGACCCACCAGCGTGAGCATCCTTGGCATCGATCACGTTCAGCTCGTCGCGCCGCCGGATTGCGAGGCCGAGGCGCGGCGATTCTTTGGTCAGGTGCTCGGCCTGAGGGAGATCGAAAGGCCCCCGTCACTGGGTGGGCGCGGAGGCGTGTGGTTCAGAGCCGGCGAGCAGCAGATCCACGTCGGCGTGCAGGAGGGATTCGTCCCGGCCTCCAAGGCTCACCCGGCGCTGCTCGTCGACTCCGCCGGATTGGAGGACATGGCTGGGCGCCTGGAGCAGGCGGGCGCGCCCGTTACCTGGGATGACAGGCTCGCACCCCTGCGGCGGTTCTATACGACCGATCCCTGGGGAAACCGCATCGAGTTGGTCGCGGCGCGCTGATCGCGCTCCTGCCTGCAATTACTCGCCACACGCCCCAGGGTCCCCGCGTATCTGGCTGATGGCCTCTCATTCCCAGAGGTGCCGAGCTTGCTCACCTGGCACCGTGATGGTGCCCTCCCCGGGGGGCCAGGACTCGTGACCCAGACCCAGTGGCACCCTGCCCAATTCGCCGCCTCATCCGGCGAAAGCGCAAGATCCAGAGGGATCGATCAACGAACCAGCACCCCCAAACTCAGTGCGGGCGCGGTGTAGGAACCATCCTCCTCGCGATAGGGGGCCATGCTCTCCATCACCGCCGCCCGAGCCGCCACTTGCTCCTCGGGTGAGAGTTCCTCCACCGCTCCCGCGATCGGGCCGGCCATCCGGATGAGGAAGTCCCAGAGATCGTCGGAGTCCGGGTAGCGAAACTGAAAGGCGATCTCCTCCAACTCGACCACCCCGAAACCGGCACCCTCCACCAGCTCCCGCACGCGGTCGGGATCCCCCATCGCGAACATCCCAGGACCTCCGGGCTGGGGCGCGGGCATGCGCCCCTGCTGCACCAGGATCTTCGCCGGGACGGCCGCCCAGGGATTGCGCGCCGGCGGTGCCCAAACGGCGAATGCCAGCGGGCCACCCTCGCGCAGCACCCGCCGGGTCTCTCTGAGGGCGAGCGCCGAGTCGGCCATGAGCATGTAGCCCCAGCGACAGACCACGGCGTCCACGCTGTCGGACTCGAGGCTCATCCGTTCGGCGTCGAGCACCATGTAATCGACGTTGCCAAGCCCCCGCGCCTGACCCAGACGGCGCGCGACGTCGACCATCTCGGGCGCGAAGTCGGCGGAAATAACGCGACCCGAGCCGCCAACCCTCTCCGCCACCCTGAAACCCAAATCGCCCGGGCCGGCGGCGATGTCGAGGACAGTGTTCCCGGGCCGGGGATCGGCCCGCCCCACGATCCAATCGTTGACCAGGCCACTGTGGTCGATCATCCATTCGTTCCGTGCCCTCCAGGCCGGGGCCATCTTTCCCCAAATCGCCAGGCTCTGCTCCCGATATGCGTTGGGGTCAAAATCCATGCTCATCTCCTCTCGCCCTGCGGCCAAGGTCGGTTGACGAGGTGTGCCACGCCGCGATTCAGGCCCTGCCCTTCAGCCCGCTGAAGACCGCAAAGCCAGGTTGGGGCCCGATCGTCGGCTGACTGAAACCTGCGGCGGTGAGCCAGCGGCGGACATCGTCGCGACCCGGTGGCAGCGGATGCCCGCTGCGACTGCCGACCCAGAAGAAGCCGCGCGCTCGCCTGCTCCCGTCGGAGAAGAATGTGGTTCCGATCACCCGGCCGCCGGGCTTGAGACAGCGGGCGATCTCCTTCACGGCGGCCTCGGCGTCGTCGACCATGTGCAGCCCGCTATAGGAGAGAAAGAGATCGGCCTGGGCGTCGGCAAAGGGCAGCGCGGTCATGTCCCCGGCGATGACCTCGACCTGCCTCAATGACCGCATGCGCGCACGGCGTTCAGCTCGCTTCAGCATCTTCGGGCAGAGGTCTGCCGCTATGTAGCGCACGTCCTGCTCGGGGCTCAAAGCGCGGAAGGCGACCCCTCCGCCGCAGGGCGCATCGAGGATCGTCGCCCCCGGGCCCATCCCGCTGATCGCCCCCATGCTCGCGTAGAGGACGGAGGCATCGATTCCCCAGACCACACGGCCGACCAGGCGCATCAGCCGTGGCCGCTCGATGTAGAAATCATAGATTGACCCGAATGGCCCCCCACAGACGTTCGGCACCCGATCGGCCGCCATGTATTCGATCATGAGCAATATCCGGATATCGCGTCGTCAGCTTCGGCATCGACGCCGGTTGGAAAAGCAGTTCGGCTCCGCCGGGTCCGATCAGGAAGCACCGAGGGTTGGAATAGCGCATTTCGGCGCCCTGGCCAACAAGGGCCGAAAGGGCGGAGACAGGCGCGTCGCTCAGCCCTTGCCGGAGAGCAGGCCCCAGGCGCGGCGGAGCTTCTCATGCTTGCCCTGGACCAGATCATCGGGTCCGATGTCGATCTCGCCAGGGTTGGCGCTGGGCTCAGGCAGGCGCTCGGCTTGGGCGGCGTCGATCTTGAGCACCACGCCGCGCTCATACACCTCCTCCACTTCCGGCGCATCGACGAACCTGTGCCCGCCGGGGAGGACGCTCTTGTCGAGAACGATGCCCTCGAAGAGATCGAGGTTGGCGACAGCGAGCACGTGCTCCACCCTGCCGACCCCCTTGCCATCGCTGGAGTACACCTGCACCCCCTTCTGCAGGCTGAGGTAGGAACTCGGCTGGCCCAGATCCTCCATCGCGCCCGAGCCTAGCGGACGCATTGCTCCGCCGGGCGCCGCCAGCTTAGACTCGGTGCGGAGATGGGTCTCAATCTCGCATCGATACTGACGGCGAGCGCCGAGCGGGCGCCGCAAAGCGCCGCGATCCGCCTTGGCGGCGCCGCCCATACCTACGCCGACCTCGACGATCGCAGCGCCCGCCTGGCCACCCTGCTGCACGAGAAGGGCCTGGCGGCGGGCGACCGGGTCGGGGTGATGCTGCCCAACGTCCCCGAGTTCCCGAGCGCCTACTACGGGGTGCTCCGCGCCGGCGGCGTCGTCGTGCCGATGAACGTGCTGCTGAAGCGGCGCGAGATCGCCTTCTACCTCGAGGACTCCGGCGCGGAGCTGCTGTTCGCCTGGCACGGTTTCGCCGAGGAGGCCCGGGCCGGCGCGGCCGATGCCGGAGTCGAGCTGGTCGAGGTCGAGCCCGCCGGGTTCGCGGCTAGCTTGGAGCGGCTTGACCCCACTGCCGGCCTCGCCTACACCGCCGAGTCCGACACGGCGGTGATCCTCTACACCTCCGGCACCACCGGCAAACCCAAGGGTGCCGAGCTGACCCACTTAAACCTCTTCCGCAACGCAGACGTCTCCTCGCGCACCACCAGCGAGATCGGGGCCGGCGATGTGGTCCTCGGGGCCCTCCCCCTCTTTCACTCCTTCGGTCAGACGGTAAGCATGAACGCCTCGCTGATGGTCGGCGCCTGCCTCACCCTGGTGCCCAAATTCGACCCCGGTGAGGCGCTGGCGACGATGCAGCGCGACGGCGTCAGCCACTTCTACGGGGTGCCGACGATGTATGGGGCGCTGCTGCACCACCCCCAGCGCGGGGATTTCGACACCTCGGCTCTGCGCATCTGCATCACCGGCGGCGCCTCGATGCCGGTCGAGGTCCTGCGCGGCTTTGAGCGGGCCTTCGGCTGCGTCGTGCTGGAGGGCTACGGGCTCTCGGAGACCTCGCCGGTCTCCTGCTCCAACCATCCCGAGAGGGAGCGCAAGCCCGGCTCGATCGGCACCCCGATCGAAGGGGTCGAGATGCGAGTCGTCGACGAGGACGACAACCCGGTGCCCCAGGGGGAGGTCGGCGAGATCGTGATCCGCGGCCACAACATCATGAAGGGCTACTGGCGGCGCCCCGAGGCGACCGCGGAGGCGATGCGCGGCGGTTGGTTTCATTCCGGCGACATGGCCCGAGTCGATGAGAACGGCTACTACTACATCGTCGATCGGAAGAAAGACTTGATCATCCGGGGCGGCTACAACGTCTATCCCCGCGAGGTCGAGGAGGTGCTCTACGAGCACCCGAGGATCCGCGAAGCCGCGGTGGTCGGCGTCCCCCACGACAAGTGGGGAGAGGAGATCGGAGCCGCGGTCGTCCTGCATGAGGGCCAGCAGATGGCCCCCGAGGAAGTCAGCACCTACGTCAAGGACCGGATCGCCGCCTACAAGTACCCTCGCCTCGTCTGGTTCCTGGAGGAGCTTCCCAAGGGCCCGACCGGCAAGATCCTCAAGCGGGAGATCGCCGTCCCCGCCGCGGATCGCGCCTGAGCGATCGGCGTCCGTCCGGCGGCCAGCGGGGTAGTGTGACAAGGTCACACAGGTTGTACTGGCTGCCCAGCCAGTCGAGCGGTAATCTCCCTGCAGCAGCCCGCGCCAGCAAAGGAGAGAGATGAGCGTCGCATCCCAGAACCTGATGGACAACGTCACCTATGAGGACCTGTACCACCGCTGGGAGCACGGCAACTGGAGCGCCTACGACATCGACTTCTCCGAGGATCGCAATGGCTGGGAGGCACTGAGCGACATCCAGCGCCGCTCGGCGATGTGGATCTACTCGATGTTCTTCTACGGCGAGGACCGGGTCGCCGACACCCTGGCCCCCTATATCACCGCCGCCCCGACCGAGGAGCAGTCCTACTTCCTCGCCACCCAGCAGGTCGACGAGGTGCGCCACTCCGTCTTCTTCCACCGCTTCTTCAAAGAGGTGATCGGCGTCGGCGGCGAGTCGCTGCAGGCAACTCTCTCCTCCACCCTGCCCCACCTCAGCTGGGGCTACCGCGGGGTGTTCGACCGCCTCGATCTGATGGCAGAGGAACTGCGCAAGGACCGTTCGCTGCCCAAGTATGCGCAGGCGATCACCCTGTATCACCTGATAGTCGAGGGAAGCCTCGCCCAGCCCGGCCAGCACTTCATCGAGGACTTCTTCGCCTCCGAGGACACGATGCCGGGGTTCAGCTCGGGGATGGCGAACGTCTCCCGCGACGAGCAGCGCCACATCGGCTTCGGCGTCAAGGTGCTCTCCGAACTTCTCGCCGAAGGCCAGCCCGGCTGGCAGGAGTGCAGGGCTGCGGTGATCGAGCTGCTCCGCGAAACCCTGCCCTACGGAGTCGGTGTCTTCTCGCCCCCCAATATGGACCGTAAATACACCGAGTGCTACGGCTTCTCGATGGAGGACATCTTCGCCTTCGGGCTGAAGCTGATCCGCCAGCGCTGGCGGACGATCGGCTACCCGACTGAGGAGATGCCGCCCGGCGTATTCCCCTTCGACCCCCAGATGTCGGAGGAGGAAGTCGCCGAGCGCCAGGTGAAACTGCTGATGGCCGGCATTGTGGGCGCGCCGCCTAACGGGCGAAGGCCCGAGTCCTCCCCCGAGCTCCAGCGCCTCTATTTCGACGTCATCGCCAACTCGGCGGACGCAGCGGCAGCCAACGGATCGCGCCTGGTCTATCAGTGGCGGTTCAACGACGCCGACCCCTGGCACCTGACGATCGACAACGGCTCGACTCGGGCAGAGCCGGGCGAGGCTCCCAGCCCGGACCTGATCTTCGAGACCAGCTGGACCGACTGGATCTCCTCCGTCGGGCCGGAGGGCAACCCGCTGAAGATGATGCTCCAACGCCGGATCAGGCCCCGCGGCAAGGTCCGCGAGCTGGTGCGGATTCGCAAGATATTCAGATAGTCCGCCGCCTCCTGCGCAGCCGCCGGGCGGCGGCTGCGCCATCTCGGCACTGACCAGGATCAGATTGCCGGGGCTCAGCCGTTGGCTTCGGCGACCGGCGGGGTTTTGTCAGCCCAGGGCCGCTCTTTCTCCAATTGGGCGGCCAGGGAGAGCAGGGTCGCCTCATCACCGGGGCGGCCGATCACCTGTACCGACAGCGGCATGCCGTCGGCGGCAAAGCCGGCCGGTACCGCCATCGCCGGGTTGCCGAGGTGGTTCCAGGGGATGCAGAATGGGTAGAAGCGGCTCATCCCGATCACCGTGCGCAGCGCCCCCTGGCCCTCCCAGCTCCGCACCGGCAGCGCCGTACCCCCCATCACCGGCATCATCAGCACGTCGTGGGTATCAAAGATCGCGTTGACCCGGGCGGCGTCGGCCTGGACCGCGGCCAATGCCCGCCCGAAGATGGCGTCGGGGAGGAGGCGGCCGAGTCGGCCAAAGCCCCGGGTTCTCCGTTCCAGGCGCTCCGGATGGGGAACCCCCTCGATCGTCTCGGCGACTCCGGCGAGAAAGCGCGGAGTGATGTTGTTGCCGATCCCGCCCCACTCCGGGTCGCGCTGAGCCACCTCGTGCCCGAGCGTGCCGAGGAGCTCGGCGGTGCCGGCGACCGCCTCCTTCACCACGTCGGAGACGATCGGCGGAGCCAGGGCCCGCGGGGCCAGGGTGGACCAGGCGACTCGCAGCTTTCCTGGGGGCGCCTGCGCCGACTGCACGAACGGTCGCTCCGGCGGCGGCGGTGCCTGGGGCTCGGTCGAGCCGCCGGCGGTCAGGTCGAGCCAGAGAGCCGTGTCCAGCACGGTGCGGCTCAAGCAGCCGTGCACGGCCAGGCCATTCCAGCCTTCGAGCTGAGGCGCGAAGGTGATCCGCCCACGCGAGGGCTTCAGCCCGAAGAGCCCGCAGGAGGCGGCCGGGATGCGGATCGAGCCTCCGCCGTCGCCCCCCGATGCGATCGGGACCAGGCCCGCCGCGACGGCGGCCGCGGATCCCCCGCTCGATCCACCCGGGGTTCTCTGCGGGTTCCAGGGGTTGCGCGTCACCCCGTAGGTGGAGGACTCGGTGAAGCCGCAGATCGCCATCTCCGGCAGCAGCGTCAGCCCGACCACGATCGCCCCGGCCTGGCGCAACCGCCGCACCATCTCGCAGTCGGCTCTGGCCGGCTGATCGAAGGCGTCCGTGCCGATCGTCTTCACCTCACCGACAACGTCGACTTCGTCCTTGATCGCGATCGGAACCCCCAGAAGCGGCCGCTCCTCCCCCTCCTTCAGCCGCGCCTCGGCCTGCTCTGCTTCCAGCAGCGCCCGCTCGGCGAACACCTTGCGAAAGGCGTTCAGCCCCGGGTCGAGCCGCTCGATCCGGTCAAGGTGCAACTGCACCAACTCGCTCGGGGATACCTCCCCCGCGCGCACCATCTCCGCCTGCCTCGCTGCCCCTGCATAGGCGATCTCCTCGTTGGCCACGGAGCGAATCCTATGCCCCATCTGCCGCTGAGCGGCTTTGTCCAAACCGAGCCGACGGATCGGCGCAGCGGCCGATCTGATCAGGCCTCGACCGGTTGGGCGGTACCGCCGCGATCGAAGTTGAGGTCGGGCAGCACCCGGTCCAGCCAGGACGGCATCCACCAATTCCATTTGCCCAGCACGACCATCGCCGCGGGGACGAGGATCAGCCGCACAACAGTGGCGTCGAGGGCGATCGCCACCGCGCAGCCCAGCCCCAGCTCCTTGAACGAGGGGACGCCGGTGAGAACGAAGACCGAGAATGATCAGCGCCGCCGAGGAGATCGTGGGAGCGCTGGAGGAGTGCCCCTCGGCGACGGCGCGGCGGTTGTCGCGGTGCACCATGTGGCGCTCGCGGATGCGGGAGAGAAGGAATACCCCGTATTCCATCGACAGACCGAAGACGACTGCGACGATCCACAGCGCCAGGACCCAGCGGCGCCTTCGCCCAGGAAACCGGCCAGTCTTCTCATCAGCCCTCGCATTGGCTGGTTAGCCAGCTTTTCGCAATCGCGGGCTTGCCTCCGTGAGGCAGATCACTCCAGGAGCGGCGCGCTACTCGGCGACCAACAGGTACCGCGCCGACGCCGCGCCGGCGGCCAGCGCACCGCTGTTGTCGCGCTCGGTGTCGGAGAGAGCCTGAAGGGCGAAACCGTCCCCGACCGCGAACAGGTAGGAGACGACCGCCTCGGCGTCATAGCGGAGGTTGAGGACTCCCTCCCGCTCCTTCACCTTCAGCACCTCGGCGACGTGCGAGCGGGTGCGCTGGAAGAGCTGGCCGACCTCGTGCCGGATGTCGGGGTTGCGCCGACCGGCGCTGAACAGCTCGTAGAGCAGGAGGAAGAAGGCGGGCTCGTTCTCGATCATGTCGGTGAGGCTGGCGAGGAGGACGTCGAGGACGCCGTCGACGCTCTTGGCCTGGGAGAGCATCTCGTCCAGGCGGGCAACGCGGATCTCCGCGTCGCGCCGAACGACCTCGACCAGCAGCCGCTCCTTGGTACCGAAGTAGTAATGGAGGAGGCCTCGGCTAACTCCCGCCTCGGCGGCGACCTGCTCGAACGTCGAGGCGGCGGCGCCCCGTTTGGCCACACTGTCGCGCATCGCATCGACGATGCGCTGGGCCTTCTCGCCGCTCAGCTCACGCTCTTTGGCTGCCGCCTCCACGGTCACCGAGCATCGCGTTTCGTTCGCCGCGCAAAGGGCCGGATATGCGCACTTGCTCGCTCCACCCTGAGGCAGTCTAGGGAGAAGGGCGGGCGGTGCGGGGCGTCGGCAGCAGCGACGATGCTCGCCTCTAGGAGCCGTTGATGCTGGTCGTGCTGGAGTACTCGAACTCCTCCTCAGCCCCGAAGAGGGTGTCCAAGACGGTCTTGCGGGCGTCCTCGCTGAGGACCAGCGCCACCGCGGCGGCAACCAGGCCGAAGAGGATGAGGCGGCCGAGCTTGCTCTTCCTGCGCCTCCTGGGCGCCTGCAGGCGCTCGGACGCCTCGCGCAGAGACTCGGCGGCTGAGCGCAGGTCCTTCTGCACCTTCCTATCGCTGGCCACCGCCTTGACCGGCCCCTTGCCGTTGCCCGTCGCTCGCCCGTAGGCGTGGCGCGCCGCCTCGAAGGCGTTGCGCAGGCTGTCGCGCAGCTCGTCGTCCTCGATCAGGCGCTGAACGTAAGGGTTCTCGCGCGCAGTGGAGTAAATATCGGCGGCCTGGGTCGCCCGTGTCTTGGTCATGCCCTCTCCTCGCTGGGTTCCGCTGGATTCACCGTTGGAACTCAGGATAACCCCGAACGCTCACCGGGGGCCGATGCCGTCGAGCAGCACCCCGTTTGTGGGGAATCCGAGTGGGGCGCCGTGAAGGGCGCGCATCCGCAACGGCGCCAGGCCCGGACCGGGCAGAGCATACCGGCGCACGTAGAGCCGGCCGACCTGCTCATAGCCTGCTCGGATGAAGCCCGGGCCAAGCATTCCGGGCGGGGCCGGCGGCGCCGGGCCATTTGAGACCAGGTCGATTTCGTGCGCCAGCCAACCGAGACCGTCGGTCGAGGAGACCTCGAAGGAGCCTGGCGGGAGGTAGTAGCGCAGCGGTGCCTCGCCCAAGATCCAGGTGACGATCGCGCGGGGCGCCGCCGGTTCGCCAAGCCTGGCGGCAACCGCATTCCAGTCAGGCCGCTGAAACGACGGCGAGAAGCTGACCCAGGCGCAGAAGCCGAGCGAGTAGGCGGCAAGCACCAGCCCGATAACCACCCCGGCGCTCCCCGACCGCCGGGCCGTCACGGCGATCGCCACCGCGACCAGCAGCGGGACCAGGGCCGGCACCAGGTTGCGAGCCAGCACGTAGTCCTTGCTGGGCGAGGCCAGCGCCAGGAGGACCGGGAGCGCGACCGTGGCACCGGCGATCCCCAGGGCGATGCCCGCAGCGCGTCGCTCGCCGCGCTCGCCGCGGGCGAGGAGCAGCGCTAGGGCGAGGCCGACGAGCATGACGGGGACCAGGGCCGGCAGCGGGTTGACCGGCCGGGCGATGATCTCTCCCGTCTCCCCGACCATGAACGTCATTCCGGCTTCCCAGAGGCGACGGACAAGCGGGTGGTTGCCGATCCACTCGGCATGCCCGATCGACATCTGCTGGATCGCAAGGGGCGCCAGCCCGATTCCGGTGAGGACGGGGACCCAAATGCCGCGCAGGGCGAACCGGCCACGCCGGTGCAACAGCCACAGCGCCTCGGCGGCCAGCGGAAAGATCGCGAAGTAGTGGGTGGCCAGGGCCAGGGCCGAGGCGATCCCCCAAGCACCGAGATCGCGACCACGGCCGCGGCGCAGCGCCCGGACGAAATAGAGGAACGAGATCGCGGTCAGCAGCGAGAAGAGCGCGTAGGCACGGGCCTCCTGCGAATACCAGAGCAGCATCGGGTTGACCGCGACGAGCGCAGCGGCGGCGATCCCTGCCCGGCGGCCGCGCAGCTCGGCGCCGATCAGGTAGGCGATCGGGACGGTGAGCACCCCGGCGAGGGCCGAGATCGAACGCAGACCGACCGCCCCCGTCCCGGTCAACTGGGTCCACGGCCAGGCCAGCACGTAATACAGCGGGGGCGCCGACTCGCTGGCGCCGACCGCGGACATCGCGTGCCAGAACCCGCCTCCAAGGATGCGGCTGGCGGTGACTACCTCATCGTGGTGATAGCTCTGCAGGCCGAGGGTGCCGAAACGCAGCCCCGCGGCAAGCGCGCTCAACCCGGCAACCGCCCAGAACGCGCGGGAGCGGGCCCGCACCGCGTCGCGAGCGCCCTGCGCCACAGTTGACAGGCCACCCCTGCCGAGCGCCGCCGCCTCCATTGCTAGTGGGCCCAGCGCCTCAGGCCAGTGCCGCCTCGATCGCCTTCGACACTTTGTCGACGTAGACGAACTCCAGCTCGCTGCGCTCCTGCTCGGGGATCTCCTCCACGTCCCCCTCGTTGCGCTCGGGGACGATCACCCGCTTGATCCCCGCCCGCTGGGCGGCGAGGGACTTCTCCTTCAGGCCGCCGATCGGCAGCACCTGCCCGGTCAGCGTCAGCTCGCCGGTCATCGCCACATCGTTTCGGACCGGCCGGCCGGAGATCAGGGAGGCGAGGGCAACCGTCATCGCCACCCCGGCCGAGGGTCCGTCCTTGGGCACCGCGCCAGCCGGTACGTGAATGTGGATGTCGTGCTTGGCGAACCAGTCCTCCTCTAGCCCCTGGGCGACCTCCGGCCAATGGCCCCGCACATAGGAGAGCGCCGCCTGCGCCGACTCCTTCATCACCTCGCCCAGCTGCCCGGTGATCGTCAGCTTGCCCGAGCCGGGCATCGCGGTCGCCTCGATGAACAGCACATCGCCACCGGTCGGAGTCCAGGCCAGGCCGGTGGCGACGCCGGGGTCCTTGGTCCGGCGGCGCTGCTCGGAGAAGAAACGGCGGCGCCCCAGCAGCTCGCGTGCCCGCTTGGCGGAGATCCTCACCTTGGCATCGACCCGTCCCTCGGCGACCTGGCGGGCGACTTTGCGGCAGATCGCGCCGAGCTGGCGCTCCAGGTTGCGAACCCCCGCCTCACGCGTGTACTCCTCGATCACGGCGACAAGGGCCGCATCGGAGAACCCGATTTGGGAGGGCTTCAACCCGTTGGCCTCGATCTGTCGAGGCACCAGGTACCGGCGGGCTATATGCTTCTTCTCCTCCAGCGTGTAGCCGGCCAGTTCGATCGTCTCCATCCGATCGAGGAGCGGGCTGGGAATCGTGTCGAGGATGTTCGCCGTGGCGATGAACATCACGTCGGAGAGGTCGAACTCGAGGTCGAGGTAGTGGTCGCGGAAGGTGTCGTTCTGCGCCGGGTCGAGCACCTCCAGCATCGCCGAGGCCGGGTCACCACGAAAGTCAGAACCCATCTTGTCGATCTCGTCGATCATGAACACCGGATTGCGGAAGCCGGCGTCGCGCAGGGCGCGAACGATCGTCCCGGGGAGAGCGCCGATGTAGGTGCGGCGATGGCCGCGGATTTCCGCCTCGTCGCGGACGCCGCCGACCGAGATTCGCTCGAACTCCCGCCCCAGCGCTTTGGCGATCGAGCGCCCCAGGCTGGTCTTACCGACACCGGGCGGGCCGACGAAGCAGAGGATCGGCCCCGGCGAGTCGGGGTTCAGCTTGCGCACCGCCAGGTACTCGAGGATCCGGTCCTTGACTTTCTCCAGGTCATAGTGGTCGGCCTCGAGCACCTCTCGCGCGTGGGGGATATCCAGGTTGTCGTCGGTCTCCTTCGACCAGGGGAGCTCGACCAGCCACTCCAGGTAGGTGCGGATGACGCCGTGCTCGGCGGCCGCCGGCGGCAGTTTCTCCAGCCGCGTCAGCTCACGCTCGGCAGCTTTGCGGGCGTGCTCGGGCAGGCCTGCCTGCTCAACCCGCTCGCGCAACTCGTTCACCTCGGCCTGCTGCTCGTCCCCCTCGCCCAGCTCGTCCTGGATCGCTTTCAGCTGCTGGCGGAGGAAGAACTCGCGCTGGCCCTTGTCGATCTCCGACTGCACCTGGGACTGGATCTGGGTACCGAGCTGTACCACCTCAAGCTCGCGGGCGAGGATCTGGGAGAGGTGGCGCAGCCGTTTGGCGACGTCGACCTCCTCCAGCAGTTTCTGCTTCTCCTCCGTGGAGATGCGCAGGGCGCTTCCGATCAGGTGTCCGAGCGCGGCCGGATCGTCGATGTTGGCGACCGCCATCTGCAGCTCCTCGGGCAGGTAGGGGATCTGCTCGATGATCTCCGAGAAGGTGCGCTGGACATTGCGGGTGAGCGCCTCCAGCTCGGCACTGGGCTCGAGCACGTCGGCCTTCTCCTCGATCCGCGCCACCAGGTAGGGCTCCTCGGCGACGTAGGGGCCAAGCCGGATCCGCTGCCCTCCCTGGACCAGGATGCGAAGCGTCCCGTCTGGGATTTTGAGCATCCGGGCGACGACCCCGACCACCCCGACGTCGTAGAGGTCACCCGGGCCGGGCTCCTCCTTCTCGGGGTCGCGCGAAGCGACCATGGCCAGCATCCGGTTCGCCCCGAGGATGTCGTCGACAAGCTTGATCGAGCGCGTCTGCCCCACGGCCAGCGGCGTCAGCGTCTCGGGGAAGGTGACCGTCTCGCGCAGGGGGAGGACCGGCAGCGCGTCGGGCAGCGGCTCGTTGGCGCGGATCGCCTCTTCGGCGTCGAGGGGGGACTCGACCACCTCAAGAACCGGGCTGCCCTCCATCACTCGCGCCCGATCGGGACCTGGCGGGTGGTTGTGGCAGGGTCGCGCAGCGGCAGCTCGATCCGCAGCACGCCGTCCTCGTAGGTGGCCTTGGCGCTGTCGGCGTCGACCTCGACCTGGAGCTCGACCACCCGGCGGAAGGGGCCGGAGGGGATCTCGACCTGCTGGTACACCCGCCCTTCGGTCTCTTGAACCGGGCGGCCGCCGAGGATCGCCAGCCGGCGGCCGCTGACCTCGATGCTGACCTCGGAGAGGTCGACCCCTGCCAGGTCCACCTTGACCACCGCCCGCTGCGGGTCGCCGCAGTAGTACACGTCGACGTTGGGAGAGAAGCCGGTGGTGCGGCGGCTCACGTAGCCACCGCGCCCCCAGGTGTCTCCCAGCATCTGGTCCATCTCCCGACGCATGCGGGCAAAATTCGCGAAGAGGTCGCGCTCTGGCACGATCAAAACATAGCCAGAGGAGCTATGCGGCGCGGGGCTCGGATGCCCACCGGGGCGAGCGCATCAGGAGAACAGGCTGGCGCGGGGGCACCAGGCCCTCGGGGCGATCGGGGCGGAAGGTGGAACATGGCTCGCTCAGGTCAAGCGCGCAGAGGAGGTTCCGGTGGAAATAGCAGTCCTCGCAGGTGGGGGGCTTCGGCTTGCGCGGCATGGCGGCTCATGTTGCCAGTGAAGCGAGGGGGCCGCGACGCCCGTTTCCGCAAATCGCAACCTCTTTGACACAGTCTCGTCACATCTTTCCCCGCGTCTTGCGAAGGCCGCGATCGCCGCCGCTACCATTGACCCCGATGGAGGCTCACAATCGCAGCGAGAAGCTGGCCGACTCTCCCCAGCTCTTTGCCAGCGACTTCCTCAACTTCTTCTCCCGGGTGCACCCGGCGGTCCCGGCGATCGTCTTCGTGCCGGTGGTCGTGGCGATGGAGTGGCTGGGGGCCGCGCATGGATACGCCGTCTGGCATCTGGCGCTGCTCAGCCTGGGCGGCATCGGCATCTGGACTCTGACCGAGTACTGGCTGCACAGGCTCCTCTTCCACTGGGAGCCGGACAACGCCCTGGGCCGCAGGATGCACTTCATCATCCACGGCATCCATCACGACCACCCGAACGACAAATTGCGCTTGGTCATGCCGCCGGCGGTGGCAATCCCGCTCGCGCTGCTCTTCTACCTCGGCTTCACCCTGTTGTTCGGGATGCCGACCGTCTACCCGTTGTTCGCCGGCTTCATCGGCGGCTACCTCCTCTACGACTACACGCACTACTACGTGCACCACTTCGTGCCCAAGTCCGACCTGGGAAAGCGCCTGCGCGAGCAGCACATGCGCCACCACTTCCAGGATCACCGCTACGGCTTCGGCGTCTCTTCCCCACTGTGGGACGTCGTCTTTCGCACCCTGCCGCGCAGACGCGGTCGCTAGGTCGAAACTCCGCCCGCGACAGTTAGGTCCGGCGACGCCTGGCCGTCATCCAATCGGCCAGCAATTGCGCGGTCAAATTTGACTACATGAACGGTCACTGTCACTGTGACTTTGCAACACTACGGTTGACCAACCGGTAACCACTTACCGGAAAGGATGCAGATGCCCCCCACCACGAACGTTCTCGACCAGGCTCGCTCGCTGGTCGAGAGGCGTCTGGCTGAGCTCAACGCCGAGCGCCAGCGCCTGGAGCGAGCGCTTGCCGATCTCGGCGGCAAGGCGAGCGGCCGCCGCCCGGGTCCTCCGCGAGGCTCCGTCGCCAAAAAAGCCACCACCGCCACACCCCGCCGTCGCCGTCGGCGCCGCGGTGGCACCCGCGCCGACCAGGCGGCCGAGCTGGTCGCGAAAAATCCCGGCATCAGCGGGTCACAGATCGCCAAGACATTGAAAGTCAAACCCAACTACCTCTACCGAGTCCTCGGCGACTTGGAGAAAGAGGGAAGGGTGAAGAAGAAAGGCCGCCAGTACCAAGCGGCTTAGCGGACTCGGCGGCCCACGGTTGCAGAGTCCGGCTCCCGGTGGGGCCGGCTTTTTTTTCGAATCAGATCAGGCCAAGCTGGCTGACGGCCTCGCGCTCCTCCCGCAGCTCGGCGGCGCTGGCCTCAATTCGCGCCCGGGAGAACTCCGGGACCTCGAGACCGTCGGCGATCCTCCACTCCCCGCTCCGGCAGACGCAGGGGTAGCCGCTGATGATCCCCTCCTCCACACCGTAGGTGCCGTCGGCCGGCACCGACATCGACACCCAGTCGCCCTCGGGGGTGCCGAGGACCCAGTCGTGGATGTGGTCGATCGCCGCGTTCGCCGCAGAGGCGGCGCTCGATGCTCCGCGGGCAGAGATCACCTCGGCCCCCCGCTTGGCCACGCGCGGAATGAATTCGTCGGCGATCCATGCATTGTCGTCGACCGCATCCCAGGCGCTCTCACCGTTCACCCTGGCATTGACCAGGTCCGGGTACTGGGTGGTGGAGTGGTTGCCCCAAATCGTCATCCTGGTCACGGCGCCGACCGGCACCCTGAGCTTGTTGGCGAGCTGTGAGATCGCCCGGTTGTGATCGAGGCGTGTCATCGCGGTAAAGCGCTCGCCCGGCACGTCGGGAGCATTCGACATCGCGATCAGGCAATTGGTGTTGGCGGGGTTGCCGACCACCAGCACCTTGACGTCCTCGGCGGCGCCGGCATTTATCGCTTCGCCCTGCGGTTTGAAGATGACGCCGTTCGCCGCCAGCAGGTCGGAGCGCTCCATGCCCGGTCCACGGGGTCGGGCCCCGACCAGCAGCGCCACATTGCAGCCCTCGAACGCCTGCCTCGGATCGTCGGCAATGTCGATTCGACGCAGAAGCGGAAAGGCGCAATCGTCCAGCTCCATCGCGGTGCCCTCCGCCGCCTTCACGGCCTCGGGGATCTCCAGCAGGCTCAGTTCGACCGGTGTGTCGGGGCCGAGCATCGCGCCGCTGGCGATGCGGAAGAGAATTGCGTAGCCGATCTGGCCGGCTGCGCCGGTAACGGTGACCTTGACGGGTGTGCTCACGGAATCGGTTCTCCTGGAGTCGTGGTTTGTCCACCGGCAGACCGAGGACGGACTGTGGGCCGTTGGGGGCCGCCGGCGGCGGGAAGTCTGGTTATGCCATCGCCTTTTGCAGGTTCTCATCCAGGGAGGCGAGGAACTCCTGTGTGCTCTGGAAATCCTGGTCGGGTCCGACGAGCTGCGCCAGGTCCTTGGTCATCTTGCCGCTTTCGACCGTCTCCACACAAACCCGCTCCAGGGCCTGACCAAAGCGCGAGACCTCAGGCGTGCCGTCCAGCCGTCCCCTTGCGGCTAGCCCCCGGGTCCAGGCGAAGATCGAGGCGATCGGGTTGGTCGAGGTGGGCTTGCCCTGCTGGTGCTGCCGGAAGTGGCGGGTGACGGTGCCATGCGCCGCCTCGGCCTCAACGGTCCTGCCGTCGGCGCTCATCAGGACGCTGGTCATCAGCCCCAGCGAACCGAACCCCTGGGCAACCGTGTCGGACTGCACATCGCCGTCGTAGTTCTTGCAGGCCCACACGTAGCCCCCCTCCCACTTCAGTGCGGCAGCGACCATGTCGTCGATCAGGCGATGTTCGTAGGTGAGTCCCGCGGCCTGGAAATCGGCCTGGAACTCGTCCGCGTACACCTCGGCGAAGATGTCCTTGAAGCGGCCGTCATAGCGCTTGAGGATCGTGTTCTTGGTCGAGAGGTAGACGGGGTAGCGACGATCGAGTCCGTAGCGCATCGAGGCGCGAGCGAAATCTCGGATCGAGTCGTCGAGGTTGTACATGGCCATCGCCACGCCGCCGCCGGGGAAGTCATAGACCTCGAGCTCGATCGGCTCGGACCCGTCCCTGGGGGTGTAGGTCAGGGTCAGCTTCCCCTCGCCCTCGACCACGATGTCGGTCGCCCGGTACTGGTCGCCGAAGGCGTGGCGACCGATCACGATCGGCTTGGTCCAGCCCGGCACGAGGCGCGGGATGTTGGCGATCACTATCGGCTCGCGGAAGATCACCCCGCCGAGGATGTTGCGAATCGTCCCGTTGGGCGAGCGGTACATCTCCCTTAGCCCGAACTCCTCGACCCGCGCCTCATCAGGTGTGATCGTCGCGCACTTCACACCCACCCCGTGGCGCTCGATCGCCTTCGCCGCTTCGACCGTGATCCGGTCCTGGGTCGCGTCACGACTCTCGATCCCGAGGTCGAAGTAGATCAGCTCGAGGTCGAGGTAGGGGAGGATCAACTGCTCCTTGATGAAGGCCCAGATGATCCGGGTCATCTCATCGCCGTCGAGCTCGACGATTGGGTTCTCGACTGGGATCTTGGCCACCGCCGCGCGATGCTACCTACCGGGAGGATCGCTCGCCGCCGCCGAGCCGATCGCCCGAGGTGACAGAATCGAGCCGATGGCAACCGCCCAGAGCTCCACCGCGAGCACCCACCAGGTCTTCAACCAGCCGCCGCCGCTGGAGGACTACAACCCATTCGACGCCGACCGCCCCCTGGTGGAGGCACTGCGGCGCGAGGGCGGCGATTGGGCGGAAGATCGGACGAGGGAGCTGGCCGCGATCTGCGGCTCCCACCAGACGATTCGCTGGGGCTTTGAGGCGAACGAGAAGAAGCCCCTCCTGCGCACCCACGACCGCTACGGGCAGCGGATCGACGAGGTCGAGTTCGACAGCTCCTGGCACGAGCTGATGCGGATCGGCGTGAGCAACGGGCTGCACGCGATGCCCTGGCGCGAGCCCGGGCCCGGAGCCAACGTCGCTCGCGCCGCGATGTTCATCCAGTTGATGCAGGCCGAGAGCGGGGTCGGCTGCCCGATCTCGATGACCTACTCGGCGATCCCGGCGCTGCGCAAGCAGCCGGAGCTGGCCGCCGAATGGGAGCCGCGCTTCCTCTCACTCGACTACGACGAGGCATCGGCGCCGGCCGAGCACAAGCGCGGCTCACTCTGCGGCATGGCGATGACCGAGAAGCAGGGAGGCTCCGACGTGCGCGCCAACACCACGGTCGCCCGGCCGCTGAACGGCGGCGGCCCCGGCGGCGAGTACGAGATCGTCGGCCACAAGTGGTTCTGTTCGGCGCCGATGTGCGACGCGTTCCTCGTCCTCGCCCAGACCGACTCCGGTATCTCCTGCTTCCTGATGCCCCGCTGGACCCCCGACGGCGAGCGCAACCGCTTCCACATCCAGCGCCTGAAGGACAAGCTCGGAAACCGCTCCAACGCCTCCAGTGAGGTCGAGTTCCGCGGCGCCTGGGCGCGGCTGATCGGCGAGGAGGGCCGCGGCGTCCCCACGATCATCGAGATGGTCAACCACACCCGGCTCGACTGCGTGATCGGCGCCACCGCCGGGTACCGGGCGGGGGTCGCCCAGGCCATCAACCACACCGCCCACCGCTCCGCCTTCGGCGCGGTGTTGATCGACCAACCGCTGATGCAAAACGTGCTGGCCGACCTCTGCGTCGAGTCGGAGGCGGCCACGGTTTCGGCGATGCGCCTGGCGCGCAGCTACGACGAGGTCGCCGCGGGCGACGCGGAGGCGGTTGAGTTTCGCCGCCTCGCCAACCCCGTGCTCAAGTACTGGCTCTGCAAGCGCGCCCCCGCACACGCGGTCGAGTGCCTGGAGTGTCTGGGCGGCAACGGCTACGTCGAGGACTCCGGCCTACCGCGCCTGTTCCGCGAGAGCCCCCTGGCCTCGATCTGGGAGGGCTCGGGCAACGTCCAGTGCCTCGACGTGCTGCGGGCGATGGTCAAGAGCCCGGCCTCGGTGGAGGCCTTCTTCTCCGAGGTGATGGAGGGCGCCGGGGCGGCGCCGGGGCTCGACTCCTGCATCTCCTCGCTGCGCGAGGAGATCCCCGGCGAGGTGGAGACGATCCAGTACCGCGCCCGGCGCATCGTCGAGCGCATGGCGATCGCCCTTCAGGCCTCGCTCCTGGTCCGCTTTGGCGACCAGGAGGTCGCCGACGCCTTCTGCGCCTCCCGCCTCTCCGGCGACTGGGGTCAGGCTTTCGGCACCCTGCCGGCAGCCACGGACTTCAGCCGGATCATCGAGCGGCACCGCCCGTAGCCGCATCCCTCAGGGCCCGGCCCAGCTGCTCGGCGGTGATCACCCCGGCGAGCCGGCCCTCGGCATCGACAGCCATCAGGGCACCGAAACGGCGCAGGTTCTGGTTGGCCAGGAGAGAGTCGAGCGGGGCATCTTCGCTGACGTGCAGCGATCCCCGGTCGCGCTCCAGTAGTTCCGAAACCAAGGAGGTCGCGCGGGAGACCTCGGGAACATCGTCCGCCTGATCTCGCTCCAGCAGACCGAGAAAGCGGTGGGCGGCGTCGACCACCGGAAACCAGGGCCAGCGGTAGCGCAGGAAGTACTCGTCGAGCGCCTGCTCCACGCTCAGCTCGCCCGGGATCGCCACCGGCTCGCGGTCCATCACGTCGGCGACGCGCATGTCCCCGATCCGGCTGGAGATCGCCGTCTGCATCGCCGCCCCCCGGGCCGAGCCGTTGATCACCATGCCGATCAGCACCAGCCAGATTCCTCCGAACACGCCCAGTCCCGCGTTGGTCGCCGCCATCAGCAGCCCAGCGCCGATGAACAGGTAACCGAAGGCCCGTCCGAGCGACGCCGCGAAGCGGGTGGCGGCGCTGCGGTCGCCGGTCCGCCACCAGGCGATCGCCCGCACCACCCGGCCGCCGTCCATCGGGAAGGCGGGAAGCAGGTTGAAGACCAGAACGAGGAAGTTGATCGAGGCCAGCCAGGCGACCATCGCCAGCACACCCGAGGTTCCGGAGTTGGACTCCACCAGCATCGCCTTCTCAAACTGGTGCGGGCCGGCGGCGGCCAGGCCGATCGCGGTGAGGATGACGACGATGGCCAGCGTCACCAGCGGCCCGGCGAGGGCCACCTTGAACTCGGTGGCCGGGCTGTCGGTTTCCCGGTCCATCCGCGCCATCCCGCCGAAGATCCACAGCTGGATGCTGGAGATGCCGATGCCGTTGCGTTCGGCGACCACCGCGTGGCCCAGCTCGTGCAGGACGATCGAGCCAAAGAACCCGACCGCGCTGGCCACGGCGAGGACGAACGGCGCGGTGGAGGAGCCGGACTGCCCGAGGACGTTCGCGTAGAACTGAGACAGCCAGAAGATCACCAGGAAGAGGACGAGAAACCAGGACCAGTCGACCGCGATCCTGATCCCGCGCACGTGGAAGAGGGTGATCGAGCCGCCGCCGAGCATCCCTCCATGGTAAGCGCCAGAAGTCCGGGCGCGGCTAGCGTCGCCACCGGGCCCCTGCCAACCGCGAGCGGGAGGACCTCGGATCTCAAATCCGAGCGCACTGTCGGATTTCCTCGCTATAGCATCCGCGCCCGTGCCCACTCATGACGTATTGGTGATCGGCGCCGGCCTGGCCGGCCAGCGCGCTGCTCTCGCCGCCGCCGAGCAGGACGTTTCGGTCGGGATCGTGAGCAAGGTCCACCCGGTGCGCTCGCACTCCAACGCCGCTCAGGGCGGAATCAACGCGGCGCTCAACCCGGGCGACTCGTGGGAGTCCCACGCCTTCGACACGATCAAGGGGTCCGACTACCTGGGCGATCAGGATGCGATCGAGATCATGTGCCGCGAGGCGCCCGAGGAGATCCTCCACCTGGAGCACCTGGGGGTCACCTTCCATCGCAACGAGGAGGGCAAGCTCGGCACCCGCGCCTTCGGCGGCGCCTCCGCCGCCCGCACCTACTACGTCGCCGACATCACCGGCCAGGCGATCATGCACGTGCTCTACGAGCAGCTGATGAAGCACTCCGAGCAGGTGGCCCGCTACGAGGAGTGGTTCTGCACCGCGCTGGCGATGGATGAGGGGGGCGAGTGCTGCGGGGTGGTGACGCGCAACATCGCCGACGGCTCGATGGAGCTGTTCGAGGCGAAGGCGGTGATCCTCGCCTGCGGCGGCAACGGCCAGGTCTGGAAACCGACCACCAACGCGCTGATCTGCACCGGTGACGGGATCGCGATGGCCTACCGCGCCGGGGCCAAGCTGATGGACATGGAGATGATCCAATACCACCCGACCACGCTTGCCGGCAAGGGATTCCTGATCACCGAGGGCGCCCGCGGCGAGGGCGCCCACCTGCTCAACGCCAAGGGCGAGCGGTTCATGGAGCGCTACGCGCCGAACAAGATGGAGCTGGCCTCGCGCGACGTCGTCTCCCGGGCTGAGCAGACCGAGATCAACGAGGGCCGCGGCTTCCCCGACGGCACGGTCGCCCTGGACATCACGGTGGTGCCGAAAAAGCGGGTGCACGAGGCGCTGCGGGAGATCGTCCTGGTCGGTCGCGATTTCGCCGGCGTCGACATCACCCGCGAACCGATCCACATCAAGCCCGGCAACCACTACACGATGGGCGGGATCAGGACCGACGTCGACGGGCGCACCGATATCCCCGGCCTCTATGCCGCCGGCGAGACGGCGTGCGTCTCGGTCCACGGCGGCAACCGCCTTGGCGCCAACTCGCTCCTGGACACGCTGATCTTCGGTCGCCGCTCGGGCGTCGACGCCGCCGCCCGGGCCAAACGGATCGATGGCTCGCGTCCCTCCAAGCAGGTGCTGGAGGCCGAGGAGGAGAACATCGCGGCGATCTCCGCACGCGAGAAGGGGTCTGGCCGACGCGTTTCGGAGATCAAGCTGGAGCTGGGAATGACGATGGACGCCAAGGTCGCCGTATTCCGCGATGAAGCGGGCATCGAGGAAGCGCTGGAGATCGTCCAGCGGCTCAAGGAGGAGGCGGAGTCCGCCTATATCGACGACCGCGGCAGGGTCTTTAACCAGGACGTCCTGGCGGCGATCGAGCTCGGATACATGCTCGATAACGCCGAGTGCACCTGCGTTGGCGCGCTGGAGCGGCGGGAGAGCCGCGGCGCCCAGTACCGCACCGACTTTCCCCAGCGAAACGACGAGGAGTGGCTCAGGCACATCGACCTGCAGCGAGGCGAGGTGGGGCCGGAGATCTCATACTCGGAGGTGACGATCACCAAGTGGGAGCCGGAAGAGAGAACCTACTGACCCGATGACCAGCCAGCATCCAAATCTGATTCCCTGCGAACGGCGTCCGTTTGCCGACGGGAGGTTGTTCTAGTGGCCGACTACAAGCTGAAGGTGCGCAGATACCAGCCCGAGAGCGGCGCGGGAGCCTACTGGGAGGAGTTCGGGGTCGAGCTCGACCCCTCCCTCTCGGTCCTCGACGGGCTGCTTCAGGTCAAAGACCGCGACGACGGCTCGCTCTCGGTCCGCTGCTCCTGCCGCGCCGCGATCTGCGGCTCCTGCGGAATGAAGATCAACGGTCAGTCCGGCCTCGGCTGCAAAACCCAGATCGGCGAGGCGCAGGAGCTGGCGGCAAAGAAGGCGAGCCTCGGCGGGGGAGCCGAGGACGGAGCGGCGCCGATAGTCGTGGAGCCGATGGGAAACATGCCCGTGATCAAGGACCTGATCACCGACATGGAGTCGACGCACTGGGCCAAGATCCGTCGCGTAACCCCGTGGCTGCTGCCACACGGCGAGCCGCCGGAGCGCGAGTACATCGTCGAGCCGGAGTCGATGCTCGACATCACCCAGTCGATGGCCTGCATCCAGTGCGGGGCCTGCGTCTCCTCCTGCCTCTCGATGGAAGCCGACCCCGACTTCATCGGGCCCGCGGCGCTGGCCAAGGCCTACCGCTTCATCGGCGACCCGCGCGACGCCGAGACCGTGGAGCGCCTCCACGACCTGGCTGAGGACCCCCACGGAATCTATGACTGCACCCACTGCTTCAGCTGCATCGACGCCTGCCCCAAGGGCGTGGCGCCGATGGATCAAATCATGCGCCTGCGCCGCCGCGCCGGCGAGGAGGGGGTCGAGGACCCAAACAGCGGCCACGACCACGAGATGGCCTTCGTCAAGATCATCGAGAAGAAGGGGACGCTGGACGAGTCGCTGCTGCTGCAGGAGTCCTTCGCCCCCGGGGTGATGGGCAAGCTGAAACCGAGCAAACGGGCGATCAGGGAAATGATCGGCTCGCTGCCGACCGCGATCCGCGGCATCCGCAGCGGCAAGATGCGCTCACTGCCGAAGCTGATCCCCGGCGTTCACCCGAAGCTTCCCGCCGGCGCACAGGAGGAGGTCAGGGCGATCTACAAGCACGCCGAGGAGCACGGCGAGGAATTCAACCTCTACATCACGGGCGAGGATGGCGAGCCCGAGACCGCCGTGGCGCAGGGCCAGGGGCCGGCCGCGTCCTCGGGCGAGGAGGCATCACGGTGAGCGAGAAGATCAAGGTCGCCTACTGGCCCGGCTGCGTATCGCGGGGCTTCACCGCCGAGCTGCACGGCTCGATGGCGCTGGTCGCCGAGAGGCTGGGGATCGAGCTGGTGACGCTGGACCGCGCCAACTGTTGCGGCGCCGGCGTGATCGCCGAGCACAACCAGGAGTTGGCGGACACGCTGAACGCCCGCACCTTCGCCCTCGCCCAGCAGACCGGGCTCTCGATGATGAACATCTGCTCCACCTGCCAGGGCGCCCAATCGGAGTGCCAGCAGCGCCTCGACGCCGATTCCGCCTACCGCGCCCACATCAACGAGGTGCTCTCCGGTCAGGGCCTCAGCTACGAGAAGGGCAAGGACGGCTTCACCAACAAGAACTTCCTCTGGCTGTTGGTCGAGGACTACGGCCTTGACCGCCTGGCCGAGGCGGTCAAGCGGCCGCTTTCGGGGCTGCGGGTCGGCCCCTTCTACGGCTGCTACGTGGTGCGGCCGAAGGAGCGGCTCGGCTACGACGAGCACCCCGACCGCGACATCTACCTGGAGCAGGTGATCAGGGCGCTTGGCGGCGAGGTCGTGGAGTACGACGGCGCGCGCAAATGCTGCGGCTTTCCGGTGATCACGATGAACCGGGAGACCTCGCTGCGCCAAGCCGGGACCCACCTCGGCGACGCGCTCGACGCCGGCGCCGACTGCCTCGTCACCCCCTGTCCCCTCTGCCATCTCAATCTCGACATGCAGCAGCCGGAGGCGGCGAAGGTCATAAACCGCGACCTCGGCCTCGCCGTCCTGCACCTCCCCCAGCTCGTCGGCCTGGCGCTCGGCGCCGAGCCCAAGCAGCTGGGGATGGGCAAGCACATCGCCTCGACCGCCTGGGTCAAAGAGCGGCTCGCCGGCGCCGCGGCGAGCGCCTAGCCGCTTCCCTCAGTCAAGGCCCGCGGGGCCAAGGTGGCCGCCGCTCCCGGCTTGAAGGCCCGCTTCCTTGCTGCGGCTGCCGATCCAGCGGGCGCCGACGGTGTCGGTGAGCCCGTGGGCGACGATCGAGGCGATCACGCTGATCGCGGCGATGTCGAAGATCAGCTTGCCGTTGGCGACCTGGGACTTCAGCACCAGCAGGGCGAACAGCATCGAGGCGACCCCTTTGGGCCCGAACCAGGCCATGAACAGCCGCTGGGGGCGTGGCAGCCTGGTGCGGATGAAGGAGAGCAGCACCGCGGCCGGTCTGGCGACGATCAGGGCGAAGAGGACGAAGGCGACCAGCGGTGGGATTTCGTGGTCAAAGCCGGTGGCGACGATCAGCCCGCCGAAGACGAAGAAGGTGATCACCTGGAGGATCGCGCTGGCGTTCGCCGCGAACTCGACGAAGCCCTGGGGCACGTCGTGCTCGGTCGCCCCCATGGCGATGCCGCAGACGAAGGCTGCGATCAGCCCGTTGCCGATCGTCACTTCGGCCAGGCCGAAGGCGACCATGGCGAAGCCGACCGCGTAGATCCCCTCATAGCGCGGGGTGAGACCGCCGCCCGGTAACCGGTGGTGCAGGCGCCCGCCGAGGTAGCCGAGCGCCAGTCCGATTCCGGCGCCGATCACCGCCTCGCCCGCCAGCTTCGCCGCTTCCGTGCCGGCGTTGCCGCTGGGCGAGGCGAAGACGAGAAAGAAGAGGACGAAGGGCAGCGCCAGGCCGTCGTTTAGGCCCGACTCCAGGTTCAGCGTATGGCGCACCGCGCTGGGCACCAGCCGCGAGGCGACCACCACCGAGGTGACCACCGGATCGGTGGGGGCGAGCACCGCGCCGAGGAGGAAGGCCTCCGGCCAGCTGAGGACTGGGAAAAGCGCCTTCGCGGCGAGGCCGATCAGCCCCATCGTGATCGGCATGGCGATCACCAGTGAGCGGGCGACGGGGCTCCAGTGGCGGCGCAGAAGCTCGCGCTCGACGAACATCCCGTCGGTGAAGAGGGTGAGGACCAGCGCCAACTCGATCAACTCGACGATTGACTGGTGGGTGGGGTAGACGTGGACGACGCCGGCAGCTGCGAGGCCGATGCCGAGGCTGACCGAGATGACCGAGGCGGAGAGCACCGTGCCGCGCATCAGCCCCGAGAGGGCGGCGACGACGGCGATCAGCCCGCCGAAGAGCAGAAGCGCTTCGGCGAACCCGATGTTCACGCCGCTAGGGCCTGCCGCCGAGCAACAGGCTCCGCTCGACCAGCAGCTCGGCGACTTCGACGGCGTTGGTCGCGGCGCCCTTGCGCAGGTTGTCACCGACCACCCAGAGGTTGAGGCAGCGCTCCTGGCCGGGGTCGCGGCGGATGCGGCCGACCAGCACCTCGTCGCGGCCGGCGGCGTCGATCGCCGTCGGGTATCTGCCCCTGGCCGGGTCATCGACCACGACGATCCCCGGAGCCTCGGCCAGCAGCTCGCGGCACGCCTCGGGCGAGAGGTCCTCGCGGGTCTGGACGTTTACCGACTCCGAATGACCGGTGAAGACCGGCACCCGGGCACAGGTGGCGGAGATCCCCACCCCCTCGTCCAGCCCGAGGATCTTGCGGGTCTCCGCCATCACCTTCCGCTCCTCGGTGGTGTAGTCGTCGCCGTCGGTGAAGACCTCCACCTGGGGCAGGACGTTGAAGGCGATCGGGTGGGGATAGACCTCCGCCGGGGGGCTGCGGTCCCCGTCGAGCACGGCCCGTGACTGCGCCCGCAGCTCCTCGATCGCTCGCTGCCCGGTGCCGGAGACGGCCTGGTAGCTGGAGAGGATCAACCGCTCGAGGCCGGCGGCGCGGTGGATTGGCGCCAGCGCCATGATCATCACCATCGTCGTGCAGTTGGGGTTGGCGAGGATGCCGCGATGGCCCTCGGCGGCGTTGGGGTTGACCCCGACGACCACCAGCGGCACGTCCTCGTGCATCCGCCAGTAGCTAGTGTTGTCGACGACCACGGCCCCGGCCTCGACCAGGCGCGGCGCCCACTCCGCGCTCACCGCGCCACCCGCCGAAGAGATGACCAGGTCGAGCCCCTGGATCGTCTCCTCGCTCAGCGCCCGGCACTCCAGCACGGCGTCGTTCCACTCCAGCTCCCTTCCGGCGGAGCGCTCGGAGGCGAAGGGGATGACCTCCGAGGCGGGGAAACCGCGCTCGGCCAGCACCCCGAGGATCGTCGAACCGACGGCCCCCGTGGCGCCCAGGACCCCGACTCTGTACCCGTCACCGGCCATTCGATCCGAGTATGACTGAGCGTTTCGGTCGCCGGTCCTGTCGCCGGGCCGGGGCGGGCTCAGCCCTCCGAACACCCCCACCGCTCACCCCGGCCGCCGGGGGAGCGCCTCGGGGCCCGTCAGCTGGAAACGGTGGGTCGATGCTGGCGGCTGGTCGGGTCCTCGGGCCGGATGGCGTCGGCTCCCAGCTGGAAGGCCTCGTGCAGCACCCTCACCGCGTCGGGAACGCGGTCGGCGGAGACCACGCAGGAGATCTTGATCGGCGAGGTGGAGATCATCTCGATATTGATTCCCTCGCCGCCCAGCACCTCGAACACCTTGGCGGCGACGCCGGGGTGCGAGCGCATCCCGGCGCCGACGATCGAGACCTTGCCGATCCGCTCGTCGGTGCGAACGCCGTTGCTGACCCCCAGGCCGGAGACCGTGTCGGTGGCGAGTGTCAGGTCGGAGCGATCGATGGTGAAGGAGAGGTCGGCCAGCTCGTCATCGCCCACCGGCTCGTTCTGGATGATCACGTCGACGTTGACGTTGGCCTCGGCCAGCGCGGTGAATATCCGCCCGGCGACGCCCGGCTCGTCGCGGACGCCGGTCAGCGTCACGCGGGCCTCCGCGTCGGAGTGGGTCACGGCTGTGACGAAGGGCTGCTCCACGGTCTCCTCCTCGGCAACGACGAGGGTACCGGGGCCATCCTCAAAGCTGCTGCGGCAGTGGATCGGCACGCCGTGGTTGCGCGCATACTCGACCGATCGAAGCTGCAGCACCTTGGCCCCCGAAGCCGACATCTCCAGCATCTCCTCATAGGAGACCCGCGACAGCTTGCGCGCGTCGGGGACGATCCGTGGATCGGCGCTGAACACCCCTGAGACGTCGGTATAGATCTCGCAGACGCTGGCACCCAGCGCCGCGGCGAGCGCCACGGCGGTGGTATCCGATCCGCCCCGCCCCAGCGTGGTGACGTCGTGGCTGTCGGTCGAGACCCCCTGGAAGCCAGCGACCAGCACGATCCGACCGGCCTCCAGGGTCTCCCTGATCCGCTCGGCCCGCACGTCGATGATTCGTGCCTTGGTGTGGGAGGAATCGGTGACGATCCCGGCCTGTGACCCGGTCAGCGAGATCGCCTCATATCCCATGTCGTGGATCGCCATCGCGCAGAGGGCGCAGGAGATCCTCTCTCCGGTGGAGAGCAGCATGTCCACCTCGCGCGCGACGGGCCGCTCGGAGATCTCCAGCGCCTGGGCCAGCAGCTCGTCGGTCGTTTTTCCCCGCGCCGAGAGCACCGCGACCACCCGGTTCCCGGCCTCCCGCGCGGCGACTATCCGCCGCGCGGCCCGCTTGATCTGCTCGGCCCCGGCGACGGAGGTACCACCGAACTTCATCACCACAATGTCGGATCTCGCCTCAGCCATGGAGACGGTTGAGGATAGTCGCCGCCAAGGGCAGCCCGACACAGAACCCGACCGCCTCGGGCGTGAAAGCTGGCATCACCGAGATCCCCGGCGCGCGGCTTGCCGCAGGGCCTCTGACCGGGAGGGAGGGGTGCTTCTCGCTCTTCGCCTCTGCCCGCGCATCTCAGAGTGACCAGTTGTCGTTGCCATCGCCCCGGCCGCCCGACCCCAGTGCAAGGACCATCACCGGGAACACCCACTCACGTCGAAGAAATCAACCGCCCCTTGACACGGGCGTCCATCTCAGGAGCCCGGGTTGTTGTAGACGCCGCTTTCGAATCCTGTGAGCGCAGGGTTGGCCGCGTAGCCCAGCGGCTGCAGGCCAAAGAGTTCCTCCAGGCTGTGCAGCAGCGAGAAGTGGTTGTAATAGCTCGTTTCGTTGACGCTCCCCGGCTTGACGTAGGGGGAGATCAACAGCAGCCCGACCCTGCCGCCGCCGCCGCTGGGCTTCACCGGGCCGCCGGCGGGGGGGGAGGGGCCGGGCGGCAGGTTTGGGTAGGGGGGCACGCCGCAGCAGGAGCTGGAGTCGGCGTTTGGCCCCGTCTGGGGAGCCTGGTCGGAGGTGATCGCGATCAGGCCCCCTTCCTTGTAGCCGGGCGAGGCTTCGATTTCGGCAACCACGGTCTTGAGGAACGGTTCGGCCGCGGCGAGACCGCTGGGCGCGCCCGGTTCGCAGGGCAGGTTGCTGCCGTCGTGGCAGGCGCTGGGCACGATGTAGGAGAGAGAGGGAGTGCTGCTCGCCGACTGGAGGTTCGGCTGGAGCTGTTCGAGTCCGACGTCGTCCTGGGCGCATTCGGAGGCGGTCAGCGAGTTGAAGTAGACGAACGGGTTGCTCCACGTCTCGTAGGCGTCGCCGGGCAGCGGGCTGTGGTTGGGGTCGGTAGCGCCGAGCCCCGGATGGCGGCAGGTGCTGGGCTGAGCGCCGCTGCCGTTGGCGATGCCCTCGACGTATGCCTTCCACGTCTTGCCGGCGGCGGTGAGCTGACCGGGCAGTGTCTGCGTCGCCGACGGGTACACGCAGCCGCTCCCGCTGGCCTGGCTTTCGGCGCCGATCGTGCCGGGGGAGATTTCGCTGTAGTCGGGGCAGTTGGCCGCCGTCTGGGGGGTCGGGCCCTGACCGCTGATCAGGGCGACCTCGTTTGCCAGCTCACCCTGGGCCACCGCGTAGTAGTTGGTCAACAGCTCACCCTGCCCGCGCAGGGTCTTGGCCAGATAGGGGGCGGCGGAGCTTTCGCCGAAGGCTTCGTTGAATCCCTGATCGGCGAGCACGATCAGGAACACATGCTTGATCGGCGGCAGAGGCGCTTCGCTCGGGACTTCCGGCGGTACCGAGGGCTTTTCCCCAGCTTCTTCACCGCTGGTTTCTTCTTCCAATGGGGCCGACGTTTCCCCGACCGGAGCGGCGGGGGCGGAGGCCGGGGTGGCGGGGGTGCTCGCTTGGGGAGTCGAGGCGGGGGCCGAGGGTTCTTCTCTCGGGCTACTCGACTTAGACGAGGATCCACCGTCCAGGAGGATGGGCCCGATGCCGGCGCTCTGGGCAACCGGGCTCGTGGCCGAGCCGAGGAAGACGCCAAAGGCGAGCAGGCCCATCACCACGACCGCGGCAACCCGCGGGCCGGGCATGAAGCGTTCCTCGAGCGTCGGGCCCTCCGCCTCTGCCCCCTCAGCCGGGGCGGCCGGGACAGCCTCCGCCGAAGGCCGGCGCTCAACCTCCTCGGCAGACCGGCGGGTATTCAGGGCACTGATCGAGGCAGCGACCAGCGGGGGCAGGGGAACACGGCGTGTCCCGCACTCCAGGCAGTAGCGCTGGTCGCCGCCGAGCCTCGCGCCGCAGGCGGCGCAACTCGCGGCGTGGGCTGTGTCCGGGCGGCCCTCGTCATCGATCGGAATGGTCACCTCAGGGGTAAGTCTTGCGCCGGCTCGTTACCAAGATGTGAAGATTTGGAGTTCCAGCAGGCAGCTCCAGGCAGGGGCACCTAGGCAGCGGCAGGCGGCGCTTCACAACTCTTAAACATTTGCGGTGGACGATCGGCGTGACGATGCAGGTTGTGTCTACCCACGGCGACGCCCTGCCAGATCACACCCCCGGCCCGATCGGGCCGGCAACCGTTGGCCCCGCCACGGACCCGGACCCGACGGATGTATTGATATCGCAAGCCGCGGCTCCCTCTGGCGCGACCGCGGCCCACTCGTCCCTGGTGGCGACGACGGGCGGGCAGTGCCCGGCCTGCGGGGCCCTGATGGCCGCGGACCAGCGCTACTGCGTCGAGTGCGGACAGCGCCGCGGTGATCCCCGCCTGCCGTTCATGGACGCGGTCGTGCTGATGGACACGGTTATCAAGGGGCCGCGCCAGGCGGCTCCGCCTCCTCCCCCAAAGAAGCGCCGGCGGATGTCCGCCAACGCAACGTTGGTTGCTGGGATCGGAACCCTGCTGCTGGCGCTGGGGGTCGGCGTGCTGATCGGCCGCTCGGGCGAACGCTCGGGCTCTAGCGCCAGCACCACTCCGGTGGTCGTGAAGGTACCCAACGGAGGAGGCGAAGCGACGCGGACGACGGCTGAAACCAGCACGGGCAAAGGCACCTCCGCTGGAGCCACCAGCTCCAAAGCAAACAAAGCCGCCGCCGCTAAAACGGGCACCAGCGGGCAGAGCAAGGCTGCCGAAAACGTACTCCACCCAGTTCACGGCGTAAAGCTGCCGAAACCCGAAGCGAAAGTGGGTGAAACCTGCACGAAGGGCACGGCCGGCTGCACGAACGGTAAGTTCAAAGGTGAATTCTTCGGTGGGGGGTGAGGGCGATGGCGAGCCAGAATCCGATATCGCTTCTCATCGACGGGTTAAACCCACGCCGCAACCGTCACAGCGCTTCAAACGGGCAACCCGGGACGAATTCGACCTCGAGTGCCGTAGCGGCGCGGCCGGCCAACCCGGCGCAGACGGTCACCCCTCAGGCTGCGGGCCCCACGGCCCCGAGCGCGGCCCACGGGTCCGACCTGGTCGTCGACCTCGAACGGCGCCGCGATCAGCTCACTGGGCGGGTCGCCGAACTGCAGTGGGACCTCGGCGGGCTCGTCTATGAGATGGCGATCCGCAACCGGATTCGGGTCGACTTGCTGGTGCAGAGGGCGGCGGCCCTGCAGGACGCCGACGCCGAGCTCAGCGAGGTCGAGCGCATCGTGCGGATGGAGCAGACCGGTACCGCCGGAACCTGCAGCTCCTGCGGTGCGCCCCACAGCAGCGGCGCGACCTACTGCTGGCAGTGCGGCAACTCGCTCCTGCAGCAGGTCTCCGGCGAGGCGATCCTGAAGGGCTGATCCGCCTACCCGAAGCGGCCCGTGACGTAATCGCGGGTGCGCGGGTCGGCGGGCTGATTGAAGATCTTCTCGGTATCGGCGCACTCGATCAGCGTTCCCACCCGCTCGGCGCCGCTGAGGTCGAGACCGAAGAACGCGGTCTGATCGGCGACCCGCGCAGCCTGCTGCATGTTGTGGGTGACGATCACGATCGTGTAGCGGCCTTTAAGCGAATGCATCAGGTCCTCGATTTTCGCAGTGGCGACCGGGTCGAGCGCCGAGGCCGGCTCGTCGAGGAGCAGCACGTCGGGCTCGATCGCTATCGCCCGCGCGATGCAGAGCCGCTGCTGCTGGCCGCCGGAGAGCCCCAGGGCGCTGTCCTTGAGTCGGTCCTTCACCTCCTCCCAGAGCGCGGCGCCGCGCAGGGCGCGCTCGACGCGCTCATCGAGGCCGTCCTTCATGCCGAGGTTTCGCAGCGCCCAGGCGACGTTGTTGTAGATCGACTTCGGGAAGGGGTTCGGTTTTTGGAAGACCATCCCGATCCGGCGCCGCACCTCGATCCGGTCGACCTGGGGGCCATAAATCTCATGACCGTGGTAGGAGATGTTGCCTTCGATCCTGAATCCCGGCACCGGGTCGTTCATCCGGTTAAGGCTGCGCAGGAAGGTCGTCTTGCCGCAGCCCGACGGGCCGATCAAGGCCGTGATCCGGTTGCGGGGAATCTGCAGGTTTACTCCCTCGAGCGCCTTCTTGCTCCCATAGAAGACTGACACATCGCGGGCGTCGAAAACCACTACCCGCGCCACCTCGCGGCGCCCGCCGTTTGACTCCGTGAATCCCGCATAGGGCGGCTGGGGCCCGGTCTGGATCCGGACCCGGCGAGGGACAACCGAATCGCCCTGGGAGAACTGCAAGGTGTGATCGGGGTAGCTCACGAGGCCATCTTCCTCCGGTTGCGGGCGAGCAGCACCCTGGCCCCGAGGCTGGCGAGGACTATGAACGCCAGCAGCACGAACCCCGCTCCCCAAGCCCGGGTGAAGCCTTCCGGGTTGGCTTCTTCGGAGAGTTGGTAGATGGTCATCGGGATATTGGGCGCCGCTTCGGTGATGTTGAAGCTGTACTTGGCGTTGTTGACAATTGAGTCGAGAATCAGCAGCGGGGCAGTCTCGCCGGCGGCGCGTGCGACGGCGAGCATCGTCGCGGTGACGATCCCACCCAACGCGCTGGGCAGGATCACGGTTAGCACGGTGCGCCAGCGACTAACTCCGAGCGCATCGGCCGCTTCGCGCAGGCTGCCGGGGACGAGGAGGAGGTTCTCCTGGCTGCCGCGGGCGATCAGCGGCAGCATGATGATCGCCAGGGCGATCGAGCCGGCGTAGACCGAGTCCTGATGGTGGTAGACGAGCAGGCCGAAGATGAAGAGGCCGACGATGATCGACGGCAGGCCGTTCATCAGGTCCATCGTCAGCCGAACCGAACCGGCGAGGCGATTGCCGGCGAACTCCGTCAGGTACAGAGCAATGAGAATTCCCAGCGGCATCGCGATCACGGTGGCGAGCGCGACGACCAGGGCGGTGCCGACGATCGCCGGTCCGATTCCTGCCGGCTCCCCTTTGACCAGGAATTCGAGGCTGAGCGCGTTGGCCCCGCGCACCAGCACTGTGTAGGTGACGATCACCAGCACCGCGACGGCCAGCAGGGCCGCGAGGGTCGCCCCGGTTTCGGCGAGCCGGCTGACGATCTGCCGCCGGCGCAGATTGCCCGAGGGAGTCAGCGGGGCGGTCGGATCGGGCACGCCGGCGCCTGTCATGCGACCTTTCGCTGGTAGTCAAAGCGCCTGCCGATCCAGCGCGCACCGAGGTTGAAGATCAGCCCGATCACGAGGAGGATCGCTCCAAGGTAAAAAAGTGAGCCCAGATACAGCGGCGAGGCCAGTGACTCGGTGAACTGCTCCGCGATCCGGGCGGCGAGCGTGTCCCCGGTTCTGAACAGCGAGGTGTGTATTTCCGACCCGGCGCCGAGCACCTGGGTCACCGCGATCGCCTCGCCCAGTGCCCGGCCCAGACCCAAAAGCATCGCGGCGACCACACCGGAGGCGGTAGAGGGAAGAACCACGCCGCGAACCACCTCCCAGCGGGTCGCCCCCAGCGCGCTCGCCGCATCCTGGATCTCGCGCGGGACCGTAAGGAACAGATCGCGAGATATCGAGGCGATGATCGGAATCACCATGATCGTCAGGATCAGGCCCGCCGTAAAGACGCTGGCGCCAGTCGTTTCCGGGGGGCCGAAGAGCGGGATGAAGCCGAGCGTTTCGTGCAGGAAAGGCTCGAGGTGTTCGTGGACGAAGGGCGCCAGGATGAGAATGCCCCAGAAGCCGAGGATGACGCTGGGGATCGCTGCCAGCATCTCGACCAGCGGCGAGATCATCCCGCGAACGCCCGCCGGCGCCAACAGGCTGAGGAAAAGGGCGATCGCGACCGCAATCGGAGCCCCCAACAGCAGGGCCATGAAGGAGGTAACCGCGGTGCCGAAAAGCAGGGAGCCGGCGCCGAAAATATGGAAGTTTGGCTGCCAGCTCGTCTTATAAAGGAATCCCAGACCGAACTTCGATATCGCCGGTGCGGCACCGTGAAACACCTGGTAGCCAAGGAGGAGGAGGACTGTGACGCCGAGCAGCGCCGCGAAGGCGCAGACGCCGTAGAGCACACGGTCCCCGAAGCGGTCCATCCGCTTGCGACGCTGAGCAGAGAGCTCTCGCGCGCTCTGGTCTCGTGCAGGCGGAGGGCCGGGGGGAAGCGAAGCGCTGACCGTGGTGCTCATGGCGCGCAGCGTAGAGGAGAACGACCCGATCTCATCCTCAATTCATCGAGTTTCACAAAATTGAAACAAGTGCAAAGTGGTGTTCACAGTTTGGTAACAAACCGCCTTTCACAAGATTGAAACAAGTGGTCAGCCCTCCGCCGTGATCCTGCATGCGTACCCAGTCGAACGAGCCACGACGCCCGTGCTCACGGGACAAAACAAGCCGAAAGGATTTTGACTTGATTCGCAACAGGTTGCTTGGTCTCATCATGGCGACGGTCGGGACGGTTGCCTGCATGGCCACCGTCTCCACCGCGAGTGCATTCGCCGAACTCAAAGGCGCTGGGTCCACGCTGGTGGCTCCGCTGATGTCCAACTGGATCAATGGCTTCTCGGCGCATACCAATGGAGCCATTACGGCGTCCTACTCCTCGGTCGGCTCGGGGGCGGGCATCGCCGACATCACGGCGAGGACCGTCGATTTCGGTGCCTCCGACGCGCCGATGACGCCCGAACAGGCTGCCAAGTGCGGCAACTGCGTTCAGATTCCATGGGCGCTGACGGGCGTCGGCATTGCCTACAACATTCCAGGTGTCAAGAAGGGCAAGCTCCGGATCTCGGGACCGGTGCTCGCCGAAATCTACCTGGGCAAGATCACCACTTGGAATAACGCCAAGATCAAGAGACTGAACCCGAAACTTCACCTGCCCGGACTCAAGATAACTCCCGTATTCCGCAGCGATGGCTCCGGCGACACCTACGCCTTCACCAACTACCTCTCAAAAGTGAGCAGTGCGTGGAAGAGCTCGGTCGGGTACGCGACCTCTGTCGCCTTCCCGACCTCAGATGGTGCCGTTGGCGGCAAAGGCAACCCCGGGGTAACCTCGGTCGTCAGCACGACCAAGGGCTCGATCGGCTACATCACCGCTACATACATCGTCGCAGCCGGTCTGGGGGCCGCCTCCGTCGAGAATAATGCCGGTCAGTTCGAGTTCCCCAACCTGGAAAACATCGAGGCTGCGGCGGAAACGGTCCACCACATCCCGCCGAACAACGAAATGCACATCGTTGATCCGCCGAAAAAGGCTAAAACCGCCTACCCGATCTCGACGTTCACCTACTGCATCGTTCCTCACGGTGCGCCGAAAAAGCCAGAACTCGAACAATTCATCAAGTACAACCTGACCACGGGGCAGAAATACGGAGCGGCGCTTGACTTCGCTCCCCTGCCAAAGATCGTGTTCAAAGCGGGCGAGCGCGCGGTCGCCTCGCTCTAGCTATAGCTAGCAAGACTGGTCAGCGGCGGGAGGCGCCGCCGCTGACCGAACCGGCACAGGGCAGTTGCCCTGTGCCGGTCTTTTTTTCGGTCTGTCCCTGAGTTACCTACCGTTCCGATATTCGCCACCCGCGAGGCCAATCGTCTCCGCCGCCGAAGGAGGAGAAAGACACGCCCTTGGCGAGAAAGCCCTACGCCGGCCCCGCCTCAGGCGAAGGCTCGGGCGGCGCGGCGGCGCAGATCCGCGTTCAGCATCCCGGTGACCGCGCTGGGTGTCTCCCCCGCGGAGGGAACCGCGTCGCCGATCAATCCGGTGGCGCGGAAGCCGTAGAGGGGAGCATCGAAGCCCACCTCGCGGATCTTGCGCACCAGCTTCACCGCGGCCGCGGTGTCGGCATCGGGACCGCAGAGGACGATCGCAGTCGGGTCCAGGGCGTTCAGAGCGCGCTCCAGCCGCCCGCCGCCAAGCTCGTTGGAAAGCATCAGCACGCGGAATCCGGCGCGACGCAGGGCGAGGTCGAGCGCCTGTGCGTGGACGGCCTCAGCCTCGGGGCCGTGGCTGGAGTCCAGCAGCAGGACCCCGGCTGGGCGCGAGGCGGCGGAGGCCAGGCGCCTGGCGCCGTGCAGCCAGCCCATCGCCCAGCGGCAGGCGAACTCCAGCTCCGGCTCGCGATCGGGGTCGGCCGCCAGCTCGTCGACCGCCGGCAGCAGCAGCTCCTCGACGGTGCGCTCCAGCGGCCGCAGCGCCAGGCTCTCCTCGATCGCCCGGTTGGCGGCGTCCTCGTCGAAGCGCTCCAGCGCAGCGATAAGTGCGTCGCCGGCCGCCGGCGCGGACTGACGCTGGCGGGCCAGCTCGATCGCGGAGGAGATGTTCCCGGTCTGGCCGAGCGCGTCGCGCAGGGTCTGCAGCTCGACCAGCTCGTAGTTGCGGTGGTTGCCGGGAGTGCGCTTCGGCGTCGGGTACCCGTAACGCCGCTCCCAGCTGCGGAGCGTGTTGGGGCTGACGCCGAGCACCTCGGCCGCTGCGTTTGTGCGTATTCCTGGCATCTAGGGAGAAGGTAGTGGGGCGAATGTGATTCGGGCCCGAGCGCCATTCTCCCACCCGCGAACCAGGTTTACGCCGGTTATGGACAAATTTCGCCAAACCTGTCAGCGATCTTGCAAGCTGCCGACGCCCACCGGCTGCCCCACAGCACGCGCTCTCCACATCGCCTCATCGGCGTCGTGCAGGAGGCGTTCAGCCTCGGCGCCGTGCTCCGGGCAGGCGACCACCCCAGCGGAGACCCCGATGCTGAGGCCGCCGGCTCCCTCGAGCTCGTCGAGCAGACGCAGCAGTCGCTCCGTCATCTGCACTCCCTCGACCGTGGTTTGGTTGGGCGCCAGAACGCAGAGTGCATCCTCCTCGAGGGGAAAGACCTCGTCGACCAGACGGATGCTCTCGCGCAGTGCCGCGCCGACGACAGCCAGCGCGGTCTCCCGCCCACCGTCGGCGCCGTTCCGAGCTCCAGGCCCCTCGATCGCGAACACGACCAGGCCGAAGGGATGCCCGTAGCGCCGATTCATCTCCAGCATCTGGTCCAGCCGGCGGCGCATCTGCCCCGGCCGGAAGAGGCTGGCCAGCGGGTCCCCGACGGGCGGGGTGCCGGCTCGCTCGCTGAGGGCCTCGATCGCGGTCGCGGTAACTGAGCCGAACTCCTGCGCCAGGCGACAGGCGGTCTGGGCGAAGAGCGGGGCGTCTACCCCGTTTAGCTCCTCGTCCAGCCTGGCCAGCAGGACGGCCTGCAGGGAGGAGACCTCACGCGCGAGCTGTCCCGCCGCAGTGCCGGCGCGGGACTCGACCTTGATCTCGGATCGCCGGTCGCTGGCCACCAGCAGACCCTGTCGAACCAGCCGGACGGCGAGGAGAGGGGAACTCGCTATTTACGATCAGATGCTTGTCCAGACGGATTCGCTAGTCCAGGCTGCGGCGGCCGGCGAGAGCTTTGCCCAGCGTCACCTCATCGGCGTGCTCGAGGTCGGCTCCCACCGGCAGGCCGCTGGCCAGGCGGGTGAGGGCGACCTGGCCCCGCAGCAGCTCGGCGATGTGCAGGGCGGTCGCCTCTCCGGTGGTGGTCGGGTTGGTCGCCAGGACCACCTCGCGGATCTCCCCCTCCTCGACCCGCCGCAGCAGCTCGGCGATCTTTAGGTCCTCGGGGTCAACACCATCGATCGGCGAGAGGGCGCCGCCCAGCACGTGGTATAGGCCGTGGTATTCATGGGTGCGCTCGAACGGGATCACATCGGCCGGCTCCTCGACCACGCAGAGCGTCGAGTCGTCGCGGTTGGGGTCCGCGCAGATCCGGCAGAGCGGCCCCTCGGCGAGGTTGAAACAGCGCTCGCAGAGACCGACCTTCTCCTTCATCTCGCGGATCGCGTCGGAGAGCGCCGCCGCCTCATCGTCAGGCGCACGAAGGATGTGGAAGGCGAGCCTCTGCGCGGTGCGCTGCCCGATCCCCGGCAGGCGCGACAGCTCGGCGACGAGGCGCGCCAGCGGCGCCGGGCCTTCGGTGCTCACCGCAGCCAGCCTTCACAGCTGCTCCCGCCAGGGGGAGTCCTATGTGGAGGCTCCCACCTCACCGGCTCAGAGCCCAGGGAGCCCGCCAAGGCCTCCCGTGATCCCGCCCATCTTCGCCGAAGCCAGCTCCTGAGCGGCGCGCAGCGCCTCGTTGACCGCCGCCTGCACCATCTCGGCGAGCAGCTCCGCCTCCTGTGGATCGATCGCCTGTGGATCGATCGCGATCTCGCGCAGGTTGAGGTCTCCACTCATCTTCACCTTGACCATGCCGCCTCCGGCGCTCGCCTCGACCAGCTCGTCTTTGAGCGCCTCCTGCGCTCGCAGCATCTCGTCCTGCATCTGCTGCGCCTGTTTCATCAGCGCGTTTACGTCGAAGCCACCGGGCCCACCGCCGCGTGCCACCTAGCCGACCTCCTCTGCATCGAACTCGCTCTTTAGCCGTTCAACCAGCTGATCCTCGTCCATCCGCTCCTCGCCGGCCGCCGCCTCGGCGGCGGCCTCACCGTCGAGCACCACGTATACGAGCCGCAACCGCTCGCCGGCAACCGCCTCCAGCGCCGCCGCCGCCAGCTCACGCTTGTCCGGTGCCTCCGCCTTGCGCTTGTTGAAGGTGGCGCTTGCGGGGAAACCGACCGTCAGGGTTGACTCCTCGCGGTCCACCCCCACCGGCCGCGCCCCCTCAAACAGCGCCGCCAGTGCCGGCGCGCTCGACTGGCGCAACTGATCGAGCACCGCCGGCCAGAGCCGAGCGATCCGCTCCAGGTCGACCCGCTCGGAGCTCTCCTCGCGCCCCTGCACCGGCGCCTCGCTCTTCCCCGACCCGCCTTCCTCCCCACCGTCATCGGCTTCGGCGCCGTCGTCTCCGGTTTTCGCCGGCGGCTCGGGCGCTTGCTCATCGACCGTGGAACGCTCTTGCGGGGGTGCCGGGGGGCGAGGGGGGTTCCGCTCGTCCCCGGCCCCCAGCTCCCTCCCATCCGGCGACGGGACCAGCGGCTCTGCGGCCCCTGTCCCCGCTTTCTCGAGCCTCTCGACCCGCCTCAAGAGTCCCTCGGTGGATGGATCGAGATCCGGCCGCGCCGCCTTGAGCATCGCGATCTCCACCGCGAGGCGGGCGTCGTCGCCCTCGCGGATCGCCGTTAGGGCGCTGGCCAGCTCATCGATCGTGCGGACCAGGGTGGCCGCACCGATCGCCCTGGCCTGAGCCGACAGGCGATCCACGTCCGTGGCGGTGACGACGAAGGTGTTGGGAACCTCTCCCACCGTCTGGGTGATCAGCAGGTGTCGGAGGTGGGCGAGGAGGTCGCGCGCGAACTGGGCCGGATCGCGGCCCGAGCCGGCCATCCGCTCGACGCTGAGCAGAACCCCCCTCGGGTCTTCGGCCACCACGGCGTCGACCGCTTCGAACAGCAGCTCGGCGTCGACCGCTCCGAGCAGCTCCAGCACCTCGTCCAGCCCGACGCGGTCGCCGCCGAAGGCGACCAGCTGGTCGAGCGTGCCGAGGGCGTCGCGGAAGCTGCCTGAGGCGGAGCGGGCGATCATCGCCACCGCGCCGCCCTCCACCTCGATCCCCTCGGCGCCCGCGACGCGCAGCAGCACCTCGGAGATCTGCTCCAGCGACGGTCGCTGGAAGTCGAAGCGCTGGCAGCGGTCGGCGATCGTCGGCATCACCTTGTGTGCCTCGGTGGTGGCGAGGACGAAGACGGTGCTCGGCGGCGGCTCCTCGAGGGTCTTGAGGAAGGCGTTCCAGGCCTCCTTGGTCAACATGTGGGCCTCGTCGAGGATGTAGACCTTCCAGCGGCCGGCGGCGGGGGCGTAGGCGATCCGCTCGCGCAGGTCGCGGACATCGTCGACTGAGCGATTGGAGGCGGCGTCCATCTCGATCACGTCGACCGAGGTGCCGGCGGCGATCGTCAGGCACGACTCGCATTCGCCGCAGGGCGTGACCGTCGGCCCGCCGCGTTGGCAATTGAGCGAGCGGGCGAGGATCTTCGCCATCGAGGTCTTGCCCGTCCCGCGCGAGCCGACGAACAGGTAGGCGTGGTGGACCCTGTCGCGCTCGACCGCGTTGCGCAGGGTTCGGACGACGTGCTGCTGGCCGACCACCTCGCCGAAGGAGCCCGGGCGGTGGCGTCGATAGAGGGAGTTGGGCTCGGTCATCGGGGCTGGGGCCAGTGTATCTGCGAGCCACCCGCACTCCGGCGGGCCGGCAGGGGCCCAGCATCTGTACCTTGCGCCGGTGCCATCGAGGGTCCGAACCTGGCTCACGCCGGCCGCCTGGGTCGCCGCCGTAACGGCGCTGCTGCTCGCCATCTTTCCGCTCGGCTTTCCCAACTACGACACGATCTACGCGCTGCTCTGGGGGAAGGAACTGGCGCACGGGATTAGCCCCGACTACGGCTCGGCGCTCCCCCCCACCCCCCACCCGCTCGCCGACCTGCTCGGCCTGCTGAGCACTCCCCTCGGCAACGCCGGGTCGATCGCAGTGACGATGGTGGTCGCCTACGCCTCGCTGGGGCTGATCATGTACCTGGTCTACCGGCTGGGGACGCTGTGGTTCGACCGCTGGATCGGGATCGTCGCGGCGGCGATCGTCCTCACCCGGGCGCCCTTCCTCTCCAACGGGCTGCGCGCCTACGTCGACCTCCCCTACATCGCCCTCTGCCTGGGCGCTCTGGCGATCGAGACGAAGCGGCCCCGCGCGGGCTGGCCCGTCCTGGCCCTCCTGATTCCCGCGGGCCTCCTGCGCCCTGAGGCCTGGCTCTTCTCCTTTGCCTACTGGGCCTACCTGGCCTTCGATCTGAAGCGCGAATCAAACGCTGCGCCGGTGGGCGGAAAGGAGGCCGCTGCCGGGCGGAATCGACCCATCGGCGCGATGTTCGGGTGCCGGCTGTGGTGGCGGGGGGAGCGCTCGGCGCGAGAGCTGGCGTGGCTGGCGGCACTCGCTCTGGGCGCCCCCGTCGCCTGGGTTCTGTTCGACTGGAGCACGACCGGCAACCCCCTGTACTCCCTGACCGGCACGCAGAAGACGGTTGAAACTCTGAAGCGCCAGACCGGCCCGGTCGACCTCGTCCTCTACGGCCCGCGGCGACTGGGTGAAATCCTCCAATGGCCGGGGATGGTCGGCGCGCTCGGCGGCGTGATCCTCGGCTTTTCCTTCCTCCGCCGCAGATCGGCCCTGGGCATTGCGGCGGTGCTGGTCTCCCTCGGCGCCTTCGCCGTGCTGGCCTGCGCCGGCCTGGCGATCATCTCCCGCTACACGATGCTCGCCTCGGCGGTGCTCGCAATCTTCGTCGCCCTGGCGCTGCTCGGCTGGCGGCTGCTGGAGCCAAGCCACCCGTGGCGGCGGCGCTGGCAGCTCTTCGCCGCGGTCATCCTGCTGATGTTCGTGATCTGGCTCCCCAACCAGTGGAGCCTCAACTCCACGGTCAACCGCGACCTCACCAACCAGGGCCGCATCGAGGGAGACCTGACCCACCTGGTCGAAGCCGGCGCCTTTCGCCACCTCTGCGGGCCGATCATCGTGCCTAACCACCGCGCGGTTCCCCGCCTCGCCTTCGGGCTCGACATCAGGCCGACCCGGATCGTCAGCGCTACCGAGCAGCGCATCCCCCCTCACGGCTATTTCGTCGACCCGGCCAACCACTTCGTCATCCATAACTTCATCCTCGATCCCAACGACCCGACCCGCTTCTCGCTCACCGTCCCGCCCGGCTTCCGCTACATGACGCGCGATCGCTCGTGGAAGGTCTACCGCCGCTGCTGAGCACCGGTCCCGGATATATGGCGGGTGGATCGAGCATCGGGCGACGAAATGGACCGTGCACCCGTCTTCGAAGCGAGGTCTCCGGGCGTGCCCGTCGCGTTTGGCTCCGGCCGGGCTCACCTGCGGCACCCGCGGCATCCGCTTAAGGCTGCTTCCTTCCGGACCTGACCTGATTCGCGTGCCCACGTCGCGCAGGACCCGGCCTTCAACGCCGCCCGCGGCGTACTGACCCCGAAGGCCAGCCCCTCAGAACGGAATTCGGCCCCGCTAGAGCGGATTGCGGGTTACAGGGCACCGCTAATTCCCCGCCTAGCACGGTCCATCAATGATCCTACCTCCCGAGCGTAGGATCGGCCTGCGAGCCGTGATCGACGTCGACACATCATCCTTCTTCGCGATTGTCACCGTCGCCGCGCTGGCCGCCATCACGGTCGCCGTCCTGCCCAGCCGTTTCGCCCCACCGGTGGTCGTGCTCGAGCTGGTCCTCGGTATCGCGATCGGACCCCAGGTCCTCCACCTCGCACACAGCGACGACTTCATCGCCTTCTTCTCGAACCTCGGCCTGGGGATGCTCTTCTACTTCGCCGGCTACGAGATCGACTTCGCCCGGATCGAGGGCAAGCCGCTGCGCCTGGGCGCCGCCGGCTGGGCGCTATCGGTGGCGCTGGCCTACGGGATCGGCGGGGCATTGGCCGCAGCCGGCATCGTCGTCTCTTTCCTCTACACGGGCTCAGCGATGGCGACGACGGCGATCGGCACGCTGATCCCGATCCTCCGCGACACCGGAGAGCTGAAAACGCGCTTCGGCACCTACCTACTGGCGGCCGGAGCCTGCGGTGAGTTCGGCCCGGTCCTGCTCATCACCGGCCGCGAACGCGTCTCGCTCGCTTTCTATTGCGCGACGGAGCTGCCGCTCGTGGTCGCGATCACGACCCTGGCGATCGACGAGGGCCACATGCGGCACTCGACCGCCGCCGGCCTGGTCGGCGCCGCGATGCTCTCGACCCTGATCTTCCCCTTCGTCGCCCTCGCCCTGAAAAAACGCGCCGACGCGGAAAGCAACGGAAGGGGCGCTCGCCGCTCAGGCGAGGCCCCCGCCCTCGCCTGAGCGGCAAGCCTATGATTTGCCCGGCTCCCGGGCGCGTAGCTCAGTGGGAGAGCGCTCGCTTCACACGCGAGAGGACGCTGGTTCGAAACCAGCCGCGCCCATCCCAAACCCCTTTGCAGAGCCAAAAATCGATGACTGGGGAGGGTGGTGATTTAAGACCAGTCGCGATTTGGCTCTGGTTCGGAAGGCGCCCCGCTCGGAAACCCCGAAGAACAGGCAGATGACGGAATTCGAGCGATGTGAGCGAGCGGGCCGATGCATTGCGGGACCCTGATAGGACGTTCTTAGTGATGTATGCTTATACATCGTGAAACGAACTCAAATCTACCTCGATGATTCCCAAACTAGCCGCCTTGACGAGCAGGCTTCGGCCGAGGGGGTCAGTCGATCGACCGTGATCCGGCGTGCCGTCGAGGAATACCTGACGCACGGCGAGCAAGACCAGGCGACCTGGCGGGTGCTGTGGAGCAAGGCGCTTGGCGATACGGCCGGCATCGCGCCCTATTTAGGGGACGGAGAGAGCGAGGTCGAGGAGCTCCGCGATGCGGATGCCGATCGGCTTGCCGGGTTCGACTCCTGACCGTCCTCCTCGACACGAGCGTCCTGATCGACCACCTTCGCTCCGTTCCGGCGGCGACCGAATACCTCGCCGGGCTCGACGATCGCCCCGCCTGTTCGGAGATCAGCCGGATCGAGGTGATCCAAGGACTGCGACTCGCGGAGCGCCAGGCCGCCGAGGTCCTCTTCGCGGCTATCGACTGGGTGCCGCTCGACGAGGCCCTCGCCCGTCGTGCGGGGGAGTTGGGGCAGCAGTGGCGGCGCAGCCATACGGGCATCGGAGTCGCGGACCTCGCGATCGCCGCCACGGCAGAACATGTCGGCGGCGGCCTCGCTACCCGCAACGTCAGGCACTTCCCGATGTTCGCGAACCTTCACCCTCCCTACTGAGACTCTCTTGAGGGCGTCACTGGTGCCGGTCAGAACCCCCGCTCGGAAACTGGAGGGGCAAAGTGGCCTCGGTAGCACCGGCGGAGGGCGAGCGGCGGGCGTTGAGCGGCTACCTGCCGCAGTTCAAGGTCGCCGCCGAGAAGCTCCGCACCGAGCTGGTTTCACGGAGGCTCGAGGCGGTGGTGCTGGTCGACCCTGAGGCCGGCACGCTGGACAACGTGCAGATCGTCTCGCGCCAAGCCGACGGTCCCTCGCGCCTGGTCGTCGCGCAAAGCAACACCTCTCGCCAGCCGCCCAGCCCGAAAGACCTTGCGCCGGTTCGCTGCGTACCCTCCGGGCCGCATGTCAGACGAGCTATCGCGGGTGCTCTCTACAGCCACCGTCGCCGGCCTTCCGTCGGCGCGCTCCTACGAGCGCGGCCTGTCCTACCTCGAAGCGGGGCGCGTCGGTCCGCTGCGAGCAAGTGCCGGGAGAGTCGGCGCTACCGTCCAGGGCTCCGAGGCCTACTTGGTAGAGCTCTCCGCCGCGGGCGGGCAGCTTCGCTTCGCCTGCTCGTGCCCGATCGGCCTCGAGGGCGCCTTCTGCAAGCACTGCGTCGCGGTGGCTGTCGCCTGGCTTGGTGAGCGCGGCGACCCAACGCCGACGCTCGATGACGCCCGTACCCATCTTGAGACGCTTCCCCAGAGCGAGCTGGTCGAGCTTCTGATCGACCACGCCCACGACGACGAAGCGCTGGCCCGCCGGCTGTTGCTTCAAGCCGCGCGACCGGAGAGTGGGACGGCGGCGGATGTCGCGTCCGTGCGTGCGCTGGTCGAACAGGCTTTTGCGTATCGCGACTTCGTCCCCTATCGCGAGGTTTGGGGCTACGTCCGCGGCATTGAGGAGGCGATCAACCTGCTCGAGGCTCTGCTTGAGGAAGGGCGCAGTGGCGATATCGTCGAGCTCGCCGAGCACGCGCTCAGGCTCGCCGAGCACGCGCTTGAACATGTCGACGACTCTGACGGCCAGATGACCGACGTGATTGCGCGGCTCGAAGATCTGCACCTCGACGCCTGTCGCCGCGCAAGGCCGGACACCGTGGCGCTCGCCGAGCGCCTCTTCGCATGGGAGCTCAATGGCGCCTGGGACGTGTTCGACCAAGCCGTCGTCAGCTACGTCGAGGTGCTTGGGGACCCCGGCCTTGCGCGCTATCGCGAGCTCGCCGAGGAGGCGTGGGCGGAGGTGCCGAAGCTCGCTCCTGGCGAGGATTCCCACGAGCGTTACGGCAGCCGCTTTCGAATCACGCGGATCATGCAGTCCCTCGCGCAATGCTCTGGGAGCCTCACCGATCAGATCGAAGTGGCAGAACGGGACCTCTCGAGCGGCTACAGCTTTCTCCAGATCGCCGAGCTGTGTCGGGAGCACGGCGAGGATGATGCGGCCCTCGAATGGGCAGAGCGCGGGATGGCGGCGTTCTCGGAGAATCCCGACCCGCGCCTGCGCACCTTCCTCGTCGAGGAGTACCGCCGCCGCGGGCGAAGCGGCGAGGCGCTTGAGCACTCCCTTCAGACGTTCGGCGCCCGACCGGCACTCGAGAGTTACCGCGAGCTTGCGACCGACGCAAAGGCGCTGGGGCAGTGGCAGGAGCGGCGGCGCTGGGCGCTCTCGCTGCTCCGCTCTCCAGAGCCGGACCCTCCGGGGGTCGTGCGGCACCCCTCCCTGCGCAGTCGCGGCTGTTCGGAGCTCGTGCGGGTGCTGCTTTGGGAGGGTGATCCGGATGCCGCCTGGGAGGCGGCAGAGGAGGGTGGCTGCAGCCGTGACCTGTGGCTGAAGCTGGCCGACTTAAGGCGCGCGGAGCACCCCGAGGACACGCTCGGCGTCTACCGCCGCCACGTCGAGAGCGTGATCGCCGGCAGGGACAAGCGCGCCTACGCCGAGGCGGTGCGGCTGATCGATAAGACGATGCGCGCGCTGTACGCGGAGTGCGGACGACCCGAGGAATGCGACGTCTATGTCGAGGAGGTCCGCACTGCTCACAGGGCCAAACGCAATCTGATGAAGCTGATGTCCGGGCTCGATCCTGCCCGCGCGGCTTGACGCCTGCGCTGTGGTCGGGGTCAATCGACCGAGCCAGCCGGCACAACCCACTGGCACGACTGTCCGGTTACCGAGGCGATCCGATCGAAGTCCGCGTCGTAGTGAAGGACGGTGAGGCCACGAGACTCCGCGGCGGCGGCGATCAGAAGGTCTGGCACCTTGCGGCCACGCTGGTGCTTGGCCGCGAGCAGGCGCTGCACTTGTCTGGCCCTCTGCAGATGATCGGCCGTTGTCTCCACCAACTCAAAGGCCCGGAGAGCCTCCGCCAGACGGTCCCACTCGGTGGTGCTGCGAGCCGAGTAGCCGATCTCGAGGTCGCCGATCCCGGCTCGGGCGAGTTCGCCGCGTGCGGCGGCCGGCTCGATCGCGTCCCGGACAGCGGCATGATGCAGGCGGGTGAGAGCGCTGTAGTCGAGCAGCTGGGTCAGCGCCATGCCTGCTCGCGAGGATCCAGCTCGGCTCTGGCGAGCAAATCGAGGCGCCGCTTCACCGCTTCGCCCTGTTGATCGCCGGCTTGGCGCAGCGCGCGGTTGACGGTCTCCTTGATCGTCTCGCTGCCGAGTCGCGCCCGCGCAGCCCGCAGTGCCTCCTCGTCGATGTCAACCAAGTGCTTGCTCATCTTGCCTCTGTATATACGCTGGCGTTGGCGGTATATATCGCCCGGGACAGCTAATTCAGTGCTTCGTCGATCGGCCGCTATCCGGGCGCTGGCCTTCTTCGAGCTGCCCGCGGCGGGGTCCGAGTCCGCTCGATCGGGCCGAGGCGATGCTCGATGTCTTCACGATCTTCCTGCGGCCCGAGTCGCTGCCGGCCGGCGTGCAGCAACGCCCGCGCGAGACGGTGGTCGAGGCGGTCGCCGGGGGCCTGTGGACGATCGTGCAGGTCGAGATCGTCGCCGGGCCAGGTGGAGTCGCGGTCGCATCGGGCACCGGAGATCGTCGACTTCATGCTGGCGCCGTTCGGGGTTGCGTATTGGAATGCGTCAACTGCCGTCGCTTCGGCGTTTCAAAGCAGCACAGCGCCTGGCGCGCCTGCTGTTCCCTGAGGTGACCAGCCGTGGTGTCATTCCTGGTGTCAAACGCAGCCAAATGGAGCCTCACGCAGCCAGATGCGCCTTTGCCGTTTTCCGCTCTACAGTGAGGAAAACGGCACCAGATGCAAACCGCGAAAAGTAAAGGCGCTCGCTTCACACGCGAGAGGTCGCTGGTTCGAAACCAGCCGGGCCCATCGACTGAATCCCCTGCAAGCGAACGCGATTCGACGGCATCGAGAGTCAACTGCCCCCCGGCTCTGACAGCTGAAAATCGCCGCCAGTGCCCAATCGGTGCCCTCGGAAACTATTTTCAGCCGCTTCCGCTCGCCCTCGCCCCGATACATCACCTGCGCGTAGATCGAGAGCGTGACCTTCGGGTCGGTGTGCCCGACTTGGCGCATGACGTAGGGGACCTCCGCTCCGGTCGCGAGCAGGAGCGAGATGAAAGTGCGGCGGAGCGAGTGCGGCGTGATGCCCTCGGGCAGTGGGTTGCGCCCGGCGATCGCCAGGTTCTCGTTCGCTC
>DATLSM010000108.1:0-2635 GCA_035534175.1 Solirubrobacterales bacterium | reverse complement strand
TCCATCGCGCTTATGCTCGAGCCGCGTGACCCGGATGGACTTTTGCCGCCCTACAAGGTCATGCCGGCGGCGAAGAGCCCTCGGTACTACGGCGAGCAAAAGCCTGAGAAGTTCGAGCATCAGGTGAGGATCACCGATCGGCCTGTCGGATAGGGACTACGCTGACTTTTGCCCCCGCACGACCCTCAAATTGCCCCTTGACCTCTATAGGAGGATCGAAATCGTGCCGAGGCAGGAAAGTGAGACGCACCGTCACCAGATAGTGACGGCTGTCAGTTCAATCGCGCGGCGTCGCGGGCCACCAGGGCGTCGGCCGCTCGATGTCTTGCGGCCGCGAGTCGGCGCCCCCGACGGCAATCAGAAGACCGCCCAGGGCCAGTAGCAGGATCACCATGAGAACCTCGATGCCTAGAGTGTTCCGTGAACCAATGTCCGAAGCAACGTGGGATTTCCTAATAAAATATCGCCATGCCGAACAATTGGCAGAGCGTCGAGCTCAAACACCTGCGGGCCTTGCGAGCGATCGCCGAGAAGGGCACCTTCTGGGCGGCGTCCGAGGACCTGAACAGCTCGCTCTCCACGGTGAGCGATCACGTGACCGCCCTGGAGGCCCTGGTCGGGCAGCGCCTGATCGAGCGCTCGAGGGGTAGGCGGACGGTCGAGCTGACCGAGGCGGGGCGCCTGCTCCTCGGCCACGCGGAGTCCATCGAGTCGAGGCTGCGCGCGGCCGAGGCGGACTTCCGGGCCTACGCCGCCGGCGTGTCGGGCAGCCTCCGGATCGGCGTCTATCAGAGCGTGGCCAACAAGGTTTTGCCGGAGGTAATGCGCCGGTACAAAGGGCGATGGCCGAAGGTGGACGTGCAGCTGACCGAGGGCGCCGATGACTTGATGCTCGTGGAGGCCGTCGAGCGGGGGGAGCTGGATCTCACCTTCGCCATCGAGCCCATCCACGACGGCCCGTTCGAGGTGCGGGAACTCATGCAGGATCGCTATGTGGTCGTGACGGCAGCTGGCTCCGACCTGGCGCGGCGCCGGCTCAAGGTCGCTGATCTCAACGCGTTGCCGATGGTCGGTTATCAGCACGGCAAGCACCAGGACGTGGCCGACGAGTTCCTGCGGGGCAGAGGGGTCAGGCCGCGGGTCGTGTTCCGCTCCAGCGACAACGGGACCGTGCAAGCGATGGTCGCCGCGGGATTGGGCTTTGCCCTATCGCCGCTGCTGGCGGTCGACGAGAACGACCCCAGGGTGCGGCTCATCGAGGTCGTGGAATCCGTTCCTCCCCGCGTCCTCGTTGTGGTCTGGCACCGCGACCGCTACCGGCCGCCGGCTGCGGCGGCGTTCGTGGAGGCCGCGATCGCCGTCGCAGCTGAGGTGGAGCGCTCCCATCAGGCATTCCTGGCTCGGCGAATCAGCGCAGCTCGTCCGGGCGCATCGCAAACACGAGCTCGAGCCCGTAGACCTCGTCTTGCTGCGTCCCGGCCTGCCTGAAGCCGAGCGCGCTGACGACGGCCCGCGCCGCGGCGCTATCCGGCGAGACGCTGGCGTAGACCTCTGTCTCGCACCGCTCGAGAGCCCAACACACCAGGCCGCGTGCTGCTCCCCCTGGCGAAACCCTTGGCGCCGGAAGGCCTCGAACTCCTGCCCAATACCAGATGTTCTCTCAAACACGCCGTTGACAATCGACTTCACGTCCAGCTTCTACTTCCATCCCGAAGAGGCGGGGTGAGGGCAAAACTGAATCGGGTGAGATCGGCGACCCAGTCACGGATGCTAGAAATGGTCAGCCTCACCGCGGCTGTAGGAGGGCAAAAGTCCGACTAGGCCGTGCAGATTGACTTTTGCCCCCCACACTGATTACCGCACAAGACCGTTGTAACCCTGGGATACTGGGAGCAAGGGAGTTCGATCAGCGATTCGCGTCCGGTCCGCTCCCCAATAAGCGGGATCCGATCTATCGCTAGGTGATTTGTCGGGTGCTCGGGCTCCTCTCCGATGGCAGCCTGCCTGGTGCCACCCCCGGCAACCGCGCCGATGCGGAGGATCTCACTCAGGAGATCGTGCAAGAAGCGGATCAAGCGGTGCGTACAGGGATGGCCAGGTCAAGGGAAGGGAGGATCTCGCGCGCGACTCCCGGGATCTCCGCTTGCAAGCAGGCCAGTGCGTCTGCGGTAAGAGTCTCCTCCAGCACGACGCCGACCGCCCGCAGATAGGTCACCGCGGTTTGTCGCCCCACTCCAAGCTCCTCCGACACTTCCTCCACAAGCGTGCCGAAGGGAGCGAATCGGAGTCTCGAGGGCGACCCCAAGACAAGTCGCGGTACGGGCTGCGGGAGGGCATCCGCTATCAGCCCCGCGGATAACCGAGGCAGCCGCCCGAATAGCCCTCGCATGACCGAAGCTACTACCTTATTGGCCTGCGAGCGACTATCCAGGCTCGCGAGCTCCGTGATCCTCGCGTAGAAACGGTCAGCGTCCGCTTTGCCTCGCTCCACCAGGGCTTACCCCTTCTCAGGCGGCTGAGACCGTCGCCGCGACTGCCGCTCGATCTCGGCCAGGCTCATCGCATAAGCGGCGTTCAGGTCGGGCCGGTGACGAAGGACGGTGGACGCAGTGGGCGGTATTTCCGGCCGGACGAT
>DATLSM010000107.1:0-7173 GCA_035534175.1 Solirubrobacterales bacterium | reverse complement strand
GAGCCCGCCTATGCACTGAAGCCAAAGGTCCCGCCCCGACTGCCGCCGCAGCCGCCACACGCTGCCTGAGTGGGCTCACAGAGGCCTCCCGCGAGCGTCGGTCGCGTCGGACTCGACGGAACAGACCGGGTATGCACTAGCGTCGAAGTTCCGACTACGGCGTCCAGGCCCAGGTGACGAACAGATAGGTGGTGAGGGCCAGGAACGGCGCCGAAGCCGCGATCACCGTCCGCACCCGCCGGTGCTCGGTCGCCCAGAGAGCGAGGGCGATCCAGAGGGGGAACATGACCAGGGTGAAGCGGGGGAAGGACTTCAGCGGCTCGTTGTGAGCCGGCACCGAGACGGCCATGATCAGGCTGATCGCGGCGTATGCGGTGTAGGCGGCCGGCAGTCGCTTCCAGCAGATCCACAGGAGGGACAGGGAGAGGAGGAGGAAGGCGAGGGCGTAGACGTGGTGAGTGGCGCCGCTGACGCTCATGTGGTGAGCCAAGTTCGGGTCGAGACCGGGGATCGAGCCGTAGGCCGCTTTGAGGACGCTCCAGATCCCGAGGGGGATCGCCCCTAGCGGTAGGAAATAGCGGCCCCAGTGCGCCTGGTGGGTGAAGGGCCCGAGCGGATAGCCGGTGGTGAAGCCGAGGTAGATCATGTAGGCAAGCAGCCCAAGCGGGACGAGTGCGAACCAGGCGACGTCGCGGCGGAGCCGGTAGCGGGGTGGGAGGTTGGTCTGCGCCCAGAGGCGAAGGCGATCGACCAGCGAAAGGGTGCCCGGCTCGGGTAGCGCGGTCACGCCGCCCGCCGCGAAATCCGGCTCGCGATCCTCGCGCGGCCCGTAGAGATAGAACACGAGCAGGGGCACCAGGAGCAGGATGCCGCCGTTTCTCGAGGCCGCGGCGAGCCCCCCCAGCAGGCCGGTCAACGCCCAGCGGCTGTGGCGTGCGGTGTAGAAGCAGCCGATCGCAAGCAGCAGGAAGAGGGCCTCGGAGTAGACCGCAGAGAGGACCATCGCGGTCGGCAGCCAGGCGACGATCCAGACCGTGTTGCGGGCCAGTCGCGGGTTGAAATCTAGCGTCACCAGCCGGTGCAGGAGATAGAGCGCACCGATCGAGCAGACGACGGAGATGAAGATCCCGACTAATATGTCGAGGCCCCTTCCTACGCCGGCTCCCCCGATTGCGACCAACGCCGGGTAGATGGGGAAGAAGACCGACTGGTAGGGAAGGACGTAGCCGGTCTTGGCGATGCTGAGGTACCAGGCCGAGTCCCAGCGTGCCGCCGGGGAGACGAGCACGTTGATGAGGTGCTCATGGAACGGCGCCGTCAGGTGGTGTGGGTCGAGCAGGATCGTGGTGCCGGGGTAAAAGCCGACCGCCAGCGCGGTGGCCATCCCGACGATCCAGACAAGCATGCGGGAGGAGAAGTAGGCGCCGAGGATGTCGCGCACGGCAGCGCGACGCTCCTCATCGGGGGGCTCGGCGTCGCCGACCGGCAAGGTCGCGACATGGTCGACTGGTTGTGCGGTTACGGCGTCCACGAGTTTTCTGGCCGGCGGAAAGTAGGCGGGCTACGTAAAGCGATCGTTAAGGCGACGCTCGGCTCTTGATCCTGCCCTAAAAACCAGACGCCATAGCCAGGAGAGTCCGGATATCACCAGCATCGCCACACCCAGCCCGATCGCGCCGATGGCCAGCAGCACGAGTATGAAGACAGCGATCCCAAGCGGGATCAACAGTACTTTGAGGGAGGCCAGCACGAGCATCGAGGAGCGCCCTGCAAATGTCCCCCCAACACCTAAAGGAGGGATGAAAGGGTAGCTTGCTCTCGATGCCCCGTAAATCCGCCATCCTGGCGATCCTCGCTTTTTTGCTTCTCATAGGCGCCACCGGCGCCTATGCCCTCGAGGTCCGGGGGACCAGCTTCGTCTTCAGCGTCAGCGGCGGCGTCTCCCCCACCACTCTGCCCCCCCGGGCCTTTGCGCCGATCCGGTTCCAGGGGCAGGTCAACATCTCCCCGAGGGGCGGCAGGGCCGTGCCGCCGGCGCTCGAACTGGCTGTGCTCGACTTCGACCGCGAGGGGCGGCTAAACACCCGGGGGCTGCCAACCTGCCCGGTAAGCAGCGTCGCCGAAGCTACTCCTGAGGAAGCGCGGCGGATCTGCAAAAGCTCGATCGTCGGCACCGGGCGCCTCGAAACCACGGTCGCCCCACCGGGGCAGGGGCCGGTGCCGGCAAGCTCACCGCTGACGCTCTTCAACGGAATTCCCCTCAACGGTAATCCGACCGTCGTCCTACATGCACGCATCACCTCGCCGGTCACCCAGACCTTCGCCGTGGTCGTGCCGATCGAACGACTGTCCGGAAGCTACGGCTATCGCGCGACGATCGCCCTGCCGGCAATCGCGGGCGGCTACGGGGCGCTGACCTACATCGATGTGAACGTCGGGCGCCGTTACCGCGCCCACGGGCGCGAAGTCAGCTACATCTCGGCCCGTTGCACCCGCGGCCTGTTCGAAGGTCGGGGCAAGTTCACCGCCTCCGACGGCAGCCGCCTCAACATCCCCTTCTTCAAGTCCTGCAAGGCGCAGGGGTAGGGCCCGCGCAAGAGGAACCGCCTCCTACACCTCGATCCGGGAGCCGATGATGATTGTGCGGTCGCGGGGGAGGCCGAAGTATTCGGCGGCGTCGGCGGTGATTCGCGAGGTCGCCACGAAGAGGCGCTTGCGCCAGCGGGACAAGCCGGGCGCATCGCCGACCCGCAGCTCGATCGTGGAGAGGAAATAGGAGGCTTCGTCGACCTCGAGCGGACACTCGAGGCCGGCGTCGGCGGCAAGGCGCAGCGCGCCAGGCACGTTGGGCTTGTCCATATAGCCGAAGCGAGCGTCGAGGTGGGCGATCCCGTCATCCCTGTAGCCGAGATCGACCACGAGGCGATCCGCCGGTGCGACATGCGGAACGGGAAGCGTTTCGATCGAGAGGATGACCACGTGGCGGTGCAGGATTTGGTTGTGCTCGACGTTGGCGCGCATCGCCAGAGGCGTCGTCGTCTTGTTCCGGTTGAGGAACACCGCGGTGCCGGGGACCCTCCGCAACGGGGGACGACGATCGTGCAGCCCATCGACGAACTCGCGCAGCGACCCCTCGTCGTGTTCGCGCCGCTCGGTCACCAGCTCGCGGCCGCGCTGCCAGGTGGTGAGCACCGTGAACACAGCGATCGCGATCAGCAGCGGCAACCACGCGCCGTGCGTGATCTTCGTCAGGTTCGCGGCGAGGAACAGGAAGTCGACGAAGAGAAAGGCGCCGGCGCCGGTGGCCACGAGCCAGAGCGGTTTCCCCCACTGCTGGCGCACGATGTAGAAAAAGAGCAGCGTGGTGATCGTGATCGTGCCGGTGACCGCCATGCCGAAGGCGAAGGCCAGCGCGGTCGAGGTCTGAAAGGAGAAGACGAGGGTCAGCACCGAGGCCATCAGCACCCAGTTGATCCAGGGGACGTAGACCTGACCCGCGGTCTCCTCGGAGGTGTGGAAGATCCGCAGGCGGGGCAGGTACCCGAGTTGGACCGCCTGGTGGGTGACGGAGAACGCGCCGGTGATCACCGCCTGGGAGGCAATCACAGTTGCCGCCGTCGCCAGCAGGACCATCGGCGCCCGCCCCCACTCCGGAACCAGGAGGAAGAAGGGGCTCGCGATGTTCGCCGCCGGATTGCCCAGGATGAGCGCGCCCTGACCCATGTAGTTGAGGATGCACGCCGGGAACACGAGCATCAGCCAGGCCCGCGTGATCGGGGAGCGGCCGAAATGCCCCATGTCGGCATAGAGCGCCTCCGCTCCTGTGATCGCCAGGACGACCGCCGCCAGCGAGAAGAACGCGATCGAAAAATGACCCGTCAGGAAGCCGACGGCGTAGCTCGGTGAGAGGGCCCTGAGGATCTCCGGGTGGGTGGCGATGCCGGAGAGGCCGCAGGCGCCGATCACCAGGAACCAGACGACCATCACCGGACCGAACATGCGGCCCACCTTGGCGGAGCCCAGGCGCTGGGTGGCAAACAGAGTGACGATGATCGCGGCGGTGATCGGCAGGATCAGGTGGGTCAGCGACGGTTCCACGACCTTGAGCCCTTCGACCGCTGAGAGCACCGAGATTGCCGGGGTGATCATGCTGTCGCCGAAGAACAGCGAGGCGCCGAAAATGCCGAGCGCTGCCAAAGCAAGCTTGGTCCGCCGCCCACCCGGCACCCCCCGGCGCCTGATCAGCGTGATCAGCGCCATGATGCCGCCCTCCCCCTCGTTGTCGGCGCGCATCACCAGCAGCACGTACTTGAGCGTGACGATGATCGTCACCGCCCAGAAGATCAGGGAGATGATCCCGAAGACGCTCTCGGTCGACGCGGTTACGGGATGCGGATCGGTGGGATTGAAGACCGTCTGGACCGTGTAGAGCGGGCTGGTGCCGATATCGCCGAAGACGACTCCCAGCGCGCCGACCACCAGCGCCGCCTGGGCCGGGGTGCGCATCGCTGCGCCGCGGTTGTTGGCGTCATTGCTGATCGGCATCGACTCCGGGCCCGGCGGCAGCACCGTACACCCCTTCGGCGCACCACCATCACCCGCCATGACTGCTGCTGGTCACCGCGTAAATCGGACCACCACGGGGAGCAATCGAGTCTCGCGCCGCCAGGCCGAGCGCTGCTCACATCAGGTTGCTCCAGCCGCGGCCACCATGGCGGCGCTTTTTGAGGCCCGACAATCGACGCTCGCCCAGCGCAGGGAGCTGGGAGAACCCAGAAAGCCAGGGCATCCTCACCGAGGGGGAGTTCGCGGCGCAGATGGCCGGCCCCTGGGGACCCCAGGCAGCCCGGCCCGGCCCACATCGCCTCCGTTGGGTCAGCCTTCGCGGGGAGCCCTACCTCGTTCCAACCGCTACGTCGCCCCGGTATCTATTGGGCCTCGAGCGTCTTCTTGACGACGCCCGTCCCCTGCTCCATCGCCGCCTCGGTGGGGCCGACCAACTCATCGGGCAGGAGATCCGCGATCCAGACGAACCTGGCGCCGTCCTTCCCATCGGAGAAGACCTGCGCCGATGCGTTGTGGTGGGTGTAGGGGCCGTCGATGACCGACCAGACGAGCCGCCGGGCCTCATCGTCGAGGTCGACCAACAGCTCGCGCATCACGGTACCGTTGGCGAAGGTGACGATCCTGTCATCCCCGTCGAGGCGGGTATCGACGACAAACCCGGGCACCAGACGCTCGTGAAGAGCGCCCCAATCGCGAACCGCCGCCCACACGTCCTGCGGACTGGCATCTATTTGAATCTCCTCGCGGATCGAAGCCATCTGCGCCTCTCCTCTCTATTTGGACGGTCCCTGGAGCGCATCTTGGCGGCTGTGGCCCTCGCCGTCTTGGACATTCGTGCTCGCCTGAGAGAATCGGCCCCATGTTGAGAGCGACGACGCTCCTTGTACGGGACGGCATCGAGATCGCCGATGTCGCTTGCCGGCACCGACGCGGCCGTGGACTCGCCACGGAGCCGACGAGGAGCTCCTCACTCGAGATCACCCAGGCACGCGCCCAAGCGCGAAGTCCAGAGCGTCGGCGATTAACTCGGGCTGCTCAATCTGCGGGTAGTGCCCGGCGTCCGGGAGCTCGATCGTCTCCACGCCTGGGCGAAGGTTGCGGAGGCCATCGAGCACCTCGACTCGCGACACCGGGTCGCGCATGCCCCAGACCAGGGTCAGCGGTCCGGGCCAGTCGCGGATCGCACCGTGCCAGCGCTCAGTGAAGCGTTCGCGCTCATCCATGTAGTGGATCGTTCGATGGGCGACCCGCTGGCCGCCGTCATGGGTCAGGAGGGACCACTGGTCGGCTGCCTCCTCGGCGCTCAGCGGGTGTAGCGGGGAGAAGATGCGGCTGAACTGGGAGCGGAATGACCGCGCGCTGGTCAGCCTCGCGAAGAGCGGGGCGAGCGGGCTGCGCAGGAGGCGCTGACCGACGGTCGGCTTGGCCAGCTGCAGCAGCATGCTGCCGTTGAAGAGCAGTGCACCCCTCAGGTCCATCTCGAGCTTCCCCCGCAGGTCCCGCGCCATCAGCTCCGTCGCGACCGAGGTGCCCATATCGTGGCCGACGAGGAAAACCGGGGGCGAGCCGGCGCGACGCACCAGCTCCTCGGCGGCATCGGCCTGCCAGGCGAGGGTGTAGAGGTGACCGCGCGGCTTCTCGGAGAGGCCGAAGCCGAGAAAGTCGAAGGCTAGCGTCGCCTCCCCTTTGCGCAGCTCGAGCAGCCGGCGCCAGTCATAGGAGCTGGAGGGAAAGCCGTGGAGGAAGAACAGCAGGGGAGCCTCGCTTCCCGAATGACGATGGACGAAGAGCCGCCGGCCGAGGACCTCCTCAACCGTGCCCTCTTGGCGCCATCCCTCTACCCGATTCGTGAGCACGCCTGCGAAGCCTCACGCATCTCGACCTCGGTGAGGCTCAGCATTTACCGACTGAGCGATCCAGAGCAACCGGACGGCCGAAGCCCCCCTTTGACGCCGGAAACTTGAACTGGGCCCTGGAGAAGACCGTATGGCCACAGACCGTCTGGGGTCTGGTCAGCTTGACCTCCATTGGCACGACCCCGACCATGTTCTCGGCAGACTTGCCCTTGCCGATCGCAACCGCCTGGTCCCAGCGCAACCAGTTGAGCTTGCTCCCGGCAACGAGGTCCGCTTCGTCGACCGGCGTGCCGGGCTTGTGGAAGAGGCAGGCGCGCGGCCGCGTGCGATAGGCGAACTTGGCCTTCCCTATTGGCCCGTAGGTGGTCGCGCAGACGACCTGGGGCAGGGTAGACGATGAGGCCGCCTGCTCGGCGAACGCGGCATTCCCGGGCGGAGGGCTTGCCGTGGTGACCGTTACCGCCCACAGGCTGGTCACGGCGACTGCGATGACAACGGTCGATCGACGAGCCACTGCAGCAGTCTAGGGCAGACTGCTCGCAGAGCTTGGAGGGCTTGTGATAAGCGCTACAGTCTGAGAGACGCCGAAAACAACGGCGCAACGGGGTGCTGGAACCACAGGGATGAGTCGAATCGCAAAGCGAGGCCTCCTCGTCGCCTTGGCGATGCTCGCCATCCTGGCCGCTCGCAGCCAGGCCGAACAGACCGAGAGCGGCGATCTGATCGTCTTCATGCGGGGCGGGATCGCCCC
>DATLSM010000106.1:0-56167 GCA_035534175.1 Solirubrobacterales bacterium | reverse complement strand
CATCCTCGCCGTTCTTGCCCTGGCCCTCGTTGTGATGATGGTTGGCGGCATGATCTGGCTCATTGGGATCGGCGTCGAAGCGATGAGCAAGGGTGAGCGAGGCAAGGGGCTGACAGGCGCCGGGAGGTCCACCTCAGACTTCCCCGGGAAGCTCTGGCAGCAAGCTCGGGGCAAGAAGCCCAAGGCAACGGCAACGGCTACCTATGTGCCGCCCCCAGCGCCCCCAGCACCGAAGCTCCCGCCCCCGCCGAAGCAATATGAAGTCAAGTGTCCGACCTGCGCCACGCCGCTGATAGCGACCGCGGGGGCTGGCGTTGGGTGCCCCAAGTGCGGGACAAAGATGTCGGTTACGCCCGCTTAGCAATCTTTAGATTGAAACTGAGACACTACCCCTGCAGCGGATCATGTCTCAGTTTGAATCGGGGGTTTTGAGTTAGCCGGTCCCGCTTGCTCTGACCGGCATCGGCCAGTCCCCGCTGAGGGCGATCTCTTCCTCGATTTCCTCCGCATCGAGCCCTTTGGGATCAAACGCAGAGGCGTCATCAAGGCCCAGCCAGCTGAGCATTTCCCCGTGCTCGTCGTGGGTGGGGTCGGCGAGGACCTGCTTCAGCTCCGCGTATCCCCAGGCGCCGCCGCAGTCCTCTGGCGGGCAGGCCCCCTTCGCCCCCAAAAGGACCGGGTAGAGGACCTCGGGGTCGGCATCGAGCAATCCCTCGACCTCGATCCCGTGCTCCCAGCCATCGCCCAGGTCATAGGTATAGAGAAGCCGATCGCCGACCCCACCGACCAACTGACCGAGGCTCACCCGGCGCTCGTCGATGAGCCCGAGCTGGGGGTCGGGCACCCCGAACTGGTCCGAGCCGCTGGTGAAGATGTGCAAGTGATAGCCCTGCCAGCCGAAGGCGGCCACGATCGCCTGGTGCAGGAGATCCAGGGGAGTGTCGGCGGGAACCAGCAGCCGCCGCCAGACCGGCGGCTTTGACACTCCTCGCAGCTTGACCTTGATCTGCACCACCGTGTCGGTGCCCCCAGCTCCCCGGTCCCGCGCCGTCGTCTCGGCCTCTTGCAGCTCCTTCATCGGCATCTCCTCGCCTTTTCGTTGACGATCTGACCCGAGGGGACGGTAGGGCGATCACCGGATGGAGCGAGCCCCGAAACCGGGCGTCTGGAGACCGCCCGCGCCCGCTTGGGTGCTGAGCGAGCTGTTCCTCGCTGGCGATCGCTTCGCCAGGCGCCGCTGAAGCTCCTGGGCCCCCGTGCTCAGCGGCGCGCCCCACCACCCTTCAGGCGGCCCAGGAGTTACTGACCAACCACCTTTTCGCTGGCCCGTCCCCCTGGCCCCTGGGGACGGCGGCCGAAGCGCAGCAGGGGGACCCGCCATGCCGCCTCGATCACGATCGAGCGGTCCATCTTCGAGGAGCCGGCCTGGCGATCGCGGAAGACGATCGGCACCTCGGCGACCCTGAAACCCCGCTGGATCACCCGGTAGGTCATCTCCACCTGAAAGGCGTAGCCGTGCGCCTGGACCGTGTCCAGGTCGATCGCCTCCAGTACCTCGCGACGGAAGCACTTAAAGCCGCCGGTCAGGTCGTGCACATCGAGGCCCAGCACGAGGCGCGCGTAGGCGCTGCCGCCGCGGCTGATCGCCCGCCGCAGCGCTCCCCATTCGGAGACGCCGCCTCCCTCCACGTAGCGGGAGCCGATCGCCAGGTCGGCGTGCTCCACCGCCTCCAGCAGGCGCGGAAGGTAGGCCGGGTCGTGGGAGAAGTCGGAGTCCATCTCCAGCACCAGGCCGGCTCCCCCCGCCAGGGCGCGGCGGAAGCCGGCGATGTAGGCGGGGCCGAGTCCTTCCTTGTTCGGCCGGTGCAGGACGCCGACCCTCTCCTCCGCCTCGGCGAGGCGGTCGGCGATCTCCCCGGTTCCGTCGGGCGAGTTGTCATCGACGATCAGGACCTGGGCGGAGGCCGGCAGCTTGGCGAGTACGGCCCCCACGAAGGCCTCTATGTTCTCGCTCTCGTTGTAGGTGGGAAGGACCAGCCAGGCTGGACCCGGGGCGGTGGACTGGGGCATCCCCCGATGCTATTGCCCCGAGAGCCAAAGAGCGCATAAAGAGGGTGTCGCCCGGGGTGGCTAATTTGGGAGCCATGACCAACGCTGAGATCGCCGCCGCCCTGGAGGAGCTGGGCCTGCTCTACGAGCTGGATGGGGCGGTCAAGTACAGGGTGCTGGCCTACAGCACCGCGGCGAAGGCGATCCGCGAGAGCCCGCTGTCCGTGGCCGAGCTCGCCGCCGCCGGGCGGGCGACAGATATCCCAGGTGTCGGCAAGACCCTGGCGGAGAAGATCGAAGCGCTGCTGGCGACGGGGGAGATACCGGCGGCGGCGAAATTGAAGGCCAGATTCCCAGCCACCCTGGTCGAGGTGACCAGGGTCCCCGGGCTGGGAGCGAAGACCGCCCGCCGGCTCTATGAGGAGCTGGGGGTCGCCTCGCTCGATCAGCTCCAGGCGGCGGCCGACGCGCACCGGATCCGGGAGCTGAGGGGCCTTGGGCCGAAGGTCGAGGAGAACGTGCTCGCGGCGCTGGAGCGCCTGGGAGAGCCTGGGGAGGGACCCGGGCGGCTGCTGCTCTCCGCTGTGCGGCCGATCGCCGAGGAGCTGGCGGCGGCGCTGCGCGAGCATCCCGCCGCCGGTCGGGTCGAGGTCGCGGGCTCGGTCAGGCGCTGGGCCGAGACCTGCAAGGACATCGACCTGGTCGCGACCGCGGATCAGCCTCTGGACCTCGCCCATTACCTCGCCGGCCACCCCCTGATCGCGGCGGCGGGAACCCCGGGGGTCAATGGCCTCCGCGCCCAGACCCACAGCGGCGTCTCGGTCGATCTGCGGATCGTCGCGCCCGCCGCCTTCGGCAACCTGCTCCAGCATTTCACCGGCTCCCAGGCCCACAACGTCCAGCTGCGCGAAGAGGCGGTGGCCCGCGGCCTCTCCGTCTCCGAGCACGGAATAGCGCACGCCGAATCGGCGCAGGTGGAGCTCTGTGAGAGCGAGGAGGAGGTCTATGAGACCCTCGGCTACGCCTACGTCGAGCCGGAGCTGCGCGAGGGGCGCGGGGAGCTGGGGGCGGCGAGGGAGGGAACCCTTCCCAGCCTGGTCAGCGTCGGCGACATCCGCGGCGACCTGCACTCCCACACCACCCTCTCCGACGGCCGCAACACGCTGGCCGAGATGGCCGAGGCGGCGAGGGCCCGCGGCTACGCCTACCTGGCGATCACCGACCACTCCGCCAGCCACGGCTTCGGCGACCATGTCAGCGCCGAGCGCCTGCGGCGGCGGATCGAGGAGGTGGGCGAGTGGAACCAGGGCCGGCGCGGCTTTCGCCTGCTGGCCGGCTCGGAGGTCAACATCGGCATCGACGGCGGGCTCGACTACCCCGAGGACCTGCTCGAATCGCTCGACTGGGTCCTGGCCAGCGTCCACACCTCATTCGCGATCGGCGAAGCGGCGATGAGCGAGCGCGTCCTGGCCGCGATCGAGAATCCGCACGTCGACTGCATCGGCCACCTGACCGGCCGCCTGATCGGGCGGCGCGAGCCCTACGGCGTCGATCTGGAGGCGGTGGTCGAGGCGGCCTCCCGCACCGGCACGATGCTGGAGATCAACGGCAATCCCAACCGCCGCGACCTATCCGAGCAGCACGCGCGCCTCGCCGCGGAGGCCGGGGTGACGATCGTCCTCAACACCGATGCCCACGGCGTCGACACCCTGGCCAACATGGCCTACGCGGTGGCCACCGCCCGCCGCGCCGGGCTCAGCGCCCCCCAGGTCGCCAACACCCGCGGCTGGCGGGACTTCTCCCGCCTGCTCAAGCGCTAGGCCTCTCGGGCGTGCAGGGGGTCTGAGCGCAGCCCTGGGGTGCGGACCAGCTTGATCGGGCGCAGGGCCGAGGTGGGGACCACGTAGAACTTGACTCCATCGCGGTGCTCGATGCCCAGAACCGCGGCCTCACGGGTGTGCCAGGCAAGGGAGACGAGCAGAGCGTAGCCGGCACCGATCGCCGCCACGCGGGGGTAGAAGATGCCCAGCAGTCCCGCCACCACGGCGGTGAGGGCGATCGGCCAGAGCCGGCCGATCGCGATTCGGGCGGCGGTCTCGGAGGGAAGGCTGGTCGCGGTGCGGGCTTCGGCAAGGGCGTCGCGGACGCCGGCGGCGGCGCGGGAGGGGCGGCCCAGATAAAAGCCGATCACCAGGGCCAGGAGCCACCAGGCGGCCGCCAGCAGGATCGTCGTGGCGTCGCCTTCGCGGTTGGCGGCAACCGCGGTGATCCCGGCGAGGGTGGTCGCCTCGGCGCCGGTGAGCAGGACGGTGACGCGGAGCAGGTCGGTGTAGGGCACCGCTCACCCCGCCGCCAGGAAGTCGAGGATCTTTAGCCAGCCGTCGGGGCCGTCGACGATCAGGTCCGCTTCTTCGGGCAGCTCCGGTGGAGCCTCGGGGGAGACGACGCCGACGCAAACCGCCAGCTGGAGACTCCCTTCCTCACACAGCTCCCGCAGACGACGAAAGGCGTCGAGGTCGGTGCGGTCGTCGCCGGCGTAGGCGGCGCGGTCCAGGGCGCCGCCGGCGAGGAGGGCGGCGACCGCGGTGTCCTTGCCCCCACCGCCGGTGGGGCGCACCTCCAGCACCTTGCGTCCCCAGTGTGGCTCCAGGCCGCCTCGCCCCGCCTCGGCGGCGATCTGGTGGGCGAGTGCCTCGGCCGCGCGCTCGTCCTGGGCCCCGCGCCAGTGCAGCGCCTGGATCGGCCCCTTGTCCTCCAGCCGCAGGCCGGCGGATGCCAGTCTGGGGCGCTCTAGCCCGGCGGCGAACGCCGCCGCATCCCCCTCGCGCCCGCGGAGCGAGGGATCCGGTCGGGGCACCTCCTCGCCGGGCAGCAGGAGCTCCAGGCCGTGGTTGCCGGCGTAGGCGATCCCCTCCACGCCGACCAGCCGCCGGGCCTCCACCGCGCGGCGGCCGGAGATGCAACCGACCAGGCCGAAGCGCTCGCTCAGCCCGGTGAGCGCCTCCCGCGCCGCCGCGCTGACGGTGGCCTGCTCGGGCCTGGTCGCGATCGGCGCCAGGGTGCCGTCGACATCGGTGAGAATCGCCGCCCGCGCGGGCTCCTCGCGGATCGCCTCAAGCAGCGCCGGGCGGGTGGGGGCGTCTCCCGCCCTGGATTCACGCGGCACGGCATCTAGTATCGCCGCATGATGCGCCCGCCGGCCGCGAGATGCCCTCCAACCAGACGCTGAAGCTCGCCACGATCGGCACCGCCGCCGGGGTCTTCAGCGGCCTCTTCGGGGTCGGCGGGGGGACGATCATCGTTCCCCTCCTGATCTTCTGGTTCGGCTACGGCGAGCGGCTCGCCACCGGCACCAGCCTCGCCGCGATCGTCCTGATCGGCGCCCTCGGCGCTCTGGCCCAGGGTGGGATCTATGGCAACGTCCACCTGCTCACCGGCCTGGCGCTCGCGCTCCCGGCGGTCCTCGGCGTACTGATCGGAACCGCGATCCAGCAACGGATCCCGCAGCGCACGGTCTCCCTTCTCTTCGCCGCGCTGCTGATCGCGCTCGCGATCGAGCTGGTCCTCCAGTGAGGGCCCCGGCGTGAACGAGGTCGCCGCCGCACTGATCGCGCTCGCCGGGGGGCTCGCCGGAGGGCTGGTCGGAGTCGGCGGAGGAGTCCTCTTCGTCCCCGCGCTGACCATCTTTCTCGGCCTCTCCCAGGTGCAGGGGGAGTCCACCTCGCTGCTGATGATCGTCATCGTCGCCCTGGTCGGCGCGATTCGCCAGAACTCCTACGGCAACGTGAGGCTGCGCAACGCGATGGTGATCGGCGTTCTCTCCCCCCTCGGCGTGCTGATCGGGGTTGGGATCGCCAACCGGGTCCCCGAGCGGGCTCTGCAGCTCTCCTTCGCCGCGCTGGCCCTGGTGATGGCCGTCCAGCTCGTCCGCCGCGCCCTCAATCAGGCCTAGAAAATGCGCGGTGCGCGGGCGCCCCATCGGTAGTCTCAAACGGTGGATTCCTTGACCTGGGAGGGCGACGTCCCTCAGCTCCGCGCCCCGATCCTCGTCTGCGCGTTTCGCGGATGGAATGACGCCGCCGCCGCCGCATCGACAGCGTTGGCGACGGTGGCCGAGTCGCTGGATGCCGAGCTGATCGCCGAGGTTGACCCCGAGGAGTACTTCGACTTCCAGGCGACGCGGCCCACGATCACCCTCTCCGAGGGCCAATCACGGCGGATCGACTGGCCCGAGAACAACCTGATCGCCGCCCGGGTCCCGACCGCCGACCGTGACCTGGTGCTGCTCGACGGGACCGAGCCCAATCTGCGCTGGCGCACCTTCTCGGAGACGATCGCCACCGCGGCCGATGCGCTGGGGGTGGAGATGGTGATCACCATGGGGGCGCTGATCGCCGAGGTTTCCCACACCCTGCCGGTGCCGATCACCGGGCTGGCTTCCGACGAGGAGTTGGTCGAGGAGCTGGACCTGCAGCGATCCAGCTACGAGGGGCCGACGGGGATCGTCGGTGTGGTCCACGACTGCTGCCGCCAGATCGGGATGAGCTCCGCCTCGCTCTGGGCGGCTGTGCCCCACTACGTCGCCGCCGTCGCCAACCCGAAGGCCGCCCTGGCGCTCCTGCGCCGGCTGGAAAGCCTGACCGGGATCGCGGTCGATGCCTCCGACCTGGAGCAGGAGACGGCCAGCTACGAGGAGCAGATCAGCCGAGCCGTGGCCGCCAACCCCGAGATCGAGGAGCTGGTGGAGCGCATAGAGGCAGAGCAGAACGAGCAGCTCGGCAACCCCGAGGACCTGCCGTCGGCGGAGGCGATCGCCAGAGAGTTCCAGCGCTTCCTCCGCCAGCAGGGCGGTTAGCCCCGGGCGAGGGAGAGGCGGATCGTTCGCCCGGTCGCTAGCTCTCTGCCGCAGGGCAGATCAGCCGGTAATCGCACCAGCCGCAGACCGCGGGCGAGGGGCGCGGCTCGAAATCCTGGCCCAGCACCCCCTCGCCCACCCCCAACACGGTCCGCTCGACCCGCTCGGCGTCGTCGGGCTTGGCCGGTGCCGCCACCTTCTCCGCCTCGAGCACGTAGTAGTAGCTGCCGAGGCTGGCGTCGAGTCCCCACGCCTCGCGCGCGGCGAGGCGGTAGAGGGCGAGCTGCAGGTCGCTTTCCAGGGCGGCCTCGCTCTTTCGCTCGCCGGTCTTGTAGTCGATCAGCTCGTGGTCGCCGTCCGGCAGGCGGTCGACCCGGTCGACCCTGCCGCGCACGTGGTGCTCACCGATCTGGATGTCGAACTTTCGCTCCAGCCAGACCGGTTGGCCCTCGGAGACGCGCTCCCGCTCCCAGTAAAGGCGCATCGCCTCCCGGCCCCGCTGGCGGTACTGGAGCTCGTCGTCGCTCTCGCCGAATCCCGAGCGCCGCCAGCCCGCCTCGAACAGGCTGGCGAGGCGCGGCAGCCCGTCCCCGCCCTCCCCCTCGTCTCGGTGGAAGCGCTCGAGCACGTTGTGGACCAGGATGCCGAAGCGCTGGTTGATCGTCGGCTCCTGCGGGATGCCGAAGACCCGGGCGAACTTGTACTTCAAGGGGCAGGTCAGGTAGAGGTCGAGATCGGAGGCCGAGAGGCTCAGCCGGTTGTCGCCACGCCGCGGCAGGAAGGCGGCCAGCGAGGGCTCCTCGCGAGCGGCGATCAGCTCGCGCCGCCGGCCCCGCTCTCGTTCGGTGCCAAGCAGGTAGGTGTCCAGCGAGGAGGCATCCAGCTCAGCCCGCTGCTCGGGTGTGGCGACCTGGTGCAGTAATCCATTCAGGGCATCGATCGCCTCGGCGCTCGCCTCCTCGCCCGGCCGCTGCGCCAGCGCCGCCAGCTTCAGCAGCTCCAGGTAGCGGGCGATCGCCCGGTTGACGTCGAGGGCCGTGTCCAGGCGCGGCTCAGAGAGCTCCCGCCCGGCCCTCCAGGAGGCCTCCAGAACCTCCTCGCGCAGCATCCGGTAGGTGGCGTGCAGGCCCTCGGCGGGGCCGAACAACTCCTCCTCCTGGACCTCCTCCTCGCTCTCGGCGCCAGCCCACGCGTCGGCATAAAATGGGGAGCTAGGCCCGTCACCCTCGACCAGCGAGAGGACCAGTCCGCGGCGTGCAGGAGCACCGATCCTCTCCCAATCGCCGCCCCGCTCCAGGCCCAGGGCGAAGACGTGGTCGAACTCCATCCCCTTCACCGCGCCGGGCCGTAGGCCGAGCACCGCCCCCGGCGTTGGCGGCTCCTCGCCGGGGGCCGACTCGACCCCAGCCTCGGCGACGGCGGCGAGGTATCGAACGAACCCGCGGGTTGAGCCGTGCGGCTCTCGCCGCGTCCAGGCGGCCGCCAGCTCGGCCAGCCGCGAGAGCCCCAGCAACCGCTCTGCCACCTCGGGCTGGGCGGCGAAGAGCCGCTGGCGCCGGAGCCCGACCCGCTCGATCAACCGCCTGACGAAGACGTCAGCACGGCGCTCCTCCATCGCCGCGGCGGCCGCCCGGTAGAGCTTGAGGAAGGACTGGACCCGCTCCCGCGCCTCGGGTTGGAACTGAGGGCTGTCGAGCGCCGCCTCGCAGGCCGCGACCATGTCCAGCTTGCGCCGGCGCGAGATCGTCGTCAACCGCGCCAGCTCCCCCGCGCGCAGCTCCACCGGCGGTCTGGTCAGGGCGCGGGCGGCGGCGGCGGAGTCATCGGGGTCGGCCAGGACCCGCAGCCAGGCAATCGCGTCTCGCACCTCGGGCCGCTGGAACAGAGCCGCCGGCCCGGAGAGGTGAAAGGGGATGCTCCGCTCCTCCATCGCCGCCGACACGTCGCCGCCCCGGCGCGCCGGATCGTCGAGCAGGACGCAGATCGCTTCCGGGTTCGTCCCGTTGGTGATCAGGTGCTCGGCTTCGCGCGCGGCGGCCTGGGCCTGCGCCCGCTCGTTGGTGCATCGCCAGAAACGGAGTTGGGGGTCGCGGAGTCGGCGCTCCAGGGTTATGACCTCGGCGTTGGCGTGGACCGACAGGGCCCATTCGGTCGGGTCCGTGGACCCCTTGGGGAGTGGTGGGGGAGCGCTGGGGAGGAGGGCGCGGCCTTCCTCCAGGGCATAGAGGTGGTTCGCGTTCTCGCTCGATAGCTGGGCGAGGATTGCTCGTTGAGCTCTGCTGGTCTCCTCCAGCTCATCGACCATCAGGTGGGTGAAGCGGGAGGCGATTTCGGCGCGGATGTCGGGGCGGTCTTGCAGCAGCTTGCTGAGCAGGAGGAAGACATCGCCGCGGTCGATGCTGCCGGCGTCGGTGAGGATGCGGTCGTGGGCCACGCAGAGCTCGGCGAGCTCGCTATCGGGCCGCTCCGATCCGGCCTTCGTGGCGTCGATCCGCTCCAGCAGTCGGGCCAGCAGCCCGGCGGGGTTGCCGCGGATCTCGTGGCTGCGCAGGGGGAGCTCGTCGAGCCGGTCGAGGAGCATCGCCAGACGCTCGGCCGGGGCGAGCACGTCGAAGAAGGGATCGAGGCCCGCCGCGGTGGAGCGCTGGCGCAGGAGTCGCTCCCCGATCTCATCCCAGGTGCCGATCCACAGCTCCTCATAGGAACCATCCAGCAGCTCCTCGGCGCGCCGACGAAGCCTCCGGGCGCTGGCCCGGGTGGAGGCCAGGAGCAGCACTCGCCCCGGCTCGCTTCCATCTTCGGCCAACCGCGCCAGGCGCCGGGCCAGGGCCTCGGTCTTACCGGTCCCGGCTGCGCCCAGGAGGAGCAGCGGCCCGTCGCCGTGGCGGACCGCACGTTCCTGAGCTTCGGCCAAGGCGAGCATGGTCCAACGCTACCGAGTGGATGGCGTCCATAGGATGGGAGCGGTGGACGTTTTCTCCGCAGACTGGCTGGGAATCTGCCGTCGCTCCGTTGCCGTTCAGCGAGCGATTTTCGCCCGGGCGCCGAGTATCGAGGCGCGCACCGCCTACGAGGGGGTGGGGGAGGGCGGCGACCGCAGCCTGGCGATCGACCGTCGCTGCGAGGATGCCGTGTTCGCCGAGCTGGAGGGGCTCGCCGCGCAGGGGGCCTCCTTCCTCGCGATCTCCGAGGAGCGCGGCGAGGTGAGTTTCGGCTCGGGAGGCAGCGCCCGGGTGGTGATCGACCCGATCGATGGCTCGCTCAACGCCCGCCGCACGCTTCCCTCACACAGCTTCAGTCTGGCGCTCGCCTCGGGCTCCTCAATGGCCGATGTCGAGTTCGGCTACGTCTATGACTTCGGCGCCGGGGAGGAGTTCCTCGCCCGACGGGGCGCCGGGGCGAAGCTCGGCGGGGAGCCGATCGCCGTGGCGGCGCCGGAGAGCGGAATGGAGCTGGTGGGCGTTGAGTCCGCCGAGCCGGAGGGCTCGCTGGCGGCGATCGGGGCCCTGGCCGGCAAGGTCTACCGCCTGCGGGTGATCGGCTCGATCGCGATCACCGTCGCCTACGTGGCGGCCGGTCGTCTCGACGCCATGCTCAGCCTGCGCTCCTGCCGCTCGGTCGACGCGGCGGCGGCGCAACTGATCCTGCGCGAGGCGGGCGGCGATGTCGCTTTCGGCGAACTCGCCCTGGAGCAGGCCGACCTCGGTCTCGACGCCCGCTACCCGATCGCCGCCGCGCCCGACAGGCGGGGTCTGGCGCTCGTCCTGGCGGCCCAGAGCGCGTAGACAACCGGCCTTCGGGCTCGAATCGGGACCGTATCCGCCGCGGCCGGCGGGCGGGGGAGCTGTAACCATCGGCCCGGGGTGGGGATAGAACGTCTGTTCGTGAAGAACATATGTTCGCTAAACTGGCGAACACCAGGCAGGAATCCGACGATCGAAGGGACTCGACTTTATGGCAACCCAGAGCAGCAACGGCAAATCCGCCAAGACCAAAGCGAATGGCGCCCCCGCCAAATCGGCCAGCGCCAGAGCCAAATCGGCCGGCGCCAAAGCTCAATCCCCAAGCGCCAGAGCCAAATCGGCCAGCGCCAGAGCCAAATCGGCGAGCACGGAGAAAAGCCGGGTCCAGACCGTCGCCCAGACAGCGGTCGATCTCCCCGTCGGTGCCGTTCTCAGCATCACCGACCGCATCTCCGACCTGGTCGAGCCGTGGACCGGCCGCGACGCGGCGGAGAAGCAGATCAAGACCTACCGCACCCAGCTGCGCCGGTCGTTGAAGCGGACAGAGCGCCGCGGCGCCACCGCCCGCCGCCGGGCGACGGCGGAGGCCAGGAGAACCCGGAACCGGGTCGAGCGCGAGGCCCGCAGGCGCCAGCGCACCGTGGAGACCACGCTCAAGCGCAACAGCACGGATGTCGAGCAGCGGGTGCGCAAGGCGATCGACGAGCAGAGCGCTCGCGCCCAGGACCTGGTCGACCAGGTCACCGACCAGCTCTCCACCCTCCGGTAGGGGCCGCGGTTAAGCGACCCCGCCGGGCGACGGTCCTCGGGCTTGCCAGCCCGAGGGGCCCCTCGCTCGGCGGGGGGACGCCGGGCGCTGTTTGGCGCCGCCGGGAGCATGGAAATTGCGTGAAAGCACGGGCCCAGCGCTCCGGCCCGAGCCCAGGTAGCATCGCTTGGCGATGAGCACCTGCGTGGTCACCGGCGGCGCCGGCTTTCTCGGCTCCCACCTCTGCGAGCACCTGCTCGGCAAGGGGGATCGAGTGGTCTGCCTCGACAACCTGGAGACCGGCTCGCTGCAGAACATCGAGCACATCCGTGATTCGGCCTTCGAGTTCCGCAACGTCGACATCACCGAGCGCGTCGACGTCCCGGATGAGGTCGACTTCGTCTACCACCTCGCCTCCCCGGCCAGCCCGATCGACTACCTGCGGCTGCCGCTGCATACCCTCAAGGTCGGCTCCTACGGCACCCACCACATGCTCGGCGTCGCCAAGTTCAAGCGCGCGCGTTTCCTCCTCGCCTCGACCAGCGAGGTGTACGGGGACCCGCAGGTCCATCCGCAGCAGGAGGAGTACTGGGGCCACGTCAATCCGATCGGCCCGCGCGGCGTCTACGACGAGGCCAAGCGCTACGCCGAGGCGCTGACCATGGCCTACCACCGTCAACAGGGTCTCGACACCTCGATCGTCCGCATCTTCAACACCTACGGCCCGCGCATGCGGCCGCACGACGGGCGGGCGATTCCGACCTTCCTGCGCCAGGCGCTGCAGGACCGGCCGCTCACCGTGTTCGGAGATGGCAGCCAGACGCGCAGCTTCTGCTACGTCGACGACCTGATCCGGGGCATCGTCGCCCTCGCCGAGTCCGACGCCCACACGCCGGTCAACGTCGGCAACCCGGACGAGTTCACCCTGCTGGAGCTGGCCAAGACGGTGGTCGAGGTGACCGAGTCCCGCGCGGAGATCGTCTACGAACCGCTGCCGGTCGACGACCCCCAGCAGCGCAAGCCCGACATCACCCGGGCCCGCAACCTGCTCGATTGGGAGCCGAAGGTGGAGCTTCGCGAGGGGTTGCGCAAGACGATCGAGCGGGCCGGGGTCGAGCGCCTGGTGGGCGCCTCGGAGTAGATGGCGCCAACCGTCTAGCGGCGCCGTCATTCCCGGCTCTCCCATCGCGACCTTCCTCTGGGGCTCTGCCGCGGTCCAATATCCTCCGCCGCGGTGCCGAGCACGGCTGACGAAACCCCAGGGGAGGACATCCCCCGCTGGATCGCCCCGGTGGTTGGGCCCGATGACCCGCGCGTCTTCACGGACTCGGGGATCGAGATCGAGCGCCTCTACAGCGAGGACGACGTCGCCCCGGGGTTGGACGAGCGCCTCGGGCTCCCCGCCTCGCCGCCCTTCACCCGCGGGATCCACGAGGGGATGTACCGGGACCGGCTCTGGACCATGCGCCAGTACGCCGGCTTCGCCACTCCCGAGGACACCAATCAGCGCTACCGCTACCTGATCGAGCACGGCTCAACCGGGCTCTCCATGGCCTTCGACCTGCCGACCCAGCTCGGACGCGACTCCGATGACCCCCTCTGCCAGGGCGAGGTTGGCCGCACCGGGGTGCCGATCGACACGATCGAGGACATGCGAATCTGCTTCGCGGAGATCCCCCTGGACGAGGTTTCCACCTCGATGACGATCAACGCTCCTGCGGCGATCCTGCTGCTGCTGTATGAGCTGGTCGGAGAGGAGCAGGGGGTCCCCGCCGAGAAGCTGCGCGGCACCGTTCAGAACGACGTGCTGAAGGAGTACATGGCGCGCGGCAACTACATCTACCCGCCGGCGCCGACCATGCGCCTGACCACCGACATCTTCGAGTACTGCCGCGAACGGGTGCCGCGGTGGAACACGATCTCGATCTCGGGCTACCACATCCGCGAGAAGGGCTGCTCGGCGGTGCAGGAGGTCGCCTTCACCCTCTCCAACGCGATCGCCTACGTCGAGGCGGCGCTGGAGCGCGGCCTGGTGATCGATGAGTTCGCGCCTCGCCTCGCCTTTTTCTTCAACTGCCACAACAACGTCTTCCAGGAGATCGCCAAGTTTCGCGCCGTGCGGCGGATGTGGGCAAAGATCGTCGCCGAGCGGTTCGGAGCCAAGGATCCCAACTCGATGAAGATCCGCTTCCACACCCAAACGGGGGGTGTGACGTTGCAGGCGCAGCAGCCGGAGGTGAACATCATCCGGGTCGCCCTGCAGGGCTTCGCCGCGGTCAGTGGTGGCACCCAGTCGCTGCACACAAACGGCTTCGACGAGGCGCTGGCCCTGCCGACCGAGCGCTCGGCGCGGATCGCCCTGCGCACCCAGCAGGTGCTGGCCTACGAGTCCGGCGTGGCCGACACCGTCGACCCCTTCGCCGGCTCCTACTTTGTCGAGTCGCTGACCGACGAGATCGAGACCCGCGCCTGGGGGCTGATGCGCGAGGTCGAAGATCTGGGCGGCTCGGTCGAGGCCCTGGAGTTCATGCAGCGCGAGATCGAGGAGTCCGCGCACTCCTACCACGAGCGCTACGAGTGCGGTCAGGACATCGTCGTCGGGGTGAACAAATTCGTCACCGAAGAGGTGGACGACGTCGACATCCTCAGGGTCGACCCGGAGTCCGAGCAGCGCCAGCTCGGACGGCTGAAGGCCTTCAAGCAGGGTCGCGACCAGGGGGCGGTGAATCGCCAGCTCGATGCCGTGGGCGACGTCGCCCGGGGGGAGGGCAACCTCCTGCACCCGATCCGCGCCGCCCTCGCCGCCGATGCCTCGATTGGAGAGGTCTGCGGCGCAATGCGCGATGCATTTGGCGAATACCGGGGAGGAGCTTTCTTCTAAGCCTCGAAATCGCCCTGATGATCGAGGTTTCGAGGACATTGATGAAGTCCGAGCCCGAGCTCGCGGAGCTGGTCGCGAGGGTGGAGGGAGTCGAGGTGACGATGGCCGAGAAGGGCTTCGGGACGCGGGTGGAGATCCGTGCCGGGGACGATTCGGGCCTCGGTCAGGCCGACCTGGTGAGGATTCTGGACCGGCTGGCCGAGCCGCAGAAGCAGCCGTTCTCGGCATAGACTCCGGCGCCGATGAGCGCGGAGCGAGCGAAGCGTCCAGATCTGACCCGGCGCGAGCGAGCGAGCGTCGGGTCTCGATGATGCGGGAGCGCAACCCCGTCACCCATGAGGAGAAGCTCGCCTACCTGCGCGAGCTGCGCCAGCAGGCTGTCCACTCGGCCTCCGAGGAGGCGGTGGCCAAGCAGCACGCGAAGGGCAAGCTGACCGCCCGCGAGCGGGTCGAGAAGCTGCTCGATCCCGGCTCCTTCGAGGAGCTGGACACCTTTGTCCGCCACCGCACCTACGAGTTCGAGATGCAGAAGAAACGGCCATGGGGAGACGCCGTGGTCACCGGCCACGGGACGATCGAAGGCCGCACGGTCTTCGTCTTCTCTCAGGACTTCACCGTCTTCGGCGGCAGCCTCGGCGAGGTGATGGCGGAGAAGATGTGCAAGGTGATGGACCTCGCCGCCCAGGTCGGGGCTCCGGTGATCGGGATCAACGACTCTGGCGGCGCCCGGATCCAGGAGGGGGTCGTTTCGCTCGGCGCCTATGGCGACGTTTTCGTCCGCAACGTCCGCTGCTCCGGCGTGATCCCCCAGATCAGCCTGATCATGGGCCCCTGCGCCGGCGGCGCCGTCTACTCGCCGGCGATGACCGACTTCATCTTCATGGTCAAGGAGACCTCGCACATGTTCATCACCGGCCCCGAGGTGATCAAGACGGTCACCGGGGAGGAGGTCGAGTTCGAGGAGCTGGGCGGGGCGATGAGCCACAACACGAAGTCCGGCGTCGCGCACTTCGCCGCCGAGGACGAGGAGAGCTGCCTGCAGGACGCTCGCTACCTGCTCAGCTTCCTGCCCCTGAACAACCTGGAGGCGCCGCCCCGCTTCGAGCCCTCCGACGACCCCGAGCGCGAAGACCCCGAGCTCGACACGCTGGTCCCCGACGATCCCTCCAAGCCCTACGACATGCGGGAGGTGATCTCTCGCATCGTCGATGAGGAGGAGTTCCTGGAGGTCCACGAGCACTTCGCCAAGAACATCGTCTGCGGTTTTTCCCGCCTGGATGGCTACCCGGTGGGGATCGTCGGCAACCAGCCGGCCCACCTCGCCGGGGTGCTCGACATCGAGGCCTCCGAGAAGGCGGCGCGTTTCGTCCGCACCTGCGACGCCTTCAATGTCCCCCTGCTCACCTTCACCGACGTGCCCGGCTTCCTCCCCGGCACCGACCAGGAGTGGAACGGGATCATCCGCCACGGCGCGAAGCTGCTCTATGCCTTCACCGAGGCGACGGTGCCGAAGCTGACCGTGGTCACCCGCAAGGCCTACGGCGGGGCCTACGACGTGATGAATTCAAAGCACATGCTGGCCGACTACAACGTCGCATGGCCGACCGCCGAGGTGGCGGTGATGGGGCCGGAGGGGGCGGTGAACATCATTTACCGCAAGGACATCTCCAGCTCGCCGACGCCCGATGAGCGGCGCCAGAAGCTGATCGATGACTACAAGGCCCACTTCGCCAATCCCTATTCGGCGGCCGAACGCGGCTACATCGATGACGTGATCGAGCCGCGCCAGACGCGGCCGAAGTTGATTCGCGCGCTGCGGATGCTGCAGTCCAAGCGGGTCGCCCAGCCGAAGCGAAAGCACGGCAACATCCCCCTGTAGGGCGCCGTCTCGGTCACCCGGGCCGCGGTGCTCGCTGAGCGGCCGCTGGGGCGGAGTGAAGGAGCGCTGGCCTGGGTCAAGCAGGGATCAAGGCGCCCCGGCCGGTTGGCCCGGGGGTGAAGGCGAAGCGGGGTTGGTGGCCTCAGTAGCCGGCCGGATGGCGAACGACGAAGCCCACGTTGCTGAGCATTTCGGGGTGCCAGCGGGGGCCGGTGCCGCTGGCGTCCCCGGCGGTGTCCCAGCGGAATCCGGCGATCACCGCGTAGGCATGGCCGGCGTTGGCATAGACCGTGATCCAGCGTCCCTTGCCCCGCAGTCCCCAGCTCTCCATCGGACCGGAGGGAAGCGGGCTGTCGAGGAAGTCCCCGCCGTGCAGCGCGTAGCTGACCGAGCCCGAGCAGTCATAGCCGGGCGAGGTCCAGTTCAGATGGCCGCCTCCCCAGATGTAGGGCTTGGTGCGGATCCTGTCCGCCGCGGCGATCACCGCCTTGACCCGGGGAGGGGCGCTGGCCGGGGGAATCAGTTCCCCGTCGCGCAGCAGCCTGGCCTTTGCCGTCGGGGCGCATTCGTTGACCGTCGCCGGCGTCAGGCCGCCGGTGCTGGCGCATGCCGCGGACGCGCCGCTGGGAACCACCAGGGCCAGGGCGCAGAGCGCTCCCGCGCCTGTCACCGCCAACCCTGCTTTCAGCTTGAGCTTGTGCCTATGTGGAAGCAAACCGATCTCCTTCGTCGGCCTACGGGGTTAGCTGTCGGGCTGGCGCGAAAGGAGCCTGCGCCCCCGCCTCGGTGAGGTGGGTTAGCCCCGAAAACGTGGTTCCCCCGCTCCCGTGGCGCCACCAGGCGCCCGGGATTCGGCGTTTCGGTTGTTTGGAACGGCGGCAGTGTAGACGATCGGCCGGCCGACTGCTCACAGAACACCAACATTTTCTCGCCATTCGCATTTGGAATCCAGAATCCTTTCGGCAGTCCTGCTGCTAGCTTGCGTCCTGGGATGGAACTTGCCGGCCGCACTGCGCTATTGACGGGGGCCACGGGGGGCCTGGGCAGGGCGATCGCGGCGGCGCTGGCCGCGCGCGGGGCGCACCTCGTCCTCAGCGCGCGGGGGGCCGAGGCGCTGGCGGCGCTGGCGGCGGAGCTGCCGGGGATGGGCCATCGGACCCTGGTGGCCGACCTGGCTGAGCCGGGCGCCGCCGAGCGGCTGGCCGCCGAAACCAGCGAGGTCGATGTGCTCGTGGCCAACGCCGGGCTGCCGGCAGCGGGCCTGGTGACCGACTTCACCTCCGAGCAGCTGAACCGCGCCCTGCGGGTCAATCTGGAGGCGCCGATGCTGATCGCCCGCGCGCTCTTCCCGGCGATGCTCGAGCGTGGCTCGGGTCACCTGGTCTTCGTCTCCTCGCTCTCGGGCAAGGCCGCCGCTCCCCGCAGCTCGATCTACAACGCGACCAAGTTCGGCCTGCGCGGCTTCGCCCTGGGGCTGAGGGCCGACCTGGCGCCGCTGGGCGTCGGCGTCTCGCTCGTCTCGCCAGGCTTCATCCGCGAAGCGGGGATGTTCGCGGAGTCAGGGGCGAAGCCACCCCCCGGGTTGGGGACCGCCTCGCCGCGCCAGGTCGGCGCCGCGGTGGTCAGGGCGATCGAGCAGGACAGGGTCGAGCTGGCGGTGGCGCCGCTGCCGCAGCGGGCTCTGGCCCACTTCGCTCTGGCCAGCCCCGCCATCGCGGTCCGGGTGCAGAGCGGCGCCCTCGGCCAGAGGGCCGCCAAGGCCGTCGCCGACGGCCACCCCGAGCACAAGCGCTAGCCGGGGGCGGGTGCCGGCCCTGCTTCAAAGCGCCGAGGACGGGCTCCCTCCTAGGATGGAGAGATGAGCAGCGATTCCTTCGGCGCCGGTTCGATCCTCGCCCTCAGCGGGCGCGAGTATGAGGTCTTTCGCCTCGATGCCCTGCAGGAGCGCTTCGACGTCGCCCGCCTGCCCTACTCGATCAAGGTGCTGCTGGAGAACGTGCTGCGCCTCGAGGACGGCGTCGGCGTCACCCGGGCGGCCGTCGAGGCGATCGCCAGCTGGGACCCGGCGGCGGAGCCCAGCGTGGAGATCCCCTTCCAGCCGGCCCGGGTGCTGATGCAGGACTTCACCGGCGTCCCCGCGGTTGTCGACTTGGCGGCGATGCGCGACGCGATGGAGGAGATCGGCGGCGACCCGGCGGCGATCAACCCGCTGGTCGACGTCGACCTGGTGATCGACCACTCGGTCCAGGTCGACGCCTTCGGCAACGCCGGGGCCTTCGCCCTAAACGCCGAGCGCGAGTTCGAGCGAAATCGCGAGCGCTACTCGTTCCTCAAGTGGGGGCAGAGATCCTTCGACAACTTCAGCGTCGTGCCGCCGGCGACGGGGATCTGTCACCAGGTCAACCTCGAGCACATCGCCCAGGTCATCTACAGCCGCCAGGTGGAGGGGGTGCTGCGCGCCTACCCCGACACGCTGGTCGGCACCGACTCCCACACGACGATGGTCAACGGGCTCGGGGTGCTGGGTTGGGGCGTCGGTGGGATCGAGGCCGAGGCGGCGATGCTGGGCCAGCCGATCTCGATGCTCCTGCCGCAGGTGGTCGGGTTCCGGCTTGACGGCCAGCTGCCGGAGGGCGCGACCGCCACCGACCTGGTCCTCACCGTGACCGAGATGCTGCGCGAGCTGGGGGTCGTCTCCCGCTTCGTCGAGTTCTACGGGCCGGGCCTGCCGACGCTGGGTCTCGCCGACCGGGCGACGATCGGCAACATGTCGCCGGAGTTCGGCTCGACCTGCGCGATCTTCCCAATCGACACCGAGACGCTGCGCTACCTGGAGCTGACCGGGCGGGCGAGCGAGACGGTCGAGCTGGTCGAGGCCTACGCCCGCGAGCAGGGGATGTTCCACGAGCCGGACTCCCCGGACCCGGTTTACTCGGCGACGCTGGAGCTGGACCTGGGCGAGGTCAGGCCGAGCATCGCCGGCCCCAAACGGCCGCAGGACCGGGTGCCGTTGGCCCAGGCCAAGGAGGCCTTCCTCCAGGCGATGGTCGAGTTCGACCCCGACGCCGCCGAGCAGCTGGGTAACGGCCGCGACGAGGCGATCGAGGAGTCCTTCCCGGCCTCGGACCCGCCGGCCGATGACCACGACGACGAGCGGGGCAGGCCGCGACCCGCCGTGAGGGGAGCCCCGCTGGCCACCGTTGGGGGCGGCAGCGAGGACGCGGTGGAGGTCACCCTGGAGGACGGCACGAGCTTTGAGCTCGACCACGGCCGGGTGGTGATCGCCGCGATCACCAGCTGCACCAACACCTCCAATCCGAGCGTGATGGTGGGCGCCGGCCTGCTCGCCCGCAACGCCGTGGGGCGGGGCCTGGTTCGCAGACCGTGGGTCAAGACCTCGCTGGCGCCCGGCTCGACCGTGGTCACCGACTACCTGGAGAGGGCGGGCCTGAGCGAGCACCTCGATGCCCTTCAGTTCAACCTGGTCGGCTACGGCTGCACCACCTGCATCGGCAACTCCGGGCCCCTGGCCCCGGAGATCTCGGCCGCGATCGCCGAGAATGACCTGGCGGTCTGCGCGGTGCTTTCGGGCAACCGCAACTTCGAGGGCCGGATCAACCAGGACGTGAAGGCCAATTACCTGGCCAGCCCGCCGCTGGTGGTCGCCTACGCCCTGGCGGGGCGGATGGACCTCGACCTGCTGACCGAGCCGCTGGGCGAGGGCTCGGGTGGTGAGCCGGTCTACCTGCGCGACATCTGGCCCAGCTCGGCGGAGATCGGGGAGTTGGTCGGGCGCTCGATTCGCTCGGAGATGTTCACCCGCAACTATGCCGAGATATTCGCCGGGGACGCCAACTGGAACGCGGTGGAGGTTCCGCAGGAGGATCGCTACACCTGGCCCGACTCGACGTATGTGCGCCGGCCCACCTTCTTTGAACGGATGTCCCCCACCCCACCCGCCCTCGAGCCGGTGCGGGGCGCGCGGGTGCTGGCCCTGCTCGGCGACTCGATCACCACGGACCACATCTCCCCGGCGGGGGCGATCAAAAAGGAGAGCCCCGCGGGCCGGTGGTTGATCGAGCAGGGTGTGGAACCCCGCGACTTCAACTCCTACGGTTCGCGCCGCGGCAACCACGAGGTGATGATCCGCGGCACTTTCGCCAACATCCGCCTGCGCAACCAACTGGTGCAGAGGGCGGGCGGTTTCACCCGCCACTTCCCCGACGGGGCGGAGACGACAATTTATGAGGCGGCGATGGCCTATGCCCAGGAGGAGGTACCCATGGTGGTGCTCGCCGGCAGGGATTACGGCTCGGGCTCCTCCCGCGACTGGGCGGCGAAGGGCACCAAGCTGCTCGGGGTGCGAGCGGTGATCGCCGAGAGCTTTGAGCGCATCCACCGCTCCAACCTGATCGGCATGGGTGTCCTTCCCCTCCAGTTCCCCAAGGGGGAGAGCGTCCTCTCGCTCGGTCTCAGCGGGGAGGAGGTGATCGAGGTGGGTGACCTGTGCAAGGGCGAAGCCAAATCGGTGAAGGTGACCGCCGGGAGAACAGAGTTCGAGGCCACCGTCCGCCTGGACACTCCGAACGAGATCACCTACTTCCAAAACGGCGGCATCCTGCAGACGGTGCTGCGAAACCTGAAGGGCTGAGCGGACGCCCGGCGGCGGCGGGCCCGCCGCCGCCAGAGCACCGATGGAGATATAGAGGTACGGCGGGGCCGCGGGAGGCAGGGGGGTCCGCGCGACCCACGCCGCACCTGCGCGCCGGTAGCCAGGGAGGGATGCCGACGCAGCCGTTCCCCCGAGCAGGGACTGTCCAGAGGAACAGTCCCTGCTAGCTATACCGCCTCAGACGGCCGAGGTCAAGGTCGCTCAGCAGTTATCGCGGGTTATCCACGGCGCCGTGCGGGTAATCGGCGATGCCCCAACCCCGCCGCTCGATCAGCTCGATCCCGATCACGCTGCCGAGCGGGCCGACCGGCGTCAGGGTGGCGGCCAGCAGGGTGTAGGGGACCTCGCGCCTGACGGCGGCGGTCCAAATCAGGATGCAGAGCCCGACGAATCCAATCCCGTGCGCCCAGCCGAAGATCATCGTCTCCGTTTCGTATCCGGGTAGCAGCCAGAAGACGATCAGCCCGCTGAAGATCGCCAACTCCACCCAGGAGAGCCGCTTGACCCAGACGAACAGCGGCCCGGGCACAGGCTTTCGCATCAGGCGCCGGAGGTCAGTGCGGTGAGGACTATGCGCTCCTGCTCGATGGCGTGGGCGGCGGAGTAGCCCTCGCCCGGGCTGGCCCGACCCGGCCTACCGATGTAGGTCAGCTCGACGCCCTCGGGCAGCAGGCCCGGCATGCGCCGCGACATCACCTTCCAGGCGCCCATGTTGCGGGGCTCCTCCTGCACCCAGGCGATCTCCCTCAGGTTCGGGTAGGAGGCGATCAGCTCGGCGAGCTGCTGATCGGCAAACGGGTAGAGCATCTCGACCCGGGCGATGGCCACGGATTCCGCCGCCCCGCGCCGCTCATTCGCCTCCATGTCGTAATACACCTTGCCGGTGCACAGCACCAGCCGCTGGACCTTCTCCCGTCTCCCCTCGGCGCTGGGGTCGTCGAGGATCGGATGGAACGCACCGCCGGCCAGTTCCTCCAGCCGGGCCGACGCGCGCTCCAGGCGCAGCAGGCCCTTGGGGGTGAAGACGATCAGCGGACGCGGCTTTCGGATCAGCGCCTGGCGGCGCAGCAGGTGGAAGTACTGGGCGGCTGTGGTGGGGTTGGCGATGCGGATGTTGCCCTCGGCGCCGAGGGCGAGGAAGCGCTCGATGCGAGCGCTGGAGTGCTCCGGGCCCGAGCCCTCATACCCATGCGGCAGCAGCAGGGTGAGGCGGCTGGTCTGTCCCCACTTTGCCTCGCCGGAGACGATGAAGCTGTCGATGATCACCTGACCGGCGTTGGCGAAGTCGCCGAACTGCGCCTCCCAGAGGACCAGAGCGCTCGGCGTCGCCGCCGAGTAGCCGTACTCGAAGCCCAGGCAGGCGACCTCCGAGAGGGGGCTGTTGTGCAGCTCGAACGGGGCGGATGCGTCCTCCAGGTTCTGCATCGGGCAGTATTCCAGGCCGGTGTTCTCGTCGTGGAGCACGAGATGTCGATGGGAGAAGGTCCCGCGCTCGGTGTCTTGTCCGGTGAGGCGAGTGTGTACCCCCTCGGTCAGAAGCGAGGCGAAGGCGAGCGCCTCGGCGTGCCCGAACTCGATGCCCCCCGAGTCGATCGCCTCCAGGCGTTTGGCCAGCGGGCGGCGCAGCTTGCGGTGGATGGTGAAGCTCTCGGGCACCTTCAGGAGCGCCAGGTTGAGGGCCCGCAGCCTCTCCGCCCCGACCGCGGTGTCGACCGGGGGGCTGGCGGTGCGGTCGAGGTCGCCGGTTCCGGTCGAGGTGGCGGTCGGGTCCTCGTAATCGCCGGCCTCCATCTTTTGCCGCAGACCATTCAGCGCGGCGGACATCTCCTCGCGCCGCTCGTTCGAGTCGCTCTCGACCTGCTCGGCGCTGACCACGCCCTCGGCGATCAGCTTCTCCGCGTAGATCTCAGAAACCGGCGGATGGGCCTTGATCTTGGCCGCCATCAGCGGTTGCGTGTAGGCCGGCTCGTCGGTCTCGTTGTGGCCGTAGCGGCGGTAGCCGATCAGGTCGATCACGATGTCTCGCCCCCAGCGCTCGCGGTAGGCCATCGCCAGGCGGATCGCCGCCGAGCAGGCCTCCACGTCGTCGGCGTTGACGTGGACGATCGGCACGTTGAAGCCCTTCGCCATGTCCGCCGCGTAGGGGGTGGAGCGGGCGTCCTCGGGGTCGGTGGTGAATCCCACCTGGTTGTTCTGGATGATGTGGATCGTGCCGCCGGTGCTGTAGCCCTTGAGCGACTGGAGGTTGAGTGTTTCGGCGACCACGCCCTGCGCCGGGAAGGAGGCGTCGCCGTGCAGCAGCACCGGCACCGCCCGTTTCGGGTCGTGGCTGAGGGTCGGGCCGTCGAGCCCGGACTGCAGGAAGCGGGCGCCGCCGGTGACCACCGGGTCGACGAACTCCAGGTGGCTGGGGTTGGGGTAGAGGCGGACGGAGATCTTCTCTCCCTCACTGGTCTCGTAGATCCCCTGGTGGCCGTAGTGGTACTTGACGTCGCCGGTGCCGCCGAGGGGAATCGCGGCGACGGTCTTCACCGCGTCAATCCGCTTGTCGCCCTCGAACTCGGCAAGGATCGACTCCACCGGGCGGCCCATGTTGTGGGCCAGGACGCTGAGACGGCCGCGATGGGCCATGCCGAAGACGACCTCCTCGGCGCCCTCCCGGTGGGCCAGGGTGACCAGCTCGTCGAGCATCGGCACCACCGCGTCGAGGCCCTCGACCGAGAACATCTTCTGCCCCAGATAGGCCTTCTCGAGGAAGCGCTCGAAGCCGAAGACATCGATCAGGCGGCCGAGCAGACGGCGTTTCTCCTCCTCGCCCGGCGGTTGACGATGGGCGCCGGTCTCGATCATCTCCCGCAGCCAGGCCCGCTGATCGTGGGAGGAGATGTGCTCGAACTGGTAGCCCATCGTGCCGCAGTAGGCCTCGCGCAGCCGCGGCAGGGCCTCCAGCAGGGTCTCGCCGGGGACGCCGATACGGAGGATCGAGGCGGGGATCTTGGCCATCAGCTCCGGCGTGAGGTCGAGGTTTTCGGGCTGGATCGAGGGGTCGCCCTTGGGCTCGGAGCCGAGCGGGTCAAGGCGAGCGGCGAGGTGGCCGTGGGTGCGGTAGCCCTTGAGCAGCGAGGTCGCCGACGCGACCGCTTTGAGCAGCTCCTCGTCGGGGGCGGTGGTCACGCTCGCCGCCGGGGTGCCGAGCGGGGGGGCGGAGGCCGAGGCGGGGTGGGCGGCGGCCAGCGGGCCCGGGTCGACGCCGAGGTCGGCGGCCAGCGCCTCATAGAACTCGTCCTCGCCCTGGAGCAACTGCTCGATCCGGCGCAGGAAGGCACCCGACTCGGCGCCCTGGATGACCCGGTGGTCGTAGGTCGAGGTGAGCGTCATCACCTTGGAGACGCCGAGGCGACGGATCCGGTCGGGCGAGGCGTGCGCCCACTCCGGCGGGTAGGCGATCGACCCGGTGGCGACGATCGCGCTCTGGCCGCTCATCAGGCGGGGGACCGAGGCGACGGTGCCGATGCCGCCGGGGTTGGTGAGGGAGATGTTGGTGCCCTGGAAGTCGTCGGGGCTGAGCTTGCTCTCGCGGGTCTTGGTGATCAGGTCCTCGTAGTAGGAGTGGAAGGCGGCGAAGTCGAGCCCATCGGCGCCCTTGATCGAGGGAACCATCAGGCTGTGGGACCCGTCCTTGCGCTCCACGTCGACGGCGATCCCCAGGTTGACCGGCCCCCCTTCCAGGGCGAACGGCTTGCCGTCTCGCTCCTCGAAGGTGCGGCTCATCACCGGCCAGTCTTTGGCCGCCTGCACGATCGCCCAGGCGATGAGATGGGTGAAGGAGACCTTCATCCCCCGCTCGTTCAGCACGTCGTTCAGCGCTCTGCGCTTGGCGTCTAAGGTGTCGACGGCAATCGTGCGGAAGGAGGTTGCGGTGGGCACGGCCCTGCTCTCGTTCATCGCCGCCGCGATCGCCGCCGCCGGCCCGCGCAGAGGCTTTGCCTGCGCCGATCCGATCGCCAGCCCGCCAGCCCCGCCATTGGCAGCCGCCAGCACGTCCTCCTTGGTTACCTTGGAACCGGGGCCGCTGCCATCCACAGCTCCGAGGTCGACGCCCGTAGCGGCGGCGACCCTTCTTGCCACCGGGGTGGCGCGGACATCCTGGGAGCCGCTGTTTGCCTCGGTCCCCGCGCCGCGGGCGCCGGCCGCAGCCGCGGGCGCTCCGTTGGAAGCCTCGCCCGCTGAGCCCCCGGCAGCCGTGGCGCCGTCCCCACCCGGCTCCATCTCAGCCAGCGGCGCCCCCACCGGCACCTCTTCGTCGACCTGGGCGATCAGCTTGGTGATCGTGCCCGCCACAGGCGCCGGCACCTCGGCGTCGACCTTGTCGGTTGAGATCTCGACCACGGTGTCGCCCTGGTTGACGAAATCCCCCTCGGCGACGTGCCACTCGAGCACGATCCCCTCGGTGACCGACTCGCCCATCTCGGGCATCTCAATCTGCAGGGTCGCCGTTTGCGCCATCTCTAGTTTGAGTGTATGAAACAGAGGTGAATTACTTCTTAACCGGAGCGACGGGGTTCATCGGCCGCAACCTCGTCGAGAGGTTATTGAAGCGGGAGGGGACGATATACGCGCTGGTCCGGGCGGGCTCACGCGGGCGGCTGGAGGAGCTGCGCACCGGCTGGGGGGCCGACGGGGCACGGGTTGTACCGATCACCGGCGACCTCTCTCAGCCCGGGTTGGGGGTCTCGGAGGAGGACCTGGTGACGATGCGCGGCGATGTCGACCACCTCTTCCATCTGGCGGCGATCTACGACCTGACCGCCGATGCCGAGATCCAGGAGGTGGCCAACGTCGAGGGCACGCGCCACGCGATCGAGCTCGCCACGGTGACCGAGGTCGGCTGCTTCCACCAGGTCAGCTCGATCGCGGTGGCCGGGCTCTACCCGGGGCGGTGGCGGGAGGACATGTTCGAGCAGGCCGCAGAGCTCGACGCCAACCCCTACTTCCGGACCAAGCACGAGTCCGAGCGGGTGGTGCGGGAGGAGTGCGGGCGGCCTTGGCGGGTATACCGGCCGGGGATCGTCGTCGGCGACTCGCGCAGCGGGGCGATCGACAAGATCGACGGCCCCTACTACTTCTTCAAGGCGCTGCAGCGGGCTCGGCGGGTGCTGCCCGTCTGGTTGCCCGCAATCGGGGTCGAAGGGGGCGAGATCAACATCGTCCCGGTTGACTTCGTCGCCGCTGCGCTGGACCACATCGCCCACCTCCCGGGGCTCGACGGGCGCGCGTTCCACCTCACCGATCCACGCCCGAAGAGCGCCGGGGAGGCGATCAACCTCTTCGCCAAGGCGGCCGACGCGCCGCAGATGGCGATCCGCCTGGACCAAGACGTCGTCGGCCCGGCCAGGACCCTGATCGGCACCGGCCTGAAGCTCTTCCCACCCGCCAGGCGGGTGGCGGAGATCGTGCTGCGGGACTTCGGCATCCCACCCGAGATCCTCAGCTACGTCAGCTACCCGACGACCTTCGATTGCTCCGAGGCCCAGGCGGCGCTGGAGGGGTCGGGGATCGCGGTCCCGCCGCTTGAGACCTACGCCGAGCGTCTCTGGGACTACTGGGAGCGCAACCTCGACCCCGATCTGTTCAGGGACCGCTCGCTGTCGGGGGCGGTGCGCGGCAAGGTGGTGCTGATCACCGGCGCCTCCTCGGGGATCGGCAGGGCGACCTCGGTGAGGGTCGCCGACGCCGGCGCGACGGTGCTGCTGGTGGCGCGCTCGGTTGAGAGGTTGGAGGAGACCAAGGCGGAGATCGAGGCGGCGGGCGGCACCGCGCACATCCACCGCTGCGACATGGCCGAGATCGAGGACGTCGAGCGGATGGCCGAGGAGGTGCTCGCCTACCACGGTCACGTCGACATCCTGGTCAACAACGCCGGGCGCTCGATCCGGCGCTCGGTCGCCCTGTCCTATGACCGCTTCCACGACTACGAACGGACGATCCAGCTCAACTACTTCGGCGCCGTGCGGCTGATCCTGGCGCTGCTGCCGGCGATGCGCGCCCGCCGGTCGGGACACATCATCAACATCAGCTCGATCGGGACGCAGACCAACCCGCCGCGCTTCTCCGCCTACGTGGCGTCGAAGGCCGCGCTGGATGCCTTCGGCCGGGTGATCGCGTCCGAGGTGATCGACGATGGGGTCCACATCACGACGATCCACATGCCCTTGGTGCGGACGCCGATGATCGCGCCGACGCGGATGTATGACATGTTCCCGGCGATCACCCCCGAGGAGGCAGCGGAGATGATCAGCGGGGCAATGGTCGCCAGGCCAAAGAAGGTGGCGACCCGGCTGGGGACGCTGGGCGAGTTGATCTACGCCGTCGCGCCGAAGGCCAGCGACACGATCCTCAACACCGCCTACAAGCTGTTCCCCGAGTCCCAGGCGGCAAAGGGCAAATCGGATGAGGCGCCGGACCTGCCGCCGAGCACCGAGGCGGTCGCCTTCGCCCACCTGATGAAAGGGGTGCACTGGTAGGAGTGAGAGGCAGGCCGGGGGCTTCGTTTTTGCCGCCGACGCCGGGGGAGAGGTCCGGGACGCTCGGCTCTCCCTTCGCCCACCACTCGCCGGTCCCCGGGGAAGGATGGATTCTCGAACGATGACCGAGCGGCGGTTGAAGCACTGGGGATGGGGTTATGAGGACCAGGCCCCCTCCGAGGCCGAGCTTCAGGCCGCGGCGAAGGGGATCAGGGAGCGGTTTGGCTTCGGCGGGGAGCCGCAGGCGGCGATGCCGCTGGGGGAGGTGGAGCTTCGGCGGGGGAGGTTGAAGGCGCCGGGGGACTTCGGGGATCTGTTCAGCGGCGAGAGGTATGAGCGGGTGGCTCACGCCATGGGCAAGGCATACCGGGACGTGGTACGGGGGTTCAGGGGTGAATTTCCCAACCCGCCTGACCTCGTCGCGTTTCCCCGGGATGAGTCGGAGATCGAGGTCGTCCTCAGCTGGTCGGAGGGCGAGGGGGCGGTGGTGGTGCCGTTCGGGGGCGGGACCAGCGTCGTCGGTGGGGTCGAGGCGCGGTCCGGGGATCGACCGGTCGTCTCCATGGACCTGCGGCGGCTGGACCGGGTGCTGGAGGTGGACACGATGTCGATGGCCGCCCGAATCCAGTCCGGGGCCACGGGGCCGGGATTGGAGGGACAGCTGCGCGGACACGGGCTGACCCTGAGGCACTTCCCCCAGTCGTTTGAGTACTCGACCCTGGGCGGGTGGATCGCCACCCGGGCCGGGGGGCACTTCGCCACCCTCTACACCCACATCGACGAGCTGGTCGAGTCGGTGCGGGCGATCACCCCGCGCGGGACCTGGGAGAGCCGACGTTTGCCGGGGTCGGGCGCCGGTCCCTCACCGGATCGGATGCTTCTCGGGTCCGAGGGGATCCTCGGGGCGATCGCCGAGGCCTGGGTGCGGGTGCGGGTGCGGCCTGAGTTCAGGTCCTCCTGCGGGGTGGAGTTCGAGGACTTCGCCGCAGCGGCGAGGGCCGTGCGCGAGATCTCCCAGGCGGGGCTCTACCCCTCCAACTGCAGGCTGCTCGACGCCCTGGAGGCGGGGACGACCGGGGCCGGGACCGGGGAGAGGAGCCTGCTGGTGCTGGGGTTCGAGTCCGCCCATCATCCGGTCGAGGCCGGAATGGACATCGCCCTGGAGATCGCCCGCGAGCACGGGGGCATCGCCGGGGAAACCCGCTCCCACGCCGCCAAAGCGGCGGCCGGGAGCAGCGACGCGGACGGCGACGCGGTCGGAGCCTGGCGAAATGCCTTTCTCCTGGCTCCCTACCTGCGCGACACCCTCGTCGCCTGCGGCGTCCTCTCGGAGACCTTCGAGACCGCCATCACCTGGGAGCGCTTCGAGCAGTTCCACGCCGAGGTGATGGACACGGTTCGGGCCAAGGTCGCCGAGGTCTGCAGCGCTCCGGCCGCAGGTCTGGGCGCGCCGCGCGTCAGCTGCCGCCTGACCCATGTATATCCCGACGGGCCGGCTCCCTACTTCACCGTTCTGGCGCCGGCGGTGCGCGGCGGCGAGGTGGAGCAGTGGGGCGAGATCAAGGCCGCCGCCTCGGAGGCGGTCCTCGAGGGCGGCGGCACGATCACCCACCACCACGCGGTTGGCCGCGACCACCGGCCGTGGTATGACCGCCAGCGCCCGCCACCCTTCGCTGCGGCTCTTCGTGCCGTCAAGGCCGAGCTGGACCCGAGCGGGATGCTCAACCCCGGCGTTCTGATCGACCCAGCCTGAGCTCCCCAAGGCGGCAGGTAGACATTCCCCGCGCCTTGGAGAGGCTCCACCTACCTGCCAGCGTGGGCCGCGGTTCCCCCGACGGCGCCGGTCTCGGTCTGGCGATCGTGCGCGAGCTGACCGAGGCGATGGGCGGCAGCGCATCGGTGGAGAACATCGCCGACGGCGGTGCCCGCTTCACGGTTGGCCTGCCGCAGACCGATGCGGGAGGGGGCGGCGCCGAGGGGGGCTGACCCCGAGCGGCGCTACCCTGTCGCGAGCGGATCTTCGTTCCCGTGGCGGGGGTCGAGCGAATCGCCTGCCCGCCTGTCCCGTGGAAACCATCACCTCCGAACAGCCGACCGTCCCCGCTGGCGCCGGGGCCGCCGAACCCGTCGTGGCGCGCCGCTCGCCGCTGCGGGCGGCGATCAAGACCGGTCGGCCGACCGAGTGGGTCAAAAACTTCCTGGTCTTCGCCGGGCTGCTCTTCTCGGGAAAGTTCAACCAGCCCCATGAGGTGCTGGAGGCGACGATCGCCTTCGTCGCCTTCTGCCTGATCTCCAGCGCCGGCTACTTCGTCAACGACCTGGTTGACGTCGAGCTCGATCGCAAGCACCCGAAGAAGCGCCACCGGCCCCTTGCCGCGGGCGAGCTCTCGCGGGGCACGGCGATGGCCCTCGCCTCCACCCTGGCCCTGGCCTCGATCGCCCTGGCCTTCGGCGCGGTCAACTGGCGGGTGGGCCTGATGGTCGTCGGCTATGGAGTCGCCCAGATGGCCTACAGCCTGGCCCTCAAGCAGGTGGTGATCATCGACGTAATGATCCTCGCCGGCCTCTTCATCCTGCGGGTCGCGGCGGGGGCCAGCGCGGTCGGCGCCCACGCCTCGGAGTGGCTGATCCTCTGCACCGGCATGCTCGCCCTCTTCCTCGGCTTCACCAAGCGCCGCCAGGAGGCGGTCTCCGAGCTGCACGAGGGCACCTCGACCCGCCCGGTCCTCGAGCACTACTCCCTGCCCTTCCTCGACCAGATGGTTTCCCTGGTGACCACCGGAACCGTGATCAGCTATGCGATCTACACCGTCAACTCGCCCCTGATCGGCAGTCGCATGATGCTCACCATCCCACCGGTGATCTACGGGATCTTCCGCTACCTCTATCTGATCTATGACCGCGCCGACGACCGATCCACCGCGGCGATCATCGCCGAGGACAAGGGCATGATCGCGGCCGGGGCCAGCTTCGCCCTGGTCGCCTTCCTTCTTCTCTACGTCTTCAAATAGCCGCTAGCCATCCACCGGAAGGTCGTCGACCAGCGTGGTCTTGCCGTCGCGGGTGAACTGCAGGTCGACCGTCTCGTTCTTGCGGTAGGTGCCGAAGAGGCCGAGGTACATCGCCAGCCAGCGGCCGGCGCCCACCCTCTCCTTGACGATCGGCCGGGTGAAGACGATCTCTCCCGCCCGCAGGTGGTAATCGACTTCCTCGTTCTGTTCGACGCCGTTGATGAAGACCGTGAACGGCGGCTGGGCGCGGGCCGGCAGCTTCACCCGGTGGCCCGCGGCGTAGCTGCCCTTTGGTATCTCGGAGCCGGAGTCGCTCATCGTCCCCCGCCGGAGAGGGTCTCGCGGACCGCGTCAAAGGGCGTCTCTCCCGCCTCCGGTTCAAGCTCCTCGCGCGCCACCGTGCCGCGGAAGGCGACCAGGCTGCCATCCCCCTTCACGTCGATCCCGGCGCTGGGCTTGCGCAGAAATCCCCGCCCGGAGAGCTGCAGCCGCGCATGGACCTGGTCGGCGGGTTCGAAGTTGCGCAGGGCCGAGGAGGGGGGCAGCGGCCCCTCGGCCCGGATCTCTGCGGCTCGCTTTTCCATCTCGGCAATCGCCGCATCCAGGGCGTCGAACTCCTCGCGCTCGATCTCGGACGCGTGCCTCACGCTCAGCCTCCATCGGCCCATGCGGCGCAGCGTATGAAAAAGGGGTGGGGGGTCGCCCGACCCCTGCTGCCAGGTCGCTGCCTCAGGCGCCCCGCCGCGGCCGTTTCGGCCTGCGCGCCGGCGGCCCGACGATTTTTTCCGGCCCGTTGCGCTCGCCCACCGGCACGTAGTCCCGCTCGCGCGCACCCGTGTAGATCTGGCGCGGCCGGGCGATTTTCTGCTCCGGGTCTTCGTGCATCTCCATCCACTGGGAGACCCAGCCCGCGGTGCGGGGAATGGCGAAGATGACCGTGAACATCTCGGTCGGGATCTCCATCGCCTCATAGATGATCCCCGAGTAGAAGTCGACGTTGGGGTAGAGCTTGCGCGAGGTGAAGTACTCATCCTCCAGGGCCTGCTTCTCCAGTTCGCGGGCGATCTCGACCACCGGGTTGTACTCGGTGGCCTCGAAGACTTCGTCCATGTGCTGCTGGATGATCCGCGCCCGCGGGTCGTAATTCTTGTAGACCCGGTGGCCGAAGCCCATCAGTTTCTCCTCGCGCTGTTTGACCTTCTCGAGGAAGCCGGGAACGTTGTCCGCGGACCCGATCCGCCGCAGCATTCGCAGCACGGCCTCGTTGGCGCCGCCGTGCAGCGGCCCGTAGAGCGCCGCCACTCCGGCCGCGACCGCCGAATAGGGGTCGACGTCGGAGGAGCCGACCCCGCGGACCGCGTTTGTGGAGCAGTTCTGTTCGTGATCGGCGTGGAGGACGAAGAGCACGTCCAGGGCCTTTGTCAGCGCCGGCTTGGGCACGTGCCTGGCTTCGGTCTTCTTGAACATCATGGAGAGGAAGTTCTCGGAGAAGCTGAGTTCGTTGTCGGGGTAGACGTAGGGCAGGCCCATGTTGTGCCGGTAGGAGAAGGCGGCCAGGGTCGGCACCTTGGCGATCAGCCGCACGGCGGCCATGTAGCGCTCTTCGGGATCGTCGATCTGCTTGGCGTCGGGGTAGAAGGTGGAGAGGGCGCCCACCCCGGCGAGCAGCATCCCCATCGGGTGGGCGTCGTAGCGGAAGCCCTCGAAGAACTGCTTGAGGTCCTCGTGGACGAAGGTGTGGTGGGTGATGTCGTAGGTCCAGCGGTCGAGCTGGGGCCCGGTCGGCAGCTCACCGAAGATCAACAGGTAGGCGACCTCGAGGAAGGTCGAGCTCTCGCAGAGCTGCTCGATCGAGTAGCCGCGGTGTTCGAGGATGCCCGCCTCACCGTCGATGTAGGTGATCGCCGATCGGCAGGAGGCGGTGTTGGTGAAGGCCGGGTCGTAGGCCAGCATGCCGAATTCGTCCTCGGAGACCTTGATCTGGCGCAGGTCCATCGCGCGGACGGTCCCGTCGAGGATCGGCAGCTCGTAGGTCCTGCCGGTGCGGTTGTCGGTGACGCTCAGCGAATCCGACCCCCCGGCGCTGGCCCCGCCTGCGGTTGCGTTCCCGATCTGCTGCTCGGTGGCCATCACCCCTCCTCGAGCTTGTCTTGGCTGGAGCCGCCAGTATCGCAGCTTGAACCGCGCGGTCTTGTTGCCCGCCGGTAACTCCGGCGCTACTCGGCGGGGGCCGAAAGTGGCTCGAACTGGGTCATCTCATGCAGCTTCGCCAGTCGCTCGTCGATCTCCCCGCGGGTCAGGCGGGAGACCCGCTCGGTGCCGAACTCCTCGACGTTGAAGGAGGCGAGAACGGTGCCGTAACCCATCGCCCGCCGCAGGCTCGCCTCGTCCAGGTCGCCCTCGTGGCTGTCGAGATATCCGAGGAAGCCGCCGGCGAAGCTGTCGCCAGCTCCGGTCGGGTCGCGCACCTCCTCCAGCGGGAAGCCGGGCAGGGCGAAGAAGCCCTCCTGGCTGAACAGCGACGCCCCGTACTCGCCCTGCTTGGCGACGACGGCGCGCGGTCCGCGCTCCATCACGGCACGGGCGGCGCGGGCCAGATTCGACTCTCCGGTCAGCTGGCGGATCTCCGCGTCGTTGACGATCAGGCAATCGACCTCGCCGATCGCCGCCAGCAGCGAGTCCCTCGCGGTTTCGATCCAGAGGTTCATCGAGTCCAGGGCGCTGAAGCGCGCTTCGGCGCACTGGGCGCGGACCCGGCGCTGGAGGTCAGGCTGGATGTTGGCGAGGAAGAGGACGTCGGCCGCCCTGGAGGCGGGGGAGAGCTTGGGCTCGAACTCGCCGAAGACGTTGAGCTGGGTGTCCTCGGTGTGGGCGACGTTGAGGTCATAGTCGTAGTGGCCTCGCCAGAAGAAGGAGGAGCCCCCCCTGACCCGCTCGATGTCGTCGGTGATCACCCCCCGCCGCTCCAGCACCTCGAACTCCGCCGCGCCGAAGTCCTCGCCAACCGGCCCGACCGGGCGCACCTCGGTGAAGAAGCTCGCGGCGAGGGAGAAGTGGACGGCGGTGCCGCCGAGCATTCGCTCCCGCTCCCCGAAGGGGGTGCGAACCGAATCGAAGGCGATCGATCCAACCACGGTCAGCGACATCACGGCAGCGTATAGGGGGTTGGGGGCGCCGGATGCAGGTCCCGCCTTTTCCAGGGCCGACTATGGTTCGCCGTCGTGAAGGCGATCCAGATCGAGGAGTTCGGTGGGCCCGAGGTGCTTCGCTACGTCGACCTCCCCGACCCCCAGCCAGGCGATGGCACGGTCCTCGTCGAGGTGGCGCGAAGCGGGGTCAACTTCGCCGACACCCACGCGACTCGAAACGACTACCTGGCCGAGCAACAGCTGCCGCTGACTCCCGGGGCCGAGGTGAGCGGGCGGACGGCGGATGGTCGCCGGGTCGCGGCGATCCTCCCGGCGGGGGGCTACGCCGAGAAGGTGGCGGTCCCCGAGAGCTTCCTGGTCCCGATCCCCGATGAGGTCGACGATGACCGCGCCGCGGCGTTGCTGCTGCAGGGGCTGACCGCAAAGGCCTTGGTCGGGCGCTGCGCCCGGGTGGAGGCGGGGGAGACGGTTGTGGTGGAGGCCGCCGCCGGGGGCACCGGCAGCCTCTCGGTCCAGCTGGCCAAGCGGGCCGGGGCCAAGGTGATCGGGCTGGCCTCCAGCGAGGAGAAACGGGCGCAGGTTGAGCGGCTCGGCGCCGACGCCACGGTCGACTCTCGCGCCGGGGATCTGAAGCAGGCGATCCTCGAGGCCAACGGCGGCGAGAAGGTCGACGCGGTCCTGCACATGAGCGGGGGCGATTCCTTTGAGGCCGAGCTGGCGACGCTGGCGCCGCTGGGGCGGATGGTCGTCTTCGGCATCGCCTCGCGCGAACAGCGCGAGGTCTCCACGGCGGCCCTTCTGCGCGGCTCGAAGTCGGTGATCGGCTTCTGGCTCGTCCACCTGCTGGGGCGTCGTGATCTCGCCGCGCCGATGATCGGGGAACTGCTCGCCGCGGTCGCAGCCGGCGAGCTGGAGGTGACGATCGGCGGCATCTACCCCCTCGCCGATGCGGCGCGCGCGCACGAAGACCTGCTCGGCCGGCGCACCTCCGGCAAGCTTCTTTTGGCTCCGACGCCGGGCGCCGCCTCGGCTCCCGCGAATGCCTGAACGCTCAGATTTGGAGTGGCGCTCGCTCCCGCCTGCGGGGGCCGCCCGGTGACCGCCTTCAACGAATTGGGCCTCTCCTCGCAGATCCAGCAGGCGATCGATGAGCTGGGCTTCGAGGATCCGACGCCGATCCAGGAGCAGGCGATCCCCGAGCTGCTGGCCGGCCACGATGTGATCGGGCAGGCTCAGACCGGGACCGGCAAGACCGCCGCCTTCGGCCTGCCGCTGCTCCAATACCTCGACCCCGGCAACGATGAGGTGCAGGCGGTCGTGCTCACCCCCACCCGCGAGCTCTGCATCCAGGTGACCCAGGCGCTGCGCGCCTACGCTGAGCATCTGGAGGTGGAAATCGTGGCGATCTTCGGCGGCGCGCCGATCCGCTCCCAGCAGGCGCAGCTGCGGGCCGGCGCCCAGGTCGTCGTCGCCACGGTCGGTCGGATGATGGACCTGATGTCGCGCCGCTCCCTGGTCCTCACCGCGGCTCGTTACGTGGTCCTCGACGAGGCCGACGAGATGCTCGACCTCGGCTTCATCGAGGACGTGGAGAAGATCCTGAGGATGTGCCCCAGCGGGCGCCAGACGGCGCTCTTCTCGGCGACCATGCCGCCGCCGGTCCAGCGCCTGGCCGAGGGCTACATGTATGAGCCGACGACGATTCGGATCACGCCGAAGAAACTGACCGTCGATGCGATCGCCCAGGCCTTCGTCGAGGTGGCGGCGAAGGACAAGGCGGCGCGACTGGTCGAGCTGCTGAAAACGGAGGACCCCGAGCAGGCGATCATCTTCTGCCGGACCAAAATCGGCGCCTCTCGACTGGAGCGGACGCTGAAGGACAAAGGGCTGAACGTGAAAGCCCTGCACGGCGATATGAGCCAGGGCTCGCGCGACGGGGTGATGATCGCCTTCAAGGACCACCGGGTGAAGCTGCTCGTGGCCACCGACATCGCCGCCCGCGGCCTGGACATCGAGCACGTCACCCACGTGATCAACTACGACGTCCCCGATTCATCCGAGGTCTATGTGCACCGGATCGGGAGAACCGGGCGCGTCGGGCGCACCGGCCGCGCGATCACCTTCGTCACCCCCGCCCAGCACGACGAGATAGGTCGCATCGAGCGCGACGTGAAGACCTCGATCGGCGAGTGGGAGAGCCCGGAGGACCGTCTCGAACACGCCCCCCGCCCGCGTCGGCGCGAGCGGAGCGACAACGGTGCGGCTCAGGGGTCGACGGCCGACGGCAACACGAAGCTCTTCGTCAACCGCGGCAAGCGCAGCGGCTTAACCGAGGAGGACCTGCGCTGGGCCCTGCGCGAGGGCGGGGTCGTCCCCGATGAGGACGTCGCCTCGGTCCGCGTGCTCGAGCGTTTCTCGTTCGTCGAGCTGAAGGCCGAGCGGGCCGAGCGGGCGGTCGAGTTCCTCGACGGCACCAAGCTCCACGGCAAGGAGATCCGGCTCGAGATCGCTAGGAAGTGAGCTCGACGATGCTGGCCAGCAACCGCTCGAAGTCGATCGGCTTGGTCACGTAGCCGCTGATCTCCAGGTCGGTCGGGGCGTCGGCGGCGGCGGCGTCCTGGTGGGCGCTGACGATCAGCGCCGGGGTGTCGACCCCCTCGGCCCGCAGCTCCCTCAGGGCGTCGATCCCAGACTTGCGCGGCATCATCGCATCGAGCAGCAATAGATCCGGCGCCTGCGCTGCCCCACGGTGCAGGGTGTCGATCACCTCCTGCCCGTCGGTTGCCGTCTGCACCTCGTGACCGGCCATCTCCAGCCTGGTGCGAAGCAGCAGCAGGATCGTCTCGGAGTCATCGGCGACCAGGACCCTGGCCATCAGCGGTCCCCCCCCGCCGGCAGGCGGACGCGGAAGGTCGAGCCCTGGCCAGGGCTCGAGTCGGCGGAGAGCGTGCCCCCGTGCAGCTCGACCAGGGACTTGGAGATCGCCAGGCCGAGGCCGGTGCCGCCCACCCGCTGGGTCAGGCCGGCATCGCCGCGGGTGAAGCGGTCGAAGATGTGACTCAGCTGCTCCACGGGAATGCCCGGTCCGTCATCGCTCACCGCCAGCTCCACCTGATCACCGGAGTGAACCGCCGTGACCCGAATCGAGGCTCCCTGCGGACAGTACTCGTGCGCATTGGTAAGCAGGTTCACCAGTACTTGGCGAATCCGGTCGGGCTCGACCGCGATCTGGGGCAGGCCGGGCTGGATCTCGAGCTCCAGAGCCTGGCTGGCGGCCTCCGTTTGCGCCCGGATCGAGCGCACCACGTCCTCGACCAGTGAACCGATCTCGGTTGGCACGGGATGGATCGTCAGTCGCCCGGCGTCGCTGCGCGCCAGGTCGAGCAGGTCGTTGAGCAACCGAACCAGGTGGCGGGAGTTGTCGAGGATGATCTCCACCGTGTCGTACTGGGCCGCTGTGAGCTTCTCCCGCTCCAGCATCAGCAGCTCGGCGAACCCCTGGACGGAGGTCAGCGGGCTGCGCAGCTCGTGCGAGGCGGTGAGCACGAACTCATCTTTCATCCGGTCGAGCTGGTCGCGCTGGCTGGCCTCGCGTTCCAGCTCGTCGGCCATCTCGTTGAAGGCGGTGCCGAGGGTCGCGGTCTCCGATAGTCCGCCGATCTCCACCCGGGCAGAGCGATCTCCGCCGGCCAGCCGGCCGGCCGCGTCGACCAGCTCCTCCAGCGGACGGCGCATCGAGGCGATCAGCCCGCTGAACAACAACAGCGCGCCGGTCAACCCGGCGATGATCCCGGCGGCGACCAGCAGGGCTGTGTTTCGAGTCTCGGTGGAGATGTTGTCCTGGAGCTGGTTGCGCTGGGTCTGCTGGGCGGCGATGATCGCCCGGGCCGCGGTGGGCCGCCTGCCTTCCGCCAGCCGCACCCGAGCGGCCATCTCGGCCTGGTAGGAGCGCTCGATCGAGCTCTCGAAGCTCTGGCGCTCCTGGATGAAGCGGGCGACGCCGATCACCGCCATCGCGGTCAGTACGGCGAAGCCGATCGCGAAGCCGATCCTCAGTCTATTTGCCAGCGATGGGCTCAGCCGGCGACCTGGTCGGGCATATGCTTTGGCGACTATGGGCGACGAGGCTACAGGCACGGCCGACGGCTCGGCGGAGGCGCCGGAGGGAATCGACCGAGCGGGAATCGAGAGCTGGTTCGCCGAGCATGTTCCCAGCGTCCAGCCGCCCCTTTCCTTCCAGCGGATCTCGGGCGGGCACTCGAACCTGACCTACGGGGTGAGCGACGCCGGCGGCCGGCGCTGGGCCCTGCGCCGGCCCCCGCTCGGCAAGCGCCTCGGCTCGGCCCACGACATGGTGCGCGAGCACAGGGTCGTTTCGGCGCTCGGGCCCACGGCGGTGCCGGTGGCACCGGTGGTCGGGCTCTGCCAGGACGAAGGCATCAACGGCGCGCCCTTCTACGTGATGGAGTTCGTCCCCGGGCCGATCCTGCGCGGCGTTGCCGAGGCTGAGGCGTTTCCCCGCCAGACGGATCGGCGGGCGATCGGTATGAGGGTGGCGGACACCCTGGTCGAGATCCACGCGGTCGACCCCGACTCGGTCGGGCTCGGCGACCTCGGGCGCAAGGAGGACTACGTCTCCCGCCAGCTGCGTCGCTGGCAGGGCCAGTGGGAGAAGTCCAAGACGCGTGAGCTGGCGACGATCGACCGGGTGCAGGAGCGTCTGGCGCGGCGTATCCCCAAGCAGGGCCCGGCGACGATCGTCCACGGCGACTATCGCCTGGACAACATGATTCTCAACTCGCAGGGCGAGGTGGCGGCCGTGGTCGACTGGGAGCTCTGCACCCTCGGCGATCCGCTTGCCGACGTCGGACTGCTGATGGTCTACTGGCCCCAGCGCGAGGGTGAGGCGACTGCCCTGGGCCAGCCGGCCAACCTGGCCCCCGGCTTTCCCACCCGGGAGGAGCTGCGCAGCCGCTACGCCGAGCGCTCCGGCCGCGACCTCTCCGAGCTTGACTTCTTCGTTGCCCTCGGCTACTGGAAGCTGGCGATCATCCTGGAGGGCGTCTACGCCCGCTACGCCGCCGGCCAGTACGGCAAGGTCGAGGAGGGCATCGCGCCCTTCGCCCGCCTGGTCGAGCGCCTGGCCCAGGCAGCCGAGGAGGCGGAGCGCGGCGGCTGATTCTGTCTCATCGCCGGGATCGGAGTGGAGCGGGCCGCGGCGCCTCGGGGAGCCGGCGCTCGCCGGCCTGCGCCCTCAGGCCTGATCGCGCGAGCGTTCGCCGAGAGGTGGGGGTCCGTCGGGTCCGCGAGTGGTCGCGGCCCGACCCTTGAACGGCGCTCAGCCGCTCACCGAGACCGGGGCCGGCTGGGTCGGCCGGCGATGGCGGCTGAACATCTCGACGACCCACCTGTAGCCGCGCCGCTCCTTCAGCGGCTGGCGGAAGCGCTCCATTCCGCGGGCCGGCGGCTGGTCGATCGGCAGGGGCCCCTCCGGCGGAAGGACCAGCGGATAGAAGAGCGAGGCGGCGGTGAGGTCGGCGACGGTGAAGGAGTCGCCGACCAGGTACCCGCCCTCTCCCAGCTCCTCCTCCAGGTAGTCGAGCGCGTTGAGGATCTTGAGCCGAGCGCGCTCGGCCTGCACCGGGTCGCGGGCGCCAAAGCGGATGCCGGAGAAGGCCCGGGCGTAGCCCGCGGCCAGGCCGGGCCTCTTGGCCAGCGGTCCGGGCGCGGTGGCCTGCATCAATTCCGCGAAGCGCTGGGGATCGTTGCCCAGCTCGTGCCAGGCGAGCAGCCTGATCGGCGGCCCGAGTTCCTCGTCGAAGTAGGCCTCCAGGGCCAGGGCGCGGCGGCGCTCGGCGGCCTCGACCGGGTAGAGCGCGGGCTCTGGATAGCGCTCCTCCAGGGCGGCGATGATCGCGGTCGAGTCGCCGACGTGGCGGCCGTCGAGGCTGAGCACGGGGAAGGTCGTCTGCGCGCCACGGGTCAACCAGAGGGCGATCGCCATGTGGGCCCCAGGGAGGGGTGAGCGGCGGCGGTGCTCGACTCCCTTGTGGGCCAATGCCCAGCGCACCTTCTCGCTGTAGTGCGAGACGTCGATCTGCCACAGGGTGGGGAGGGAGTCGCTCATCGGCTCAGGCCCGCTTGTCTGCGATGAAGGATGGTCTCACCAGCCGGGATCGCCGTGGCTCGGGGAGGGCCTCAGAGCCTGCGCGCCCTGACCGCGGTGCCGTAGGCGCAGATCTCGGTCCAGGTGGTGCCCAGCTCGGAGGTGTCGAAGCGAAAGGCGAGGATCGCGTCGGCCCCCTTTGACTCGGCCTCCTCGACCAGCCGCTCCGTCGCGTGCTCGCGGCCTTCTTTGAGCATCTTCGTCATCCCCTTCAGCTCGCCGCCGGCGAGTGACTTGAGCGAGGCGCCGATTTGGGAGCCGAGGTTGCGCGAGCGAACCGTCAGGCCGAAGACCTCGCCCAGCACCTCCGTAACCTCGTAGCCGGGAAGGTCGTTCGTGGTGGAGATGATCATCAGTGAGGACCAGCTTACCGGCGTAGGATCGGCGGGGGTGATCTACCTGCTTCGACATGGCGACGCCGAAGGGGGCGATGGCGATGATGGCGCGCGCCGGCTGACCGGCAAGGGAGAGCGTCAGGCACGGGCCGCGGGAGAGGCTCTGGCCAGGCTCGGCGCGCAGATCGATACCTGCCTCACCAGCCCCAGGGTGCGCGCTGCCGAGACCGCCCGAATCGCCTGTCTGCCATTGGGTCTCGCTCCGGAGCCGACCATCGAGTTGGGCGGGGGAGGGTTCGACGCGCGCCAGCTGGCGGCCGGTCGGGGAGAGGTGCTGCTGGTGGGGCATGAGCCCGACCTGGCCCACCAGCTCGCCCGCCTCACCGGAGCCAGGGCGAAGCTGGCCAAGGGCGGCCTGGCGGTCCTCGACGGCCCGACCCTCCTGGCGCTGCTGCGCCCGGCCGATCTCGCCGTCATCGCCGGCTGAGAACGGGGAAGCTCGCTCGCCCCGGCCGACCCCGGGGCGGCCGACTACGCCACCCCGCCTCCAGCGGGTATGGCCGCCCGCTGGTCGGCCGAACCATGCCCGGCGGGGAGAACCCCCGCCAGCGAGGGGAACCGGGCGGCGAGGGGAAGGCCGAGCAGCGAGACCGCGGCAATGGAGAGGAAGGCGGCAAGGGGATCGTGGATCAGGATCTGCACGATCAGCGCCACCACCAGCCCACCGAGGTTGCCCGCCAGCCAGACGATCGCCCCCGCGGTGCCGGCGGCGGCCCCGGCGAGGCGCTCGGCGACGGTGAGGACGATCGGCAGCGCGGGCAGGAGGAAGAAGCCCATCAGCGCGATCACGCCGGCGCGCGCGCCGAGCAGGGGAATCGCGCCGAGGGCCACGCAGCCCGATGCGCCTACCAGCACCGCCGCGCGCATGAAGCGGCGTTCGGCGTTGCGGCGGGCGAGCAGGGGCGGCAGGACGGCGCAGCCGATCATCCCGGCGACGAGCATCCCCACCAGCAGCGCCCCGGCGCTCTGTTCCGAGACACCCGAGGGGTGAAGAAGCGCCTGCAGCCAGGTGGCGAGCGCGACGAAGACGCCGAAGCCGATGAAGACCAGCCCGCAGAGGGTGCGCATTGCCGGCAGCGCCCAGAGCGCCCGCGCGACGCCACCCTCGATCGCCGCGCGCTCCTCGCCTTCGCGCACGGGTCGGCGCAGAGCCACCGCCAGGGCCAGGGCGGCAAGCACGCCGAGCGCCGCCTCGAGCACCAGCAGCCGTTCGATGTGCCCGTGGGCTCCCAGAGTCGGGCCGAGGATCAGGGCGAAGAGCATGCCGGCGAAGCTTCCCGCCGTCCCGACGGCGATGCCGGCAGGACGCTCCTTGACCGGCAGATAGTCGCCCGCGAGCTTGCCCACTGCGCTGAGGATCAGCGGCTGGGCGACCGCCACAGCGAGCTGTCCCGCCATCGCCCAGGCGAAGGTCTGCCCCCCGAGGCGCAGCAATCCGCCCGCCGCCATCAGCCACGCGCCAGTCGCGAGCGATGGACGGAAGCGGCCGTCGAGCAGGCGTCCGGCGGGGATCGCCAGCAGCACGTAGAGAAGCGGGAAGATCTCCGCCAGCCAGCCGATGGCAGAGACAGAGACTCCGTAGTAGTGCGCGCTCTCCGTGTCGATCGGCGCGTAGGTGAGCCAGAGCAGCTGGGTTCCCGCGCAGACGAGCGAGTAGCAGACGATCACCCCCCAGCCGCGGGATCTATGTCGACCCGCGGCCATGGCCGGAGCGTCCACCTAGCCTCAAATAGCCCGTGGAGCGTGCTTGGCGCTCAGCTCGCCGCTGGCCTCGGCCTCGGCTCGCTTCGACCAGCGGTTCAGCTCTCGCCGGGCGAGGACCATCTTGTGCACCTCGTCCGGGCCATCCGCCAGGCGGAGCATGCGGCTGAAGCGCCACAGCGCGGCGAGGGGGGTGTCGTCGGTCATGCCGAGCGAGCCGTGGACCTGGATCGCTCGGTCGAGGACGTTCATCACGATGTTGGCGGCGACGACCTTGATCGCGGAGATCGACTGGCGGGCTGCGCGCTTGCCCTCGGTGTCCATCTTCCAGGCGGCGTAGAGGGTGAGCAGGCGGGCCTGGTCGATCTCCATCCGCGAGGCCGCGATCGCCTCCTGGACGAATTGCTTGTCGGCGAGTGGGCCGCCGAAGGCCTGGCGCTCGTTGGCGCGTCGGCACATCATCTCCAGCGCGCGCTCGGCGGTTCCGATGGCCCTCATGCAGTGGTGGATGCGGCCGGGGCCCAGACGGTCCTGGGCGACGGCGAACCCCATTCCCTGCTCTCCCAGCAGGTTGGCGGCCGGCACCCGGCATTCTTCGTAGCGGATCTCGCAGTGCCCGGGGCCTCGGTCGTGCCCCATCACCGGGATCGGCCGGACAAGGTTGAAGCCGGGCGCCTCGGTGGGGACGCAGATCATCGAGGCGCGCGCGTAGGGGTGGGCGTCGGGGTCGGTGACGACCATCGCGATCGCCAGCTCGGCCCCGACGGCACCGGAGGTGAACCACTTGTGGCCGTCGATCACCCACTCCTCGCCGTCGCGGACGGCGCGCGCTTGGAGCAGGGTCGGATCGGAGCCCGAGACCTCCGGCTCGGTCATCGAGAAGCAGGAGCGGATTCGGCCCTCGAGCAGGGGCTCCAGCCAGCGCTCCTGCTGCTCGGCGGTTCCGTGCTCGGCGAGGATCTCCATATTGCCGGTGTCAGGCGCCGAGCAGTTGAAGGCCATCGGCGCGGCGACCGGGCAGCGCCCCATCTCCTCGCAGAGCAGGCCGTACTCCCAATTCGCCAGCCCCGGGCCGTAGCGCTCATCGGGCATGAACAGGTTCCACAGCCCTTCGTCTCGGGCCTTCCCCCGAACCTCGACCAGGATCTCGGGGTAGGGGACGCCGGGGCCGACCTCGGCGTCGAGCGCCTCCATGATCTCCCGCTCCTGCGGGTAGATCCGCTCGTCCATGAAGTCGAGGATGCGCTCACGCAGGACCTCCACCTGGGGGCTTGGCCTGAAATCCATCGCTGCGCTCCTCTCCTTGGGGTCCGGGCGCGGGGAACGCTAGCGGGCCGAAGCCGCTCGGTGCCGGCGGTAGCGCGCGAACAGCTCCCCGCCCTCCTCCAACAGCCAGGTCAGCTCCAGATCGGCGAGCGCCGGCAACTCACCCTCGAGGATGCGGGGGGCCTCGCCCCCCGCAAGCTTGGGGGCGAGCGTGAGGAAGAGGTCGTCAACCATGCCGCCGCTCTCCAGCTCACCGTGCAGGCCCGGTCCCCCCTCGCAGAGCAGAGCGCGGATGCCGCGCTCGGCGCGCAGATGCCGGAGCGCCTCGGAGATGTCGACGGAGCCCTCATGGCGGATGACTCGCAATGAGGTCGCGGTCGGCGGCGGCTCGACCTCCGAGGCGGTAAAGATCAGCACCCTGCCCCCGCCGGCGGTGAACAGCGGCGCGTCCCATGGCAGGTCGAGCCGGCCGCTGATGATCACCATCAGCGGGTCGTGGGGGAGGCCGACGCGCTCGCGGCGCTCGCGATCCTCCTGCTTGGAGATGAGGCGGCCGTAGCGCTCGGCGCGCATCGTCCCCGCCCCGATCATCACCGCGTCGAACCTGGTCCTCAGCCCGGCCAGCATCGCGGTGTCGGCGCGCGAGCCGATCTGCCCCGACACTCCGCCGAGGGCCGCCCGCCCGTCGACGGTGGCGGCGAAGTTGACCGCGACAAAGGGCCGAGCGGCGCGCGGCTCCTGCCATGGCCGGTAGGAAGCGAGCTGCTCCTCGACGCTGGTGGGGCCTGGGCTGGGCAGGAGCCGCTGCATGCGGCCGCAGCCTATTGCGCCTCGCAGCATCGCTCGACCGGCGGCTAGGGGTAGTCGTGCCAGCCGGCGAACTCACGGCCGGCGAACCTCTGCAGCTCGGCCACGTCCTCGCCGAAGCGCCCACGCAGGGTCTCGAAGAGCTCCTCGGGCAGCTCGGGCTTCGGCGCCGGGGGTTTCTCGGGGTCGTGAACGACCTTCTCCACGATCCAGCGCATCGACTCCGGCAGCCGGTCGAAGTTGCGGTCGAACGAGCGGAAGCCCGGCAGTTTGATCAGCCTCTCCATCAGCTGGTATTTGTCCCCCTGCTTGGCGGCCGACTTCTCCCACTCGCGCTCGAACTGCTCGGAGGTGAAGGACTCCTCGACGCCGGCGAAGCCGAACGCCCTGCGCATCGTCGCCAGCCGCGCACTCTGCAACTCCTCCTGGGTGATGATCTCGATCTGCGCCCGGTCGAAGCGCTCCAGATATGGCTGCATCTGCCGCCAGTACATGGAGCGGTTGACGTAGGAGGAGCCCGGCTGGGAGATGGTCGCGGCCATCTCCCGCGTCTCGTATCCGGCCCCGGTGGCGTGCACCCAGTGGGAGAGGATGCGCTTGATCGGGTCGCGCACCATGTAGATCAGCCGAGCGTCGGGACAGTGCCGGTGGATCCGCCCGGGCACCCCCCCGAAGCGGGGCAGGTTCGTGTAGTGGGGAGAGGACTCGCCGCGCACCTGGAAGCGGTCGTCGAAGCGGCTCGCGTACCAGTCGATCCCCAGGTCCCAGTTCAGCTCCTCGACGAAGAAGTTGAGCTCCTTGGGCTTGGACATCTGAATCTGGGGGTGCAGGCCGAGGTAGTGGTGGATGCTGGTCGTCCCGCACTTCAGCCCGCCGATGATGATCAGGTTCGGCAGGGCGGCGTGGCGTTTGCGCCGGCGGCGAAAGCGACTCTTGCGGTCGGCCGTGTAGCGCTCCCGAGCCCGCGCGCACATCGCCTCATCGGCTGGGTCGTGCTCGATCTGGGTGGACGGGATCTGCGTCTCGGCCTCTGACACCAGCGGGCTAGTGTAACTGCGATGCAGTCAGCCGATCTCACCTCCAGCTTCAACGCCTTCTTCAACGCCGCCTCCGCCTTCTTCAAGAACCTCACGGACATCCACTGGACTCCGTTCGCCCTCGCGCTCGGGTTCCTGGCGGCGATGCAACTGGCCCGGGCCTGGTCCTGGCGCAACGTGCTGCGGGCCGCCTACCCCGGCGAGCGGATCTCCTTCACCCGCCTTGCCGCCGCCTATCTGGCCGGGGCCGGGATCAACTCCGTTATCCCAGCCCACGCCGGCGACGTGACCAAGGTCTTTTTGGTCAAGCGCCAGATCCCCCACTCCTCCTACCCCGCGGTCACCTCCTCCTTCCTCGTGCAGACCGTCTTCGACATCTCCGCCGGCGTCCTGGTCATCCTCTACGCCGCCAGCCAGGGCCTGCTGCCCAGCCTGCCCGAACTCCCGCATCTGCCGGCCTTCGAGATCTCCTTCTGGGCAAACCACCCGCAGGTCTTCGCCATCGCCACCGCGGCGTTGCTGGTGGCGATGGCGGTGGCGATCTACCTCCTCGCCCACCACGTTCGTCGCTTCTGGGACCGGGTTGGGCAGGGTCTTACCGTTCTCTCCCAGCCGCGTCGCTACCTGCGCCAAGTCGCCTCCTGGCAGGGTATCGGTTGGTGCTGCCGTTTCGCCTCCCTTTGGTTCTTCCTCGAGGCATTCGGGATCGCCGGTTCGGTCGGAAACGTGATCCTGGTGATGAGCGTGCAATCGATCTCCACGATCATCCCCCTGACGCCGGGTGGCGCGGGCGCCCAGCAGGCGCTTCTGGTCGCGACGCTGTCGGGGCCCACGCGCACCGCTGTGCTCTCCTTCTCGGTCGGGACGCAGATCGCGATTGCCGCCTGGTCGGTGGTCCTGGGCTTCGCCGCGATCCTGCTCGTCTTCCGCACCACCGACTGGCGCGGCCTGATCCGCCAGGCGCAGGAGGAGGCGGGAGCAGAAGATGCCGCTGGGCAGCCCCGCCCTTCCACCGCCGCAACGCGGTAGCCCGGCCGGGGCTCCGGCCCTCCCAGCGAGGCCGCCAGGGGTCGGAGAGCTGCTCAGGCCGATGCGGCGGAGAGAGCGGCGAGTGGGTCTCCGCGCCTGCCCCAGCTGCCCGTCGAGGCGTAGGGACGGAAGCGCACGAAGGCGGACTCGTGGTGGAAGGGCTCGGACCTGTGGGCCCTGGTCGCTGCGGGGTGGGCCCCGTCGCTTCGTCCGCGGGCGTAGGCGCGCATCCCCGCGGCGTTCCTCCAGAGAGAGAACGTGGCGACCAACCGCGGAGGACGCGCCAGGCCGGTCGAGGCCAGCAGGGCGGGATCGGCGACCGCCTCGCCCTCGGCGCGGGCGCTGGCGCGGAGGAAGGCCCGCACTCGGCGAAGTCGCAGCTGGCCGAGCGTCAGCACCGCCACCGGCTCCTCCTCGCCCAGCGCAAGCTCCTCGCTGGGGAGGTCCGGCAACCCCGACCAGGAGCCGTAGACGTGCAGCGGCTCCAACCGCACCTGCCAGCCGGCGGAGAGCGCTCGGGCGAGCGGATGGTTGGCCGAGAACTCGTCCAATGCCGCGTCGTCATCCCAGGATGCGATCAGCCCCACCCGGCCGAGGGTGGGGGAAGGGAGGAGGCTTTCGCTCAGCGGAGCGGTGACGGTGGTCTCCGCATAGCGCAGCCCCTCGACCTTGGAGAGGCTCGATTTGCGGCGAAGGACGCCCGCAGTAGCGGACCAGCCGACGTCTGCGAGATGAACTGAGACGATCATGCGGCTCCTTCCGCTCAAGGGTCTAACCTAGTAACGACTAGGAAGTGGCCGGAGAACCGTATCTGGGAGCTGATGGAATGTCAACCGAGGCGGAGAAGGCGGCAGGGCCGAGGAAGCGGATGACCGCCGCTGCTCGTCGCGAGGTGATCGCTGTGGCCGCCGCCGAGGTGTTCGCCGAGCGCGGGTACCAGGGGGCCTCGATCGATGAGATCGCGAGCCGCTCGGGAGTGACGCCACCGGTGGTCTATGACCACTTCGAGTCCAAGCAGGATCTCTACCGATGCCTGCTGGAGCGCCACTTCGCCGATCTGCGCCAGGTCTGGAGCAGCAATTTCAGCGGCGAAGACCCGCCCGAGCGTCGCATCGCGCGTTCCTTTGAAGCCTGGTTCGCCTACGTCGAGGCGCATCCCTTCGCCGGGCGGGTGCTCTTCCGTGACACCAGCGGCGATCCCGAGATCGCCGCTGTCCACGCCGCGGTGGCGGCCCGCAGCCGGGAGGCGATTCTCGCCCTGTTCGCCGCCGAGCCGGGTGTGGAGCGAACCGCGGGCTCGGTGGATGGCGAGGGATTGGACATGGCCTGGGTGGTCCTCAGGGGTGTCCTGCAGGGGTTGGCGGTCTGGTGGTCGGAGAACCCACAGGTTCCCCGCGAGCGGGTGGTGGCGACCGCGATGAATGCGCTTTGGATCGGATTCGAGCGGGTTCTCGGCGGCCAGGCCTGGCAGCCGCTCCTCGGCGATAGGGGCTGAGCGGCCGCCAGGTTCGCGGGACTCGGCGCTGGAGGCCGGCCGAGCGCAGCGCCTAGCGGGTCCCAATTCGCACTCAGCCTCGGGGGCGCATGTTCGGGGCCATGGTGGCAAGGCGGACGGGGGCGCAGGGGAAGCCCAGGCGCTGCGCCGCCTTCACACCTCTGCTTTGATGTCTGCATGGAGGGCAGCCCCTTCAACCTCTTCGGCGACCCCGACGAGTTCCGCGCCCGCATGGAGGAGCTGTCCGAGCAGATGCAGTCCTCGCAGCGGGTCGCATGGGCCGATAACGCGATCAAGCTGGCGGTCGAGATGACCGTCGCCTCGATCGGCCAGATCGATCTCACCGGCAGCCCTGACGAGCAGGCAATGCAGGTGCGCGACGCGATCCGCGTCCTCTTTCCCGAGGCGGTGACGCTGGTGCGAGAGGCGCGTGAGGGCCTCTCGTAGAAGACCGTCGGTGACGGCTACCCCGCTGCGATCAGAGCACTTCGAGGCGCAGCGAGATCGCCGATCCGCGGCCGATCGGCGCGCCTGAAAGCTCGATCACCAGGGCGGGGACCAGGGCGGGGATCGCCAACCCGACACTGACCAGGGCGTCGATCCGGCGCTGCCAGGGCTGCTCGGCGGGGCTCGCCTCTCCCCACCCGAGGGCGCCGAAGGCGCCATTGTGGCCAAAGGTGAGGCTGTTGAGCAGGGTTTGCCAGGTGAGCGCCAGGCTGTGGGCCGGAACCCAGCGCCGCCGGCTGATGATCTGGTCTCGCTCGGCGACCAGCCGCCGCACCGACTCGACCGTGAACAGGTAGCGGGCGCTGGGTTGTAGCCCGGCCCAGCCGGCTGCCCCCAGCGCCGCCGCGAAGCTCACCCGGTTGATGATCCGCAGCGTCCCGTCGCTCTCCAGGCGGTCCAGTTCGCGCAGCGCCTCCTCGGCGCTCGCCGCTTCGCCGACCACGCCCAGGCCGCAGCTCTCGCAGCGGCTGACCGGGCCGCGCAGGCCGTAGCGAGCGGCCATCATGCCGAACAGCGGCTCGCCGCAGGCGGGGCAGGGAGGATTGTCGGGACCGTGACCCGCCGCTAGCGGGACGACCGGGGTGCGCCCTATCGCGTTCATGCCGGTAGCGTAGGGCCCGTGCGGCTCAAGGAGATCATGACGGCGGCCGTGGTTACCGCGACGGGGGAGGCCAGCGCCGTCTCGGTGGCCCGCCTGATGCGCGATCACCGGGTGGGCTCGGTGGTGGTCGTCGACCCCGCCGGCTCGCCGGTGGCGATGGTCACCGATCGCGATCTGGCGCTGCGAGTCTTCGCCGAGGGGGTTGCGGCCGAGGTGCCGGTCGCAGAGCACGCCTCCCGTCCGCTGGTCTGCGGCGAGCCGGAGATGGAGCTAGACGAGGCGGCGGCGCTGATGGTCCAACACCGGGTGCGGCGGCTGCCGGTGGTCGAGGGTGAGAGTCTCGCCGGGATCGTCACCCTCGATGACATCGCGGTGCGGACCGGCGACCTGGAGGTGGCGCGGAAGATGACGCAGGACGTGATCGAGGGGGCGCTGCCCCAGTTCTACTTCCACGATCGGGGCTGAGCGGGTGCAGCCGAGCAAGACCGACGTGCTCAGGTGGGAGAAACGATGGGCGACGCCCGCGGCCGTCGCGGCCCTGCTCGCGTTCGCGCTGGTGATCGCCGCGATCATCGTCGCCACCCAAGCTGTGGGCAACGGTGGCGGGGAATCCGAACTGTTGCGTCGCATCGACTCCCACCGCACCGCCCAACTGGCGACCAACATCCTTCAGGCGATCGCGGTGGCGCTGCTGGCACCGCCGCTTTACTACCTCTTCCGCGCCACCCGTGCCCGCAGCCAAAAGGTGCGCGCTCAGCTGGTCGGTCTCGTCGTTGCGGCCCCACTGATCCTCGGTGTGGCGGGAGTGCTGAACGGGCTGATGACGCTGGAAGCCAGCCACACCTTCGTCACCAGCCACGTTCCGACCCTGATCACCAGGGGCGCGGCCCTCGACAGCAATCGGGCCAACGAAGTTGCAAACAACGTGATCAGCAGCGCATCGCTGCGCTCGGTCGCGGGCATCTCCGGCTTGATTGGCGCTTTCGGATTCCTCATCGCCATGGCCTACACCTCGCTTCACGCGATGCGATCGGGACTCCTGACCCGCTTCTGGGGTTCTCTCGGAATCGCCCTGGGCGCCATCTCTTTGCTTCCCTTCCCTCCCTTTTACTTCCTTTGGTTCATCTACCTCGGTCTCCTCCTGTTGGGGAAGCTGCCGGGAGGGCGCCCGCCCGCCTGGGCCGCCGGCCAGGCGATTCCCTGGCCCACTCCGGGTGAGAAGGCCGCCGCAGGCCTCAATCCGCCGACGGCGGGCGAGGAGGCGGAGCCGGCCGCCCTGACCAACGGCGCGCCCTCCGGAGCCGAGGGCGGCCGCGAGCAGCGGCGCAAGCGCAAGCAGCGCGAATAGGAAGCCGCCTCAGCCGAGCGGGTTGAGCCCGGGCGGTGACGCGGCGTGCTCGCTGGCCTGGGCCCGCTTTCGCTGGGTGCGGATCTCGCTCAGGATCCGCTCCAGGCGAGGCTCCTGGGAGGTGTCTACGTGGGTCATGGCCGCGGCCACGGCGGGGTGCACGGCGGCGATCCGTTCGTGCATCGCCTGGGCGATCGCTCGATAGGTGGGGTGGCCCTCGCGGCCGGAGCGCAGCTCGATCAGATGCATCGCCTCGCGTGCGTTGAGGTCCAGCGTGTAGCGGATGCGGAAGGCGAGGCTGAGCGCGTAGGGGGCCTGCTCGCCCAGGCCGGCGGCGGCGAGCCGCTCGTACTCGGCGCGGGAGACCTCGAGGGCCCGGTCGAACTCCTCTCCGGCGCCTGCTTCGCGCACCTCCCGCGGCACCCCCGCCCCGAGGTCGGCCCCCAGTCGCTGCCACTGGCAGGTCAGCATCCGATGGCGCTGGAGGTCGCGGAAGGCGCCGTAGTCGGAAACGATCTCGAAGCGGTAGCGCAGGGCCTCGAAGCCGCGCCCGGGGCGGTGGCGGCGGTTGGCTCGCTCCCCGACCAGCGCTCCCAGCAGCTCGGCTCGCTCCGAGCGGTCGAGCACGTCGATGCGAGCGAGGATCTCGGTCTCCGGCGTGGCCGCCGACTCAAACAGGCAGGCGGCCAGCAGGTCCTCCTCGCAGCCGTCGACGTGCACCAGCTCGACCGAGGGGGCTTCCTCGCCGGCGCCGCGGCGATCGAGGCCAAGCCGCGCGACCCAGCTCTCGGTCGCCGCGCGACGGTGCTGCAGGTAGGTGACCCACTCGCCGCCGCGATCGGGCCGGTTGACCCGGGAGACGAAGCTGGGCATCGTCAACTGCAGCTCACGCATGATCATCTCGCCGTACTCGCGCGCCTCGGGTAGGGGAGATGCCATCAACCGCAGGATCAGCTGCTCGTAGGCTTGGCCTGAGGCGAAGATGCCGACGTGGCTCAGCGTCGCGGCGGGAAGCAGGCCGCGGAGCAGGTCCAGCGCCTTGGCCCGGATCGAGCGCTCCCAGGCCCGCCGCGGCTCACCCTCGCCGCACGGCCAGCGCTCCGCCGCCCAGGCTTCGACCTGACGCAGGGAGCGCGAGTAGATCGCGAATAGCTCGTCCATCGCCGCGCCGAACTCGGAGCCGAGGTCCTCGCCGTGGTAGTAGCGATAGCCGCCGCCTGCGTCATCCGGGAGCGGCTTGTCATAGGCGATGTAGCGGGTGGATTGCTCCAGGTATGCGGCGAGCCGGCCCCGTTGGAGGACCTTGGTGAGGATGTTGGAGACCCACTCGCAGGCGACGTGGGCGCCGCCGACCTGGGCGATCGAGTCGTCGCCGTAGCCGAGGAAGACCCGCTCGTAGAGCTCTGCGGCCCGCTCTCCCTCTCCGGCATCGAAGGGGCGCTCGCCGGGATGGGCATCGGCGGCAAACTCTTCCAGATAGAGGCGGCGAACCGTTCCCGAATAACGGGAATAGCGCGCAAAAAGCGCTCCTTTGACGGTCTCCGACAGGTTGACGAGGGCGAACACCGGACGGTCGAGATTGGTGAAGTGAGGAGCGAGGGTCGCTCTCTCCTTGGCGGTGAAGGACTCGACCGGGTAGCGCATCGAGGCGATCCTAACCGCGGGATCCGACGAGGCTCGAGTGGCGCCAATGCCTCGATTTGGCCTCGTTGTGGTGAGCGGGCAAGCGGTGGGGATCTCGGTCGGTGCGTTGGCGCTTGTGCCGGCGGCGGCGGTGACGGGATCAAGGCGGAGTCCCTTTGCCCACCCGCGCGGGGGGAGTGGAGAAGAGCCTCGCTGAAACCGGACGGGGCTGGGCGCTCCCCCCAACCAGTTGGGGGGAAAGGAGCCAGAGGCCCCGGTTTTTGCCCCTAAAGAGGTCGCGGCGGCTGTCTAGGTGAGGCGGGCGAATGCGAACCAGGCTTGCGCAGTCCCGGCCGCGCCGCGCAAAACTCGGCAAAACCGGCCAAAGCCCTTGGCAGTCTTACCGTCTTGTTTCGGCCTTCTTACCTGCTCAAACCAACCTCGCATTCGCCCCCCCAGGTCTCCAAGCCCCTGACCGGGGCGAGAGCGGGCCTGCCCAGCCTTGCCTGCCCCCGCCTAACCCTGCCTTACCCGCCAACCCCCGCCAACCCTCGCCAAACCGCGGCCCTGGCTGGGGTTGGGTTGGGTGGGTGGAATGAGATTGGCGCCCGTTGTGTGTGTTCGTCTATGCGCGGAGGTCCCGGCGTTCGATGGCGAACATGGCGACGGCAGTGAGCAGCAGGGCGACGGCACCCAGGACGATGATGCCAGCGATGTCGACGCCGTGTGTGAGGGGGTGGTTCCGTCGCAGGAGTGAAATAGCGATAGGTACTTGACCATCCTTAACACCTAGTCAGTTTGCTGGGAGACACTGAAGGATCTCCGTCGGAGGTCCATTTGCTATTTGGGTTGCTCGACAGGTAATCCAAACCGTTGCTGCAGCGCCTCGGCATCGATTACCTCGTCGTGGCGCTGCTCTGAGGTCGGGCGAGTGAAGACCAGGATGCGTTCAGCCGGGAAGGTGGCGAGAACATCCTCCACGGCCTTGACAGGATCCCCCTCACCGGTATCACCGTGAGCGTCCAATCCGGCGTCATCGAAGTCCTCGGTCGTCTTGTGTTGAACGAGCTCTGCGCGTTCGATGGCCTCATCGGCATCGGAGAGCCAAAAGCGCAAGGCTGAGAGGTGAAGCGCCGGCGCGACGACCATGATCTCAGCGCCCTCGGTCTCAGACCCAAGCGCTCTGCGCAGGCGCTCGGCAGAAATCGGCTCGCTCGCGACTACCAGCACCTTCATGGCAAACCTGCTCCTTCCAGTGGACTGGAGGTCGGTCGTTGACACCACCGGCCCCTATTGCGTGGCACGACCATAGCCGCCGCCTCGATCGAGCGTCAAGATCGTTTCGGTCAAGGCAACCAGGTAAGAGCCCTAAGCCTCAGCCCATGCGATCTGGAGAGCGCAGACTCTGAAGCAACTGGGAAAAGGGGCGGGCTGCTCAAACGGCAGCTCGCCCCTTTTTGACGCGCTGCGCTGTGGCAGACTGGCGCCGCCAGAAGTTCCAAGCCGATGGAGGACTGAGAATGGTGAGAGGAATCATCGCCCTGCTGGTCGTGATTGCGATTGTGCTCGTGCTGCTTAAGGTGGCCGTCGCAGGTGGCATCTTGGGCCTGATCGCGATCATCCTTTTGGTGCTGCTGCTGCTCGGGCGGATCTAGCGGGCGTAATCTGGCGGCGAGATTCCCACTCTGCGTGCCGGGCGCATTGCCAGCGGATCTGGTCAACGGATATAGCGGTATTCTCCGGATGACCCTGACCAAGGAGGCTGCATGTCCACAGCGGTGATCATTGTGATAGTTATCGTAGCGGCGATTATCGTGGGCGTCTTGCTGGCATCGGCCCGGCGAGCCAAAGCGCGGCGCGACCTAGGGCATGTGCAGGTGGCTGCCAAGCGAGACGACGTTGGTTTCCACCGCGAGGAGGCCGCAAAGCAGCGCACTGAAGTCTCAGTTGCAGAAGAGCGTGCCAAGCGCAAAGGAGCTGAAGCCGACCTTCATGAGGAGAAAGCGGCGCGCGAGGAGAGCGACCTAAAAAGCGACGAGTAGAGCATGTTCTCGCGCTCACGACCGAGCCTGCTCGGCATCCTTTATGTCGTCATCGGAATCATCGTTGCCTCTTCTCACCATTACCTTGCGCATATCGACAACATCAAGCAGGTTGCCGAGTTGGTCCTAGCGGTGTTCCTATGGCCATTGGTCCTGCTAGGGGTGAGTATGCGCTTCTAGGCGGCCAGTAGGCGGCCCTGGTAAGCCAGCCGCCAAGGCAAGCTCATCTTCTCAGGCTCCGATGCACCCAAGTTTCCGCGGCCAATCCACGGCCACTCTCGTAGCCTGACCCCCACCGTGCGCGGCTAGCGACCCCACGCATACTCTGCCAGGCCCTGGCGCGCAAACGGCATCTGTCTGTGGCACCCTGGGTACCCGACAAGGAGGTTTGATGGCGTCCGAGACTGGTTCAAAGCTGGCGTGGTTGGCTGAACCCGAGCCGCATGACTTTGCCGCAGCCGATCACTTCCTTCGGCTCGTACTGCACAAACTCCACGTCGGGGTGGCGCTCAAGCGGCTGCGCAAGAGACGCACAAAGTCACGCTCGTTTGCCGCAAAGGACATTTTGCGTGCCGCGGACCTCCCGTGCCTACCGTTCGACAACGAAGGCGTTGCTGCGAAGCTCGCGAAGGTCCGGGAGGGCAAGCCGCTGGCGCCGGTCATGCTCGTGCGCCCCAAGAGCGGTCCGCTGATCATTGCTGATGGCTACCACCGCGTGAGTGCATCCCACATACTCGATGAGTCGACCCTGGTGCACTGCGTGCTGGTGAGCGTTCCGTGAGCTGGCACGCGAGGTGATCCTCGGCGTCGCTGCAGTCTGACGGCTTGGGCGTGGCGGAGGACAGACCCGTCAGCGATGTGCTCTCTGGGATCGTGGTCCGCGCTAGGGCTAACTGCCTTCCTTCAGAAACGGGGAGCGGCACGGAGGTTCCTGCGCCCACCACCAGCTTTCCTTGGGTGTAGTCCTCTCGAGCAGCTGCTCTACGTTGAAAGCGAGGCGGGACGCGGTATTGGTTGCTGCCACCGAACTCTGCTTCCGGTCAGGTGGTCTTTTGCTTCTTGGACTTCGCGCGCGGCTCGAGTTGGATCTCCCCCTCGGCCCCAGGTCGTCCCTCGTTGATCTCGGCGCTGCGCTCCAGCTCGGCGTTCAGCTCATGACCAAAGAGGATCGCCAGGTTGGTGATCCAAAACCAGACCAGCAGCACGACGAGGCCGCCGAGCGTCCCGTAGGTCTTGTCGTAGGAGCCGAAGTTGGCGACGTACAGCGCGAAGGCGGCTGAAGCAATTGCCCAAACGACGATCGCGACCAGGCTGCCGGGGGTGACCCACCTGAAGCCACGGATTTTCGCATTGGGCGAAGCGTAGTACAGGACGCCGACCATGACTACGAAGACGGCCACCATCACCGGCCACTTGGCGACGTTCCAAACGTCCACTGCGGTTGAGCTGACGCCAAGCGGTTTCGCCACCGCTTCCACCACTGGGCCAGTCAGAACCAAACCCAAGGCGAGCGCCGCCATCAGGAGGACCATGATCAGCGTCACGGCTAACTGCAGTGGCCGCAGCTTCCAGAACGGGCGCCCCTCGGTCGTCTCATAGATCGCGTTGGAGGCGCGGATGAATGCGCCCACGTAACCGGACGCCGACCACAGCGCCACCGCCAGGCCGAGGACGAAGGCGAAGCCGGCGAGGCTCTGGTTGGAGGCGATCGAGCGGATCGGGCCGGCGAAAGTCTGCGCGGCGGACTTCGGCCCGATCGCGGTGATCGCTTCGGTGATCGTCGAGGTCGTCGCCTTGGGGTCGCCGATCAGTCCCAGGATCGAGACCAGCGCGATCAGGGCCGGGAAGAGGGCGAGCAACCCGTAGTAGGTGAGGGCGGCGGCCCAGTCGGTGAGGTTGTCCTCGCTGAACTCGGTCGCGGCGCGCTTCAGAGTCGCCAGGATCCCCGTTTCCGCCGGTGCGCCTTCGGGCCTGTAGTCGCGGCGCGCCTCGCCACCCCGACGTTCTCCGCTGTCCTCCTTTCGAATAGCTGTTCTGCTCGCCGGCTCCCTTCGGGCCACGATTGCACACCTTCTGTAGTCGATGTATCTGGCCTCCCCTTACCTGGGAGATCAAACCTTACCCGGGAAGATCAAGCGCGTTTGGTGCCCGATGCAGGAGATGCGATCACCGTAAATCGCGGCGCCTGCCGGGGCACTCGGCACGTTTCTTCAAAAGCGGCCAAGAGACGGACGACAAACACTGACGGCGGCGCTCGGAGCAGTCTCATCGGGCCCCGCCCGCCGGTGAGATTCTTACGTTCTCGGTTCTACACGTTGCCGCGGCGGCGGCGACTGTAGCCGAAGCCGCCGGTCAGCAGCATGAGTACGACGATGATAAGCAGGATTGTGAGCATGGCTGTCACCTCCCCCGAGTCTTAGCTGGGTTGGTTCGCACTACCTGCCTTTACCGCTTGGTTCTCCTGCGGCCGGTGAGGGTCTCGGCGACCTTGTCCACAACGTTCTTCGCAGAGCCCTTGGCCTGATCGCCGCGACCTTCGTTCTTCAGGCGTTTGTCTCCGGTCAGCGCGCCGGTGGCCTCCTTCACGCGACCCTTTGCCTTATCGATGTTCTTGTCGGTCATGAACCCTCCTGTTTCGT
>DATLSM010000105.1:0-3540 GCA_035534175.1 Solirubrobacterales bacterium | reverse complement strand
CCGACCCGCGCATCTCAGAGTGACCAGTTGTCGTTGCTATCGCGCCGGCCGCCCGACCCCAGTGCAAGGACCATCACCCTGAACACCCACTCACATCCAAGAAATCAACCGCCCCTTGACACGGGCGTCCATCTCAGGGATTGGGGCACGGCTCGGAGAGATCGAAAAACGTCGAAAACCAGCCTCGAACGATGTCGAGAAGTAGACATTCACCGTGGCGAAATCCTGAAATCCTTGAAACCGCCAGCCGCCCGAAAGCCGCTTCTCAAAGCCGGTTCGACGGGGTCGGCGTCTGGGGCGCTACCACGAGCCCGACGCCCTCGACTCGGCAGGCATCGCTCGATGCCACGCTGCTGCGCGCCTCGGGGATTGACCGCAGGACGCCCTCGCATACGAGCGGCTCCTCACCAACCGGTTAATCCCGATCTGCGCTCTATGGCGATAAGTCCTGGCGCTTGCTCTTACCCGCCAGCGCCCTCATCGGAGCGCGGGCCTTGAGCAACATCTCCTCGTACTCCTCCTCGGGATCGGACTGGAGGACGATCGCGCCGCCTGCCCCGATGCTCGTCGAGGCGCCGTCGATCACGATCGTGCGGATAGCGACGCTGAGGTCGCAGCCGCCGCTCAGCCCCAGGTAGCCGATCGCGCCCGAGTAGACCCCGCGCGCCTCCCCCTCCAGCTCGTCGATGATCTCCATCGTCCGCACCTTTGGCGCACCCGTCATCGAGCCGGGCGGGAAGCAGGCGCGAATGCACTCCGGCGCCTCGACCTCCTCGCGCAGCCGGCCGCGCACGACGGAGACCAGCTGGTGAACGGTCTCGTAGGTCTCGACCTCCATCAGCTGGGGCACCTCGATCGTCCCGTACTCACAGACGATGCCGAGGTCGTTGCGCAGTAGGTCGACGATCGTCGTGTTCTCGGCGCGGCTCTTCTCGTCGGCGCGCAGCGCCGCGGCCAGGCGCGCGTCCTCGGCCGGTGTGTCGCCACGGCGGCGAGTGCCCTTGATCGGCCTCGCTTCGGCCCAGCGGTCGCGGTCAAGGCGGAGGAAGCGCTCGGGCGAGGAGCTGAGGACCGCGGTCTCACCGAAACGCAGGAAGGCCGAGAACGGCGCCGGGTTGACCCGGCGCAGGGCGCGGTAGAGACGCAGTGGATCTGGGGACGCCAGCTCTGCGGCGATCCGGTTGGTGAGGCAGACCTCGTAGGTCTGGCCCTCGAACAGGCGACGCTTGCAGATTGCGATGTCCTCGAGGTAGCGATCGTGGGAACGGCTGAGGCGGAACTCGACCGGGCCGTTGGGGGTCAGAGCCCCCGCCTGGTCTGGGCCGGGGAGCGGCGGCAGTGATGCCAGCCGCCGGCTGGTCTCCTCGATCCACCCCTCCCCCACCTTCGCGCCTTCGGGCTCGACCAAGCAGACGAGGTACGTGCGCCGCTGCAGGCGATCGAAGGCGATGATGCGGCCGGCGAAGACGAACGCCGCGTCGGGGGTGGTGGCCCGATGGACCGCGTCGCCATCGCAGTCGGCCTTCAGCTCGTAGCCGAAGTAGCCGACGAAGCCGCAGTTCAGGTCGAACGGCAGATCGCCGGCGGGGACCCGGCGCCGGCGCATCTCGCGACCGAGGTAGTCGAAGATCGACTCCTGGATCACCTCCATCTCGCCCTCTCTCTCCACCCGAACCTCACCCGCATCGACGTCGTAGGCGATCAGCGCGCCGAGCGGCCCCCCGCTGTCGCCGATGAAGGAGAAGCGGCCGCGCTCATCAGCCCGGCTGCTGTCCAGCCAGAAGGCGTTCGGGCTATCTGCGTAGAGGTGAACGAAGGCCCGCTCGGCGCCGTGCAGCGCATCAAGTCGTCTCACCCGCAGCTGCAGGCGCGCCTCGGTCGGCGAGGTCTTCGCCGGGTGCTCGGTGAACATCGCTGCAAAATAGCCTGGCATGCCCCCGATTCCCGATCGCAAAAAGGGCGTCTTTGAGACGATGCTCGTCGTAGACGGGCATCCGGTCGAGCTCGACGCCCACCTGGAGCGGATCTCCAGCAGCCTCAGGGCCCTCTTTGGCAGTGGGGCGCCGCCGAGCGCAGTTCAGTTGGTGAGCGAGCGGGCGCGCTGCATCGGCCTGGGACGACTGCGGTTGACGATCGCCCCTGACGGCGACGGCGCCCTGCAGGGCGAGGTCGTGACGGCACAGATGGCGCCGGCGATGGTCTTTCCCGCTCCCCAGCGAGCGCTCGCCCTGCGCAGCCACCTCCTCGAGGGCGGGCTCGGCGCCCACAAGTGGGCCGACCGCCGCCTGCTGGAGGCCGCCGAAGCAGCCACCCCGGCCGACTCGGCGCCGCTCCTCGTCGACCACGACGCCGTCCTCGAGGCCTCGCGGGCCAACGTCTTCGCGGTCCGCGGGGGCGCCCTCCTGACCCCGCCCGCCGACGGGCGCATCCTCCCCGGCATCGCGCGTGCAAGGGCAATCGAGGTTGCGGCGCAAGTGGGAATCGAGGTGCGCGAGGAGGCGATCGGGCTCGCCGCGCTCGCAGGGGCCGACGAGGTCTTCCTCACCGGATCGCTGCGCGGCGTGGAGCCCGTCTGCGCGCTCGACGGGGCCATCCTCCCCGCCGGGGAGCTCAGCGGACAGATCGCCGCCGGCCTGCGGCGCCACTGGCTGGGCGCGAGCGAACCGGGAGCCGCTCCAGAGCCCTCAACCGGGCCACCACCCGGTCGGCCCGCTCGCTGAAGCCGCGCAGGCTCCTGTCCTGGGGGACGGTGTCGCTGTCGGGTGGGGAAGCGCTGCGCGTGACTCTCTTTTGAACTTCCAGCACCACGGCGCTGGCCTGCTCGGCGATTTCCGCCGCTCGGTTTGCCTGCTTGGCGGCTTCCAGCGCCGCCGCGCCGACGGTGATCACCGCCGCCTCGGAGGCCTGGGCGATCGTCACCGCCTCCTCGATGCGGCGCTCCAGCTCGCCGATCGTCGGCGGCAGCGCGGCGTCGGGCAGGAGCCAGTCCTGCGTGCTGTCGCGCTCGGAGGCCGCCACCCCCTGAATGTAGGAGGACGGCAGGCGGCAAATCGGGTCAGCCGGAATCCCCGGCGGGAGTCCGCCTCAACCGCGCTGGGCGAATGAGCGCAGCTCGATCGCCTCGCTCTGAATCCTCTCCCTCACTCCTGGATCGCAGAGCGCCTCCACCTCGCGTTCGCGCTCGGCGCCGTAGGAAGATTCCTCACCCATTCTCAGGCCCGGATGACAACCCAGCTCCGTCCACCCCCCGGGCAGGGAGACGATGAGCTCGATCAGGCTCTGGGCGCTGATCGCCTCGGGCAGCGGTTCCCCCTTGCCGCTCTGGCCGTAGAAGCCGCCCTCATAGCGGATCCCCCTCCCCCGCAGCGGTACCCCGAGCTCCGCCCCAAGGCGCCCGGCCACCGAGGCGAGCGGCTCGCTCATATGGATGTGCTGGTGGGAGTCCAGGTGAGTGGGGTCACGACCGAGGAGCCGGCGGAAGGCCTCCAGCTGGGCCCGGCACTCGGCCTCCACCGCGGATTCATCCTCGGGCGCGCAGCG
>DATLSM010000104.1:0-7468 GCA_035534175.1 Solirubrobacterales bacterium | reverse complement strand
GCAAGGAGCTAGAGATGAGGCAAGAAGGCAAAAAGCAGCGAATCGGACGTCCCAGTCCGGCGATGGTCGTCGCGGTGATCGCCCTGATCGTCGCCCTCACCGGCAGCGCCTACGCCGCCTTCAAGGTCCCCCGCAACTCGGTCGGCACCCGCCAGCTGCAGGCCAAGTCGGTGACCAACGGCAAGCTCGCCGAAGGCTCGGTCACCGGCTCGAAAATCGCCGAAGGGTCGATCACCGGCCAAAACGTCAACTTCAGCGCTCTCGGCACCGTTCCCCAGGCCGCCAACGCGGCCACCGCCCAAACCGCCAACACCCTCGGCGCCGAACACCACGAAGCCTCCTGCCCACAGGGAGCGACGCTGATCAGAGGTCTTTGCTTTGACGCCCAGCCAAACCCCGCCGTCTCAACGGTCAAGGAAGCCGCCGATCAGTGCGCCGCCAAGGGCGGCTACCTGCCCTCACCGCTTGAGCTCTACTCGGTGCGCGGAGTGCTCAACCTGGGCACCGGCGTCGGCTCTGATCACCAATACACCGATGAGTTCTACGGCAACACCAACGGCACCAACTACCGCACCGTGGTCGTCGACGGAACGGGAGCGATCTCAGAGTCTGAAATCAACGCCCCCTCCCGCTACACCTGCGTCTATCCGCTGGTACGGTAGCCGCCTCGGGTAAGGCGGAACCGCGTGCAACGAACTCTCGGGCTCGCCACGGCGGCGATCGTCGCGGTGAGCCTCGCGCTGGCTGCGAGTGCCTCCGCCGAACTGGTCGGCGGCGGGAACCTGGCCGTCTCCTTCAACGGGGCGATCACGCCGACGAAGCTTCCCAGGAACGCCTACGCATCCATCTCGGTGTTCCTCGATGCCTCCTTCAAAACCACCGACGGCTCCCGCCTGCCGGAACTGCGCACCGTCTCGGTGCGCTTTGACCGCCACGGCCGGATCGAAACCAAGGGCCTGCCGACCTGCACGGCCGGCCAGCTGCAGGGCACGCTGATCGTGCGGGCCAGGCAGGTCTGCGGAGCGGCCCAGGTTGGGGTGGGCAACGTCACCGCGGAAATCGCGTTCCCCGAACAGGCCCCCTTCAGCGCCACCGGGCCGCTTTTGATCTTCAACGGTGCCCCCGTCCACGGTAAGCCCGACCTGCTCCTCTACGTCAACGCCGCCGTCCCGATCTCCACCACATACGTGACCGAGGCGACGATCGCCCAGCGACGCTCGGGCCCGATCCTCACGGCAAAGATCCCGAAGATCGACGGCGGCTACGGCCGCCTTGCCTCCTTTGACGTAACGCTGCGCCCAAAGACAGAGGGCCACAGTCTGCTGAGCGCCTCCTGCGCCGCCCCCGGTGGGCTGGCGGGGGCGAGCTTCACGCTCGCCAGGGCGAGCTATGGCTTCTCCGGTGGAGCCAACGTCAAGGGCTCGTTGCAGAGCCACTGCGAGGTGGGGGGATGAGCAGCTGCGCTGCGACCGGCGCCCTACCCCAGCATTCCCTGACCGGGAGGCACCAGCAGTGGCCGAAGCGGTCCGCTCGCGGAGGAGCTCTCCGTGCTCCGTGGTCGACCGCCACGGCGCAGCGCTCCCCGAGAGTCCAACGGGTCTTTCCAGCCCGGTGCCCGAGGTCGGCCAGCTCGCGGTGCAGCACGGTGGCGAGCACGTGGTGGTCGTCGGCGAAGCGCGCCACCAGGTAGTCGCGGTAGGGCTCCAGGCAGCTGGGCGGCCGCTCTCGCTTGGAGCGGTCCTCGCGCAGGTGAACGCGCACTGTCTTTCGGTCCCGTCCTGTGTGGCGGGCGATGGCCGAGATCGACTGTCAATGGCCATCGGTTTCTCCCCAGCGGCGGCCATCCAACCTCCCCACTGACGGCCATCTCTTCTCCCCACCGGTGGCCACGGTTTCTCCCCGCTTGAGCCCTCCCGTCGCAGCGGCGTAGCGAAGGCCGTAGGCCGTAGCGAAGCCGCTGCGATCGCGTGGCTCGCGCGGTCAGCTCAGCGGCACCACCCCCTTGCCCTCGGTCGCCTGGGAGAGCCGGTAGGACTCGACCCCGTCGGTGACAATCACGTGGGCATGATGGAGCAGCCGGTCGACCGTCCCCGCCGCCAGCGTGCGCGGCATCAGCTCGTCGAATCCCGACGGGTGGATGTTGGAGGTGATCGCCAGGGAGCGTTTCTCATAGGCGGCGTCGACGACCCGAAAGAGCGCCTCCGCTGCCTCGGTGGAGACCGGCACCATCCCGACGTCGTCGATGACCACCAGGTCGGCGCGGATCAACTTGCCGATCGCCTTGGAGACGGTCTCATCGGCCCGAGCGCCGCGCAGCAGCGCCGCCAGGGACTCCAGGGTGTGCCAGGCGACCGCCTTGCCCTGGTCGATCGCCAGGTGCCCGAGCGCCTCGGCGAAGTGGCTCTTCCCCGTTCCGCTCGGCCCGCAGATGCAGACGTTCTCCCCGCGCCCGACCCACTCCAGGGTGCGAAGCGCCTGCTGGGTGGGGGCCGGGATCGAGGAGGCCTTCTGATCCCAGGCATCGAACGTCTTGCCGGCGGGAAGGCCCGAGCGGCGGCGGCGGATACCGACCGCCGCCTCCGCGCGCCCCGCCAGCTCGGCCTCGAGCAAGACCCGCAGGACCTCGCTCGCCTCCCAGCGCTGGGAGGCGGCGGTGGCCAGCACCTCCGGGGCGGATTCGCGGATATGGGGCAGGCGCAGGGCGCGCAGCATCTCGGCCAGCTCCTCAGGTAGCGGTGGCGGCGCTGGGGCCTTGACGCTCATCTGGGGCCTCCGATCCAGTCGGCCGCCTCGGCGGCGGCCAACAGCTCGAAGGCGAACTCGCGAGCCTTCGCGAGGTCGAGCGTCACGATCGCCGGCGAGGGCCATAGCGCCGGCGCCAAGTCGGCGGGCGAGGCGGTCATGATCACGCTGACGTCCTGGAGGAGCTCGCCGGCCGGGGAGACGCCGGCCTGCTCGGGGTCGATCACGGTGCGGATCTGCTCGTAGTAGATGCTCATCGGCCGAATCCCTCCCAGCTCTGAGTGGAGCGCTGCAGGGTGGCCGCCTCGGCGAGGCGGCGGGGGAACTCGATCACCTGGGCGCTTTGGCGGTGGTGCAGGATCGAGGCGAGGTCGCCCTCGCCGAAGCGCTCGGCTTCCGCCGCCGCTCCCAGCGCTTCATCGAGCGCCTCTGAGCCATGCAGCTTGGCCAGGTCGACCGCCTCGGCCATCCTCGTCCTGACCCGTCCCGCGCCCGCTGCCGCGGCCCTGCGCAGCCAGCGCGAGGCTCCCGGCCCGATCGCCAGGAAGGCGACCTCCTCGGCGCCCTTGGCGCGGGGAACCCGCTCCAGGGCGCCCGGTGGGCGCGGCGGGTAGTGCTCGTCTGAGATCCGCGGGGAGCCCGGCGTGGTCAGCGCGTGGCGGGCGACCTCGCGCGGGCCCTGGGGGCTGTCGGCGTGGACGACGATCAGCTCCTCCTGGGTGGCGCGGGCCCAGACGCGCTCGCCGATCAGCTGGTGGGGGACCGAGTAGATCGCTGAGCCGATCGAGATCGTCGACTCCCGCGAGACCCGCCGTGTCTCCCCGAAGCAGAGCGTGTGGGGGACGGCGGGGAGCGGGTGCAGGCGCTCTCGCTCCTCGGTCAGCATCTCGGCCGGGGCGCGGCGGGTGATCCGGTGCTCGCGGGCGTTGACGCGCTCGCAGAAGGCCTCGCAGGCGGCCTCCAGCTCGGCGAAGCTGCCATAGCCGGAGAGCAGGTTGTGCTCGGTGGGGACCAGATCGGCCTTGGCGATCTTCACCGTCGCCTCCGAGCCGCCCTTGGACTGGGGATCGGCGGGAACGCAGCTGGCCACCGTCAGTCCGTAGTGGCGGGAGGCGGCGACGATCTTGGGGTTGCGCACCGCGATCCCGCAGACGTGGTCGGTGGTGACGGTCTTCTCGTTGTCGGTCAGCGCGTAGGTGGGGGCGCCGCCGATCGCCCGCAGGGTGCGGTCCAGCGCCATCACCACGCTGGGCATGGTGCGGTCGATGAGGGGCAGGACGACGCGGAAGCGCGACCAGGCGAGCCAGGCGCAAAACAGCGAGGTCGCCCGCCCGCCGATCAGTGGCCCGTCGCCGTAGTCCCACTGCAGCCAGAGGCCCGGCTCGGGGATCCAGGGGCGGGTGATGCGAGCGTTGCCGGCCTTCCAGGCCGCCTTGGCGCGGGCGACGGCGCGGCGGGTGGTGCGCTCGGAGCCCAGGTAGCCCATCGCCAGCAGGCGCTCGTGGACCTTGTCGGCGCGGACCTTGCCCTTGGAGCGATCGACCAGCTCGGCGACCTTCGCCGCGTGGGCGTCGATGCGCGGGCAGGGACGTTCGCTGCGGCGCCAGTCGCCGCCGGCTGCTTCGCGCTCGCCGACGTAGTGGGCGACGGTCTTGTGATCGACACTGGCCAGCGCTGCTGCGCCTCGCAGCGTGCCGACCAAATCGAATGCCTCCAGAATCTCCATAACTTCCTCCGCTCTTTTCATCGTTGTCCCCTCGTCGGCTTGCCGGAAGCGGCGAGCCCTAACGAGCGAGACGGTCGTTGCCGGCCGATTTGGCCGGGGTTGGTCAGTGAGTGGGGAGAACTGATGGCCGCCCATGGGGAGGTTCGGCGTCCGCCAGTGGGGAGATTCGGTGGCCGCCTATGGGGAGATTCTCATGGCCGTCGTCAATCGACCATCCCCGCTTGGCGAGCGCGTAAATCTCCACGTCATCCTCCTCTGTGAGCATTCCCCCGGGGTCTCCCTCCGAATCGCAGGCATAGACACCCGCGACCGTGGCGATGGCCCCCGACGGAAAGAGCCGCCCGCCCCCACCGCTCCACCTCGGCCTACGGCCTCGGCTACGCGGTGGGGGCGGTGCTGGTGCGTCTCATACCTGGGGAATTCCTGTGATCCGATGTGGGGAGCTTTGCGTGATCACGCGCATAGACTCGGCGAAGGTCAGTGACCCAACGCCACTGGCGAAGGTCAGTGACCCAACGCCACGCTAGAGCGCCGCTGTGGGTGAACGCCTAGGCAACCTTGGGCGGGCGATTTTGCGCTCGCTCGCTCGCCCGTTCCTGCCCGCGAAGTGGCGAACCGTCGTCGATCTGATCGCGGCACCGATCCCGTCCACGCCGCACGTCACCGTGCCCGCCCCGAACGATGCGGCGGTTCGGCGTCTTGAGGCAATCGACCACATCGTCGTGGTCATGCTGGAGAACCGTTCCTTTGACCACATGCTGGGATACCTCTCCCTTCCTCCGGATCTTGGTGGCCGGGAACGCGGAGACGTCGACGGTCTCAGGGGCCCTGAGGTCAACTTCAATGAAAACGATGGTCAGCGGTACCCGATTCACCGTCTTACGGCCACCAAATTCAAGGACGAGACGGAAGACCCCGACCACTCCGGACCCTCGGTGGACGAGCAGCTATCGGGAAACTGCGAGGGGTTCGTCCGCAATTTCGCCCGGGTGTCGAGCGAGCGTGCGAAAACGAGTGATGAGGCGCCCCCCTGTCAAGGGGACCGAGAATCCCCCACTTGTGGGAACGGAAATTCCCCACCCCTTTGAGTTGCCCCGCTCGGTGGGATAGACGCCTCACCTGGCCCCACCTCTGTCCGAACCGCGACTGAGCGGCCCGTTTGCGGCCCACCCTCCTGAGGTGGGGAAGGCCCAGGGCGCCCTCGTCCCAGCAATTTGGCGGATAAGGGATGGCAAACTTCCGCACTCCCGCGACACTCCGCCGTAGATTGTCAATTAGCGCCCCGACAGGGACTTGCCGTGCTTTCGAATATTTGGCCAGCGCACCACGACTGACTCGGTGTGGGTGACCGGCGCCCCCGCCAGGGCGGATTGGAACGTAAAAGGTCCGCCCACCTTCAGCTTGTGACCTGCCTTCAGGGCCTTCAGCGCCTTGGCACTAGCGTGCACCTCGATCTCGACCGTGCCCGCCGAGACCTTCTTCGAGCCGCTTGCGAATGGAATTCTCATATGGACGCACCGGCTCTTGAACTTGACAAAGCCCATCTTTCAGACATTGATCGGCTTCCTGGCCTTTTCAGCGGCGGACCCGTAGTCGTCGAGAGACAGGCCCATTGAATCGGCGAAGGCCGCGGCGTCAGGGTTCTTGAAGGTCAGGCTCCAGCGCACCGTGCCAGGGTCGGGTAGCTTGAGATAGAAGTTGAGGTCGCCGGTCCTCGCATCGAACGTCGTTTTTTTTGCCATCGAGAAATTGTTCGGCACGGGCACAGTCACCACATTGCTGGTCGCGCTCGCCGAGCCGCCGCCATTTGTGGTCGCGCAACTGTTCCCGCCATACGGGGTGTAGCTCGTATTCTGGGCGCAGACTTCGACATTGGCGAGCCGGGCACCCCCGGCGGAGGCGGTCACGATTCCGGTGATATGCTCGCCGGAGGGCATCGCTGCGTTGATTCCCGAGATCGTGCTTCCCGCTATCACCGACACGCCGTTGTCGGACTGGAACACGTAATCACCGCCTTCGTAGGGATAGAAACCAACGTCGTAGGAGCCGCTCGACAGGCCCGAGATCGTGTATTCGCCGCTGCCGTTTGAGGTCGAGCAGCCGGACACATCCATCGAAGGCGGCCCTCCGACGCAGACCTCGACGTTAGCGATGGCGGCTCCGCCAGAGGCTGCGATCACTTCCCCGGTTATCTGCCCACCGGGCTGCATTTCGGCGTCGATCCCCGAGGCCGTGTTCGGCACAGTCACTTCCACTGGGTTGCCACCGAAGGGCTGGGGCCCGAAGTTGCCACCTTCGTGATCCGCGTGGAATTCGACCCTATAGGAGCCAGCCCAGAGAGCCATAATGGTGTATTCGCCGCGACCGTTTGTCGTCGCGCAGTCGAACTGCCCAACTGGTGCGGGCCGTGGTACTTCGACGCAGGCTTCAATGTTCGCAAGCGCAGATCCACCGGAGGCTGCGGTCACTTCCCCGGTTATCTGCCCACCGGGCTGCATTTCGGCGTTGATCCCTTCCCTCGCACCCGGTTCCGACCGGACACTCGATTAGACCGAGGAGGTCAGGATGTCGAGAGTCACGGAGGCCGGAATGGAAGAAGGAGCTCAGAAGGAGGTCCAGCGCGTTGAGCAGCGAGCCGTAGGCGAGCGGGAAACGCGCTGGAGCGCGCGGCGCAAGGAGGGGATCGTGATGCGCCTGTTGCGCGGCGAGTCACTTGACCTCCTGGCCCGCGAGTGCGGTCAGCCCGCCGGTGCGATCAGCGCCTGGAGAGAGGAGTTCCTGGCCGCCGGACGGGAGGGCTTAAAAGCCCGCCCGGCGCCAGTCGAGGATGTGGCGCTGCGCGAGGCCCAGCGCAAGGTCGGTGAGCTCTCGATGGAACTCGACATCGTCAAGGCCCTCTTGGAGAAGAAGGGCCACCCTCAGTTTCCGAGGCGCTCAGCGTGAGCGAGCAGCTGCCCGCACCACTTGCCGTGGTGTGCCGGGTGGCAGGCGTGTCCCGTT
>DATLSM010000103.1:0-18205 GCA_035534175.1 Solirubrobacterales bacterium | reverse complement strand
GCGACCGACGCTCGCGGGAGGCCTCTGTGAGCCCACTCAGGCAGCGTGTGGCGGCTGCGGCGGCAGTCGGGGCGGGACCTTTGGCTTCAGTGCATAGGCGGGCTCGCATGTGGCCGTCGCGGAATAAAGCGGGTATGCACTTCGACGCTTGTTCAGGCCGCGTTCTCCGCGCCCGGCTCCTCGGCGGCCACCCCAACCTCTCGCCGCATCTGCTCCTCGATCGGGTAGGTGTGCGCCTCTGCGATCGTCCAATCGCAGCCCGAGGCGAGCGAGCACCCCTGCTCGGCTACCACTTGACCTACATCTAGGACCCGGGACCGTCCTTGATCCATCCCACCGTTCGGTGGAAGAGGAACCGCCCGCCGGTCAGCTGGGTGACCGTGGCGAAGCGGAAGCCACGGGCGCGCAGACCGCGGATCACCCCGGGCAGCGCCTGCACGGTCTGAGGGTGGCGGCCGCCGTCGTGCATCAGGATTATCGATCCGGGTCGGGTCAGCGCCAGCACCCTGGCGTGGATCACGGCGGCACCGGGATGCTTGTCGTCGTGCGAGTCGACGTCCCAGAGGACCATCCGCAGCCAAGTTCTCCGTGCCGCCGATTCGACCTTGGTGTCGATCAGGCCGTAGGGCGGGCGGAAAAGGCAGGGGGTGAAGCCGGTGGCGGCGCGGATGCGCTTGTTCGTCGACGCCAGCTCCCGGTATCCGGGATATTCGGGGTGGTTGAAGGAGTGGTTGCCGATCTCATCGCCACTGGCGAGGATCTGGCGCATCAGCGCTTCGTTGCCGGCGACGTGGCGACCCTCCTCGAAGAAGGTGGCGCTCGCGTGGAGGCGGTTGAGGATCGCGAGGACATTCGGGGTGTAGAGGGCGCTCGGCCCGTCGTCGAAGGTCAGCGCGACCACGCGGCGGGAGCGCGGACCCTGCATCAGAGGACCCCCGCGGCCCGCGGTGCAGCCAACCACGATCCGCGAGGTGACCGGGGTGCCCCCGCCGGTGGAGGAGCTTGCGAGCTGGTCGTCCAGGCTCACAAGCCCGATCGCGACAAGCGCCAGCGCGAGCGTGATCCGCGCTCTGGACGGTCGCTCTCTCCGGCCAAGCTTTCTGTCCACGGCCCCAAGACTAAGGTCTGTGCATGAGGCGCTACGTGGCCTTCCTGCGGGGGATGAACGTCGGCGGCCACCGGATAAAGAACGAGGACCTGCGGCTGCGCTTCGAGGCGATGGGCCTGGCCGAAGTCGCCACCTTCCGGGCCAGCGGCAATGTGATTTTCGCCGCCGAGAAGGGCGACGGCACGGTCGCGCTCACAGAGAGGATCGAGACCGGCCTGTCCGAGGCCCTGGGCTACGAGGTGCCGGTGTTCCTGCGCAGCGCCGCCGAGGTAGGGGAGATCCGGGCTTATGACCCTTTCGATCCGGACCTGGTCACAGCTTCGGCGGGAAAGCTCCAGCTCTCGATGCTGTTGAGTGCGCCGGCGGCCGCCGCGCGCGAGGAGGTGTTGGCGATGGAGACCGAGGAGGATCGCCTCGCTGCTCGCGGCCGCGAGCTCTACTGGCTCCCCAGCGGTGGCATGCTCGACTCGCTCCTGGACCTGAAGGCGATCGACACCATCCTGGGCCAATCGACCAGGCGCACCAAGGGCACGATCGACCAAATCGCCGCCAGGCATTTCGCCGGTTGAGAGCGGGCGTTGTAGGGGCCCTTGATTTTGACCATTCTCTCTCCTCAAAAGGAGAAACCTCGCGGCTGCGCACCCGATCGGGGCCAGCCGGCCTGTAGCCTGCGCGGTGAGCGTGCGCTCGCGCGAAGGCGAGCGAAACCGAGGAAGAATGAGAGGGGCGGCATGGATCTGCAGACGATTGGGGGCTCTTGGCGCACACACAACCCAAGCGCGACCCATCCAGCGCTCGTAGCTGCCCTCGCGGCCCTTGCCCTCACCCTCTGCGGCCTGCTCCTTGCGCCGCCGACGGCCAGCGCGGCCGGCACGGGCTCGATCAAAGGCACGGTGACCAACGCCTCCACCGCGGAACCGATCAAAGGCGCCGAAGTCTGTGCGTATGAGGTCGGGGTCGAAGAACACGAACCAGAATGCGCATCCACCGAATCAAGTGGCGAATACACGATCAAGGAATTGGCCGCGGGGGAATATAAGGTCGTCTTTTTCGCCGATCTCGGAGGTCTCAATTTCGTCACCCAGTTCTACAAAGACCAGTTGACATTCGCAGGGGCCGAACCGATCAAGGTTACGCTGGGCTCACCTTTCACCGGCATCGATGCGGCGATGGAAGAAGGCGGTGAAACGATCACCGGCACGGTGAGCGATGCCTCCAACCATGCCACGATCGAAGAAGTGGTGGTCTGCGCGCTGGAAAAGGACGCACCCAAGTATGTCGCCTGCGCGCTCACGGGTGCCGGTGGTGAATACGTGGTGGCGGGACTGCCAGCCGGCGAATACAAGGTCCTGTTCTTGGCGGAATACGAAAACTCGGGCTACGTTGACCAGTACTACAACGACAAGTCAACCTTTAGCCAGGCCGATCCGGTCTCTACCGGGGCCTCGGGGATGCATCCGGGCATTGACGCCCAGATGGTTCGCGTATCGTCACTTTGGCCGGCCAGCGCCGGCGCTCCGCAGCTCTCGGGGACGCCGGTGCCAGGGAACACCCTTTTTTGTTCCTCCGGTCTGTGGATCAACAGCCCAACTTCCTACTCCTACAAGTGGTTGCGCGACGGCGTTCCGGTCGCAGGGCAGACGTCAAGTACCTACGGGGTTCAGGGCACCGATGTGGGTCAGGTCATGGCCTGCCAGGTGACGGCGATAAACGATCGTGGCTCGGGAACGGCGATAAGCAACGCCCTACAGGTGCAGGTGCAGGCGGTGGCGATCCCCCCCGCAGTCCCTTCACGGAAGAAGTGCAAGAAGGGCTTCAAGAAGAAGACGGTTCACGGTAGGCAAAGGTGCGTCAGGGTGAAGAAACCGAAGAAGCACCGCCATCGATGAAAACTCAGATGGCAGTGGATTAGAGAGGCGGCCAGGGCCTCAGCCGGCGTGCTCCAGGGCCGGCTCGGCGGCGGTTCTCGCGACTAGCCTGCTGCGCAGCGCGAAGACCGCTGCCTGCACCGTGACGGCGACCGCGATTGCCACGAGGAAGGCGGCACCCGAGCCGAGCCGGCCGAGGCCGATGGCGAGGACGAAGCAGAAGCTGGCGAAGCCGTAGAAGCCGACCAGGAAGTTTCGCAACAGGACGCGCACCTGGGCCCTCCCGCCGTGAGCGTGAGTGAAGACGGCGAGGACGCTGGTGATGATCGGGAACGGGGCAAGGAGGCCGCTGAGGTTGGGGCCGAGCGAGCCCGAGGCGGTGGTGAGGACGAGCACCAGCCCCATCGCCGCCAGCCCGCGGGCGGGGAGGTCCCAAAGGGGGAAGGCGCCGATCTCGGCGGGCTCTGCGGCCGGCGCCGCCAGCATTGCCAGGCCGATGGCGAAGCTGGCTCCGGCCAGGGCAAGGGCGATCAGGTCCGGCGGTTGGATCTGGTCGAGCACCGCCACTGCGGCGAGGAATCCCGTCCAGCCGCAGATCACGCTCGCCGCGGGGCCGAGGCTGGCGGACACCCGGCCATAGACGACGACGAAGGTCGCGAGGGCGCAGAGGCCGAGCAGCGTCCCGGCGGCGGCGTCCGCGCCGAAGGAGGGCCCGTGCACCAATGTGATCACCAGCAAGATTGGGCCGGCGACGACCGGAAGGCCCCCAAGGACTCCGGCAATCGCCGTCCCCCAGCGCCGGCCGGCGAGGGAGACCGCGACGACGCACAACGGGGCGAGCAGGACCTTGGCCAAAAGGATCATCGGCGCGTGGAGTCCTGAAGCGCGGAGGACCCGAGCGCGCGGACCCATTGCCGGCATGCGGAGTGGTCCTCCGGGGTCATCCGGTGATTCTGAACGAGAATCACCGCGCGTCGGTGATAATGCAGGTCGATGACGCTGCTGAGCGATGCCGAGATCGAGGAGCGGATTGACGTCCTGCCCGGCTGGGAGCGAAGCGGCGACGCAATCGCCAAGACCTTCGAGCGCGGCGACTTCATCGGCTCCGTCGAGTTCGTCCGGGGCCTCGTCGTGCCTGCGGAGGAGATGGGCCACCACCCGGACATCGAGATCTCCTGGGACAAGGTCACGGTGACCATCTCGACCCATTCCGAGGGAGGGCTCACCGCGGCGGACTTTGAGCTGGCGGTGAGGGTCGACGCAGTCGCCTGAGCAACGGGCAAATCCATCGGCGGGGCTGGCGAGCCTATCCGCGCGGCCTGATGCGGAAGCTGCGCACCGCTGGGGTCAGGTCGATTCCGCCAGGTTGGCCAACCGCCCGCACCGTGAAGCGGTACGTGCCGGGCTTCAGATGGGTGTATGTCTTCGGCGAATTGCAGGGCCTGAACGGCTCCTCGGCGAGCTCGCATTGGAAGCTAATCAAGCTGGTGATCCTGGCCGCGTTGAACCTGAAGGACGCCACGTGATGACGGACCCTGACCCCGATGATCCGCGTGTTCGGCGCGTGGGGCGGCCTTTCTTCGTTTCCAGGCGGAGGCACGCAGGGGGGTGCCACGGGCACGAACTCATAGGCGCCGATGTCGGTGATCGCCGGAGGCGGTTCCTGGCCACAGGCGAGATGGCCGGGCAATGCCCGAGGGTTCCCGGCAAGATCCGTTTCCCCGTTGGCGGATTCGTTCACACCGGCGTCGATCGTTGGCGAATCGCCGGCCTCGCGGAAATCATCGGCCGCCGCGTCGACGAAGAAGGGCGGCGCGATCTGGTTGGTGGCACTGCCCGGATCGGTGACGACGGCCCCCCCTTTCTTTGAGACGTGTGCGTAGTTGGAGTATTCGAGTCCGAAGTCGATCGATCCGGTAAGCACCTTTGCTGCGATGTCTTGCCCCGTCCCTTCGCTGTGGATGATCGTGTTGGTCGCGGAGATGGTGACTTCGACCCCGTCGGTGAGGATGGAATAGCCGCTTTCGGCGTTCCCGTAGACAGTGTCGTTGCGCAGGGTCAGCGACTCCGGGCCGCTTCCGACAACTTCGGTGAAGAGGCCGTTGCGGCCGCTGCAGACCGAGTCCCTGACGACTAGCGGCCCGGAGGCGAGGTTGCAACCGTCTCCGCTGAGCCCGGAGAGTGCCAGAACGCGTTCGACCGAGCCGCCTTTGGCGGAGAGCGCGGCGGCGTTGCCGCTGTATTCGATGTCGAGGTCCGTCAGCTTTGAGCCCGAACCTTCGAGCGATACCCCGGCGACGGATGGGGAGGATGGCTGTGAATAGATGATCGGCATCGACTGGTCCGGAGCGCCGGTCCAGGTGACTCCTGCGGGGATGTCGATCCCGGCGCTCGTCGGCAATCCGGCCGATCCGTATGTACCTTCGTTCCCGGCGAGCACGACCTTGTCGCCGCTCGTGGTCGGGGTCGCGAGGACCTGACTCAGGCTGCACGGTTCCGCCTGGGTGCAGGCGCTGCCCGTCCCCGCCGGCGCGACGTAATAGGTCTGTGCGGCGCTCGCCAGGCCGGGACTCAGGGCGAGCGCGGCCGCGACCGTTATCAGGGCCATCGCTCCCGAACATGCTCTTGTCCCTCGTCGTGCTTCGGTCACCGGGTCGACTTTACGCCAGAGAAGGCGGAGATTGTCAATCGCTCGCGCCGTGCCTACACTTCGGCCGTGCTCGACCTACGACGGGCCACGACACATCTCCCCCGCGGCCTTCCCCTCGCCTCCGGGTTAATGCTGATCCTGCTGGCTGTCTTTGCCTCCGGCGCATTTGCGCGGACCGGCTACGTCACCAACGCAGGCTCCGAAAACGTCTCTGCTTTCGACACTCAGACGAGCCTGACCGACGGCTCGGCGATTCCTGTTGGCAGGCTTCCGGATGCGATCGCGATCACGCCCAACGGCTCGACCGCATACGTCGCCAACGCCGAATCGAACACCGTCTCGATGATCGACACCCGAACCAATCAGGTGATCGGCACGCCGATCGAAGTTGGGCACGATCCTGATGCGATGGCGATCACACCGGACGGTTCGACGGCCTACGTCACAAACCGCGGATCGAACACCGTCTCGGCGATTGACACCCAGACGAATCAGGCGGTGGGCACGCCGATCGAGGTCGGCAAAGGGCCGGACGCGATCGCGATCGCCCCGAACGGCTCGACCGCATACGTCGCCAACGCCGAATCGAACTCGGTCTCGATGATCAATACGAGCACCAACCAGGTGATCGGCACGCCGATCGAGGTCGGCGGCTATCCCCGGGCGATCTCCATCGTTCCGGACGGTAGCGCCGCCTATATCGCCGACGAGACCTCCGACAGCGTCGCCGTGCTCGACCTCCAAACCAACCACATCGTCGGTACGCCTATCGAAGTCGGCAAAGGGCCCGACGCGATCGCGATCACACCTGACGGCTCGAGCGCATACGTCGCCAACGCCGAGTCGCACACGGTCTCGCCGATCGACACCCAGTCGAACCAGGCAGTGGGCACGCCGATCCCGGTCGGAGGTCACCCCGAAGCGATCGCGATCGCGCCGGACGGGTCGGTCGCCTACTACACGGTCGAAGGGTCGAGTCTCGTCTCGGAGATCGATACGGAGACGAACCAGGTCGTCGTCCCCGCAACGGTCGTCGCGGGGACCTCGGCCTTCGAGATCGCCATCGTTCCCGATCAACCCCCGCAGGCCTCCTTCACCCATCTCACCGCCCGGCCCGAAGTGCCGGTTGCCTTCGATGCCTCCGCTTCGAGCGACCCCGAAGGGACGATCGCGGGCTATGACTGGGCTTTCGGCGACGGGACGCAGGATCTCAGCGCCGGTATCACTGCGCGGCACGCCTACCACGCCCCGGGCATCTACAAGGCGACGCTGACGCTGACCGATGACGAAGGCTGCTCCACCGGTTTCGTCTTCACCGGGCAGACCGCACTCTGCAACGGGTCGCCGTTGGCGAGCTCTTCCCAGATTGTCAAGGTCGACTATCCCGGTGTTCGCCTCAGCTGCCCGCGGAGGGCTGGGCAAGGAGTCTGCAAGTTCAAGCTGCAGGTTGTGAGCAGGAAGCACCGGGGAACGGTCGAGAGCCTCGTGGCCAGCCTCAAGCTGAGGACCGGGCGCTCGGCGATCGCGTCGCTGCGGCCGAGAGCGGCCTACAGGCAAAAGCTGGCGGCGGCCAAGACGGTCTTAGCCCAGGAGACATCGACGCTCTACGGCTCCAAGCGGACCCGCGTCGTCAAGCTGAGGATCGTTCGGTAGCGCTCTACGTCTGCGCTTCGCGAGGGGCGTAGCGGTGGTGGAGCATCAGCGCGTTGCCGTCAGGGTCGGAGAAGAACGCCATGTGGCACACGCCGGTGTCGAGTGTCTCGCCCGCGAAGGCCACACCGCGGCCTTCCAGCTCAGCCCGCGCGCTCGCCACGTCGTCGACGTGCAGCGCGATGTGGTTGCGGTTGAGCGCGTACTCGAGGCCCATCCTGTCGGGCTCGATGAGGCTGAGAGTCAGGTTCCCCGTCTCGAACTCGGCAAACGGTTTGCCCTCTATGTACATCGAGCGCGGCATGCCGAGCGTCTCGCCGTAGAACCTCATCGCGGCGGGGAGGTCACGCGTGGGAACCGGGACGAAATCGACCCCGGTGATCATTGGCGCGGTGGTGGACATCGGTTCCTCCAGGTCAGAGCGGCGGGTTCGCCGGACTCTACGCGCCGACGTGAGGATCAACCAGGCGCCTAATCTCTCCTCCATGTCAAAGCGCAGGAGGAAGCGGCCCCCCCGGGAGATGCCGACCGTCGAATACACCGATGAGGATGGCAACAGCTTGACTCTGCGCCAGACGTTGAGCGCCGGCACGATCGCCAAGATCGGTGAGTCCACCGGAGGTGCCGCGGCCACGCAGGAGGATGCCTGGCGTCGCCGCACGGAGGCCATGTTCGAGCGGCTGGCGGTCCGCTGGGAGATCTCCGGGCTGCCGCTGAGCGACCAGAAGATGCTGCTCGGCCGCTACCGGATGGCCGACGCCGAGACCCAGCGCTGGGTTCGGCAGACCCTCGCCAAGCACATCGAGCGCCACATTCCCGACCTGGCGGAGTAGCCGGCTGCCGCGACTCGGCACCCCAACGCCGCGCCGGCGCCGGGATGAGCGTCAAGCCGGGTCGGTGGAGATCGCCCGCCGGGGCTCGTGGCCGCGGCAGGCGAGAACCGGAGTCTGCGGATAGCGCGGGTACCCATCCTCGGTTCGCGAGCGCTCGCAAAGCGAGAAGACCGAGCCGCGCGTGGTGGGTACGAGGCGCTGGTGGGCACAGCTATCGCAGAGGCCGGCGGTTGCCCGCCGACCCGTCCTCGGGGGCGTTGCGTCGCCGCGTTCTGCCGAATCGCCGTTCATGAGCCAGTTGCAGTACTCCGTCCTCAGCCGGTCGCGGTCTCCAGACCTTAGGATCGCCGATCCCGCCCGGATTGCTCAGTTGGTAGAGCACTTCCATGGTAATCCCGGCTTTGAGGCCGCCGGCTGAGCCCTGTTTCTGGCTTTACAAAGCCAAAATTAGCCCCCATCGAGCCGCGCTCAGTTCGGCGAAAATGGTACTTCCCAGGCGCGGAAATCCAGGCTCCTCCCGTTGAATGGGAGGAAATCACCGGGCAGCACGCTTGCTCTCAGGGGTCGCCGGTCTCCGCGCGGGGAGCGCCATAAGCTCGTGACTGAGAGTGATCGCCTCGGCCTGATTGAGGTTGAGCGGGCTCCCTGTGTCCCGGCGCAGACGAGGTATCCGCTCGCTTTCGATGCGCTTGGCCCCACCTTGTCCGTTCCGGGGTTCGCCCGACACCTGATCGCCAGGGGGACTCCGCGAGACCTGCAAACGGGCACTCCCCGTTGTCCTCGCTCGGTCTGCCCCTCCAGCCTGGCACCGCCGCTGGGCCCTGCAAGTCGGCTGACGTCGACTCTTCGCCGTCGCTTCGCTCCGCTTCCGGGCCCGCCGCGCGGCGCCCCGGCCACGGGAGGCAGACCCAACAGACAAGGAGAGGACCAATGCACAAGAACGACGCAAGAGGACCCCTGCGCGAATCTGGCGCGCAGGGGATGGGACGAAATGGGACCACGGAACGTCCTGCGGGCATGAGTACTCAAGGCGACCAAGTCTTCTGGACAGCTATGGAGTGGGCGAGTCGTTCCCGGGTTCCATACCGCGCGATTCTCGCCGCTATCGCCAAAGGCGAGCTCTCAGCGATTCGACCCTCTGGTACCAACCATGGCACGATCCAGATCTCAGACGTCAGCTGGGAGCGATGGCTGGTGGAGGTCGAGGTGCAGAAACGGATTCACCCCCGCTCTCTGATCTACCTGGCGAACGGCGGCTCTCCGACCTCGCGCTCCGCTGACAATGCCTCGCCAAGAGCAGGGCTTCGAGTACTACCTGAGCCTGAACGGGGAAAAGCGCTACCGCGTGCGCTGGGAAGAAGGCGGCAAACACCTCAGCCGCTCTTTCGTCAGAGTCGCCGGCGAGGGTGGAGCGCGGGCCTTCTACGCCAGGGTCCGTGAAAGGCAGGTGGCGAAGGGTCGCCTGGCCAGGGTGAGCGCCGTGCGGCTGAGCTTGGCCGAATTCGTCGCCGACGTATGGGCGCCGAAGGCCAGACGACGGGTGAGCGAGAAGACCTGGAAGCGCGACGTCGTCATCTACAACAAGCACATCCTCGAGGCGCTGGGTGGGGCGCCGATCGCAGAGATCGACGCAGAAACGCTCGTCGTCTGGCAGGAGGAGCTGGAGCGCGAAGGTCGCGGCCCAGACATGATCGTCAAGGCGATGGGCATCCTCTCGCGGATCTTCAAAGAGGCAGCTCTGCGCCCGCGGGTGACGGGGGTGCGCGGGAACCCGGTGGCGCTGCTTGAGCGACCCAAGCAAAGGCCGCGGCGGCGGCCGCGGGTCTGGGGGCCGGTCGTCGTCGAGAAGGTGCGCTACGAGCTGCTCGTCAATTCGCTGCGCTTCAATCCGGCCAAGGAGCTGATGGCGATGCGCGACGCGGCTCTGGTCAGCCTGATGATGATGACCGGCTGTAGACCTCAAGATGCCCTGGCGCTTGGCTGGCCGGACATCGAGAGGAAGATCGTTGTCCTGACCAAGCGACTCAGTGACGACAGGATCATCGAGCGGACCAAGAACCAGGGCGATCGTTCGGCGCCGTTGCTCGGCCCACTGAAGGAGGATCTTGATGCCCTGCGCCGGCGAAGCGGTGACGGGCCGCTGGAGCGGATCTTCCGTAAACCCGAGAGTGGCCAGCACTACGTCGAGACCGACTGGCGAAACTACCGATCCCGTCACTTCGTCCCGGCCCTGGAACGAGTCGAGGCCGGCTGGGCGGAGTGGCGGGATGGCCTGGACGATCCCGATCAGGTGCGTGAGAGCGTCCACGGCCTGCATCGGACCCGGCCCTACGATCTCGGCCGCCACACCCATTCGGCGCTGATGCTTGCCTCGGGTATGAGCCTTCAGCGTCTGGCCCGGATCCAGGGCCACAGCATCAGGGTGCTCGACGAGGTTTACTCAGAGCAGTTGCAGGAGTTCGAAGAGGCTGAAACGGCGATTGATCCGGTGCAGGAGATCGAGAAGGCCCGGGTGCTGGTCTGGAGAGGTGAAGACCCCTCGAACGTCGGATCTTCAAAGCCGATGTATATGCCGGAGGCCGTACCGTATGGGTTGGCATACGGACTGGACAATCTCGCCGCACAAAGGACATAGAGCGACGCCGCGAGCATAAATCCCAGATGAGGCCTCTGTGGCCCTGCCTCGCTCCCGGGATGAGACCGGGTCGAACAGGTCGGCATTCGCGAGCCCAGTCCGTCGGCCTCATCGCGGCTCAACAGAGTCAGTTCCGTGCGGAGAGATCAGTTGGTGAAGTACTCCCCCGGCCAAATGGCGCCGGCGATCGATTCCCGCCCGGGCGCGCAGGACTCCCACCGGGTAGCACGCAAGCGTGCAGTGGATCGCCCATGCACGCCCAGACGGAGAACGCTCCAGTCAACCGCCGCAACCGGGCCATCTCTGCGGGAGCCGCAGCCGGATGCGCGCTCTATCTGCTGACGATCTCTGGAGAGGCGATGCTTGGGGTGCCGGTCCGCTGGCTCCTCACCTACCTCGGAGCCGCGACCGTGGGGGCTTTCGTCCCCATCGGGATGAGCGCCGAAGCGCTTGCCTGGGTCGGCGCCCTCGCGCCGCTCGCCTGGTCTGTGGCCGGTCTTCTCTGGCCCGGACGAGGCTGGGTGTGGGGGCGGCGGCTCGGCGCACGTCGTCCCAGCGCCACCGAGACCGAGGCGCTGGCCGATGCGATGGCGCTGCTGCGCAGCGCCGACCCCACTCTTCCTGACCCGACCGCCTGGCTCATCCTCGATGACCCGCTGCCGGGTGCGGCAGTCCGGGGCACGACTGTGCTGCTCAGCCGGGCCCTGATCGAGTCCGAATCGCTGGCCCCCGCCCTCGCCCACGAGCTCGGCCATGCCGACAGCCTCGACGGACGCCTCAGCGAGGCGCTGAACCGGCTCGCGCTCTGGGGAGACCCGCTCGCGCCGGTGCAGTCCGGCCCCGCCGGGAAAGAGGGTGGGGTGGGGTCCCGTGAGGAACCCGGGGGCCGCTTGCTGTGGGGCTTGTTGCGCTGGTCGCTGCGCCTCGCCGGCGGGCAGCTTCGTCCAGGGCTTGCTGAGCCCGCTCTGGGCCGCCCATTGGCGCTCGCGCGAGTATGCAGCCGACGCTTACGCAGCGAGCCTCGGTCAGGCCGAGGACCTGGCTCGCCACCTCGCCGACTTCGAGCAGCCCTTCGACGTGCCACAGCCCGGCCTTCTGATCAAGGCGGCCAGCCACCCACCGATCGCGCTGCGCATCGAGCGCCTGCTGGAGGGGGGATCGAATTCATCTCCGGCGTCGTCATGGAGGCAATGACCCGGCTTCCCAAACGCAAGCCAAACCTCAACTGGGGAGCGCGGTTCCGTTGAGCGCCACCCGCACCCGAGGTCGCGCCCTCACCGAGGAGCAGCGATCGACACGGCGGGCGCGGGAGCGTCGCCAGATGCAGGAGGCCGTCGATGCCCTGCGCAGCGGCGAGGGCTGGCGGCGCTGGCTCACAGTGCGCCGCCATTTCCACACCTACAGCTTCCACAACCAGCTCCTGATTGCCCACCAATGCCCCGAGGCAACCCGCGTCGCCGGCTTCAGGGCCTGGCTGAAGCTCGGCTACGCCGTGCGCAGGGGGGAGAGGGGCATCCGGATCTGGGCTCCCTGTCCACCCCCCAAGAAGCAAATCGCCGAGTGGAAGCAGGCCGGCGCCAATCCTCATGAGAGGCCCCCGACCTACTTCAATCTGGTCGCCGTCTTCGATTGCTCCCAGGTCGACCCCCTGCCCGATTTCCCCGGCGGACCGATCCCGCTCAATCCTCCCTCAGAGTCCGTTGTTGGCGATGGCCTCGCCTACCTGTTCGGTCCTCTCGTAGCCTTCGGCCATTCGCTCGGACTCAGCGTCACTGTTGAGCCGGTCTCCGGCGCGGCCAGCGGCTACCTCGAGCCGGCCACCGACCGCCTCGTCATCGACGTGCTGAGCGAGTTCTTCTCCGCCAACGCCCAGGTCCAGACACTCGTGCACGAGCTGGCCCACGCCCTCGTCCGCCACGATCGCCGGCCCGAGGACCCAAAGCTCCCCTATTTCGAGGAGGAGGTAGTGGTGGAGTCCGTCGCCTTCGCCGTTTGCGCCTCCCTCGGCCTCGACACCTCACCCAGCTCGATCCCCTACATCGCAGGCTGGGGTGAACGCTCAGACGATGAGCCGATCGAGCGCTACGCAGCCCTCATCGACCGCCTCGCCAACCGCCTCGAGGACCTCGCTTTTGCCACTCCGACCTCGTCCTGATCAGCGAGGCTGCGAGGGCATCTGTCCAGCCGGTGGGTCCGGCGTTCCAGCGGCACGCGTCTGCTCGTCCTGAAACGGGGGGTAGGTCTCGCTCAACAGGCAGACGTAGGCATCTGAGCGTGCGCAATAGGAATTGGCGAGAACCATCAGGTCGAACAGGCCCCGCGGCATCTTTCCGGTGATCACGATCACGATCCAGGCCGCGATTGCGCCGATCTCAAGCAGCAGTGCCATAACGTAGCGCAGGACCAGGATCGGAATCGCGAGGATGATGCGAAAGAAAGTCTTCGCGCGGCTGTAGCTCTCCAGTCGCTGGAAGTCCATCCGTACCGGATAGGCGGGGTCATCGGAGCCGCCAAAAGAAGGGTAGGGGTCGCACAGCAGGACTGTGTAGGCGGTGAAGCGCGCCAGGAAGCGGACGAACCCCGCGACGAAGTCATAGAGGCCGCGGGGATAGTTGCCGGTGATGACGATCGCAAACCACGCGATCACCAGCGCGATGGAGGCGACGATCTCGTACACATAGAGCCAGATCGTGAGCGGAATCGCCAGGATCAGCCGGAAGAAGGTGGTCAACCGGTTGCGCCGCTCGACGTAGTTGGCTTCGAAGGTGACTGGATAAGACACGGGATGGCTCCTTTTTGTGACGTTCAGTACTTTCGTTCGGGCGCTTCCCCACGGGAGCCTGAAATCCTTCACGGCCATCGTTTTCGGCAAGAGACACCACGTCGGCCGAAGGTTCAGGTCCGCAACGACCGGGCAGCTGCCCGAACGGGAGATCGGGGCGGGAAGAGTGAGTCGAGGGCGGCTCTCTCCACTCGTCGGTGGCGGTAACAAGCACCGCTTTCAGGTGTATTTTGTCGTAACTATCCGCACTATCTCCAAGGAGGAAGAGATGGAGATGCTCAAGCGGTTCGAGCCGGTCGCGGTCCTCATAATCGCGCTCGGCGCACTCAACTGGGGCATGGTCGGGTTGTTCAACACGAACGTGCTCTCAGAGGTATTCGGCAGCGGCACGCTGACCGACGTCATCTACGCCGTGGTCGGGGTCTGCGGTCTCCTCTATCTCCCCAAGGTGCTGGAGGACATGCACCTCCGCGATCACATGCCACACCCGCGCGGTATCTGAGCGAAGCGAAATTGCGATGCAGACCGGCCCAGGCGGGCCGGTCTGCATCGCATAGGCGCTCATGCCTCTCTGCTCCCCACGATCGGCACAGCATTCTCGGCCGATATCGGTCTCGCCCAGCTAAGCGAAGTGGAGCTCTTGGCGTTTGCGCTGCTAGATCCGCAACACGTCACCAGCGCCACCGTTCCCAGGCCATCGGGCCGCGCATCTTCGCGATGGCCTTAACTGTGGCGGGAGGTGACCGTCCGCCACGGTCCCAGGTGATCTTGAGGATCACAGCGGTGATCGCCAGTCCGATCAAGGGGTCTGCGATTGGCAATCCGAGCGCAACGAATGCGGCGGTCGCGACAACGGCCAGGCTGACGTAGGAATCGACCCGCGCATGGTTGCCGTCGGCGATCAGGGCGGGGCTCGCAAGGCACTCGCCGGCTCGGGTTCGGATCTGGGCCGCCACCCGGTTTGCCGGCAAAGCCGATCAACCCCGCGACAGCGAGCGCGGTCAGGTGCGTCGGGCTCTGCGGGTGGATCAGTCGCAATATCGCCTCGACCGCAGCCACGCAGGCCGAGGCGAAGATCGCCGCCACCACAAAGAGCCCGGCCCAGTGCTCAGCCCGACGGGAGCGTAGGAGGAAGGCGGCGCCGAGTGGAATCGCGGTGCTCGCATCGCCGAAGTTGTGGATCAGGTCCGCCAGCAGGGCGACGCTGGCGCTGGCGAGAAAGACGATCGTCTGGGCGCCCGCGGCGAGCGCCAGCACAAGCAGCGATAGGGCGACAGCCTTCAATCCCTCCCGCGAGCGCTTGATGCTCTCATCGACCAACCCGTGGGTGTGGCCGTGCTCTTTTGCCGTCGCTGCGCTCTCGGCAACTGAATCGCCGGGCGCCTTCTGGGTCCGATGCACTTACGAAGCACCCCGATTGACGCGATCTCGTCTCGGACCTATCCAAAACACGCCTGCGCCTGCCTCGCCGCTGGCAATAACGTCAATTCCACTACACCCGAAGGTCCGGCGCAGCATTTCGCGAGGTACGTAGGAAGGCGTCTTTGGCCCGAAGCTGTCGGCGATTATCACCTCTCCCCTCGGTCGTAGGACGCGCGGATTGAGCGAAGCGGCGAAGACGGCCGGTGTTCGCACCCCACCTCCCCCAACACCCGCTCCACCACCAACACGTCCCGCCACTCTCCATCGAGCCGCCCGTGCCGACGGTGCGTCCCCACCGACGAGAACCCGCATCGCTCGACCAGCCGGATGCTCGCCACGTTGTCGGTGAACAGCTTGCCCACCATCTTGTGGAAGTCGTTGCCCTCAGCCTTGACCGCAAGCGCTTTGGTCAGCGCGCTGCCCACGCCCCGCCCCCTTGCCTCTGGCGCGACGTAGACGCTCGCCTCACCGATCCCGGCATAACAGGGACGAGGATTGTAGGAGGCAAGGCCCGCCCAACCGATCACCACGCCGTCGGCCTCGGCCACCAGGAACGGAAATCGATCTGCCCCAATCCTCTCCTCAAAGTCCCCAGCGCTGTGAGGTTCCGTCTCGAAGGTCGACCTCCGTTCGGCAATCGCTGTGTTGTAGATCCCGCACACCCCCTCAATGTCAACCGGTGCGGCGTCACGTACGACGACATCCTCTGCCTTGATCATGGACGCATTCTCGACGCGGACGTAGCCGTCGGCAATGGCCGGCCGTCCAGTTTCCCCTAGCCGGATGGCCAGAGGGTCCACTCAGCCTCGTCGATCCCTCCGCCGCCCGCCCCTCAATCGGTGAGCGTCCACGTTCGGCAGCTGTGCTGACGGTGCCGCCGGCAAGCGGAAAAGGAGGGTGGATGGACAGTTGCAGAGCGGGGGGAGGGGGACTGGGTACCGGGAGGGAAGAATCAAGATCGACAAACCGAGAAACGCGCAGCGCCAGTCGGGAGCGAGGGGAGTGACGGTGGAGCCGATACGACAGAGGACAGGGGCGCGAGGTCGAACACCGCCGCAGCGCGGTCGAGCTGGCTGGTCTACGGCTTGAACACCATCAGCGCGAGAATCCCCAGCACCAGCGCGGCCGAGGCGTGGTTGGCGATCCGCGAAAGCGGGTCATCGAGCAGCGCTCTGAGGCTCGGCGTCGACCTCCCCACCTTCCTCGGCAAGCCTCAGCGCCAGCCTGCGTGCCTGCTTCGGCTGCCGTCCCCAAGGCCGCCGAGCAGGAGCGAGGCCGCGAAAAGGAAGATCGCCGCAACGACCCAGCCGGCGCCAGAGCCGACGTCCTCCAGCTGAACCAACCAGAGGCCGCAGGCCAAGTGCACCAGGCCGCCCGGGATCACCAGCATCACCCCGAACGTCGCCTGGCCAAGGAGAAGGGCTACCTCTGCCGCTCGCTCGCGCCGCCGTGCCGATTGGAAGGCGACACCGGTAATGACGAGGCCCGATCCGAATAAAAGCACCCCCAACAGGTGGCCGAAGAGTGCAACGTCGCTCATCCGCCGAAAGCATCGTCGATTCGGCCGCGGTGGCGAAAAGAGGCTCCCAACCCGCCGCTTGGCGCTATCCTGGGAGTTGCGCACTGCGCCCCTCGACGCGGGCTGGCGCTGGCCTCGTCCCCCGACCGAAATGCAACGGGCAGGCCCCCACCGGATGCCAGTCCCGACGGAGAGCCGGCGCTCAATCAGGAGGTGATTCTGATGGCCGATTTCGTTGTGGTCCCCAACACCTTGTCGGGTTGGGACGTCATGCACGGTGGAGATCCGATCGCAGTCAGTAACCATCGCGACCAGCGCTCGGCGATGGCCGCGGCCCGGATCTTCATTGCCGAGGAGCACCATCCCGGCACGGTTCGTCTCGATCCCGAGCATCCGCACGGAATCGATGACCCCTCCACCGGGGTTCTCAGCGCCTTTTTCTTTCTCGGAGGGCTGCTGATGACCGCTGCCCTGATCCTTGTCGTCTTCTCTCTGACAAGCGCCGCGAGCGGTCTCTGAAGACAGAGGAGAGGTCGGCGGACGCCGGCCTCTCTATCGGTACGCCCGGCATGACCAGCAGCTCGGGGGTGCAAGTCCCCTGTGGAGGAGATGACACCAACCACAAGTCAATGGCAACTGCGTCGTCGTGAGGCGGGGTGGGAAGGAAGCCGGAGGCGAAATTGCGACCCTAGGAACACATGGCGCAGCGAGGCTGTTCAGGCTCCGCTGTGCTGCGCGTATAAGGCGGGGCGGTCCGGGCGAGCTGGCCGGTTACGGCGAAGCCCGTTGTCATCAAGGGGCCGTCACGTAGACGCGGTGGGTGCGCGAGGAAGGTTGCTGGAGGTTATCCGGGGAGGTCTCCACGGGTGTCCCAAGATGCCCGGTCACGCTTGGCGTGCTCGCCGGGTGGGATGGGACGGTGGCGTCCGAAAGGACGTTGCTCACCGTGGAGAAGTCAGCAGACGCCGTAGTACCGGCGGGATCGATGATCGCCGGGAAGGGCTGAACGCGAAGCCGAGGTCTAGGACGCTCGTGCTCGTGGGATGGACGTTGAAGGCAGCCAACCCCGCAAGGGGTCTGGGCGGGAGGGCCGGAGGGTGAAGCCCGAAGGTTCCCGGCCAGAGCAGAGTCCATCCCCGGCGCATGGCGACCCCGCACCTCACCCCGCCGAGGCGAGCTTGTGGGAGCAGTTCATTTCCCGTGAGAATCTCGCCGAGGCGCTCAGACGGGTCGAGCACAACGCCGGTGCCCCTGGCATCGACGGGATGAGCACGAAGGAGCTTGGGCCGTGGTTGAAAGATCACTGGCCGGCGCTCCGCTCAGAGCTCGATGCGGGTACCTACCGGCCGCAGCCCGTCAGGAGGGTGATGATTCCCAAGCCCTCGGGCGGTCAGCGGATGTTGGGGGTACCAACGGTGGTAGATCGGTTGATCTGCCAGGCCATATCGCAGGTGCTCACGCCGGTCTTTGACCCGCATTTCCATCCCCATAGCTTCGGGTATCGCCCGGGGCGCTCACAGCATGACGCTGTGCAGCGGGCACGCCAGTTCATCAACGATGACGCGGCGTGGTGCGTTGATTTTGACCTCGACTCGTTTTTGGAGCCATCGTCACACTGCCCCCGCGTTCATGGCGGCGGTGTCGAACAGGCCCTCTTCGGCCGGAACCCTGATTCTCAAGCCCTTTCTGCGTCCGCAGCGAACGTGGAGCGCCTCCAGCTCGCCGCGCTTGACACGCT
>DATLSM010000102.1:0-3223 GCA_035534175.1 Solirubrobacterales bacterium | reverse complement strand
TCCGACCGTCCCGTCGCCTTCCAGCACGCCTCAGCCCGATTCGTCAGGAGCGGCGAACGCGCCGACAGCGTCGTCCTCGCCTTTGGCTTCAACTACTGCTACTTCAAGCTGTCACGCTTCGAATAGGCCAATTCGGTGAGGCAGCTAGTTTCCCGCCGCCGCAGCACCCGCAAGCTGGTGGCCCGCTTCGCTGCGGCGCTCGCCGCCACCGCCTTTCTCGCCGCCCCCGCCGGCGCCAATCGTGCTCAGAACGGCCACGTGATCGTCTCTCTGGACGCCAGATTCTCCCCGCGCCGGCTTCCCCGTCATCGCCCGGCCCCGGTTTCAATCAGCTTCTCCGGCGTGCTGCAGACCGACGACCGCTCACAGTTACCGCGCCTGCACGGAATCGAACTGGCCCTGGCAACGGGTAGCAGTCGGCTGGACACCGTCGGCTTGCCGCTCTGCCCCCGCCGCCGACTGCTCGGTGCCACCAAGCGCCAGGCGCTGGAGCGTTGCCCCGGCGCCCTCGTAGGCCGCGGCAGCCTGGGCGCTGAGGTTGACATTCCCGGCCAGGCTCCGTTTTCCGTGCTGGCCTCTGTGCTCCCGTTCAACGGCGGAACCCGCGGCGCTCGCGCCCAAGTCTGGTTGCTGGCCTTCTCCTCAAACCCGCCCGCCTCTTTCGTTGTGCCCGTCTACGTCCGCCACCGCCCCGGTCCCCTGGGCACCAGCCTGACCGGCGTGCTCCCTTCCTCCCTCGGCCCCTGGCCGCATATCAGCGCCTTCCACATCACCTTCGCCCGCCGCTTCGTATACCGCGGCGCCACCCACAGCTACCTCAGCGCCTCCTGCCCGGTGCCTCCGCGCTTCACCGGCGGCCTTCTGCCGTTTGCCCGCGCCAGATACTTTTTCACCGCTGGACTCACCGTCACGACCACCGTCGCGCGCGCCTGCCACGTTCGCTGAGCAGTCCGACCCGAACGCGCGGGAAGATCAGCCGGCGAGTGCTTCGGCGCTCGGCCGACCACGGCGAGCACGCAGGGCGGTTCGCGGCCTGCCCTGGCGCAGCCTGTGCACGGTGAGTGTCGAGCGCGCGAACGGCCCGAGGGCATCCAGCACCGCGGCGGCGATCACTCTGCGATCTCCCTGCCAGGCGGCGGGTTGTGCGAGGTAAAAACCTCCCATCGCCGCCAGAATAAGCTCGTGCTGCTGGGCGCTTGGGAGCTTGCAAACCCCAGCGCGGGAGCGAGCGGCGATTGCCGCCAGCCGCTCCGCGGCTGCCTGGGGCGAGCCGTAGCGCTCGATATGACGCTGCTGTGAGGGGTCCTCGTCGAGGTCGACCAGGCTGTCGAGCATTGTGTTGAGTGCGTTGACCCACGGGAAATAGGCCCTCTCCACGGCAAGGAAGTCGCCCTCATCGGCGCCCGGTTGGGCGGCGAGTGCGGCGAGCGCGCCAAGCGCGGGGGTCGAGGCACCCGCGGCGAACACCTCCCACCACTGCAGCTCCCCCTCCAGGCTCGATGCCCGTGTGGCCTCATGCGCCCAGCTCGCCATCTGCCGTTCGTCGGCGCCGGCCCGCAGCGAGTGGTTCATCGCCTGCGATTCGACGCCAAGCCTGGCGCGTCGCCGCAACGGACTCACAGCGCTCGCGTAGGAGGGCAGCCCGCCGAGGCTGGTGCGGCAGGCCCCCACCAGGGCAACGAGGTAGTCGTGGTCGGCGCGCTGCCCGGTTTCCTCGCGGTAGGTCTGGAGCGAGAGCTCGCTGTCCACGGCGACCTCGAGGGCGCCGTTTAGCTTCAATCTCTCAGCCTGGGAGTGAACTGGGCGCTCGGTGACGTTGTCGAGGTAATCGAGAGCAGTTTGATAGGCGACCACGGCTCGGATCACCGACCGGCGCTGTGCCCTTGGCGCGAGCACCGCAAACGCCGCCAGTCCCTCGGCATTGCCGCTCTTGGCTCCTAGCGCGAGCAGCGCGTCCCGGCGCAGTCCCGGCTCGGGGATCGCCTCCGCCCGCCTCCGCCACTCGCGCAGCTCGCGCCGCGCAAACGGGAAGACCTCAGTCCAGTAGCAACGGGCGGCCCCAGCGAACGTCACCGTCCGCCTCATCGTGCCGGTGCGCATAGCCTGAATCTTATGGCTTGGCATCAGGTCTTGCCACTGTCCGCCGTCGAATATCGCTATATACATAAGTCGAGTTTTGCCGACCGCCACCAAGCCCGATCCAGCGGATGAGCGCGCCCGCCTGCGCGAGGCGCTGCTCGACCTCAGCCTGCGCCGCGGCTACCCCGATTTCGACCTCGACGCTCTGCTGGAGCGTGCCCACGTCGACCTCGATGGCTTTCATCGCCTCTTCACCGACCTCGATGACTGCTTCTGCGCGATCCTCGCCGAGACCTACGAGGAGTTCTTCGCCTACGCCCAGCAATCGGTCGCCGGTCTGGAGGGCTGGCGCGACCGCATCCGCGCCACGGCCTACGCGATGCTCCGCTTCCTCCTGCGAGACGAGCGGGTCGCCCACCTCGGTGCTGTCGACGCGGGCCGGGGAGGCGAGCGAGCGCAGGTGCTGTTCGTCGAGACCTTCGATCGCCTTGTCGACCTGATCGACGAAGGGCGCGGCGAGACCGCCGACACCGACTCACTCACCCGCGCCACCGCGGTCGGTGTTGGCGGCGTCATCTTCGCTCGCGTTCAGGGGGCGGTCGCCGGCGGCGAACTGGAGCTTGGCGAGGAGGAGCTGCCGCAGCTGATGTATGCGGCGGTCTTTCCCTACCTCGGCGCCGCGGCAGCCGATGAGGAGCTGCACATTCCGCCGCCGCCCGACCCCAGCGCCCCGAAGAGCTAGACGCCGCCCCTCACGCCCTCAGGGCCGGCGATTGGCCACCGCGCAGGCCTCCTCGGGGCCGACGAAGGGCGCGAGGGTGATGTAGATGGCGAGCGGGATGTCTTCGGGAAGGCGCTGCGGTCCGCTGGTGAGGATGCGGTCGCGAAGCAGGGCGAAGACCGCTCCCCCGATCGCCTCGCTGGCGATCTTCGGCACGGTCGGGTTCTCCGCGTAGGCCGGGGCCAGCATCGAGCTCATCGAGTCGATCACCCGGTCGCGCCGCGCCAGTCCCTCCGGGCCCACCGCGTATGCGTCGATCGCCGCAAGTCGTGCGTAGGCCGGCTCGGCGACCAGGTAGGAGCACATCGCCTCAAAGGCGATCCGCACCCCCTCGCGCCAATCCGCCGCTCGCTGCGCCGCCGG
>DATLSM010000101.1:0-40100 GCA_035534175.1 Solirubrobacterales bacterium | reverse complement strand
ACAGCGACTCTGCCTGTCCCGCAAACAGCGTCAGCATGAACTCCCCTTTCAGTCAGAAACCCGCTCATTTGCAGGATATTCTGACTGTCAGGTCAGACGGAAAGACCTCCGAACCTCCTTGGGTTTTTCCGCGGGAAGTAGCTAATTCGCTAACATAATTGCAAGATGTGGAAAGCCAAACCGTGCGCTCCGACGCCATCCGCCGCGTTGACTGAAGAGATCTGGCGCCAGAGCGGGCTCACTCAGGCGGAGTTGGCGCGCAGGGCGGGATTGTCTCGCTCGGTGGTCAACGCCTACCTTCGCGGTCAGCGCGAGGCCGGCGCGGACACCCTCGCCCGACTGGCCGCCGCCGGCGGCGGCCAGCTGACCGTGACGCCACGCAGGGCGCCGTTGGACAAGGCGCGGGCGGGCCGGATTCTGATTCAGGTGCTGGAGCTGGCCGAGGCGCTGCCCTACCGGTCAGGAAAGGTTCTCCGCTATCCGCGGCTCGTGGATCGGGTCCCGGCGGGAGGCTCGTCCTCCTGAGCACGCTGGTCGAGAAGCTGTTCGTGATCCACGATGCGCTGAGGGCAGCCAGCCTGGCCCACGCCTTCGGCGGGGCCATCGCCCTCGCCTACTGCGTGGAGGAGCCTCGTGGCACGCGAGATCTCGACCTCAACATCTTCGCCGACGCCGCCAAGGCGAAATCCGTCCTGGCCAATCTGCCCGAGCAGGTAACGGTTGGTCCGGGAGATGTGGCGGCGGTCATCCGCGATGGGCAGACCCGCCTGTGGTGGGAGGACACGCCGGTGGATGTCTTTCTCAACACGCTTCCGCTGCACCGAGCGGTGGCGGCCGGCGTCATCTGGGTCCCGCTCCAAGGGCGTGAGATCCCCGTCCTCGGCTGCGCCTCGCTGACGATCTTCAAGGCCCTCTTTGATCGCACCAAGAACTGGGCCGACATCGAGGCGATCGCAATCGCCTCTCCCGAGGACATCGAGGATGCCGCCACGACGATCGCCAACCTGCTGGGCGAGGACGATCCCGCGTATCGGAGGCTGAAACCCCTCCTGGCTTGAGCCAGAACCCGCCGAGCGAGACGGCGTGGTTGGCGAGGATCCGGCCGCCGGGATCCCGATCGCGCTTCACCTGCGTCAGGGCCGATGAGGTCGGTCATCCTCTCTCTCCTTTGCCCATCAGGCAGGTCGGAGGATTTCGACGGCGCCCCCCCTCCCCACCAGCACCTCGCTGACCATAGCCGCCGGGAAGAGGCCGTGGGCGGCTACGCCGGGGTCGGCCTCCAGGCGCGCCGCCAGGGAAGCCGGGCTCTCGATCGGGCCGCGGTAGTCGGCGATCAGGCCGTCGTCGGGGCTGGGGGGAGCGTCGCGCAGGGTCACCTGATGTCCGAGGCGGCCGAGGGTGGCGCGCAGGCCGAAGGCAAACAGCTCCAGCGGCACCGGCGCGCTCAGCTGCGCCACGGGCTTGCTCGAGTCGGCGATCACGACGAAGCGCGCGGCCGCCGCCGCGACGATCTTCTCCCGCAGGTGGGCGCCGCCGCCGCCCTTGATCAGCCAGCCGTCCGGCGCCACCTGGTCGGCACCGTCGATCGCGATGTCCAGGCGCTCCAGCTGGCCGAACTCCTCGATCGGGATGCCGAGCCCCCGCGCCTGGGCCTCGGTGGCGAGTGAGGTGGCGACGCAGCGGATCCCGCTCAGGCCGCGCCGCGCCAGCGCCGGCAGCAGCTCGGCGACCGTCGAGCCGGTGCCGAGCCCCACCGCCATCCCGTCTTCGACCAGCTCGGCCGCCGTCTCGGCGGCGAGCCGCTTCTCCCTCTGCGCATCGGCGCTTCCCTCCACGTTCACGGGAATCTATGCGCTGGGGAATAGGATCGACCGAGCCAGGATGGAGCCGACCCAGCGGGACATCGACCAGCTCAGCATCGACACGATCCGCACCCTGTCGATCGATGCCATTGAGAAGGCCGGTTCCGGCCATCCGGGGACGCCGATGGCCATGGCGCCGGTCGCCTACACGCTCTGGCAACGCTTCCTGCGCTTCGACCCGGTCGATCCCATCTGGCCCAACCGCGACCGTTTCGTGCTCTCCGCCGGGCACGCCTCGATGCTGCTCTATGCGCTACTCCACCTCACCGGCGTGCGCGCGGTCGATCCTGACTACGAGGTGGCGGGGGACCCGGCGGTCAGCCTCGAGGATATAAAGCGGTTCCGCCAGCTCGACTCGCGCGCCCCCGGCCACCCCGAGTACCGCTGGACCTCCGGCGTGGAGGCGACGACCGGTCCACTCGGCCAGGGGGTCGCCACCTCGGTCGGGATGGCGATCGCCTCCAAGTGGCAGGCGGCCCGCTTCAACCGCCCGGGCGCCGAGCTGTTCGACTTCAACACCTACGCGATCGCCGGCGACGGCTGCCTGATGGAGGGCGTCTCCGGCGAAGCCGCCTCGCTCGCCGGCCACCTGGGGCTGGACAACCTCTGCTGGATCTACGACAACAACCACATCACGATCGATGGCAGGACCCACCTCGCCTACGACGATGACGCCGCCGCGCGCTTCATGGGCTACGGCTGGAACGTGACCCGTGTCGGCGACGCCAACGACACCGGGCTGCTGGTCAGGGCCCTCGAGGATTTCAGCGCCCAGCGTGGCCGGCCCACCCTGGTCATCGTCGACAGCCACATCGGCTGGGGGTCCCCGCATAAACAGGACACGGCGGCCGCTCACGGTGAGCCCCTCGGAGAGGAGGAGGTGCGGGAGACCAAGCGCGCCTACGGCTGGCCCGAGGACGCCCAGTTCCTCGTTCCCGAGGGCGTCAGGGAGCGCTTCGCCGAGGGGGTCGGCAGGCGCGGCGCCGAGGCCCGCGCCGGGTGGGAGCGGACGCTCGCCGCCTACACCGAGGAGAACCCCTCGCTGGCCGCCGAGATCGAGGCGATGCAGCGGCGCGAGCTGCCCCAGGGCTGGGACGCGGAGATCCCCGTCTTTGAGCCCGGCGAGAAGGGGGTCGCGACCCGCAAGGCATCGCAGAAGGTGGAGAACGCGGTCGCCGCCCGCCTCCCCTGGCTGGTGGCCGGCTCCGCCGATCTCACCGACTCGACCGCGGTGCGACTCGACCTCGATGGCACCGCCGACTTCGAGCCCGGCTCCTATCAGGGCCGCCAGCTCCATTACGGCATTCGCGAGCACGAGGCGGCGGCGATCTCCAACGGCCTTTCGCTCTCCAAGCTGCGCCCGCTCTGGTCCACCTACCTCACCTTCTCCGACTATGCCCGGCCGGCGATCCGGCTCTCCTCGCTGATGGAGCTGCCGGTGATCCACGTCTTCACCCACGACTCGATCGGGTTGGGGGAGGACGGGCCCACCCACCAGCCGGTCGAGCAGCTGGCCTCCTTGCGAGCCGTTCCCGGCCTCGACGTGATCCGCCCCGCCGACGCCAACGAGGTTGCCGAGGCCTGGCGGGTGGCGCTGGATCGCAGCCACCAGCCGGTCGCCCTGGTCCTCACCCGCCAGGACGTGCCCGTCCTCGACCGCTCCCGCTATGCCCCGGCGTCGGGGCTGCGGCGCGGCGGCTACGTCCTCGCCGACTCCGAGGGGGGCGACCCCCAGGTGATCCTGATCGCCACCGGCAGCGAGGTGGCGCTGGCCCTCGACGCCCACCAAGAGCTGGGCGCCGAGGGCGTCCGCTCCCGGGTCGTGAGCCTTCCCTGCTGGGAGCTGTTCGACCGCCAGGAGGAGGCATACCGCGACGAGGTGCTGCCGCCCTCGGTCAGGGCCCGCGTCTCGGTCGAGGAGGCCTCGACCCTGGGCTGGGATCGCTACGTCGGCCTCGACGGTGTCAGCATCGGCATGCATACCTTCGGCACCTCGGCGCCGCTTCGGGATGTCCAGACGAAGTTCGGCTTCACCCCCAACCGGGTCGCGGAGGCGGCCCGCGAAGCGCTCGCCAGGGCGCCCGCCAATGCCTAAACCATCTGGAGGGAACAGAACATGAAGCCAACCGCACGACTGCACGAGTCCGGTCAGAGCCTGTGGCTGGACAACATCACGCGCACGATGCTCGACGACGGCACGCTTGCCGGCTACATCGATCGGCTCTCCGTCACCGGTTTGACCTCCAACCCGACGATCTTCGACAAGGCGATCGCCGGGGGAGACGCCTACGATGAGCAGATCGTCGGCGAGGCGCCCGCCGCCGGGTCCGGCGAGGACCTCTTCTTCGAGCTGGCGATCGCCGACCTGCGCCGTGCCGCCGACCTCTTCGCCGCGGTCCACGAGCGCACCGATGGGGTCGACGGCTTCGTCTCCCTGGAGGTCTCGCCGCTGCTCGCCGACGACACGGAGGCGACGATCGCCCAGGCCGCCCAGTTGCACCGCAAAGCCGAGCGCGACAACCTCTTCATCAAGATCCCGGGCACCGAGGCCGGGCTGGGGGCGATCGAGGAGTCGATCTTCGCCGGCATCCCGGTCAACGTCACGCTGCTCTTCTCGGGCGAGCACTACCTGGGTGCCGCCGGCGCCTACATGCGCGGCGTCGAGCGCCGGATCGAGGCGGGCCTTGACCCCAACGTCGCCTCGGTCGCCTCGCTCTTCGTCAGCCGCTGGGACGTGGCGATCGCCGATGACGCGCCGATGGAGCTGCGCAACCGGCTCGGCGTCGCGATCGGCGGCCGCGCCTACCGCGCCTACCGTGAGCTGCTCGACTCCGACCGCTGGCAGCGCCTGCTGAATGAGGGTGCCCGCGCCCAGCGCCTGCTCTGGGCGAGCACCGGGACCAAGGACCCCGGCGCCTCCGATGTGCTCTACGTCGAGTCGCTGGCCTCCCCCTTCACGGTCAACACGATGCCCGAGAACACCCTGCTGGCCTTCGCCGACCACGGCGAGGTGGGGGAGCTGCTGGGGGCCGGCGGCGGCGATGCCGAGCAGGAGCTGGGGCTCTTCGGCCAGGCTGGGATCGACGTCGAGGCGCTGGCGGCTCGCCTGCAGGAGGAGGGCAAGCGGGCCTTCGTCGACTCCTGGGCCGACATGCTTGCCTCGATCGAGACCAAGCGGGGAGCGCTGGCGGCGTGAGGAAGGGGAGCGAGCGTGGGTGAGACGCTCCCCCCGCTGCGCCAGGCCGCGGCCTGGGGAGAGTTGGAGCGCCACTTCGCCCACCTGCGCGACGCCCACCTGCGCGACCTCTTTGCCGCCGATCCGAGCCGCGGCGAGCGGCTGGTCGCCGAGGGCGCCGGCCTCTACCTCGACTTCTCCAAGAACCGGGTCACCGACGAGACGATGATGTTGCTGGGCCGCCTCGCCCTGGAGCGCGGCGTGCCGGAGCGCCGCGACGCGATGTTCGCCGGGGAGAGAATCAACGTCTCGGAGAACCGCTCGGTCCTGCACGTGGCGCTGCGGATGCCGCGCAACCGCTCGCTGATCGTCGATGGGGTCGACGTCGTGCAGGAGGTCCACGGGGTCCTGCGCCGGATGAGCTTCTTCGCCGAGCGGGTCCGCGCGGGCGAATGGACCGGGCACACCGGCAGGCCAATCCGCAACGTGGTCAACGTCGGCATCGGCGGCTCGGACCTGGGCCCGGTGATGGCCTATGAGGCGCTGCGCCATTACAGCCGGCGCGAGATGGCCTTCCGCTTCGTATCCAATGTCGACGGCACCGACTTCGCCGAGGCCAGCCGCGACCTCGACCCGGCCGAGACGCTTTTCGTGATTTCGTCCAAGACCTTCACCACTCTGGAGACGATGACCAACGCGCGCAGCGCCCGCGAGTGGGTTCTTGCCGGCCTGGGAGGGGAGGAGGCCGCCATCGCCCGCCACTTCGTCGCCGTCTCCACCAACGCCGAGGAGGTGGCGAAGTTCGGCATCGACACCGAGAACATGTTCGGCTTCTGGGAGTGGGTGGGTGGCCGCTACTCGATGGACTCGGCGATCGGGCTCTCGACGATGCTGGCGATCGGCCCGGGCCGCTTCAGCGAGATGCTGAGGGGCTTTCACGCCATCGATGAGCACTTCCGCGAGGCGCCGCTGGCCACCAACCTGCCCGTGCTGATGGGGCTTTTGGCGGTCTGGTATGGCGACTTCTTCGGCGCCCAGAGCGCCGCCGTCCTCCCCTACGACCAGTACCTGCACCGCTTCCCCGCCTACCTCCAGCAGTTGACGATGGAGTCCAACGGCAAGCACGTCACCCTCGACGGCGCCGCGATCGATTATCAGACCGGCGCCATCCACTGGGGGGAGGCGGGGACCAACGGGCAGCACTCCTTCTACCAGCTGATCCATCAGGGGACCGAGTTGATCCCCTGCGACTTCATCGGCTTCACCCACACCCTCAACCCCCTTGGCGACCACCACGACCTGCTGATGGCCAACGTCTTCGCCCAGACCGAGGCGCTGGCCTTCGGCAAGACGCCGGAGCAGGTGCGGGCGGAGGGGACGCCGCCGGAGCAGGTGGACCACCGCGTCTTCGACGGCAACCGGCCGACCAACACGATTCTCGCCGCGCGGCTGGACCCCGAGACGCTGGGCTCCCTGGTCGCCCTCTACGAGCACAGCGTCTTCACCCAGGGTGCGGTGTGGGGGATCGACTCATTCGACCAGTGGGGGGTCGAGTTGGGCAAGGCGCTGGCGCGGGCGATCGTCCCCGAGCTGCGGGCCGGACGCGAGCCCAAGCTGCGCCACGACAGCTCGACCAACACGCTGATTCACCGCTACCGCGAGGCAAGGCGGCCGGGCCCGCTGGTCCGCGAGCCGCAGGAGTAGGGGTGGCGGCGCTCGACCCGCTGCCCCTGGCGGCGTCGGCGTCAAATCTACTCGCCGCGCGCGAGCAGATGGCCTTCACCCTCGCCTTCCACATCGTCCTCGCCTGTCTCGGCGTCGCCCTCCCGGCGACGATCCTGATCGCCAATTACCTGGGGTTGAAGCGCGGCGACGCCGAGGCGATGGAGCTGGCTCGCCGCTGGTCGAAAGCGATGGCCCTCACCTTCGCCGTCGGCGCGGTGAGCGGCACGGTGCTGACCTTCGAGTTCGGGCTGCTTTGGCCGCGCTTCACCGAACGCTTCGGCGCCGCTTTCGGCATCGCCTTCGCGATCGAGGGGCTCTTCTTCTTCACCGAGGCGATCTTTCTCGCCATCTACATCTACGGCTGGAAGCGACTCGGGGGCTGGGCCCACTTCTGGACGGGGATGCCGATGGTGATCACCGGGATCGGCGGCGCCTTCTCCGTGGTCGCCGCCAATGCCTGGATGAACCAGCCCCAGGGCTTCACTCTCGACGCCGCCGGCAAGGTCATCAGCACCGACCCGATCAAGGTCCTCTTCAACCCGGCCACCTGGTATGAGGTCCCGCACATGATCCTCGCCGCCTACATCGTGGTCGGCTTCCTGCTGGCGGGGATCTATGCCAGCGGGATGCTGAAAGGGCGCCGCGACCGCCTCCACCGGCTCGGCCTGCTGATCCCCTTGACGATCGGGCTGATCGCCTCCCCGCTCCAGTTTCTGGTCGGCGACACCGCGGCCCGCGCCGTGGCCGCAAACCAGCCGGCCAAGTTCGCCGGCATGGAGTGCATCGAGAAGACCGGCAGCCACCAGACCGAGTACCTCGGCGGGATCTGCAGCTCGAGCGGGGTCAAGGCGGCGATCCCGATCCCCGACCTCGACTCCTTCCTGGTCGGCTTCAGCGCCAACACCAAGGTCACCGGGCTGAACTCGATCCCGGCGGACGAACGGCCGCCGGCCAATACCCTGCTGCACCTGGCCTTCGACACGATGGTCGGGATATGCACCCTGTTCATCGCCCTCGGCCTCTGGTTCGCCTACGCCTGGTGGCGGCGTCGCGACATACCCCAGACGATCTGGTTCCTGCGCGCGGTGGCGATATCCGGCGCGGCGGCCGTGCTCTGCCTCTGGTGCGGCTGGATCGTCACCGAGGTGGGCCGCCAGCCCTGGATCGTCCAGGGCTACATGCGGACCGCGGAAGCGGTGACCCCGGCCCACGGCATCTGGTTCAGCTTCGCTGCCGTGCTGGCGCTCTACGCGGCGATCGGGACCGCGGCGATCCTGGTCCTGCGCTCGATGTCGCGACGCTGGCGTGAGGGGCGCCCCGAACCCCAGGGCGCCACGCCCTACGCCCCGCCCGAGGCGCTGGGGGAGGCGCGACCTTGAGCCCGGTTGCCTCCGATCGTGGGGATCTGATTCACGCCGAGGGGGCCGAGCGCGAGGTGCCCCGGTGAGCAGGGCCGATGTCGCGGCCGGGATCCTCTGGGTGGGGGCGACCTTCTACGCGCTGTTTGGCGGCGCGGACTTCGGCGGCGGCTTCTGGGACCTGCTCGCCGGCGGGGCGGAGCGGGGGGAGCGGCCGCGGGCGCTGATCCAGCGCTCGCTGACCCCCGTCTGGGAGGCCAACCACGTCTGGCTGATCTTCATCCTCGTCGTCCTTTGGACCGCCTTCCCGCCCGCCTTCGGCGCCGTGATGACGACCCTCTATGTGCCGCTGGCACTGGCCGCGGTGGGGATCGTGCTGCGCGGCTCGGGATTCGCCTTCGGCAAGTCGATCGAGGGACTCTCGGCGCGGCGCGCGGCCGGCGCCACCTTCGCCCTCTCCTCGGTCCTCACCCCCTTCTTCATGGGCACGGTGGTCGGCGCGATCGCCGCCGGCAGGGTCCCCGCGGGAGGCGACGGCAACGCCTTCTCCAGCTGGCTGGAGCCGCTGCCGCTGCTGACCGGAGCGATGTTCGTCGCCACCGGCGCCTATCTCTCAGCCGTGTTCTTGGTCGGCGACGCGCGCCGCGGGGGGGAGGGGGACCTGGAGCGCTACTTCGTGCGGCGGGCGCTGGCGGCGGCGCTGGTCGCCGGGGTCGCGGCGGCATTCGGCCTGCTCGAGCTTGAGGCCGAAGCCCGCCACATCTTTGACCGCCTCACCGGCCAGGGATTGCCGTTGGTGATCCTCTCGGCCCTCTGCGGGGTCGGCCTGCTGATCGTTTTGCTGCGGGGTGGCCGCCGGCCGCTGCGGCCGCTGGCCGGCGGGGCGGTGGTTGCCGTGATCTGGGGCTGGGGCGTCGCCCAGTTCCCCTACCTGCTGCCGAGCGGCCTGAGGATCGGCGAAGCCGCCGCGCCGAAGGCAACGCTGGACGTCATCTTCATCGTCTTCGCCATCGCCGCGGTCCTCGTCCTGCCATCGCTTGCTTTCCTCTACAGCTTGAGCCAGCGAGACCTGCTCGAGGCAGACCATTGATCGAGGCGGTGCTCTTCGACATCGACGGCACGCTGATCACCACCGGCGGCGCCGGAGCGCTCGCCTGGCGGCGTGCCTTCCAGGCGCTGCATGGCAAGCCAGTCGACATCCGCGCGGTGACCGAGTCGGGGATGACCGATCCCGAGGTGGGCCGCGTGGCGCTGGCCCAGCTCCTCGGCCGCGACCCCGATCGCCGCGAGCTGGCGATGGCGATGGCCCAATACCTGCGCCATCTCTCGGAGGCGATCGAGGAGTCCGACGGCTACCGGGTGATGCCGGGAATCGAGCGCCTGCTCGGGCGCCTGGTCGAGGAGGGACACCTGCTGGGCCTGACCACGGGAAACGTCGAGGCGGCCGCCCACATCAAGCTCGCCCGGGCCGGTCTCAACCGCTTCTTCTCCTTCGGTGGCTACGGCTCTGACTCCAACCAGCGGATCGAGCTGACCCGCTGCGCCCTGGAGCGAGGCAAGCTCGTCTCCGGCGGCTCCCTGGTGGAGTCCGCCTGCATCTCCGTTGGCGACACGCCCCGCGACGTGGCCGCCGGCCACGGGGCGGGGATCGAGGTGGTCGGCGTGGCGACGGGTAACTTCACCGTCGCCCAGCTGCGCGAGGCCGGCGCCGACCATGTCCTGGCGACGGTCGAGGAGGGATTCCCCCTCTAGCCCTGGGCCAGGGTGCAGCGGGCCTGGTAGATGGAGAGGAAACCCGACTCAAAGCCGTTGCGCGCCATGCGCAGGTAAAGGCGCCAGACCCGGACCCGCTCCTCTCCGGCGAGCTGGACCGCGCGGTCGAGGTTGCGGTCCAGGCGGCTCGCCCAATGGCCCAGCGTCGTCGCATAGTCGTCGCCAAACTCCTCCACGTGGCGGGTGAGGAACCCGGCGCGCTCAAGCGCCGCCAGCACCCGCGAGAGGTGCAGCGGGTCGGCGTCGGGGAAGACGTAGCGCTCGGAGAACGGTCCGGCGTCGGGGTCGGTGTGGCGCAGCCGGGCGATGCCGTGGTTGAGCAGCCGCCCGCCGGGCCCCAGCAGCCCGGCCAGGGTGCGGGCGTAGACGTCGATCTGCTCCTCGCCGACATGCTCGACCATGCCGATGCTGGCGATTGCGTCGAAGCGCTCGCCCGCCAGGTCGCGGTAGTCCATGACGCGGATCTCGACCCGGTCGCCGACGCCGGCCTCCTGCGCCCGCTGGCGCGCCATTTCGGCCTGGGGAGGGGAGAGGGTGATGCCGACCACCCGCGCGCCGTGCCGGGTGGCCGCCCAGAGCGGGAAGCTGCCCCAGCCGCAGCCGACGTCCAGCACCCGGTCGCCCTCCTCCAGCGCCAGCTTGCGGCAGACCATCTCCAGCTTCTCCTCCTGCGCCGCCTCCAGCGTCTCGGCGCCGCGGGAGAAGACGGCGCAGCTGTAGGTCATCGAGGCGTCGAGGAAGAGGGAGAAGAACTCGTTGGAGACGTCGTAGTGATGGCGCACGGCGCGGGCGTCGCGCTCCCTGCTGTGGCGGCGCCCGCTGGGCCGCAGCTCGGAGGCCGGGCGGCGTGGCGGCAGGGTCAGCCCGGCGGCGCGCATCGCGCCCAGCAGGAGCGCCCGCTTGTCGTCGCGCTCCAGCGCCGGCGGCCGCCAGGAGTCGAGCAGCCTGATCACGGCGTCGATATCGTCGACCTCGATCTCGCCGCTGACGTAGGCCCGGCCGATGCCCAGTTGGCCCGGGGCCCGCAGCAGGTGGGCTGCGGCTCGCGGCGAGCGCACGTAGAAGGTCGGACCGTCCCCCGCGCTGGCCGGCAGCCGCGTCCCGTCCCAGAACTCGACGGCAAACGGCCGTTCGGGAATCCGCCTTTCGATTTCGCGCCGCAGCGGCACGGTGCTTGCGAAGGGCATCGGCGCGCACCATATCCACCGCCGGCATCTTCCGGTCGCCTTCGGCCCTATCATCAATCGACCGATGTCTTCAGTCGCCGGCCCTCTACCCTCGGACATTCAGCCCGTCGCGAACGAGACCCGCGACCGCATCATCACCGGGCTGGTGACCCTGATCCCGTTCCTCGCGCTGGGCTTCGCCGCCTGGCAGGTGTGGGGTAGTGCACTGCACTGGAGCGACGTCTTCCTCTTCATCGGGATGTATGCGCTTACCGGACTGGGGATCACGGTCGGCTTCCACCGCCACCTCACCCACCGCAGCTTCAAGGCCAAGCGCTGGCTGCACGGGCTGCTGGCGATCCTCGGCTCGGCGGCGATCGAGGGTCCGGTCATCTCGTGGGTCGCCGATCACCGCAAGCACCACGCCTTCTCCGACGAACCGGGGGATCCGCACAGCCCCCACGTCGACCATGGCCACGGCCTCGCCGGCGCCATGCGCGGCCTCTTCCACGCCCACATGGGCTGGCTCTTCATCCATACCCAGCGGGGAAACAAGGAACGCTTCGCACCGGATCTGCTCGCTGACCCAGTCATCACCTGGGTCGACCGCACCTTCATCTACTGGGCGATCCTCGGCCTGCTGGTCCCCTTCGCCCTCGGCTGGGTGATCGGTGGCACCATCTTCGCGGCGCTGAGCGGCCTGCTCTGGGGCGGGCTGGTCCGAGTCTTCGTCCTGCACCACTTCACCTACAGCATCAACTCCCTCTGCCACGTCTTCGGCAACCGCGACTACGAGACGACCGATGAGTCCCGCAACCTTGCCCTGATCGCCATCCCGACCCTTGGCGAGGCCTGGCACAACAACCACCACGCCTTTCCGACCTCGGCCACCCACGGCCTCGGCCGCTGGCAGATCGACATCTCCGCCGTGGTGATCGACGCTTTCGAGCGCCTCGGCTGGGTCTGGGACGTGGTCCGTGTGAGTCCGGAGCGCCAGGCCTCAAAGTCCGCCTGAAGTCGATCATCGGCAGGGGTGGCGAGTCCTGAACCTCCTCCCCGCCAACCACCCTCGCCAGCCGAAGGCCTAACTCGGAAAAGCTGGCTGGAACCGCTGGCGGATGGGCCCCTCAGGGTGCTTCCCTGGATTCATACCAGTCGATCCAACCGCCACATGCGGAGTGCAGAGGCACGATCCGGTGGGGCTTGGCGGGGACCGCCACCAGCCCGCCGATATAGGCCTTGCTTTCGTAGCCGGTCAGTTCCTGCAGGGTGGTGGGCTTGGCGCTGGAGATCGTGAACCTGACCGGACCGCCGCTGCTGACGTAGCGGCCCGCCGGCCAGAACTGGCCGTCGTTGGCGAGGCTGATCCCGCTCGGACGCTGGCCGTCCAGTGCCGGTATCAGCGCCTGGCTTAACCCGGGCGCCGAGAGGGTCAGGCCGAAGGGCGAGAAGTACTGGAGCGAGAGGTCCCAGGTCCCCGCCGGCAGGCTCAGCGTCTGTGAGCTCTCCGACCCGGTGCCCAGTTCGCTGCCCCGATCCCAGCGCCCTTTCGCCCCCACAACCGGGGAGGCGGGGAAGAGCGAGGCGCGGCCCGGGCTTTCCAGCAGGATGCGGATCTCGGGCGAGGCGCAGTTGGCCAGCACCGCCGCTTCGGTTCCCTCGATCAACACCTGGCGGTCGCCGGGCATCGGCCCGACCCGCTTCCACAGGATGTAGGAAGGGGTGGCCGCGATGCGGTGAAAGTTGGGCGGGGCCTGGCTGTTCCACGCCGCCCGCCCGGTGATCACGTAGCGGAAGCGTTCCAGGGTGCCGCGGGAGAAGGAGTCGAAGTCGATCGGGCTGTAGGCGTCGCCGGTGTCGAAGGGCTTCTCCGGGTTCTGGGCGACCTCGGGGTCGGGGAACTCGACCAGCGGCACGTGGGTGTCGGCGCCGAGCAGCTCGTAGGCCGCGTAGCGGTCCTGGCCCGCGTAGAGGACCGGCTTGCCGCGCACGATCGGGAGGAAGGCGCGCAGCTCGGCGCCGTGGCCGGGCGGTCCGACCGGCGCGTCACGCAGGGCGAGGAAGCTGGAGTAGGCGGCGCCGGCGATGAAGACCAGGGCGAGGACGCTCCAGCCGAGCTGTCGCAATGGGCCCCCCCGCCGCGGGCGCGAGGCAGCCGGGCCGAGCCGCTCCGCCGGCGCTCCCCTGCCCAGCTCGGCGAGCAGCGCCCGCACCGCGACGAGCATCGCCAGTGGCGCCACGATCATCAGCGCCTTGGCCCGCGAGTACTCGCCGCTGAAGGGCAGCGAGACGAGGTAGAGGAGGACGCTCGCTCCCAGGGCGACCGGCACCGCCAGGTCGCGGCGCCGCACCCACCAGATCACCCCCGCCAGCACGGCAAGCGCGGCGATCGCCCCCGCCAGCCCGGTCAGGTGCGCCCCGCCGGGGGCGCTGAGCCGGTAGTTGGGCGTCGGCCAGATTCCCAGCGCCTCGACCGGCGAGACCGGACCGTAGGTGTTGCTTCCCGCCACCTGGTTGAAGCCATGGGCGAAGCCGAACGGGCCGATGACCGAGAGCAGGGCCAGCACCGCCAACAGCGCACCGATGCCAACCACTCTCCCCCGCCGCCCTCGCCGCAGGACGGCGGTCAGGGCCCTCGGTGCAAGCGCCCGGCGCAGCGCGGGCACGGTGAGGCTCCACAGCAGCACGATCGCCACCGGCCAGGCGAGCCCGGCGAAGCTGTAGGAGAAGAAGATCCCGCCGAAGAGCGCGAGGGGGGGGAGGAGGAAGCGCAGCCTCGCACCCGCGCCCTGCGGCGGTCGGCCGGGATCGCGCAAATAGAGGGCGAAGGCGAGTACGAAGAGCGCCTCCGCCATCTCCTTGAAGGCCGCCTGGGCGAAGTAGGACGCGGCGAGGTAGGGGAGGGCGACCAGGGTCGCGGCGATCACCCGCCGCGCCGCGCCGAGGCCTCCCAGCGCTGCCAGCGCGGTCAGCCCGGTGAGCACCCCGATGGCGAAGATCTCGCCGATGAACGCCTGCGCCAGCCCGATTCCCGGCAGCGCGGCGACGGCGACGGCAATGCCGTGGGGGCCCAGCGGGTAGCCGGAGTCAGGGGTCGGCCCGAATCCGCTGCGCAGCCACTCGGCCCAGGCCAGGTGCAGGCCGAGGTCGTTGTTGAAGCCCTCACCGAGCAGTCCCCAGCGCCCGCTCACGGCGAAGGGGATGGAGAGCGCCAGGAAGAGGACCACGGCGACCGGCAGACCTTCGCTCAGCGCTCCCGGGGCGCGGTGGGGACGGCGCCGCAGCCCCAACGCGGCGAGGATCACCATCGCGGCGAGGGCCACCATCGCCGTCGTGGCGTGCCCCGGCAGGCGGGCGAAGAAGCCGGCCACGGTGATCGTCGCGCCGAAGCCCACCGCCGGCTCCAGCCAGGACCACGAGTCCCGCCCGGAGGAGGCGAGCAGCACCCGCCCCACCAGCAGCGAGGCGGCGCAGATCAGCGCCGCCGAGGCGTAGGTCCCGATCATCAGAGCCGCAACTTATGGCAGCGACGCGCGCGATGCGACCGCGGGGTGCGCCCACCTTCACACGATCTTTATTCCCAGGCCGCGAACCTTGACGTCTCCTGCATATCGGGAGGTTGAAGATCCCTGCATGGACGTTGTGTCAATCCTGATCGGGGTCGTGATGTTCGCTTGCCTGCTCGGCCTCCTCTACGCGATCGAGTGGATATGAGTGCGCCGTTCGCGGCCTCGTCGCGAACATGAGCGCCGCCGACCTCTTCGGCCTGATCGTCTCCGTGCTCGTCTGCGCCTATCTGCTCTACGCCCTGGTCCGGGGGGAGAAGCTCTAGCGTGACCTTCCTCGGCTGGCTCACGATCCTCGCCTTCGCCCTGATCCTGACCCTGGTCGCGCTTCCCCTGGCCCGCTACATGGCCGCGGTCTACAGCGGTGAGCGCACCTTCCTGGACCCCCTGCTGCGGGGCCCCGAGCGCTGGTTCTACCGGGTGATCCGGGTCGAGGAGGGCAGGGGGCAGGACTGGAAGGCCTACGCCAAGAGCCTGATCATCTTCTCCCTGGCGGGCTGGCTTCTGCTGTACCTGATCCTGCGCACTCAGACGCTTTGGGACTTCACCGGCCTGAACCCCCAGCACTTCCACTCGGGCACCTGGGACGTGACGTTCAACACCACCTCATCCTTCCTCACCAACACCAACTGGCAGTACTACAGCGGCGAGACGACGATGAGCTATTTCAGCCAGATGGCCGGGCTGACGGTTCAGAACTTCCTCTCCGCTGGCGTCGGCATCGTCACCGCGGTGGCCCTGATCCGGGGGATCGTCGGGCGCAGCGGGAAAAGCCTCGGCAACTTCTGGCAGGACATGGTGCGCACGATCCTCTGGGTGCTGCTCCCCCTCTCGGCGCTGGTCGCGATCGTGCTGGTCTCCCAGGGCGTGATCCAGAACCTCTCGGTCTATCTGCACGCGACCGGAGTGACCCACCTCTCACAGACGATCGGGATGGGCCCGGTCGCCTCGCAGGAGGCGATCAAGATGCTCGGCACCAACGGGGGCGGATTCTTCAACACCAACTCCGCACACCCGTTCGAGAACCCGAACGGGTTCACGAACTTCTTCGAGATGCTGGTGGTGCTGGCGATCCCGGCGGCGCTGATCTTCACCTACGGGAGGATGAGTGGAAACCGCCGTCAGGGGTACGCGATCTACGCCACGGTGATGATCATGTTCCTCGGCGCGGTGGCCGTCGCCTACGTCGCCGAGGCCCACGGTTCCCCCGCCCAGCACGCCGCCGGCCTTCACACCAACGTGATCGCCGGCTCGACCGGCGGCAACATGGAAGGCAAGGAGCAGCGCTTCGGGATCGCGGGGTCCGCCCTCTTTGACGTGGTCACGACGGTCACCTCGTGCGGCGCCGTCAACAGCGCGATCGAGTCCTTCACCGGCATCGGTGGCGCCGTCCCGTTCGCCAACCTGTCGGCCAGCGAGGTGATCTTCGGCGGGGTGGGAACCGGTCTCTACTCGATCCTGCTCTACGTGCTGCTGGCGGTCTTCATTGGCGGCCTGATGGTCGGCCGCACGCCCGAGTACCTGGGCAAGAAGATCGAGGCGCGGGAGATCAAGCTGGTCGCCCTGGGTCTTTTGGTCACGCCGCTGATGGCGCTGTTCTGCACCGCCCTGGCAACCGCCAGCAAGGCTGGCCGGGCCTCGATCTCGGCCGCGGCGACCGGCCCCCAGGGGTTCTCGGAGACCTTCTACGCCTATCTGTCACAGGCCAACAACAACGGTTCGGCGTTCGCCGGCTACAGCGGCTACGTCCAGCCCGCCGCCGGCAGCCTGGGCGCCCACGGGATCACCTTTGCCGACCTGCTGGGCGGCTTCGACATGATCTTCGCCCGCTATGCGCCGATCCTGTTCGCCCTGGCGGTGGCCGGGGCCCTCGCCGGCAAGCGCGTGAGCCCCGCCGGCCTGGGGACGATGCGCACCGACAACCCGATCTTCGTCGTGCTGCTGATCGGGGTGATCGTCCTCGTCGGCGCCCTCACCTTCTTCCCCGCCCTGTTGCTCGGCCCGATCGTCCAGGGCCTGACCGGACACCTGTACTGAGATGAGGCGCGACATTGTCAGCTCAGCGATCGGCATGGTTGTGCTGACCGTGCTGCTCGGCATCGTCTACCCGCTGGCGATCACCGGCATCAGCCAACTCACCTTTCCCGGCAATGCCAACGGCCAGCGGGTGTACGTGAACGGCAGGCTGGTCGGTTCGAAGATCATCGGTCAGCAGTTCTCCCTCCAGGTGGTGAAGGACGGCAAACCCCAGGTGGACGAAGAAGGCAACCCCCTCACCGCCCCGGACCCCCGCTACTTCCAGCCTCGCCCCTCGGCGACCATCCCTCCATACAACGCGGCGGCCTCCACCTTCTCCAACCTTGGGCCCAACAACGTCGCGACCAAGGAAGCGATCGAAAGCAACATCAAGGCCTACCTGGCGCTGGAAAAGCCCTACGACTCCGGGCTGAGCGCCGCCAAGGTGCCGGTGGACGCCGCCAACAGCTCGGCCTCGGGCCTTGATCCCGAAATCTCGGTCGCCAACGCCGACATCCAGGCCCACCGGGTCGCGGCTGTGCGCCGTCTGTCGCTCTCGCAGGTGATGTCGCTGATCTTCAAGTACACCGACGGGCGTGGGCTCGGCTTCTCCGGCGAGCCCGGGGTCAACGTGCTCGAGCTCAATCTCGCCCTCGATCGCCTTACGGGAGGCCACTGATGTCCGCTGACGCCGCCCCTCTGACCCCCAGCTCTCCCCTGGAGCCGCATGAACGTGAGGCGATCTCGCTGTTCCGCGCTGACATCGTCGGCCGAGCGCTGAAGGACAGCCTGAGGAAGCTCGACCCCAGGGTGCAGATCCGCAACCCGGTTATGTTCGTGGTCGAGATCGGCGCCCTGATCACGACGGTCACCTGGTTCATCCAGGTGTTCGGCGGCAAGCCGCTCGGGGGCGGGCACGAGCCGGCTTGGTACACGTTCACCATCTCCTTCTGGCTGTGGCTGACGGTGATCTTCGCCAACCTGGCGGAGGCATTTGCCGAGGGTCGCGGCAGGGCGCAGGCGAACACGCTTCGAGCGATGCGCCAGGAGACCGTGGCCCAGCTCCGCGACGGCGCCACCAAGGCGGCGTCCGAGCTGGACAAGGGCGATGTAGTCGTGGTCGAGGCCGGAGGGCTGATCCCCGGCGATGGGACGGTGATCGAGGGAATCGCCTCGGTTGATGAGTCGGCGATCACCGGCGAGTCGGCGCCGGTGATCCGCGAGGCCGGCGGCGACCGCAGCGCCGTCACCGGCGGCACCAAGGTGCTCTCTGACCGGATCGAGGTCGAAATCACCCAGGAGCCGGGGAAATCATTCCTCGACCGGATGATCTCCCTGGTCGAGGGGGCCGAACGGCGCAAGACTCCGAACGAGATCGCCTTGAACATCCTGCTCGCCGGGCTGACGCTGATCTTCATGATCGTCGTCGCCACGCTGCGTCCCTTCGGCCTCTTTGCCCACACCGCGATCTCCGAGACGACCCTGATCTCGCTGCTCGTGGCGCTGATCCCGACCACGATCGGCGCCCTGCTCTCGGCGATCGGGATCGCCGGCATGGATCGGCTCGTGCGCCGCAACGTGCTCGCCCTTTCCGGTCGCGCGGTCGAGGCTTCGGGCGACGTCGACGTGCTGCTGCTCGACAAGACGGGCACGATCACGATCGGCAACCGGTTGGCCAGCGAGTTCATCCCGATGCCCGGCGTCTCCGAGGAGGAGCTGGCGGAGGCCGCGCAGCTGGCCTCGCTCGCCGACGAGACGCCGGAGGGTCGCTCGATCGTCGTGCTGGCCAAGCAGTTCGGGATCCGCGAGCACGACATGGGGCAGCTGCAGGCGCAGTTCGTTCCCTTCACGGCGCAGACGCGGATGAGCGGGGTCGACCTCGAAGGGCATCAGCTGCGCAAGGGGGCGGGCGACGCGATCATCGCCTTCGTCGAGGCCGAGGGAGGTCGCCCACCGGCCGAGCTGCAGCCTGCGCTGGATCGGATCGGGCGCGAGGGCGGCACCCCGCTGGGGGTCGCCCGCGATGAGCGGGTGCTCGGCGTGATCTACCTCAAAGACACGATCAAGGAGGGGATGAAACTCCGTTTCGACGAGCTGCGCGCGATGGGCATTCGCACGATCATGGTCACCGGCGACAACAAACTCACGGCGGCGAAAATCGCCGAAGAGGCAGGCGTCGACGACTTCCTGGCGGAAGCGACCCCGGAGCGAAAGCTCGAGCTGATCAAGGAGCAGCAGGCCGATGGTCGCCTGATCGCGATGACCGGTGACGGCACCAACGACGCCCCGGCGCTGGCCCAGGCCGACGTCGGCGTGGCGATGAACACCGGTACCCAGGCGGCGCGCGAGGCCGGCAACATGGTCGACCTCGACTCCAACCCGACGAAGTTGATCGAGATCGTGGAGGTCGGCAAGCAGCTGCTGATCACCCGCGGCGCCCTGACCACCTTCTCCATCGCCAACGACGTCGCCAAGTACTTCGCGATCCTGCCGGCGATCTTCCTCACCACCTATGCCGTCTCCAAGAACGGCCAGGGCCCCCTGCGCGTGCTGAACATCATGAACCTGGGAACGCCCGAGTCGGCCGTGATCTCGGCGATCATCTTCAACGCGATCGTCATTCCCCTGCTGATCCCACTCTCGCTGCGCGGCGTCAGTTACCGGCCGATCGGCGCCAGCGCGCTGCTGCGCCGCAATCTTTTGCTCTACGGGCTGGGCGGCATCATCGCCCCCTTCATCGGAATCAAGCTGATCGACCTCATAGTCCACAATCTTCTCGGAGCCTGATCGGGCGGGAGATCGCTCAGGCGAGACCGATGGCCGAGTTGTCGCCAAGCTCAGAGACGAGCCCCAGGGGCGGCCATCGGCGCGGCCACTACAAGATCTTCCTCGGCATGGCGGCCGGGGTGGGGAAGACCTACCGGATGCTGCAGGAGGGCCACGCCGAGGCCGATGCCGGCCGCGACGTGGTGATCGGCTACCTCGAGCCGCATGAGCGCCAGGACACCATCGATCAGGCGCGCGGGCTGGAGGTCGTTCCGCGTCGCCGCGTTCCCCGCCGCGACACGGTGGTCGAGGAGATGGATCTCTCGGCGGTGCTGGAGCGAGCCCCCGAGCTGGCGCTGATCGACGAGCTCGCCCACACAAACCCCCCCAGCCTCGGCCACGACAAGCGCTACGAAGACATCGGGGGGGTGCTCGAGGCGGGGATCGACGTTTTCTCCACGGTCAACGTCCAGCACCTCGAGTCGCTGAACGATCAGGTCGCCGAGCTGACCGGCGTGAGGGTGCGCGAGACGGTCCCCGACTCGGTGCTGGGCTCCGCCGATGAGGTCGTTCTCATCGACCTCACCCCGGAGGCGCTGATCGCTCGGCTGCGCGCCGGCAAGATCTATCCGGGCGAGAACATCGACGCCGCCCTCAACAACTTCTTCCGGATCGAGAATCTCGCTGCCCTGCGCGAGGTCAGCCTGCGCCAGGTTGCCGAGGACGTCGAGTCCAAGCGCTTGGTCTTCAGCCAGACGGGACGGGTGGGGACGCGCGATGAACGGGTCTCGGCGGAGGTGCCGAAGGCGGTCGGCGAGCGGCTGCTCGCCCTGATTCGCCCCCACCCCAGCTCCCAGCGACTCGTCCGCCGCGCCTGGCGCTCGGCGCAGCGGCTGGGCACCGACCTCGACCTACTCTGGGTCAAGCCCCCCGGCGAGCCGATCCAGGGCGAGGTGGAGCAGCAGGTGACGGTCCTGCGCCAGCTGGCCTCCGTGCTCGGCGCGACCCTGCTGATCGAGGAGCACGACGATATGGTGGCGGCCGTCGCACGCATCGTTCGCGAGCGCGGCAGCACCTACATCATGGTCGGTGAGTCCCTGCCCCGGCGCGGTATCGCCCGCCTTCGCGAACCGCTTCCGCAGCGGCTGATGCGCGCCACCCCTCCCGGGGTGGACGTACGGATCGTCGCCCACCGCGGCCTGCGGCAGGACGAGAAATGATCGAGCAACTCCTCATCGGCCTGGCGCTGCTGCTCGGGCTCGCCGGCGGTTACCTTCTCGCTCGCTCGCGCCGCCGCCGCTCCGAGCGCCCCGATGCGGTGCACCAGATCCTCCTACCCTTCACCGGCACCGAGATATCGCGCCGCGCCGTCGATGCCGCTCTGCGCTTGGCGCGAGCAGAGGGGGCGACGCTGATGCCCGCCTACCTGGCGACCGTGCCCAAGCAGCTGCCGCTGGAGTGCGCGATCCCCAACGAGGCGGCCAAGGCGATGCCGATGCTGGAGGCGATCGAACAGCGGGCCACCGCCCAGGGGGTGCCCGTCGATGCCCGGGTCGAGCGCGGCCGCTCCTACCGCCACGCTCTGGCTCGCCTGCTGGAGGGGGAGAGCTTCGACCGCGTTGTCGTGCCGGCGACCGCGGACGGGCGCACCGGCCTCTCGGGCGAAGATCTGGTCTGGCTCTTGGGGAAGGCGCCGGCGGAGGTGCTGATCCTCCGCCCGGGCCCCGAAGACGACCGTGTTCTCACCGCCGCCAGCAACGGCGCCGGTCGGCACTGAGCCCCCTCGCCGTAAGTACTCCTCGGCCGCCTGTTCTGAGACCGGCTTCAGGTTCTCGCCGCGCAGTCCCCCCGCGCCAGCCAGACCCGATCTGCGACCTTCTCCACCTTCATCGCGCCCCCGGGTCAAGATGGCTGATTTCGCGGTGGCGTGTGTGATCCAGGCCCGCTCGGCGGGGGCTCACCATCTAGTCTTGCCGCCGTGCCCTGGTTGTGGAAATTCGGGTTGACGGTGCTGATCCTCTGCCTCGTCGCCTCGATGGCGATCGCGATCGTGCGCCTGGCGACCACGCCGAGCGAAATCCTCGGCGCCGGCTTCCACGGCTGGCACGGGCATCGACTGCCGCGTTAGTATCGCCGCGTCAAGGGGACCGAGCAGAGGAGGCGGCGTGTTCACTCGCATCGTGGTTGGAACCGACGGTTCGGAGACCGCCGCCGAGGCTGTCCGCCAGGCCGTCGACCTGGCCAAGCTCTCCGGCGCCCAGCTGAGCATCGTCAGCGCCTATGCGCCGGTACGCAAACAGCGCATAGAGGGCGAGCGACAGGATGCTCCCCCCGACGTCCAACATGAGTTCGGCCCGCGCGAGGACGTCAATCTGATCCTCGAAGCCGCCGCCGCGGCGGCGAAGAAGGAGGGGGTGGAGGTCCAGACCCACCCGGTTGAGGGCAACCCCGCCGACGCCATCCTCAACGTCGCTGAGGAGAGCGGCGCCGACCTGATCATGGTCGGCAACAAGGGAATGACCGGCGCCCGTCGCTTCCTCCTCGGCAGCGTCCCCAACAACGTCTCCCATAACGCCCCCTGCAGCGTGATCATCGTCCGCACCACCTAGCCGCTCTAGGATTCGGGCGGCCTGGTGGGCGGCGCCGTCGCCGTCGCTTTCGCGGCGTCAATCAGGCCGGCGCCCTGTTCGGACTGCGACAGCCCGAGGCTTCGCGCGGTGGCCTTCAGCCGCTGCGCCACCCGGTGGTCCAGCGACCGCGGCGGCACCTTTCCCAGCACGCCGCTGGCGATCACCATCGCCGCCACGCCCGAGACGTGCGCAGCCGCCATCGAGGTGCCGACGTAGTCGTCGGGTATGCCGAAGTTTGAGCTGCCGCGGCCGATCAAGGTCACCTGGTAGATCGGTGCCGAGAGGATCGACGGGCACCCCGGCGTCGGCGTCCCCCCGCCGGGCGCCACCAGGTCGACCCCTTCGCCGGTGAGCGAGTAGTCGCCGAGGCAGCCGCCCTGGGTGCTGCCGCCGACGCCGATCACGCCGGGCTCGGTCGCGGGGGGGGATACGCAGGTCTCCGAGCCCAGGTTGCCGACGGAGGCGACGAGGACGACGCCCCTCATGGCGGCGGCCCGCAGCGCTTCGCCCACAACCGGCACCTTCTTGCCGCAGCCGAAGTTGAAGCTCATGTTGATCACCTGCGCTCCGTGGTCGGCGGCGAAGCGGATGCCCTTGGCGATGGTGCTCGCCTGGCCCCGACCCTGCGAGTTCAGCACCTGCACCGGCATCAGCTTCGCCTTGTAGGCCAGCCCGGTCAGGCCGATCCCGTTGTCGGTCTCCTCCGCGATCGTGCTCGCCACGTGAGTGCCATGGCCGTTGACGTCGACCGGGTAGCGGTTGCGGTCGACGAAGTTGTAGCCGGGGACGAACTGTCGGGCGGAGAAGTCGGGGCTGCGACTGAACCTGTGGCGGCCGCCGGACCGGTGACTGAGGCTGCGATAGGCGATGCCGGTGTCGAGGATCGCGATGACCACGCCCTTTGCGCCCGGTCGTCCCTCCGCGATCAGGTTCCGCCAGGCGCCGACCGCGTTGATCCCGCCCGGGGAGATGGGGACGCCGGGGGTCCCCACCGTATAGGGCAGGAAGTTCCATTGCCTGGTGACCCAGTGCCCGGCCAGGCCGGGTGCGGTGGTGGCCCCGCCGCTGGCTGAGGGAAGCGTCCCAGTGTCGTCGGGGACGAAGAGCGAGGCGGTGGCGGTGTAGTTGGGCTCGGCGTAGGCGATCCTGGGGTCCCGGCGCAGCGCCGCCGCCGCTGCCGCAACGCCTATCCCCGGTGGCAGCGCCACGGCCCGCCCGGCCCGCTGGCCCGCGAACTTGACCACCACCTGGTGGGGGGCAAAGCCCCGCGCCGGGGCGAGGCCGAGCGTCGCGCCGGTGGGGGCGGCGATCGCGGCCAGCCCGCTGAGCGCTGCGAGCAATGTTGCTGCGATGAGGATCGGGAGGCGTCTTTTCATCTGTGTTTGCACTTGTGGAAGCCCGACCTTCGCACGAGCACTCCTTTAACACCGGCCCGCTGGCGAAGTTGTCGGTCGCACATACTCTCCTACGGATGGAAGCAGGGATTTTCAGACTCGAGGGACATGGCCCACCGATGGGCTTGGCGCTGGAGCAGGCGCGCGAGGCCGCCCGCCACGGCGATGTGCCGATCGGCGCGCTAGTTGCTCGCGAGGGCGAGCCGATCGCCGCCGCCGGCAACGAGCGCGAGCTGCGTGGCGACCCCACGGCCCACGCGGAGATCCTCGCGATTCGCGCCGCCGCCGAGGCATTGGGCGGTTGGCGCTTGCCGGACACGACCATCTACGTCACCCTCGAGCCCTGTGCGATGTGCGCCGGGGCGATCGTCCTCGCCCGCATCCCTGCGGTTGTCTTCGGAGCGGCGGACCCGAAGGCGGGCGCCGCCGGCAGCGCGCTGAACGTCCTCGCCGAGCCCGCCCTCAACCACCGCCCGCGGGTTACCGGCGGGGTAATGGAGGAGGAGTGCGCCGCTCTCCTGCGCGATTTCTTTCAGGCTCGCCGAGGTGGATTCTGAGAGCCAATACCCTTGGGCCACCCGGAGAGGTGTCCGAGTGGCTTAAGGAGCGCGACTGGAAATCGCGTGGGCGGGCTTAACCCGCCTCGTGGGTTCGAATCCCACCCTCTCCGCTCGGGGTGGCAGGGGCCGGCGCTCTATTGCCCCGGCAGGAGCTGGCGCCGCCGTCCGATCGCGAACAGCGTGCGCACCATGCGGCGCAGCTCGATCAGGCCCCGCAGCGAAACGATAAGCGCGGCGAAGCCGGTTGGCCCTGGGAGCGTGTCAACTCCGGCCAGGTCGAGCAGGCGCAGACCGGTTCCGGCCACGACCATCACCGTGGTGGCCGGCATCACAGGCGCAGTCTCAGCACCGCGTGGGGGCCGCCAACGCAGGGCGGCGTTGATCGTCGTCCCGCTCTATGCTCGGAATGTAGGTACAGTTAGGGCCCTGCCGCCAACTTCGAGCGATGCCAGCCCCGCTGCATCGATGTTCGAACGGCGCTCGCTAGGATCGGAGGCCAGCTGTTCCTGGAGGGGTGCCGGAGTGGTTGAACGGGGCAGTCTCGAAAACTGTTGGGGGCCGCAAGGTCTCTCGTGGGTTCGAATCCCACCCCCTCCGCTTTGTGGCGCGGAATCCGCAGTCCCATGCGGGATTGCGCGCGGTGCCTTGCTTTTACGGAGCCTGTCTGCGTTGCCGGTCAACGCCGCTCAAGGCCGCTTGGCAGAGACGGCGCCGATCGCAAGACGATCGCACGGAGCGCTCGCGTGCTGGTACGCGGATCAGCAGTCTGGCACCGCCTAAGCGCCGCAGTGGAGTGGCCTCGAAGAGGTCTCTTCGTCACGCCGCCGTGGCGCTAAGGCAGCCAATACCGAGACGTAACTACTCCCCCGGAATTCTCCGCGTCGCGACATCGATGCGGCGGCGCCCGTGGTGCCGGGATGGTGGCCATAGAGCGAGAAATTGTTGGGATTTGCGGGGACGCCAGCAGGGAGGTCACCACCTCGCGCTACAGTCGAGGCCATGGAGACATCAGCGCCTCGAAAGCTTGAGATCCGCCGTCGCGCGCTATGGTCTGAGCGCCAAGGGCGTGGACCGAAATCGGAGCCGATGAGCCTGGATCGGCTGAAGCGCCTGTGTTTCAGCGATCTCGACGCCCTCTGGGCCCGCGATTTCTTCCAGCAAGCCTTCGGCTACTACTGCGTTGACCAAGACGAGGTTAGCGGAGAACTACCCGATCCCTCGGCGCACTTCTATCGGTTGACCGGGCGCGAGAATGTGTGGCCATACGAGAAGTACGGAGGCGAATATGACCTCGACACTTTGGTCGAGGTCATTGAAGCACTGCATGATCTCGTCTCAGAGCCAGTTGAAGGCCGATACCACAGCTTCAACGACTGCGGCTGGCACTACGAGACATTCGACCTCGAGGCTGGCCGGCGCGAGTTCCGCGCGCAAGTCAATGACACCCTGCGCCTCGCCGAACCAGCCCTCAGGCTGCAGGAAAATGGCGAGGTTGTCCTGCTGCATTCCGAGGAGCTGGAGAAGCTCCTCAACGCCCCTTTGCCTCCAGGCGATCAAAAAGACGACCTCGTCGTCACCAAGATCGCCGACGCCCGGCAACTCTTCCGTAGTCGCCACTCCGACGTCGGTGATCGTCGACGGGCGGTGCGCGAATTGGCCGACGTCCTCGAGGCCATCCGCCCCGACGTCAAGACCGAGCTATTGAGCGGCGACGAGCGCGATCTGTTCAATATTGCCAACAATTTCGCCATCCGCCACAACAACACTGCCCAAAAACGCGAGTACGGTGAGCTGTGGATCGGCTACATCTTCCAGCTCTTCCTAGCCAACGTCCACCTCGTGCTGAGGCTGCGCGAACGCAGGGCACAACCGGATTCCAAATAATTCCTCGGGCAGCAGCACCTACCGTTGAAAATCAAAGCCGCTTCCGCTTCGCGCGAGATCCGAAGCTCTTTGCAGATCTCCGGAAGCTCCGATGGGCGATGATTGGGCCTAGGGATCGCCAGCTAGCGGCGACAAGAGCGGGATATGACGTTCGCTGAGGCTTCACGGAAGGGCAAAATGGCCAACGTATCTCGCAACACTTTGGAGGTATTGCGGCTTGCCCAATAGGAATTCGACCCTGACGTCTATTTCGCTCGTACGGAAGGGATACTTCCCGCGGGAGCTGCCCCCGCCATTCTCAACCGAGAAGCTTGCGAACCTGCTTGAGCGCGATCCGGAGGTAGTACCGCGAGGAAATGCCAGGACGCAATGCGTGCGCCACAATCTCGCCCGTCCGGGTGGGTTTCGGCGTCCCCTACAGGTTCCCAATCCCCGGAGCTTTCTGCACCTCGCCGAGGAGTTCCAGGCACAGTGGCCAACGATACGGGCACATATCCGCGGGCACTCGTTTTCGATGTCCCGTCCCGTAGCCACGCTTGCTGAGCTGGAGCGCGCGGTCCGGCCGCGCTTTCGGATTGGCGAGCGGGATCGCCTGCGTCCTAGAGACTGGCGCGGAAAGAGGTTTGTGCTCAGGACGGACGTCAACCAGTTCTACTCGTCGCTCTACACCCACTCGATCCCTTGGGCGCTGGAGGGTAAGCGGAAGGCAAAGAAAAACCTTGGCAAAACTGCAAGCGATCGGCTCGACAAGGCGCTGCGAAACGTCTCTGACGGTCAGACTATGGGTGTTCCAATCGGACCCGACACATCCTTTCTAGCCGCAGAGATTGTGATGACAGCAGTCGACAAATCGCTGGAATCTAAGCTATCCCTAAGGGGGCACCGGTACTTCGACGACTACGAGCTGGCGTTCACGACCCGTTCCGGGGCCGAAGAGGCCCTGGCACTCCTCGAGGATGCACTCGCCGAGTATGAACTCGCCATCAATCCCACCAAGACCGAGATTCTAGAGCTGCCCCAGCCGTTTCATGACGCTTGGACGCATGAACTCTCAACTTTTCGTGTTCGTACTGGCAAAGCAGCGCACACAATCGCTGATCTCTTAGCTATGTTCAGTCAAGCGGCCGCGATGTCTCGGCTCCGTGCAGGACCACTCAAGTACGCGCTGCTCCGGAGCCGGGAGATCGGCGTTGTCAATGATGATGTCTGGAAGGCACTCCAGAATCTTGTCTGGTCGGCCGTATCCTCAGAGCCGACCACGATGGCGGCCGCTCTCGATCTGCTAGCCGAAAAGTCGGCTGAAAGCGGCTTGGACATTGATAGAGATGCAGCCGCCGAGGTTATTGAGGCGCTCATCCTCACGCATTCTCCGATTCGGAATGCGAGTGAGGTCGCGTGGGCTCTCTGGGCCGCTATAGCGCTTGACGTCGAGATGACAGGGCAAGCTGGAGAAGCGGTGATCGCCATGGATGACGACTTGGTCGCGCTGCTCGCATTGGACGCCAACAGCCGTCGCCTCTTTGGCACACATCGACTCAACCGATCGAACTGGGAAGCACTTACCGACTATGACGGCGTCATGTCCGGTGCCCATTGGCTGCTGGCGTACGAGGGATCCGTTCGAAAATGGCTTAATGCACCAGCTGATCGTGTGGGTGCGGATCCTTTCTTTAAAGCTCTCAGGCGGCGGCGCGTCCGCTTCTATGACAGCGATCCCGTCCGTCATCCGTTCACCGGCCCCGCAGGTCCGTTGCCAGGCGGCCTCGTTCCTGACGAGTATGTCTAGCCGCGACAAAACATCAGCCTCGCCAAAGGTTCGAATAGCAATGAGTGCTCCGCTTTGCGCGAAAAGCAAAATGCGCCGTCAGTCCGCGATGCGTGTCGTGTTTTCCAGATAGGCACTGAGTTGCTCCGCCGCCTCCGCCTCGCTCCCAGGCATCAGATGCCCGTAGCGATCCATGGTGATTGCAATACTTGCGTGACCGATGTAGGTGGACAGGGCCTTGGCGTTGACCCCCGCGGCGATCATCAGCGAGGCGAAGGTGTGGCGGCACTCGTGCAGGCCGATCGGCGTTAGCTCTGTCGCCTTCCAGCGTCCCTTCGCCTTGGCGGTCAAGGTCGTCGAGTCCCGGAGTTGGTTGTTCTCATCCGCCAGCACCCTGAACTCAGCCCGCCCACCGTTTCGGAGCTTCTGCTCCAGCAGATACGTCTGCAAGACACTCACGATCGGCACCCGGCGGATCCCCGCGCCGCTCTTTGGCTCGATCTCCCCCTCATGCATATCCCAGCCCCGCCTTACATGGATCACACCGGCCTCGAGGTCGACGTCTTCCCAGCGCAGCGCCCACAGCTCTCCGCGTCGCAGCCCTGAGTAAAGGGCCAAGGCCCAAAGCGGCCGTTCCTCTGGTCGCAGCGCCTCGATCAGCGCTGCAGCCTCGACGGGGTCGGCAATCCTTTGGCGGCGACCACGGCTGGCCGGAAGCTCAAGTCCGGCTGTCGGGTTGATCGCCACCTCTGAGCGGGCAAAGGCCCTGCGGTAGATCACCCGCAGCGGAATCAGGGTGTTCTTGACGCTTGAGGGGTCAAGGCCCGTTGTGAGCAGACGATCGGCGAAGTCCTGCAGCTCGACCCGCGTGAGCGAGGAGAGTTTCTTGGAGCCAAGCTCTGGGCGGACGTAGATTCGTATCGAGCGCTCGTATTGGCGGACCACGGAGGGCTTGTAGGGGTCGCCGGAGCGGTTTCGGATCGTGCCCTCCTTCATCCCCACGACCAATGCAGCTCCGGCCGCGGCGATCGTCACCTCGCTCGGTCCCCGCAGGGTGCCTCGGCGGATCGCCGTTTGAGCTTCAGAGCGCCAGGCCTTGGCAGCGGCGAGGGTAGGGAAGGTCCTTCGCAGCGTCTTGCCGTCACGGCGCGAGTAGGCCTGCGCCTGGTAGCCGGGGTCGCAGTTGCAGCGCCTGCCCTCGTTGGAGGCGCATCGGTTCAAGTGGCGAACGGTGATGCCCTCGTGGCGCGGCTTGGAGCGCTGATCTCGGCTTGTGGCTGCGGTGCTCATAGGTCCCGCTCTGAGCGGGTTGCGACGATAGCTCTGACTCGCCATGAGATCGAGTCGTTTCAAGCGTCCGGCAGCAGGCGCTCGGAATGGTCGGCGAGCCAGCGCTCCAACTCCGCGACCGGGATCAGGATCCGGCGCCCGACCCGGACGACGCGAAGCTCGGCGAGGACGTGGTCTTCTAGGAAGTCAACGCTGACGCCGAGCGACTGGGCCGCCTCGGTCTTGGAGAGGGCGAGGCGGGTGCTCGCTGTCTTGCTCTCGCGCTCTTTCTCGCTCATTTTGCGCAGGATCACCCCTGCGCCAGCGCTCCTTGCGGTGCTCCACCTGGTGGATTCTCAGGGTCCGGGCTGCTCGCCTTGGCTGTCGAGGTAGCGCTGTTTTGCCGCTTCCCGGTCGGACTCTGGGATCTCGTACCACCATTTGCGAATCGTTTCGAGCATGTATGGCTCGTTGCTGCCGATCACCTCGCGGTAGGCGGCGGGGTCGCGATTTCGCAGATACAGGAGATCCCAGCAGCTTTCATCGACGATGCCGATCTCTTCGTATTTGGCAAGCAGGTAGGCCTGTGCTCCTTCACGACGTTCCTGCGCCGCAGGCTGGGGCTTTGCGGTGCGATGACGCCGCCGTTTGCGGAAGCGCTTGAGAAGCTCCGCGGCCTGCTTTTCCTCTTCGTAGGCTTGGACGAGTTCGGCGTGCTCCGCCTCGGGGACTTCGGCAAGGCGGCTCTGAAGCCCTGGATCCAGGCGGGCAAGGTGGGCGATCCGTTCGGCGCTGAGCGCCGGCACTGGATCCACGGTGAAGATCAGCCCGGGATGCTCCCTGCACCAAAAGCCCTCGACTGCGCCACCGGCGTTCTCACCGCGATAGCTGAGCATGGCATCGGGATTCGGCCTGCCCGACATCGAGAGATCATGCTCTAGCTCAAAGTCGCGTCCATGCTCCTCGGCGAGATGGCTCTTCATCAGCTCAAGGACCGCCGGCGAGGGATTTGCTAGCTCTCGCTCTTCTGGCTCCATCGCCTCAAGCTAGAAGCCCGACCGGATGCAAGGACCCGGTGGGAGCCCTGGATGTCTGCGCCCTCATGTGCGTACATGGATGTATGTCCATCACGCCAGAGCCACGGCAAAGGACGGCTTTAGCCCGGGCAAACGGCTTGCGCCGGCGCGTCATCCTTGAGCTCTCTGCCGAGCAGCTGCCCCTGCTTGAAGCCGCAGAGGATCGCCACGGAACAAAACGAGCGGCCCTCCTCGCCGGCCTTGAGGCCGAGGCAAAGGCCGCCGAGACCCCGACAGCCTCAAAGGCAAAAGACGAGAACGCCCGGGCAAAGAAACGGGCGGAAACCGAAGCTGCCAAGGAAAAGAAAGCATGCGAGGCGTTGAAGGCAGAGCTGGCCAGTGCCCAAAAGGCGCTTGCCAAAAGCGAGCGCGAGCTGGCTCGGGCAATGAAGGGGGCAGCGGATGCGGGCGAGGGCTGGAACGCCGAGCGGGTCGAGCTGATCGAGGGCCTCGAGGATCGAGACGAAGAGGTTGCCGAGCTTCGGGAGCTGGTGGTCGATCAGATCTATTGCGGGCGGTGTGGGTGCTGGGTGCCCGCCGAGGAATGGACCTGGGAGGAGAATGAGGAAGGGAGCTATGCCTACCACCACCCCTGCGGGGATCACGGCCCCAGCATGATCTCGGCCTCGAGCTGGCTCGCGCACCGGGAGCCATAGCCGCAAATCCACCCGGTGGAACACCGCCGCTGCACCCAGGGGCGCACCTACCGTCGCGCCGATGGCGAGGGCGGCCAAGCAAACACGGCGAAAGCGACGCAAGGACGCGCCGCGGAGCGGTCGCTGCCCGGTCTGCAAGCGGACCTTCCGCCAGCCGGCCCGGGGCCGCCGCAAGCGCTACTGCACCAATGCCCATCGCAACGTCGCCTACAGGCGCCGCAAGGGAGAGGGGCTACGGCGAGGCCTCGTGCGCCTCGTGGAGGCCGATGCCCGCGCGTTCCTCGCGAGCCTGCCGGATGAGTGCGTAGATCTGATCGTCACGGACCCGCCCTACGAATTCAATCGTGGCGGGCAGTACTTCCCGCGCTGGTTCCCCGATCTTCCCGATGAGGTCTGGCCGGAGATCCTGGCTGAGCTCTACCGGGTCCTGGCAATCAACGCCCACGCCTACATTTTCTGCGACTGGCGAACGCAGCGGATCTTCGAAGACGCCGCAGAGGGGGCCGGCTTTCGCGTCGGAAAGCGGATCGTTTGGGACAAGGGCTCGCCCTCCCTCGGGGGGACCTGGCGCTCGCAAACAGAGCTGATTCTCTTTCTTGAGAAGGGCAACCGCCCAGGCAATTTCAAGAACCGCGGCAACGCGCTGCATGCCGCGAGGGTCGCCCGCGGCTATCCGACCGAGAAGCCGGTCCGAATCCTCAAGGCGCTGATCAGCCAGTCGAGCCTGTCAGGGGAGCTGATGCTCGATCCGTTCTGCGGCTCGGGCAGCACCGGGAGGGCGGCGCGGGCGCTGGGGCGGCGAGCGCTGCTGTGTGATGTGGATGCGGGGTTTGCGGCGGGGCGGTTACGTCTCGGTATCGGGGAGCTGGAGGGGGCAGAGGCGTGACGAAATGTCAGGCGGCAAGAGCCATCAGCGAACCGACATAGAGTTCCGAGGTCCGATGTCTATTTGCACGTCCACGTGAACCTAAGTGAGGTTGAGGAGCGCCTCGCCGGGGTGGCCGCCTCGGAGAGGTCCGAGTTCCTTTTCGAGCTATTGCGCGCCTACGGCATTCCGAAGGCTTCGATCACCCGTCTGCAGTCGGGCTCCTACAACAGATCTGACCAGGCGGGCGAGTACCTCTGGAAGAAGAAGGTCTACTACCGGTCCCTCGACTGCCCCGATGAGGATCTCTACGCGGCCGTCGACGCGGCCAAGGCCGAGGAGCGCGTTCTCCGTGAGCGTCCACGCTTCGCAATTGCTCGCAACGAGAGCAGGCTCGTCGCTGCGGATCTGAAGACCGGCGACGCGCTCGATGTCGAGATCGGGGAGCTGCAGAACCACGTCGCCTTCTTTCTCCCCTGGGCAGGGATCGAGAAGACCCAGATCGAGAACCTGAACCTGGCCGACGTCAAAGCCGCCGAGAAGATGGCGAAGCTCTACGACGAGATCGTCAAGCACAACGCCGTCGAGACCGAGGAGCAGATCCACGACCTCAACGTCTTCTTTTCACGGCTCCTGTTCTGCTTTTTTGCCGAGGATACGGGCGTCTTCGAGAAGGACAGCTTCAGCAATGCGATCGGATCGCTCAGCCTCCCCGATGGGGCCGACCTTCACGAACTCCTGGATCAGATCTTCGATGTCTTGAACACCGAATCGGATTCCCGTGTCGGATACCCATCGCACCTGCTCAAGTTCGGGTATGTGAACGGTAGGCTCTTCGAGCGTCACGCGAGCGCTCCGAGGTTCACGACGAAGGCGCGGTCTCTCATTCTCGATTGCGGGACTCTCGACTGGTCCCAGATCAATCCCGACATCTTCGGCTCGATGATCCAGGCGGTTGCGCATCCGAGCCAGCGAGGGAAACTTGGCATGCACTACACCTCGGTCGAGAACATCATGAAAGTGATCCGGCCGCTCTTTCTCGACGACCTGGAGGCTGAGTTCGAGGCGGCCAAGCACAGCACCGCCAAGCTCGACCGGTTGCTCGATCGCCTGGCGACGATTCAGGTATTCGATCCCGCTTGCGGCTCCGGCAACTTCCTAGTGATCGCCTACAAGGAGTTGCGCCGGCTCGAGCACAGGATCCTGGAGCGGATCAGCGAGCTGAAACCCTCCAGGAGGAAGCTATTCGAGTTCTCCCGGATACATCTCGACAACTTCTACGGCATCGAGATCGACGACTTCGCCCATGAAGTCGCCACGCTCTCGCTCTGGCTCGCCAAACACCAGATGAACGTGGAGTTCGAGGAGTTGTTCGGTGTCGAGATCCCCCTCATCCCGCTCAAGGAAGCCGGGAATATCAGGTGTGGCAATGCAGCGCAGCTTGACTGGGGGTCGATTTGTTCCGCCGATACGGAGGTCTATCTGTGCGGTAATCCGCCCTATCAGGGGGCCAGGCTGCAAAGCAAGCAGCAGAAGGTCGATGTGATGACCGTGGCGGGAGACCTTCCGCATGCCAGCAATCTCGACTACGTCGCGATCTGGCTGCTGAAGGGAGCAGAGTATGTAGCAGAGCGCAATGCGGCATTGGGTTTCGTGACGACTAATTCGGTGGCGCAGGGAGAACAGGTGGCGATCCTATGGCCAGCTCTCTTCCGATATGGGGTCTCGATCAACTTCGCGGTTCGGCCGTTTCGGTGGACAAACCTGGCACGTGGGGGAGCGGGGGTCACCTGCGTGATTGTCGGCCTCGCGCCTGGGCCGGCGCGGCGGCCGCTGATCTATGACGGCGCCGCCAAGCACACGGTAACCGGGATCACCCCGTATCTGACCGAGGGAGACAGCTCTCTGGTTGTGCGTCGTCAGAGCGAGCAAATATCCGACCTGCCACCTATCACCTTCGGCAGCATGCCCAATGACAACGGCGCTCTAACATTCACCGCCGAGGAATTTCAGAAGGCGATCGAACGGGAACCCGATATCGATGTCTTCTTTCGTAGATTCGTCGGTTCGAAGGAGCTAATCGACGGAATCACAAGGTACGTCTTGTGGGTCGAGGACGACGAGGTTGGCCATGCTGAAGAAAGCCCGTTGATCGCTGAGCGCCTAGCCCAGGTCCGAAAGCATCGGTTGGCCAGTGGCCGGGAGGCGACTCAGGCGCTAGCCAAAACGCCGCATCGGTTTGGCGAGCGGCGGCATAGACCAGGAGCCGCAATCGTCGTGCCAAGACATTCATCCGAGAGACGACAATACGTGCCCCTAGGCTTTGTCGATAAGCACACGATAATTGCGGACTCCGCAAATGCCATATACCGTGCCGAGCCATGGCTGTTCGGCTTGATTCAGGCGCGGATGCATATGGTCTGGCTGGATGCGGTTGGAGGCCGCTTGAAGTCCGACTACCGCTACTCGGCGGTACTCGTCTACAACACATTCCCCGTTCCGGAACTATCGCCCGCTGCCAAAGGTGCGCTCAAGGCCGGGGCGATCGGCGTCCTAGGGGCGCGGGAGCAATTCTCTGAGTGCACCTTGGGCGAACTCTACGATCCTGACGACATGCCCGCCGGCCTGCTCGATGCCCACAAGACGCTAGACGAGGCCGTGGATCGCCTCTACAGGACCCGGCCGTTCGAGTCCGACGAGGAGCGACTGAAGGTGCTCTTCGCTATGTATGAGGAGATGGTCGCGTCAAAGGAGACAATAAATGCCTGACCTCGTCCACGTCGAGTACGCCCAGACGGGCGAGAGCACTGCAACTGATGCGATGGGGATGCGCGAGATGCAGGTCAAGGCCTTCGCCAAGCGCGACAGCCAGTACCTGCTGATTAAGGCCCCGCCGGCTTCCGGAAAGTCCCGAGCGCTGATGTATATCGGCCTGGACAAGCTCTACAACCAAGGCCTGAAGAAGGTAATCGTCGCCGTCCCCGAGCGCTCGATCGGACGCTCATTCGCGAGTACCCCGCTGACCGAGTCCGGGTTCTTCGCCGATTGGGTGGTCGACGATCAGAACAACCTTTGTACCCCAGGCAGCGAGGAGAGCAAGGTCGACGCTGTCCGGCGGTTCCTCGAGGGAGCCGATCCGATCCTGATCTGCACCCACGCGACTCTGCGTTTCGCCCACGACGCGATCGACGAGAAGCTGCTGGACGGGGTCGTCCTCGCGATCGACGAGTTCCACCACGTCTCCAGCGACGACAACAGCCGGCTCGGAGGGTTGCTGCGCTCGGTGATCGCCAACAGCAGCGCCCACATCGTCGCAATGACGGGTTCCTACTTCCGCGGCGACGCCGTCCCGGTCCTGCACACCGAGGACGAAGCCAAGTTCGACAAGGTGACCTACAACTACTACGAGCAGCTAAACGGATACACCTACCTCAAATCTCTCGGAATCGGCTACCACTTCTACCAGGGCCGCTACACGAGCGCCCTTGGCGAGATCCTCGACACTGACAAGAAGACGATCCTCCACATCCCATCCGTCCAGTCAGGCGAGTCGACCAAGGACAAGCTGCGGGAGGTGGACACGATCCTCGACTCGATCGGAGAGGTGGTGGGACAGGATCCCGACACCGGCGTGATCCAGGTGCGCCGTAAGGACGGCCGCGTGATCAAGGTCGCCGACCTGGTCAACGACGACCCGGCCGAGCGCCCCAAGATCGTCGAGTACCTGCGCACGATGGAGAAGCTCGACGACATCGACCTGATCATCGCTCTCGGCATGGCCAAGGAGGGCTTCGATTGGCCCTACTGCGAGCACGCCCTGACGGTCGGGTACCGGGGATCGCTGACCGAGATCATCCAGATCATCGGGCGCTGCACCCGCGACAGCCCCAATAAGACGCACTCGCAGTTCACCAACCTGATCGCCCAGCCCGACGCCGGCGACGAGGAGGTCAAAGTCGCGGTCAACAACATGCTGAAGGCGATCACCGCATCCCTGCTGATGGAGCAGGTGCTGGCCCCGAACTTCAAGTTCCGCACCAAGCTTGGGCCCGACGATCGCCCCGAGGTCGGCGAGCTGAAGATCAACGGGTTTAAGGAGCCGTCGACCGACCGGGTGAGGCATATCGTCGAGGCCGATCTCAACGACCTGAAGGCTCAGATCCTTCAGGACCAAACGATGCTGAAGGCGATGCCCGGCAACGTGGACCCGGAAGTGATGAACAAGATCCTCATCCCCAAAATCATCCGGACCCGCTACCCCGATATCTCCGAGGAGGAGATCGAGGAGGTACGCCAGCATGTCGTCACCGACTCGGTCGTGAAGAACGGCGAGGTCAAAGAGGTGGGTGACAAACGCTTCGTCCTGATGGCGGACAAGTTCGTCAACATCGAGGATCTCCACATTGACCTGATCGACACAGTGAATCCCTTCCAGAAGGCGTTCGAGGTCCTCTCGAAGTCGGTGACGAAACAGGTGCTGAGGCTGGTCCAGGACGCGATTGACACCACCCGCATCGAGATGAGCGAGGAGGAGGCGCTCCTGCTCTGGCCGAAGATCCAAGCCTTCGTCCGCAAGACGGGGCAGCGGCCGGACCGCAACTCCGGCGATCCCCAAGAGCAGCGGATGGCGGACGCGTTGCTACTCCTACAGCAGAAGCGCCGGGAGCAGAACCTTTGACGATCGACGCCGAGACGCTCCGGACGATGATCGCCGAAGACGATCTGGGGCTGCTCGTCTTTCCGGTGCGCTCGGAGCGCATGACCAAGGAGCAGCGGCTCGTCGCGAGCTTCGATGAGATCGCGGAGTTCGTCAGACAGCATGGGCGCCCGCCGGAGAAAGAAGCCGACGATGTCGCCGAGATGATGCTCGCGCACCGGCTTGAGTCGATGTCGGCCTCCGAGGAGCAACGAGAGCTGTTGGCTCCCTATGACGACCTCGGCATCCTCTCGCCTCCTGAGCCCCCCGAGTCGCTGGAGGAGGTCGTCGCCGAGGACTCGCTTGGCCTGCTCGAGTCCCCGGAGGAAGACATCCACACCCTGCGGAACGTCCCGAAGCCCTCTGCGCAGCCGGAAGAAATCGCGCGCCGCCGCCCCTGCGAGGACTTCGAGAGCTTCGAACCCCTGTTCAAGGCTTGCCATGAGGAGCTTCGCAGCGGCACCCGCCGGCTCGTCAAGTTCCGCGACGAGCAGGCCGTCAGGGAAGGCGCCTTCTACGTGCTGAATGGGGTGCTCGTACTCGTTGCCAAGGAAGGTGAGAGGAAGCTCGAGCACGGGCGCATGAATGCTCGGCTGCGCTGCGTGTTCGAGAACGCCACGGAAGCCGACCTCCTGCTCCGGTCGTTCGCGAGTCGCTTGTACCGCTTCGGAAAGACCGTCACGGAGCCGGAAGAGAAGACCCGGCTGGAGGTCGAGGAGCAGCTCAGCGGCGAAACGGGGTTCGTCTACGTGGCGAGGTCTCTCTCCGAGGATCCGGAGGTCCGCGCAATCCAAGACCTACACAAGATCGGGTTCACGACAGGGTCGGCCGAGCGGCGAGTCGCAGAGGCAGTCGGAAGCTCGACCTTTCTCGATGCGCCGGTGAAGCTGGTAGAGACGTTCGAGCTGCCCCGATCGATCGCGGGGAAGGTTGAGGGCTTGTTGCACCGGTTCTTCGCGGCCGCGCGAATCGACGCATGGTTCGAGCGCGATGGCCTGCCGGTGGCGGATGCGCGGGAGTGGTTCTCCGTTCCCCTCGAGGCCATCGAGGGCGCGGTTGGACTCGTCGAGTCGGAGGGCATTCAGAGCTACGAATACGACCCCGACGAGCGAAGGATCGTGCTGCGCTCGTCGACAACGTAATTTCCCGGGACCTTCAAGCAAACTAGGATTCGCCTGATTAGGTCCTGGCGTCGACGGCTTTCTCTCTGCGACGTCGAGGCGAAAACGGCCACCACTGCTCCGTTGTCTCGCGGTATTTCGTCTCACTGTTGGAGTCCACTCGCCTCTTAGTCGAGACGAATTGCCTCTCGCAGGCTTGTAGAGGTGCACGAGAAGCTGCAAGCGTGAACTCTTACGAAAAGGTGATGGATTTGCGCATGCGTTCGTTTGCCCAAGAGCCTCAAGACGACGACTTACAGCAGATGCTTCAGTCCCTGGCTGCGTTCCCGCCGTTGATACAGCAGGTCTTGCCAGGATTCCCGACGTGACCTTTAGCGCATCAGGACAAAAGATCAGAGAACGACCCGCCGGCGATATCTTCAAACTGTTTCGCGAGTTCGTTGCGACGAGTACAGATCACCGCCTTGGACGATCGGTCTTGACTTACCCCCTCAATTGCCTCGGCCACTAAAGATGATGCGAGCTGAGCAATAAATGGCTCACAGCTATTCACAATTGTCAGAAGTGGCTTGCCTCCATGTACGATTCGGTTGCGTTGGCGGACGCCACGGTTGAGAAGCATGTCGAAATCACACCGCAGCTGGCTCCACCAGTTCTGAGCGCTCTTTCCATCCTGGGTCGCCCGTGCAATCTCCCGCAACCGGCGGCGCTGAATGGTGCCGCGGTCGAATTTCTCAGCCGCCGCCTGCGCCTGCTCGCTCACGGCTAGTAGGTTAATACTAAATGTCATTCCATCCTCCGCCTTGTACACAGCCTGAGCGGCCTGCTCAAGTGAGGACACTCCAAGCAACTTGGAGGCGTCATGGATGATCCACCCAGCCCGAAACAGCGCGTTGTTTTGCATGTCGCGGCACCAGTGATCGCGAAGATAGTGACGGGCAGAGTCCTCCCAGTTGTCGCCAATCTCGCTCCACTCATCCTCAAACGTCTTAATAAAGTTCACGAGTCGTAACGCGGGATCCTTGGTTTTCGAAACTGTGTTATGCCAGCGGACTCGCTCCATTGTCAGAGTTGCCCGTTTGTCTTCGGAGGTCAAGGCGTCGACAAACGCTTGAGAAAATTCGTTCAGAGCTAACGAAGTGAGCTCATTGATCGGTGCTTTGAAGTTTCGTATGATCTCCATCCGGAATGGATCGTCAAATCCCGTGCTACCTCCGCTCGTCCCGCTGGCTGTGAAGTAGCAACCGCCCTCAAGTAGGGTCCAAGCACTGCCCCCGTAGCGAAACGCGGCAGCCTCGACCGTTGCCGAGGCAAGGTCACGTCCCCACTCAATCGGCTGGCGTGAGCGCCCTTGTGGAGGCGCTTTCGCTCTGGGGCTAGCCAGCTCCACCCGTGCGAAGACTGCGTGCTCGGCATCGGTTGATTTGAAATGCATTGAGATAGCGCTGTCCGAAAGCTCGGTGGCAGCTTCGAACTCTTGATCGTTGAGCGCTGGACATCCATCTCGTATCTCCTGGAGGTCTAGCTCGTCCGCAAAGAACTGAATCTGTCCGATGCGTCGAAAGGGTCGATCAAGGTGCGCGTTTCCGAACGCGACCCAAACCACCGTGATGTCATCTGGTGCGTCCTCAGCGACCCGGCTGCGAGCGTTGGCGAGGTCGCCGTGGTCGATGAGGCCGTCGAGTTCTTTGCGCATCCAAAACCAGTCGTGACCGCGTAACTTTACGAGCTCCTTGAGTTGAGTCGCTGCCAGCTCGAGGTCTTGAAGATCTTTACCGGCACGGATGACTTCAATCAGGTCGTCCCATGCTCCTTGCACCCCCGGCACCATTCGAAGCTGATCGATGAGCTTTTCTGCCTCCCCAGCGACGACTGCGGACTGGCTCCGATCTGAGAAGATCGTTGAGAGTTCAGCCACCCGGCTGGTTCCGAAGTCTCGGAGGGTCGGCGTCGTAACTGTGTTTAGCGCTGAACCGGCTCTGGCCAGTGCGACTCGGACATCCTGAGTCAGGGACCCTCTATCTCCGGAAGCTCGTATTTGGGAGCCCCCTGCCAGTTCTCGAAGTGTCACGGCGAGCTCTTCGATTGCTGCAACGACAGGGAGGACGACATAGTCCTTTGGACGATCATCGAGGAGCTCTCGGAGGCCCAGCAGCTGGCCTGCGCTCAGCGCTGGTTCAAGGGAGGTTGGCGAGGCCATCCATCCTTAATACCAGTCGATCTGTCCTTTTGTCTACTACTGGCTAAATCGCCAGCAAACGAAATGACCGAGAAGTAGGGTGCGAGGTCGAGTCAGGCCGCGCGCGCTGATCAGCCTTGCGGGGGTTCTGGGCGTGCCTGCACGAGCGGCGGATCAAGCATCTTTGAGCGGGTGTCACCATGGCGGAGGAAGAAGCAGATGCAGCCGGCTAAGCGGTTTGGTGCCTCTTTCTCGGTTTCCGACCTCGCGGCCGTAGCGAGACGAGACTCGCTCCCGGTCCGGAATTGTCGCCACGACTTGCGCCGACCACGCATCGCGGCCTGCCGTCGTCTTGGTGTCGGAGTCGGTGAGCCAAGCGGCGATCGATTGCAAAGCTTCACCGCCGCGATAGTGCATCGGCTCGTCCCGCCCTCGAAGTAACAGGCCCCCAGACCTACTTCGATAGAGATGCCCATTGCGCCGCCAGGGCTTCCTACGCTAGAGTCCGCCTTTGGTATGACTCCAGTGACGGACGCGCCCAAGGCGGGCTGGTACAAGGCACCTGGCGATGTCTCCCTCGTTCGCTACTGGAATGGAG
>DATLSM010000100.1:0-2598 GCA_035534175.1 Solirubrobacterales bacterium | reverse complement strand
GGGGCGGAGCCGCTCGAGGTCGTCCTCGGTCAGCTCGAGGAAGCGGAGGCCGACCTCGTACTCGGCGGTGGAGCCGACGTCGAGCTTCACGCTCCAGGCGATCTTGGTCGTCACCGCCAGCCAGGTTCCGTCGGGCAGCAGCACCTCGAGGGGCAGCCGGTCTCCCTTGCCCAGGGCGCGATCGGAGAGCAGCCGCATCCCGCCGGCGCTGACGTCGCGAGTCGTGAGCCAGCGGTCGGTTGAATCTTCGCCAGGGGTCCGGACCGAGACCAAGAGGTCCTGTCGTGGGTGTGCGCGCCGATCAGCGAAGTTCTGCATCCCTGTGAGCGAGAGTAGCGAGTCCCGCTCTGGCCGCGGAGTCGCCGCCTCCTCTTTCCAGGGCCGGGACGCCGTCAGGTGACTGTCAGCGTGCCCTGCATGCCGGCCTCTCGGTGGCCCGGCACGTCGCAGTAGAAGATGTAGGTCCCGGGCGGCAGGTTGTCGATGGTGAAGGTGAAGGTGTCGCCGGACTGGACGAGGCTGGAGCGGGCGACCGCCTTCCCGGTCGAGTCCGCGACCACCATGTCATGCGCTGAGGGACCGTTGTTGACGAGGAAGAAGACGACCTTGCCGGAGGTGACGCTGATCGCCCTCGGCCTGAACTGGAAGTCCACGGCGGTGACGGTGGTCGAGCCCGCCGGAGCGCCCGGGGAGCTCGCGCCGGGGCTCCCGCCGCAGGCCGCCGCCGCGGCCAGGAGGAAGCTGAGCAGGAGCACCCGGGTGGCGGTCCTCATTCGATAGACATTCTCAGCCAGGACGGCCTGAGAGAGGTAGCGGCGATCTCGGTCGCGCGCGTCCGAGGAAGCGGATCGCGGCCGCCAGCAGGAAGTACTGGGCGAAGGAGGCGGTGGTCAGCAGGATGCCGTAGCCGCGCGAGCCGGCCGGTGCCAGCCAACCCGCCCGGGCGAGGTCCGCGATGGTTCCGATCGGGGTCCAGCTGATCTCGGAGAGCACGAAGGCCGCGCCGACCAGCAGCCACAGGGGACGGGAGGCGGCGTCGCGCGGAATGGTCGCGACCAAGACCAAGAACATCGGCGCCAGCAGCAGCTGGTAGTGGCTCCAGGCCAAAGGGCTCAGCATCGGCGACAGGAGCGCGGCCCCAGCGAAGAGTTCCCAGGAGCGGCTGTCGTGGTCGCTCAGAGCCCGCAGCAGGAGCCAGCCGAGGACAGCGACGAGGGCCAGGACGGTCGCCCGCTGCAGGTTCCACAGAACGGGCCCGTCCGCCAGCCGGCAGAGCATCGAGGTGGGGGAGAAGTTCTGCACGTTGCAGGCCCACCCGTCGGCCGCCGGCAGCGACTTGGCTGCGAAGTTGGCCAGCGCCGGCAGCGGAGAAAGGGTAGCCAGGTTGTCAGCGCGCCAGGCCAAGAAGACCTGGGCGACGACCTCCAGGGCCACCGTCCAGCCGATCGCGTAGACACCCGCCCGCCGGGTCTCGGCACGGACCAGCAGGGCCACCGGGAGCAGGACCAGGAGCGGCTTGACGGAGAGCGAGAGCGCGATCAGGCCGGCGCCGGCCAGGTCGCCCCCGCGGCCCCGGCGGAGGAGCGCGAACCCGGCTGCTGCGAGGACCAGCACGACCAAGTTGAGCTGCTTCCACCAGAGCGTCGAGCTCAGCGGGCCGAACAGAGCCGCGGCAAAAAGGGTGGCCCACCAGAGCCAGGGCGCCAGCCGGCCGCGGAGAACGGCCCCGGTGACGGCCAGTGCGCCCAGCGCGAGCGCAGTGTCGAAGAGGTTGTAGGCAAAGGCCAGCGCGTCGGCCCCCGCGACCCGGGTCGCCAGCGCCATGAGCATCGCCAGGAAGGGTGTGCTGACCCAGGTGAAGACGTTCTCGGGGTGCCCGCTCCGCCAGGCCTCCGCGCCGCCGAGGTAGGCGAGCCCGAGGTCGTAGGTACCGGGTTTGAGGGCGGCGAACCCGAACACCCAGCCGGCGGCGACGGCGAGGACGGCGGCCGGCGCCAGTTCCCAGGAGGCGAACCCGCGAGGCCGGGCGGCTGGGGGCCGGCTCAGTGCTGGAACAGGCGGGTGCGGTGAATCCCGGACCGGTGGGCGAAGTAGCGGGCCATCACCCAGAGCGTCTTGAAGCCGTAGACCAGGCTCTGCCGCAAGTTGGCGGAGGATGCCTCTTTGAAGTACTTGGTCTGGACGGGCACCTCGCTGACACGGAAGCCGAGGGCGACCCCCTGGGTGATCACCTCGGTGTCGAAGACGAAGTCGCTCGAGTTGCGCAGGAAGGGGACTGTCTCCAGGAAGCGGCGGCTGTACGCCCGGTAGCCGGTGTGCAGTTCGGTGAAATCACGCCCGAGCACCAGGTTTTCGATGGTGGTCAAAAAGCGGTTGGCGAAGTACTTGTAGCGCGGCATCCCGCCCTTGCGGGCTCCGCCCGGGGTCATGAAGCGCGAGCCGAGCACCATGTCGGCCTCGCCCCGGATGATCGGGCGGACCAGCTGCGGGACCAAGGTGGGGTCGTACTGACCGTCGGGGTGCACCATGACCACCACGTCCGCGCCCTGACGCAGGGCCTCCATGTAGCAGGTCTTCTGGTTGCCCCCGTAGCCGACG
>DATLSM010000099.1:0-22285 GCA_035534175.1 Solirubrobacterales bacterium | reverse complement strand
ATATTCGGCGTTGGCCGCGGGGTGATAGAGCGCTTTGAAGAGCAGGCCGCCGACGGCTCCGATGGCCAGCCAGATGAGGAAGAACAGGGCGATGAAGAGGACGGTCCGTCGCTTGTTGGCGGCGATCTGGCTGTACACAGGCCGAATCCTACGGCACCGTTGATCCACCTCTCCGTGATCGAGTTTGGCGCCCCTGATCGGAGCGGCTGATCTGGGAAGGGTGGCGGCGAAGCTGCGCTCCGGCCCATTCGGCACGGTTCCACCGGCCAAAGATGTGGTTCTCCACAGTGGGAGCAGGCAATGGCGCTCCGGTTATCGCTCAGAGGGTCGTGGGAGACCCAATCGCCGGAGTTCTGAGCCGCCGGAGCGAGAGACGTCCCCAGCCCGAGCGGCAAAAATCGCGACCCGGCTGGATCTCCGCTGTGCTACTTCCCTGCCCGCGCGAAGCGCTTCCTGGCGGCGGTAACGCAGTGTGCGCGCTTGCTCTTTTTGAGCTTCTTGCAAGCCTTGAGTGCCCGCGCGAGCTTCTGAGCGCGGCTGGGCGGCCTGACCCCTCCACCGGCTCCCGGGGAACCGGTGCCCGGAGTCGAGCCACTCGCCCCTCCCGAGGAACCGGGGTTGGTGCTGGACGTGGAGACGGTGTATTCGATCGCCGCCTTGCTCCGCAGTCCGTCGTGGCTCACGGCGGTCACGGTGTAGGTGTATGACCCGGCGGTGGAGGTGTTGAGGCTGCCGGGGCTGGCGGCGCCATTGGAGTCGGTGCACGATTCGATCCCCGGCCCCCCCGCTGCTTCGGTGCAGGAGAAACTTGTGGGGATGGTTTCGCCGGCCACATACGTCTGGTGATCGGCCGGAGCTTCGATCGTCGCCGACGGCGAGCCCAACGCCGCGCCGGTTACGCTTATTGACAGCGTCTGCGTGGAGGCGTCTGTCGTCCCGTTGCTGTCAATCACCGTCAGCGACACCTGGTATTCGCCCGGTTTCAGGTATATGTGAGTGGGAGTCGGACCGCTGGTGGTGTCGACCGGCGAGCCGTCGCCAAAGTTCCATTCGTAGGTGGTGATCGGGGCGCTGATGTCATAGGACGCGCTCCCGTCGAACCTGATGACGTGGCCGGTCTGGCCGGCGGCGGGCGCGGTGAACGAGGGCGTGGGACCGATCCGCGCGGCACATCCGGCCGGTTCGTTTTTGCTGGCCGGCGCCGGCGTCTTGGTTGGTGCCTGGCTCCAGATCTGCTGGGTGTAGTAGCTGTGACCGGCGATCAGCTGGTTGAAGGCGGCGTCTTCGGCGAGGCTGCCGCCAAGCGGGGTGCCGTAGACCTCCGGTTGTTCTTCGACGGTTGGCCCCGTGCACTTGTCGGCGACCTCTTCCCCGTGTTCATCGGTGTAGCCGGTTTCGGGTTCGGGATCGGTGGCGGACTCCACGATCTCGTGGATCTCGGAGTCGAGCGTGCCGTCGGTGTCCTTGTTTCCGTCCACACCGGGAGGCGCCTGACCGGAGTCGCATTCGGGGACGTAGGGCAGGTCGCTGTATACGGCCACCTTCTTTTCGGGGCCGAGTTTGGTGATCTCACTGTGGTAGGCGCAGAATTCTTCCGGCGCGCATTCGTGGAATTCGCACGTCGAGACCCCTTTTGGCGTGTAGAGGAGATACTGCGCCTCAGGCGCGCTTGCCGAGTCGGTCGGCCAGTGTTTGGCTTCGATCTGTTCAACGATCTCATTGCGGATCTGCGTGTCGGTCACACACGGAGCCTTGGCTTTGGTGCAGCCTTCGGATTCTTCCAGCGGGGGATAGGGACCACTCGCCAACACTTCGCCGCCGAATTCAACCCTGCCGGTGATCGGCCTTCCTTCATTGTTGGTGTACTGCTCGGCGACGGAGAACTCGTCCGTGGACCGCGAACCTTCGACCTGGAGGTCCCTGGCGTACTGGGTGATCGGTTCGGTGTATTCGGGTGGAAATTCTCCAGCTTTCTGCTCCCAGAAGATCAAATACAGTTTCGAGGTGCGCATCAGGGGACCGTTGTGGTAGACAACCGGCGGCTGGGGGCCGCCGACGCTAAGCGCTGTCGCGCTGCCAGGCGAAGCGAGGAGCGCCTGCGCTTTCCTGACCTTGGGCGTGGGCGTCACGCCGAAGGCACGGCCGTGGGCAAACACCACGCGGGCCTGCGCGACGCCATCGTTGAGGGCGAGCAGCGCGAGCGCGAGCGCGAGCATCGTGACAAGGGGGGCCGCCGGCCAACAACGCACCGGATTGAGGGGAATGCGGGCTGGCGGATCGGAGCTCATCGCCCTCAGAGCCTATGCGTACCCGGAGATGTCGTCTGAGCAAAGTTGCTGCGGGTGGGTACACCGCAGATCGACCCAGCCTGTGTGCACACTCGACCGCGTCTTCTCCGAGCGCGGGGCCTCCCTCCTCGTGATCGAGTGCGCCAGGAAGCCTAGGAACTCGATACGCGCGGCTGCGCCTACCCACGCGCGCGGGCTGCAACGCTCCCCCTGCGCCCACGGGCGGCAGGGCCCTGCGAGGTCGGGTCGCGCAGCGTCCTCTCCTTCTCGCGCGTTGTCGGCATTGGGCCGCGGGCGGGGCGGAGCCGCTGTGCGGCGTCGACGATCCCGGCTCGGCATGCGTCTGGAGTGGCTGTCCGGGCCGCCAGACCGAGCCATCTCCGCGGAGGGCGGGCCCGGGCCCCTCACGAGAAGCGGAGTACGCGATCAGCGCACCTGCAACCACCATGCGGGCGTCTCAAGCGCTGTCCCCCGGCGGGAAGTGGCGTGCAACAAGGCTGCTTGCCTGCTTGCGAACAGCGAAGCTCCGCAGGACCCACGGATCGCAGCCGCAGCCATCGAGCTGGCCGAGAGCTATCAGCGCGGGGGGCCGGCTGCTGTTGCACTGGCTGGCTGCCGATCGTGCTCGTCGTCGGTACCGGAGCCGTCGCGGCCCTCAACGTTGGATCCAATCAACCAAAGAAATGCCTGCAAATCACTAGGGCATATGAGCGCTTGACTCTTCCATCGCCGTCACCCGCGAGTAGTCGGGAGGTCCCTTGGTAGGCCGACGGCAACTAGGTCTTTGTGGAGTGTGCCCTGATCGAAACCAGCGACCCTGTCAGCCAGACTCGAGTGGGATCCGCGAGTGCCCAACCGCGTTTCCGGCCTCTTGCATCAGCGACTCCACGATCCTGTCGATCTCCGAGCGCCCCACCACATCGAGGATCAAGAACGGCGTCAGGCGGGTAAGCCGCTTCATCGCATCACGCATCAGGTGCATTCTGGCCGGTGCCAATTTCGGATCCTCGGCGAGTCGGGCTCTGAAACCGCGCACGATCGCGCGGGCCACCTCGGGATTGCCGGTTACCCCGGGCCGCTCCATGATCGCAACGATCTCATCCTCGCCCAAGCCGCCGAACCCGTCCCACGGCTGCGCCGGATCGTGGAGTACCTCGGCGCGCCACCAGAGTCGGCGGAAGGTGTCACGGTTAATGTCACCGTTGGCACGGTTGCGGTCAGAAATGCCGCCCCAGCGCCACGCGGCCACGTCGAGCAGGTAAGCGGCGGTGAGACATGCCCAAACCTCGCGATGCCCGGCCTCGTGCGGACTGATTCCCAGCTCCTGATGCAGAAGGTAGGCGCAGTCGGAGTCGAACGCGTGAAGGCTCGCCTGTTCGCGTGAACGCGGGTATCCGAGCTCGGAGGCGAGTGCGACGACGTGCTCCCGCACTTCGAGCAATTGCTGGAGGGTGGCGCGTACCCCTCCCACCGGCGCATAGATGGGAGCGGTTCCCCTAGCCGGCATCTCGAGCGCGATCTCCTCGACGCCGAGATCGACGAAACGTTCAAGCAGGGCGTCAACCTCCGGCCTTCCCAAACGTGGCAGTAGCGCACTCACGTCGCGAGGAGTCCCGTTCTGGCCTGCAGGTCGGATTCAAACCTGTGTGGCGTTTCGGCGAGTCGCCGTGCCAAAGCGGCGGGGCCGACACCGGGCCAGTAGCGCTCGAGCAGTTCCTGAAGCATGCGCCCGACGGAGTCGGGCTCGAACTGTCGGGCACCACCGACGAAATCCTCTTCACCGAGCGCCCCGTGAATAAGGCAGCGGGCGACATCAAAGCGAACCATGGTGGCGATCGCCGCGCTCTCGGGATCATCGCCGCCGCTGATCGCCGTCACGACCACTGGGACATCCGAATTGACGAGGAGGCGCATCGCACCCAAGACCGGCTGGTCCAGATCCTTTGGTGACCACTCAAGCGCCCAAGGCGCCTCACTTGCGAGCCCGGGAACCCCGCCGAAATCGAGGACGGTGACCGGAAAGCGCGCGGCCGAACCCTCGAGAGCGACCGACGCCCAGTCGGTCCAAAGGACCGCACCGGCGCGGCTGGCGATGATCGGGTTCTCCTCAATTCCTCCCTCGATCCGTACGAGCGCTGTTCGCAGCTCGACCGAGCCACCAGCGAGGTGACCCGGTACATCCAACGAGAGTGAGATCTGGATCTCGCCAGTGCGATCCGTCAGTGGAACTATCATGCCTGGACCTCTTAGGCGGGTGCGATCCGACTTCCACACCGCTGCGAGCGCCAGCCGAGCAGCGGTTTCGATTCCCGTCGAGGCCAAGACCGAGGCGATGTCGACCACGATGCTGCGGTTGAGACGAAGAGTCAGGTCGGGATCCCAGTGCTCGACGCGACTTCCCAAAATCTCCCCCGAATCTGAAATCCGCCATGACTCTCCGCGCACACTGTCGGGCTCGGCGAGTCGGAACGGTGCGACCGGGTCGGTTCGCTTCACGGCCCGTCAGACTCCGCGTCGATTGCGACCCGGATCATCAGGTCCGGCTGGTGGTCGACCCAGACCTCCCACTCCCCCGACTCCGACGGTTGGGCCCTCACGACGCCCCCACCCGGAATCTCCCGATGGGGGGTTTTCCACCTGAGCACGTCCGGAACAGTTCCGTTAATCGGGGGTTCCGTCTCGATTTGGCTACCGTCCATCGTCAGAACCTCGACCACGGCCTTTACCCGGGTGGCAGCGCCGACCGTCTCCAGAGAGAAGGGGGTCCGTATCGCGACCCCGCCGGCCTCGTCGATCCGGAGTTCAGGTGCTCCGATATCAAGGATATGTGGCCTTCGGGAGTCCTCCGGCGGCGTCGGCCCCCTGCCCCCCGATCCTCCATCCCCTCCAGCGCCGCCCCGCCCGTTACCGCCTTCCGGCCCGACCGCCTGCCCGCCCCGCCTGGGCGGAGCCGGAGCCTTACGGGCACCTGGACCCCCGACATTCGGCATCAGCCCGGCGAGTTCGTCGGCGAAACGACCCACGGGAACGCCGACCCTCGTCGCGGAGGCCATGTCCAGTCCAGGAGTCGTCATCTCGCGGAGCAGCTCGTTGATGCGGTTCAGGGCCACGTTGACGACCGTCCTCTCGCTCCGCTCTGAAAGCGTCTTCGGTATCCAGGCATCGTGGGTCGGTGGCTCACTGCGTCGAAAGATCTCGTCCAGCTCGAGGTCACAGCGGAAAGCGCCGGCGTAGCCGCGTCCCGAAACCGGGTAGAGCGGTCCGGGTTCGTAGCGCACCACGAGCTCGGCGTTTCGCATCAGAGCGATGTGGTGGAGGCCCCCGGCGGTCGCCATTGCGCCGCGCGTGACTGGGCCCGCCGGGGTGCCTTCAGACACGGTAGGGGCCTGCCTGACCGCCAGCGTCCCGAGCAGACGCTGCGGACGCAGACTGTGGAGGTCGGTGCATAGTGAGAATGGATCTCCGCCCGGGACCTGTCGGCCTTGGCGTAGAAGATCCATCGCTTCCACGAACGGTGCAAGCTGCGAGTGTGCCCGCGGATCCATCACTGGAACTTCGTTTCCCTCCTCGAGCAACGTGAAGCTCATCGTCGGCGTGTCCCCGGGGGGTGCCGTGATCTTCGGCCAGAAATTCCAGATCAGGCATTCCCCAATGAAATCCAGGGCCTCCCGAGGGGTGAGCTGCTCGTCGTCCCCGGCGCCCGCCAGGAAGGGGGCAACGATCGCCACGGTGGTTCCGTAGCGGTCACCATCGCGGGAAGGAAGGCCGAGCGAAGTCGCAAGTTGGGCGGCCTCCAATCCGATGACTGGTTCCGGGACGTCATCGACGAGGACACCCCACCAGTGGCGACCGGTGAAGGCAATTCCGTCCGCGCGGTAGTGGTCGCCCAGGCCGTATGCGATCAGCCGGCGTTCCCCCCCTTCCGAGCAGAGGGTGTCAACGATGATGGTGCTCGCGCGGCTCGCGAGATAGAACGCGGCCTTGCCGTAGCCAAAGGAGCCGCCTCCCAGCTCCTTGTCAGGGGGCTGCCCCACGTTCCTTACGAAGTCGACGAAATCTGCCGCGCCGGTGGTCTCGGCGTCGGCCCGCGTCGGACCACCCAGTCCGCTTGTTCCGAAGTCCGCGACGTACAGCAACCCAACGGGATTGGCGAGGCACTCGGCGAGCGGGTGCCCGGGAGGCGGATCGGGCAGCATCCGATCACGCAGGACGCCGAGAGCCTCGCCGACGACGGTGTGGAAGCCGAACTCGACATCCACCCGACCGGCCTCGCCGATACCCGCGTCCCAGCAGTTCTGTACCGCCTCACGTACGAGAACCTCGAGTGGCTCGGTGTTAGGGCGCCCGAGCTGGTTCAGGACTCCCTCGGCGGCGAGTCCACCGGTCGGCTGGTAGCGCTCCGAATAGCGCTCAACTCGGGTCACGGGGCACCTGCAAGACGATCGAGCACGGCGGTGACGTCTGCGTCGTCGAGAGCCGTCCGGTCCTCCGGGAGCGTCACCTTGTAGGTGAGATCGTCCACCCCGCCTGGAACGCCTTTGGGGAAAGTGTCAGCGACGATGCGAGGGAAGTCGTTGTCCACGGAGAAGAATCGCCGCTCCCGCAGCTCGAAGCGCACGGCGTCATGGACATCCCGTGTGGACGGCGGGCTGCCGGCGGCCTCCAGCCGCCTGTAGAGCTCGACGGCAGATACGCCGCCCGTGATCAGTCTGTCGGCCACCGTGAAGACCGACAACGTCCCATCGGGAACCGGCTCGAATCGGTGCCAGGCAAGGGTCAGCGAACCGCCCACCGGTGCCTGCAACTGGTCGATCCCGTTGACGGTGATGCGCCGAAGGGTGTGTGAGAGCGTCGACTTGACCTCTATTGCGTGATCTCCCCGGCGCAGGTCGTGCCTTGCTTCGGATGGACCGGTCCAAACCTCCAGCGAGCGGGTGGGACCACGGTCAAGCACCTCCTCGAGCACGAGCAGCTCGGCGATCAACGCCGCCAGGTCGGTTGGACCCAGGGCGCGGCCGCCTCCACGGAACAGCGCGTGCCAGTGTGCGAGGACCTCGACTGCTACCGAGCCGGGATGCCCCGCGGTGTCGGCCTCGAGGGCGGCGACCAGGCCGACGAGAAAGTGGTCGAAAACGTCGCGCAGCGACGGATCGCGGCAGGCGACTACGACGAATGTCCGGGTCCCACCCGCTGTCGCGAGATCGCGGTTGCGGACGGTGACCACCCCGACGTTCTCCTCGGGACCGGGGTCCTGTGCCGCGGCCAGAAGACACGGGACTCCAGCGCCGTCGCGGCCGAGCAGCAGCTCCCGCCCGCCGGCCTCGGTCAAGGGTTGCGTGGTCAGCGCTCCGGAGGAGGGATCGTCCGCCTCCGCGAGCACGATCCAGCCGAGCCGGATCTGGTCGACGAGACCGGCAGTCACGCGCCGTCGATCTCCTCGTCCTCGTCGATTTCGTCGGCCTCTCCCGGCTCTTCGCGCTCGACGTCAGAAAGGTCCGCCGTGTAGTAGTCGACCGAGCCCTCCGAGTCGGAGGTCGGGAAAACGAGCCCGACCCCGAGGACGTGGTCAACAGCCTCAAGGGGGCTACGGAACCGACCCCTCCTCGGCTCGCTGTGCTTTGAGATGGGGTAGAGCGCGAGCAGGCCGGTTCCGTCCCCGACACCGGCGGGCGGACGGTCGCGCCCGCGTTCGAGTGCGGTGGCCGACATCGCCGCGACATCGGCCGGGGGCAAGCCGAAGTCGAAGACCCGGTCCCCGCGCGACATCAGGGCCTTGATGTCCGCGTATCCGCGGTCCGGATGTGCCAGACGGGCACGGTTGACGCAGGGCACCGGATCCTCGAGACCGAGCTCGACTGTCCCGAGGACTGCATCCTCACGCGGCAGCCCCGCGATGGCGACCGAGAAGTGACGGAGCTCGTCGTCCTCCAGGCGACGTCGGATGTAGGCAGATATGGCGTCGGACTTCAGATCACGACTGTTCTCATGAAAGTTGTAGGCGGCGAGGAAGTCGATCACCCTCTGGCTCTCGACATCCCGGAAGACCACCAGTCCGTCCCTGGGGAAGATCTCGGTCCGACCAATCTCCCGAAGCGTGCGGATCAGACCCCGACCCGCCTCCAGGTTGGCGTCGAGCCAGACGGCGTCCTTGTGGTCGAAGAGGATCGTCTGCAGCCGACGTCCCGAATAGGAGACCCGGGCGAGAACCGCGTCCTGCATCTTGGCCGCGGCGGTGATCGCCAGCTTCGGATGCGTCCTGATCCGGATCGCCAACTCCGTGGGCGTCCTGTGCTCGCCCTCGTAGCGCTCGATCTCGTACCTGATCTCCTGCTCGACGGTGGCGAGATGCCGGAACCACCCGCGCATCTCGTCGGTCATCCAGATCCGCGTGAGGTCGGCGTAGCCCTTGCGGTAACCGAACCACCTCCCCATCTGGAGTAGGGTGTCGTAGGCACTCGCGGTCCGGACGAAGTAGGAGACGCTCAGACCCTCGAGTGTCAGTCCCCGGGAGAGGGTGTTGCCGCCGACGGCGATGATCACCTGCGAGGGGCGACTGTAGTCCAGCCTGTCCTCACTGCGGGAGTTGTCTTCGATCACCTTGAGGTCCCCCACTACTGTCGGCAGCTCCTCGAGCACCTGCTCCCAGGGAACAGGAGTCAGTGTGAACTCCTCGGCCCCCACCAGCCCGGACTCCCGCTCCCACTGCTCACGGAGTTCCTCGATCAGGGCGCCATCCCGCGTCGCAAGGCGATCCGCCACCGTGGCTGCATAGGTCTGGAGGGCCCGCCTGAGGCTCGCGTGGACGAGCGTGTACTGCGATGTGTGGACGAGCATCGTCGCGTGGCGGTTTCTCAGGTTCCGCACCCGTCGTGCCGCCGTCGAGAGAAGGAAGTAACGCGCCGACTCCGCCAGGCTCGGCGCGACGACCGGCTCGAACCCGGCACGGTCAGACGCTCCCTTCGGCTTCAGCTGTTTTACCTCCTCGGTCGGGATTTCGCGGATCAGATCGTGACCGTCATCGGCGGGCCCGATGTCGTCGTCGAACTCCAATGCCTCCCGGCCGAAAAGGGTTTCGGGACCGACGTATTCCCGCGGTTGAGGGAGGTCAATGATGAAATCCTTCGGGTAGAGATCGTCCGGGGCGCCGGGATCGATCAGCACGTTGGCGAACGGGGTCGCGGTGTAGCCGATGTAGCTCACCCGTGGCAGCTCGGCGAGGATCTGTCGGATCAGGCGGTTGATCGATGTCGGGGAACCATCGGGTTTAGCGGTGTTGATCGAGGCCTGATCGGCCTCATCGTCGATGATCAGAAGGGGGCAGCGGGCGAGGGTGTCCTCGTGCGCTTCACCCAGCCAGCGCTTGAGCGCCCTCAACCGCGAGGCGTTCTTCTTGACGACGGCGAGGACCTTCTGATCGCCTGCGCTCAGCATCGCGTCAACCGACGAGGTCGGACGGAAGTCCTCCTCCCCAGTCAGTCGATGCCATTTCGTCCGCGACTGGTCGAACAGCTGTTGGTCGAGGCGGCCCTGAGTCTGCTGTCGGAGCCCGTTGTGAACGCCCGAGAGGACGATGAAGAATGAGTAACCGGCATCCGCCGCCTTGGCGATCACAGCAGTGAAATTGGTCGTCTTCCCGCTCTGCACATAGCCGAGCACCAAGCCCTTGCGGTTGAACTCCGCTTCGAACGGGTCGGCGCAGTGAGCGACCACCTTGGTCGAGGCGGTGTCGATTTCCCTGATCGAGTCCGCGTCCCAACCTTCGGATTGGAGAAGGGACTTCAGACGGGGCCAGTGGAGGTCATCCTCCCGCGGACCGGGGTACCAGGATGGTCGCCCGCCGGCGGTGAGCCCCCTTGGATCGGTGAGCTCGGCGGTCAACCGGGAAAGTTGGCGGATCTTGTCCGCTCCTTGGTCGATCCTCGCCCGTGCCGCGGCGGGATCGTCAGCCGTTGCGCCGACGAACTCCTTCAATTTTTCGACGGCGGCGTCCAACGGACAGCCGGCCCCGCTCCGCATCTGGGAGACGATCTGCTGGACGAAGATGTCCTCGTGGATCAGCCTTGTGAGGTCGCCCATAACCGTCGGTGAGGAGCTGCTCTCCATCAGACCACCTTCAGCATTTCGGTACTCGCCATCTCCTTCGCGCGCCTGATCGCCGTTTCAACACGGTCGGCCGCGCTAACGGGTTCCTCGTGCTCCCAGACCCTCACCACCGTCCAACCGAGGTGGCGCAGAGCCGTCTCGGTCGTCCGGTCTCGGAGGACCGTCGCCTTCAGCTTCGCCCGCCACCAGTCCCGGTTTCCTTTCGGCAGGACGCCGTGGGCCGGGCAGCTGTGCCAAAAACAGCCGTCGACGTAGACCGCCACCCGTGCCGACCGGAAGAGGATGTCCGCGCGCCCACGCAGACCGGGGTCGGGCGCGATGTCGATCCGGTAGCGCATTCCACGCGCGTGGAGCTCACGCCGGAGTTCGAGCTCAGGGCGCGTGTCGCGACGTGCGACCTTCGCCATCTGCTCACTGATCTGCACACTTGTGGGCATCGGTCTTGTATCGGACACAGCGTCACCCTATAGGTGGAGCTGCTCTCAATCGAAGGCGTTGACCAACCGCACCAGGAGATCGTCGCGACGACCGGGATCGTCGCGCAGCGCCTCGTTGATGGTCCTCGAAATCAGGGGCCAGTCTCCGCTGATCGAAGGTCCTCCGTCCCCTGGCGGTCGCACCTGATCACCCTGGATATCCGCCTGTCCGGGGCCCCCAGCAATCTCGCCCGAGCCGTTCAGGTGGTCACGGTAGCTCCACTGTGCCTGCTGGACCACCGCCGCCGCGATCGTCCGCAGCGACGCGCGGGCCGCCTCTGGGATTACGATCGACATCTTCGAAACATTGATGCCGAACAGCTCCTCATGACCAGTCGGGAGGTCGATCGCAATTCTGGCCAGCTTTGCGTGCTCGTCGAGCGTGCGGATTCGGTTCCATCCACCGGACTGGATCATGCGGTCTCGGCGGTACACGTAGAAGCCCTGCTGGCGGTTCCAACGGTTCGGGCCGGCGGCAGTCTGATGGGCCTCAGGGGTCGAGAACCGGTTCTGGGCCGGAAGTACGTAGGGCTGAACCGTGAGCTTCGCCCTCGGTCCGTCCTCCCGGGTCAGCTCGATCGTCTGCTTCGGCAGGCCCGTCGTAGCTTTCTCCTCCCGCGCGAAGGGGTCCCAGGCTGTCACCGGCGTTCCGTTTACCGCCAAATTGACGAACGCCTCCCCGTGCGCCCACTCCCCCGTGATGAACCGGTGAAAGACCATGCCGAGGTGGGCAGAGACATCGCTGGCCATCGCGTTCAGAGCCCGTTGCGTCGTCGCTCCCCCAGGGTTACGGAACGCGAGGATCCGGTCAAGGTTTTCCCACAGTACGACGGTGCCCGTCGAGCCTTCAAGGGGTTCCAGTAGGTGGGGTGGCAACTCCGCCCTCGGTGGGCTGTCAAGGTCCCAGGAATCTCGCTCTGCGACCAGATCGAGATCCCAGCTGCGAACGACGATGCGCGCATTGCGTCGTCGTCGTGACGCAACCGTGAGCCGACGACACTGCGACAGCGATCCCGTCTTCAGTCCGAGTCCGAAGTGGCCCAGCGCCGAGGAGGAGTAGTCACGCCGACTTCCGTAGCGCATCGCCTCGTCGAGCTCACCGGCGCTCATCCCCATCCCGTCGTCGGCGATCCGGATCCAGGATCCGACTCCGTCATCGACGAAGGTCACATCGACGTTCTCGGCACCCGCGTCGATCGAGTTGTCGACTAGGTCTGCCACCGCCGACGGCAGGTCGTAACCGATGTCGCGCAGGGACTCCATCAGCTTGCGTGCAGACGGCAACACGGTCACGAAGCGACTCATCCGCTCACCACCTGCAACTGACAGTCGGTTTCGGACTTCTCATTCTCGGAGGAGAAGGCGCAGAGCTCAGCGACGGGGCATCGATCACACATCGGGACACTCGGTCGGCATACCGCCTCCCCCAGATCCAGTAGGGCCCGGTTGAACGCGGAATCCGGTCCTGAGGCTCCAGCGAGACCGTGAAGATCGAGCCGCAGTTGAAAGCGCTTGCGCACATCCCGTCCGCGAATCCGAGTGCAGATCCGGCTTGTCGTGGTGTCAACCAGTACGGAGCGCCGGCCGAAGCCGAAGCAGAGCACCGCCTCGGCCAAGTAGTCACCGACCCCGGCGAGCGACCGCAGTTCAAGCGAACTGTCGGGGACCTTCCCGTCGAAGCGCTCGACCAGTTCCTCGGCGATCGTAACCACTGAACCGACGGCGGACTTCAGTCCGATCGTGCGAAGTACGTCGGCGCTGGCGACCGGATCCTTCGCGACCGCCCGCGGCGACCTGGCCGCGGCAACCAATCGTCGGTACATCGCAGCGACGAGGTCATCGGGAGCACGCCTCAGGGACAGCTCGCCGATCAATACGTGCCATGGATTGGCCGCGGTCCGCCAGGGCCGAAGCGGCGGCCGCTCCCCGTGCCAGCTGAGAAGCTGGTTCCGAAAGTGGTCACGAGTGGTTTCCGTACCACCCTTACCCACGAGGGCCTCCAAGACCGCTTCCCCGACCACCCGCCCCAACCTGACCGGAACAGCATTTCCGATCTGCCTGAAGCGGTGCGTCTGGGTTCCCGCGAAGCGGAAGTCGTCCGGAAAGGTCTGGACGCGGGCCGCCTCACGCACTGAGAGAGTCCGGTGCTGGTCAGGGTGGATGTACCAGTAGCCGTCTTTGGCAATGTGTGCGGTGATCGACCTGCACAGTTGGTCTCGGGAAAGGCGCTTGTACTTGTCGGTGAACACGTCGGATCGGTAGCGCCGCAGGCGCTCAGGGAGATCAAGGTAGGTTTGCCCTTCTCCCAGTAGCCCGAAGGCCTCCATGTCATCAGGGCGGACATCTCGCGTGATGTGGTCCCAGATCATTTCGGTCGCGTCACCGGCCAGACCGATGCGCATCTCCCGTTGGAAGTCATTGGTGATGCGATCGGGGTCATATGGCAACTCCTCCGACCGTTGTGCGCGCGGAATTATCGGAAGGTCTCCGATTGCGTCCCCGAGCGAGACCAGCTCGTCAGTCGGCTCTGGCCAGATCGGCTGGCGTCCATCTGCGAGGCCTAGCAGGATCAGCCGCTGCCGATGCTGTGGAACGCCAAAGCGAAATCCGTCGAGAATCCGGGCCTCGACGGTGTATCCGAGCTCGCGGAGGGACTCGTAGAAACCGATCAGAACAGCTCCGTCGTTCCAGCGGGGCAGATCGGGCACGTTCTCCACCAGTACCGCGCGGGGCCGCAGCGTCTCGACGACGCGGACGAAGCTCTCCCAGAGTTCGGCGCGAGCGTCGTAAGCGCCGCGCTCACCCCGCTCGATCAAGTTAGCGATGCGCGGTCTCCCAGCCCTGCTGAACGGTTGACAGGGAACGCCTCCGGCGACCAGATCGACCGTCTCAATTCCCCATACCTCGAGGGATTGGAGAAAATGCCGCGGGTCAGTGAGATCTCCGGTCCACGTCAGCCCGGCCAGGTTGGCGGCATGGGTCTCCATGGCCCGGCCGTCCGAGTCGGCCCCTACCAGCACCTCGAACCCTGCCTGGTTGAGCCCGAGGGAGAGTCCGCCCCCCCCGGCAAAAAGATCGATTGCGGTCGGGCGGCGGCAATCTGCAACCCAGTCTTTGACGGCGGAAATATTGGTCGGGTCCGGAGATCTTGGGTGGCGACTGGGACGGGCCGGCAGACCACGATGGTGCGCGACCGCGGGACCCCTGTTTGGATTCCTCCCGGTCGCCAAACGCGCCTTGGTTGACGTGCGTCGGTTTCCCATCGGGATGACCGAGGCTAGTCGGAAGGCAGGACGCCTTCCTCGCCGTTTTGGGTATGACACTCCGACAGGCCGTTGCTGATCCGCGTGACCGTCTCGCGAATGGCGGCCGAGGACCAACGATCCTCGCCGGAGCGCTGGCCGGGTTGCACCTTTAGCCTGGCGATTGGGTCCGGCCGTCGGTGTCTTCAGATTTCACCCATGCTTCTATACGACGGAGCGACGGCGACCGGAATTACCCCGATCTTCGCTATCGCCACCATCTTTAAGTCGGGTACGTTTGGCTTTCGCGCCGGCCACGCGAGCAACCTGACGGCATTCTGGCCCTGATCGTCGCGGCCGCGGTCGGTGACGCGACGGACGAGCTCTTCCCAATGCTGCACTCAGCGGCGGCGGAGCATCCGTTCTGAAGACGGCCACCGCTAGCGGTCTGATCGATGCCGGCTACATGAAGGTGGCGGCGGCGATGTTCGCGTGGGCGGTTCGAGGGAAGGAATTCCTCGAGGGCGACCGAGTCGGTCAGATCCGGCTCGAGACGGAGATGAGCCAAGCGGTGCTGGCCTTGGGCACCTTCGCGGGCCTCGGCGTCGTTTCGATCCTCGCCTCTGCTATCGGCTGACCCGCTCCGAAACCCTGCCGCACTCGATGCCACCGTGATGGGCTTCACAGCATTTGACGCGCCACAAGACTAGCGCGAAGTTGAGGAGCCCCTAAACCACGGAATGAAATCTCGGGCCGCGTTCAGGATTGCTCGCAGAATGTTCTGATCCTCGATCTTCATTGCGGCGTCGAAGATCATCTGGGCCATCGGGCCTGGTAACTCGGTATCGCCGAGTTCCCCTACCAGCTGACCAACTATTTCGCCGGACCGGTCTGCCATCAGCACTGACTTCAGTGCGGAACGATCTTTGATCTCAAGCAAGGCAATAGGTTTCCAGTTGCCCACCTGAAAAGCCAGCTCCAACAAGGTGGCCGCTAGCTCTACGCGCGAGGTCGACTTGGCCTTCCCCGCCGCCTTGCGCAGTGCCGTCATGGCCTTCTCCTTCAGACGCGGGCGCGCGAGAACTGCTTCATAAGCCTCAATTGCTCTCGCGGGACCGAGACCTGACTCGGGATCGCAGGCCGCGATGAAATAGAGCGCGAGGTGGAAATCGCTTAGCTTTGCGCCAAGCTCCTTCACGGCCTGCCACTCCCGGGCCGGAAGGACTGAGAGGTGCTTTGGCTTCCAGGCCTCGAGAAGGACGGAGACGACCTTAGGCGCAGGTCCATGCTCGCCTAGCCAGGAGGCGACGGTGGGTCGGCTCAACTCGGCGAGATAGTGTTCGCTTCGCCAGGTGCCCTTGCCTTCGGCGAGGAGGTCAAGGTAGAGTTCAGGGGTATCCGGCCATGCTGCGAAGGCCGCGTCCACGAACTCGGCCGAATGGGCCCCGAGCATTCCGAGGAGCATCGCGCTGCGCCGCTCACGCGCGCCTCGGGCGCCGCGCACCAGCGGCCAGAACTCTTCGAAGTCGACCGCCTCCCAAAGGGCAGTGTGCGCGGCAAGTAAGGGAGAGCGATTGACGAGCTTCGCCAGTGCCGCCGAGTCCTCCTTTGACCAGCGGCCGATCGCAGTTTTGGTGAGTCCCTCGGCGATACCCTCGGCGATCGTCATCTGGGCCTCATCGGGCCTCGAGGGAATGGCCTCGACCAACGCGAGGGAAAGCCCTGGGTCAGACCTGACCAAACGCCGGGAGCGCCCCAGAAGATCGAGTCCTGCCTCGGAGAGGCTCGCGGGCAGTCCACTCCCCGCCAGGGCCGCCAGGAGGTCCCCGTTATCGAGCGGGCCGGGTGGCGCCGCCCCGGCACCGTCTTGGAAGATCGCGCGCTTCAGTTTTGACTGGGTCTTCGGTTTTGGGTATGCACGTTCGAAGACGCTGATCGTGGTCTCCGCGGGAGAGCCGCTCGGCCTGCGCTGCGGGCGCAGCGCAAAGAGCGAGGCGAGGCCCCACATATCGTCGCGATCCGGTTTCCTGGAGGGTCCCCACTCCCACAGGTACTGACGAAGGGCCCCTGGGCTGTGGAGATCCTCGCAAAGGTCAGCGGACCAGTCGGGGACTCCGTCTGCGACAGGTTTGACCACGGTGCGCGGGGGCGCCGGCCCCTTCTCGGGGTCCCAGCTTCCTTTCTGCGGGCGCTCTGTAATCTGCAGGTCAAGGAGGGTGCCGTCAAGCCGTCGACCCGTTCGCGGCGCTTGACCGAACGAGAATCGGGATCTAAGCGCGGGCCACTGCTGGTCCCAGATCGTCAGTAGAAGGAGCTGGGGATCGAACCCGCCAAGGGCCTCCGAGCGCAGGTCGACCGGCGCCAGCGGCGGCTGGTAGAGGGTCCAAAGGAGGGTGCCGAGTACCTCGGGGAGTTCGCCCTTCGGCCGCTTCGGTCGAGTCACTCGTTTGATCGGCTCTTCATAGCGGCCGGCATCGTCCACCGCGCTCGGTCGGCGAAAGAGGCCGAGCAGTGAACGCGGGTCGAGGTCAGCCTGGGCGTTTCGATCGATCAGCAGCGAGTGAGTCCACACGCACCCGGGTCGGTCCACCTCCGGGGCGGCCCAGGTTCGCGAGACGACGAAGAAGCCCTCGCTCGGCAGCGGATAGCCGAGCATCAGCGAGCGCTCGGGGTCAAGCCCGGGAGCATCAGGGCTGTCGGACATGGTCAGCATCCGGCGGCGGTCCTGCGGCGCAATCTCCACCGAGCCGCCGAGCAGCCGGTGCCCGTCCTCGTAGCCGTGGAGGGTCTGGTGGATTGGAGCGCCGGCGGCGCTCACTGGAGCTGTTCGAAGAGCCAGCTGATGGGAGCGCTTATATCGCTTGAGGACTCCTCGCCGCTGCGGACATCGACGCGAAGGTAGGCGGGCTCGATTTCAGCGAGTCGGGCCCTTTCCTTCTCGTTCTCGACGTCGCCGCCCTGAGCGCTGACGCCGTAGACGCGATAGGGACGCGCCTCCTTGCGACTCTCGAGCATCTGCCACAGAAGCGGGAGGCGCAGTTTCAGCCACTGGTCCGGCCTGATCTCTTCTTCGTCTCCTCCCATGTCCCAGGCCGAGGCGATCAGCGCCATCGGCAGCGCCCCGGTGACCATCGCGTCCAGCGACTCGAGCAGGTCGGCGAGCTTGGTCTGGGTCGGAGCGTCCTCGGCTGACCATTTTTCCTTGCCCTCGGGGGGAGGCTCGGCATCGTCCGGGGGCAGGAAGAGGGGTCTTTTCACCTCGTCACGACGGGCGAAGATCAGCACCGCGTCGGCGTCGGCGGCGACCTCTTTGACCGCGTCGGGCCAAGGATCTCCCTCCCAGGCATGGTTGAAGTCCTCGCCCGAGATGTCGGGGATGTCCAGCTGAAAGCTGCGCTGATCGGCCGTCATCAGCTGCAACGAGGCGGTTCGTGGGTCGCCGGGCTGCGTGTGGAGCATGCGCTCGAGCTTCAGCCAGTTCTGGGCAATGCGATGAAAGTAGTCGCGCTGAGCGGGCTCCTCGACAAGGCGCAGTGCTCCGGGCAGAGGTGGCTCGGCGCGTACGAGTTCGTAGAGGGCCGCCAGATATGTGGTCTTTCCCGAACCCGAGAGGCCGACCATGAGGATCCGCATGTCCTCTGACATCCCTACTCACCCGCCTTGAAGTTGTTGGGGCCGACCGGGGAGTACTTGGCTGCCTCGGGAGGGTTCGCGATCGGGACCACCGGCACGTCGGTCCAGCGCAGGAGCAGGTCATCGACGCCGTGTCCGAGCGGCAGCTGATCTGAGGTCGAGCGGGCGGCGGTCTCTATGTATCCGACAGAAGCACTGGGGTGGCGTGAGGCGATTTCGTCGCTGATCAGCTCGAGAGCCCTGTCGAAGGCCTTGCGGGCACGCTCACCGCCCTTCAGCACGAGATCCCACTTGGTGACGATCACTGTGATCGACTCCGGCACGGCGTAGGCCTCGGGTTCGTCGAGGAGCGCGCGGACCAGCTCCAGGGCTTCGCGCTGCTCTGCCATTGCCCGGGCCGGATTGGCGAGAGCGCCTCCGTCGATGACGACCCCAATGTGATCGGCCCTGCGCAGCTGGGGGAACTCGATCGGCTTCTCGCTGCCGCTCGCGAGGGCTTCGAAGTGCTCGCCGGAGTAGTCGCCCATCAGCAACTCGATCGTGCGCTCGTCGCGACGGAGCCGCAGGTGCAGCCAGGGCATCGCCCCGAAGGCGGTGTGGCCCTGCTCGCCACCACCGGGACCCGAACCGTAGATGCTCCTGTGACAACGAAGCTCGAAGCCGTGAAGAGTCCGCGAGCCGTCGAAGAGGTGAGCGGCGAGCGGGCCGCGGCCGAATCGCTCATAAAGCGAGGCGAGCAGGGTGGTCTTGCCGCTCCCGGTCCCACCCGCCAGGAGGACCACGGTGGCGCGTCGTTCAGCCGCAATCTCGCCCGCCTCGGAATCCGCCAGGGCCTCTCCCCTGCTCCAGGGGGCGCCCTGGGCGCCGGCCTCTTTAAGCGCACGCTCCAGGGCCTCAGAGTCCGACTCGGGGACGGCTGTCTCCTCGGCGGCGGCCTCCTCGGCAGCGGAAGCCTGCTCCTCAGCCTTGGTGTTCTCTTCGGGGGTCTCGGTCATTGCTCTATTGGTCGATCTTTGAGGGCACGGATGAGGAAGAGCTCGTTGAGGGTCGCGAGAGCTTGTTCGAGGTCGGGCGGCGCGACCTGCGGCTCGCGGGCCAAGAGCGGGCAGAAGTCGCGAAGCTCGACGGGGATCGGATCGTGCCCGAAGGTCCATCTTGAGGGGGGTCTCGGGTCCCCGTCATCGCGAAGCTTGGCTCGAAAGAGCTCCGCTGCTCCGTTGGGCTCGGGGACGAAGCCGAGCAGAGACTCAAATTCGGCGGCGGCGTCGGTGCTCGAGCGCGGAAGCTCGCGAGAGGCAACCCACCAGATCAGGTGCTCGCTCTCATCGCGCAGCTGACGATCCCGGAGCAGACTGGAGCGCAGCGCTTTGATTTCTACCATCGGATCGGGCCCCTCGCCCTCCTTCGGGACGTGCTTGAAGTCATCCGCGGCGACCGGCCGTCGCATCACGAGTGCTCGTTCGCGGATGTAGAACTCGGCGTGGGTGAAGACGTCGGGATGGACGGGCGCCCAGCGTTGGGCGCCCGCCGATCGGACCGCGAGTGCGGGAAGCAGACCGTGGACGAAGGTTGGCCGGTCAAAGACACCGATCAGGGTTATCGCCGACAGCGTCGTGAAGAGCTGATAGTGGTGGTCCTCGACGACTTGGCCTTTTGCGTTGAACCGGGCGCGCAGGCGCTCGCAAGCCTCCGCCGAGACCTCGCGCCCATGGGCGACGCGGACCAGCTCGAGAGCGTCAGCAGACCCGAGCGAGGTCGAGGCCGCTTTAGTCGCCTGGCGCAGCAACTCGACCGTTTCCTCGGTGGGGATGACCGTGGCCTCGCGGATTCGATTATTGAAGGGATCGGGCAACTTTCTAGTCACCTGCTTTAGGGGGGTGGCCGTTGATGACAAGGTCCTGCAGCTCTTCGAGCTTCCCATTGTCCCGCGCCCAATCGAAGATCGCGGTGACGATGCTCCACTGCGGTGCGTCGATGAAATCACCCATCGGCCCACCGAGTGCTTCGAGGTATTCGAGCTTGTCAGTTTGGGGCATCTGGGCCAGCTTGTATCTAGCCTCCCGCATCGGGACATCGAGCACTTCGACGTCACCTTCGGGCGCCCGCTGCAGGGGCTCGGAGGGAGCGTCGTGGCCGATCGCGAAGCGACGCATCTCCTCGCCGTGCGCAACCCACTTCCCGTCCGCGTCGTCCCAGCGCCGGCAGCGAACGGCCACCTCCAGGTAGGACTTCCTACCGACCTCGACTTGGTCAACGGTGATCACGTCGTACGTGGGCTCATAGCCCTCGCCGTACCCGCCCTCCCGGCTGCGCTGCGGGCTGACCGCCCCCGCCTGCAAGTAGATGCCGACGTCGGTGTGGCTGAGGTCCCTTCTGTGGAGGTGCCCGGTGACGCGAACCTGGACATGGCGCCCGAAGAGCTGATCGATCTCCTCTACGTCGAGCAACCAGCAGTGGGGGTGATGGCATAGGCTGAGATGGATACGGTCATCGGCCCAATCGCTCGCCTGCGCCTCGCCGAGGATCGTCGGGCGCTTCTTCGGTTTGGCGTCGCCGGGCGCGCAAAGGAGGGCCGAGCTGACGCCTCGCAGCTGCAGTTGGCGGGCGCCGCTCGCCGCCAGGTCGGCGCTCCAGTGCAGCCGGGAGACGTCAAAAGCACAGTCGAAGGCATCGGCGAACTCGAGGTAGCTCTGCAGTGGGGCCAGCAACGCCGGACCCTCCTCGGCATGGGCGAGGATCTGTGCGAAAAGGGCATCGCGGGCACCATCGGCGGCCTCGCGCAGCCGCTTTCGCAGCTCGTGGCCGATGTCGCCAATCTTGCCGTCCGCTACATCGTGGTTTCCCGGCACCGTCCAGACTAGCCAGGGCTTGACCTCGATGGCAGTGCAGAGGTTTCGAAGCCAGGTGTCGGCCTGAGCGAACTGCTCGGCCTCTCCGACGCTGGCGATATCGCCGGCGACGAGGACCGCTGAATAGCCGCCAACGCTCTGACCCTGCTGGCGGGCATCCTCGATCAGGAGCTCGCGCTGCAGATAGTCTTGTGCCTCTGAGTCGGGGTCCGGTGCGCTCCCCGGTTCCCCATCGTTATCGTCTTTCGCGCGGTTGCGGAAATGAATATCGGAGAGCTGAAGGAAGGTGAGCATGACCTCTGTTGCCTTCACCGGATGCCGAGCGGATCGTAGACCCGACGCAGCCTGCACCGACAGCCGCGGCTCAGCGGCACTCCGCACTGCAGACAGCGCCGCCAACGGCGTTCACCTCTCCAGGGTAGGCCCATGGCTCGTCCGCCTAGCCATCGCCGCCCACGCGAGCGTCCCATCGAAGGCCGGCAGGTGCGCACCGCTCAACCGCTCGCGTCGCTTCGCCGCCCGCTGGTAGACGCGGAAGGTGAAACGGGCGTCGCGATGCCCCAACTGTTCGGCGATATAGACGGGATCGTCGCCGAGGGCCGCCCTGAGGCTCGCGTATGTACGGCGCAGCGAGTGCGGTGAGACCTTGCCGATCGGCTCGATCCCGACCTCTGCCAGCCGAGTGTTTGCGACCTTCACCGCCGTCCTGAGCCTCGCCTGCACGTTCCGCGGCGTCTGCCTCACGCATCTCCCATTGCGTCCGTGGCTCACGAACACTGGATCGCCGGGCCGGGTACGCGGACTCCGTGCCCGCCATCCCGCCAACTCCTCCCGCACCCCGACCGCCAGGTCGACCTCGCGGCCCTCTCCCGCCGCGGTCTTAGAATCCCGAACAATCAGCGTCCCGGCTCCGAGCTTCACGTCCCCCCAATCGAGCGCCACCGCCTCGCCGAGTCGCAACCCCCCACCGGCGAGCGTGGCGATGATTGGGCGCATGTAAGGGTCAGCGGCGTCGAGCAAGGCACCGAGCTGCTCCGGCTCGACCCACGATCGCCTTGGCTCGGTTCCCTTGGCCCGGCGGCGCTTGCCCTTCGCCGGGTTGCGCTCGATGTGGCCGTACTCGACCCCGAGTTCGAGGATCTGGGCGAGCCTCGTTAGGGTCTTATTGACCGCGTTGGGGGCCAGCCTGCCCTCGCGCAGCTTGTCGGCCTTATAGCGGTCGACATCTTCGGCTGTGATCTCGGAGAGGCGATGCCCGGCGAAGTGGGGCATCAGGTGCAGCTCCAGCGCCCAGCGGTAGTCGGCGATTGTCTTCGGCCGCCAGCCCGGTTCACCGTCGCGCATCCAGGCGGTCGCGAACTCCTCGAAGGTCGGCTCGATCACCGGCTCCGCCGGAGCGGGCGACCGATCCGCGGGTTGCCAAATACCGCGCTCGACGTCAGCGATGATGTGGCGCAGTTCGCATTCGGCCCGGCGGCGATTCCAGCCGTCCACGTCTCGCCCCAGCGTGATGAACCGGCGCCTGCCGTAGGCGCGGAAACGGATCGCCCAACTCGGTTGACGCTCGCCGCCGGGTGCGATCACCTGGCCTGTAGCTGGGCGGGCCATCAGCGCCGCGCCCCGGAAATAGGATCGGGAATAGCCATGAGGAGATGTCCCTCCTTGTGGTCAGGCCCCTCGTGGCGCTGCAACGC
>DATLSM010000098.1:0-46080 GCA_035534175.1 Solirubrobacterales bacterium | reverse complement strand
CTGCGATCCTTGGGCTGTGGACCGTCGATCAGCTCGAACTCCCGGGACCGGATGGGCCGCGATGCGACCAGTGTTTGTCGCCTTCCTGTTGGCAGGGGTCACCTTCGTGGTCGTCGTGCTTGGATTCGCCCGGCCTCCGAGCTGGGGAGCACCCTTTATCGCTTTTGGCTCAATTCTCCTGGGTCTGGTCTGCCTCGAGGTCTGGGCGATCCGTCATCGCCATGACGACAAATGACCCCATATCCCCCTTCGGCTTGCTGATGACCGCCCCCATCTCCTGCGGTTCCCTCGCCTGCTGGTGAGCGAAGCTAGCCTTCGCCTGCGATGACCATCGATCTCGAGCCGGCGGTGCGGGCAGTCGTTCTGGACTGCCTGGGGGTCCGGCCCGGCGAGGCGGTGCTGGTCGTGTGCAATCCCGCCACGCAGAACTTGGGGGAGCGGTTGCGGGAGGAGGCCCGCAAGGCCCTCGCTGACGTGACGCTCGCCGTGATCGCCGAGCGCGAATCGCACGCGGCCGAGCCGCCCGCTCCAGTCGCCGCGGCGATGGCCGCGGCGGACGTCGTGCTTGCTCCCACAGTCCAGTCGCTCTCCCATACCGCTGCCCGCAAGATCGCCAGCGAGGCCGGCGCTCGCATCGCCACGCTGCCTGGGGTCACCGCGGAGATGCTCGCCCGGGTGATGGGTGCCGACATGGCCGAGCTGCGGCGCCGGGGGCGTGCGGTCGCCGACGCGCTCGACGGCGGGGATGAAGCCCGCATCACCTGCGCTCACGGCAGCGACCTGCGGCTTGGACTCGAAGGCCGCCGGGCGATCGCCGACGCGGGCGAGCTGACCGAGCCCGGTGCATTCGGCAACCTGCCCTGCGGCGAGGGGTTCGTCGCGCCGCTGGAGGGGACCGGGGAGGGGACTCTGGTCGTCGACGGATCGATCGCCGGAGTGGGGCGGATCGCCGCGCCGGTCACGCTCACGGTTCGCGCTGGTCACCTGACAGAGGCCACCGGTACGGCTGGGGCCACCCTGCTTGGGCTGCTGACCGCCCACGGACCGGACGGCACGAATGTTGCCGAGCTGGGAATCGGCACCAACGAGAAGGCGATCCTCACCGGAAACGTCCTCGAGGACGAGAAGATCCTCGGCACCGCCCACGTCGCCTTCGGCGCCTCGGCGGCGATCGGCGGCACGGTCCAGGTGCCGGTCCACCTCGACTGTGTGGTGCTCGAGCCGACAGTGGAAATCGACGGCGAGGCGATCGTTCACGCCGGCGAGCTGCTCCTTTGAGATGACGCTGCTCGGAGTTCCCAACTTCTCCGAGGGGAGAGACGCCGCGCGGATAGCCTCCCTGGAGGCCGCCCTGGCCCGTGGGGCCGTCCTGCTCGATCGCCACTCCGACGCCGATCACGACCGCACCGTCTTCACCCTCGCCGCTAGTCTGGGGCCGCTGCTGGACGCGCTCGTCCGCGCCGCCGAGAAGGCGATCGAGACGATCGATATGTGTTCCTACGGTGGCGCCCATCCGGCGATCGGGGCTCTGGACGTCTGCCCGGTGGTCTGGCTCGACTCCGCCGAGCGTGGCGCCGCGCGCGCCGAGGCGATCGAGGTCGCCGACCAGATCGGCGGGCTCGGGGTGCCGGTATTCCTCTACGGCGAGCTTGCGTCGAGCCCCGGCCGCACCGAGCGTGCCTACTTCCGAAACGGCGGGCTGCCCGAGTTGTGGCTGCGGATGGAGGCCGGCGAGCTGAGGCCCGACCGCGGCCCCGGCCTTCCGCACCTGACTGCGGGCGCGACCCTGGTCACCGCCCGGCCGCCGCTGGCGGCCTTTAACTTGGAGTTGGAGGGCGGCGACGTCGAGGTCGCCCGGACCGTCGGCGCGGGACTGCGCGAGTCAAATGGCGGGCTGGCGGGCGTCAGGGCTATCGGTCTGTCTCTCTCCAGCGGCCGTGCGCAGGTCTCGACCAACGTTCATAACCCGCTCGCGGTGCCGCTGGCTGCGGTCATCGAACGGGCTCGAGGGCTTGCTGCGCCGTTCGGCGCACGCCCGGTGGAGGCCGAGCTGGTCGGCCTGGTTCCCGAAGGGGCACTGGCCGGCTATCCCGACGACGTGCCGATTCGCAGTTTCGACCCCGATCACCACGTGATCGAGAGGCGGCTGGCGAGCGCAACCGATTAGATTCAGATTCCGATGGCCCAGACCAGGAAGAAACGTCGCCGCAAGCACCGCGGCACCCAGGGCGGCCGGATCGACACCGGCCGCCGCACCTCCCGCCCGCGCAGCCGCGAGGAGGCGAAAGCCCGTGCCCGCGCTTCCCGCAAACCCCGGCCCAAGGTGGACCTGCCGCCGACCTGGCGCGGAGCGGCTCTCCGCGGCGCCGGCGCCGCGGTGATCTTTGCCGTCCTCCTCTTGGTCATCTTCAACCGCCCCGTCGTATCGGCGCTCGCCCTGAGTGCCTTCATGCTCATCCTCTATATCCCGGCCGGCTACTACATCGACATGGCGCTCTGGCGGCGCCGAGAGCGGGCACGGATCCGCGACCGGGGGGACCAGTGAGCCTCGATGTCCGCATGCTCACGGTCGGCCCGATCGCCGAGAACTGCTTCCTGCTGCGCCGCGAGGGCTTCGACCGGGCACTGATCGTCGATCCCGGCGAGGAGGCGGAGCGGATCCTGGCCTCGGTCGAGGAGCTGGGAGTGACGGTCGAGGCGATCCTCCTCACCCACTGCCACTTTGACCACATCGGCGCCGTCGCCCCGGTCGCCGCGGCGACCGGGGCCAGCGTCTACTGCCCGGCGATCGAAGTCCCGGTCCTTGCCGACATCATGTCCTTCGTCCCCTTCGAGGGCTTCGGCCCCTACCAGAGCTACGTCGCCGACGAGCAGGTGCGCGGGGGCGAGACGCTGGAGCTGGCTGGCCTCAGCCTGGACGTGATCTTCACCCCCGGCCACAGTCCCGGCCACGTCACCTACTCGGTTCGGGGGGAGGACGCGATCTTCTCCGGCGATGTGCTTTTCCAGGGCTCGGTTGGGAGGGTGGACCTGCCCGGCGGTGATTGGGAGACCCTGCTGAAATCGATCCGCTCCCTCTCCGAGTCCCACGCCGAGCGGACCGTCGTTTACCCCGGCCACATGGGCGTCACGACGCTGGGCGCCGAGCGCGCGTCCAATCCCTTCCTGGCCGAGATGGCGCGATAGCCACCTGTCGCAGGTAAGGTCGCGGCATGGGAGGTTGGCCAATGAGCACCGAGCGGGCAAGCGCCACAGTCTGTTTTTCCGCGCAGCGCGTGACTCGCCAACGCTGATCTCGATGGCCAGCAAGTTCCAAGCTGCGCGCGGGACCTTCGACGTATTGCCGGCGCAGGCGCCCGCCCGGGCTCGGGTCGAGCGTGTCGCTGCGGCGAACTTTGCCCGCGCCGGCTATGAGCCGATCGCGACGCCGGCCTTCGAGGACACCGGACTGTTTGAGCGCGGGGTCGGCGGTTCCACCGACATCGTGCGCAAGGAGATGTTCACCTTCGAAGATCAGGGCGGGCGAAGTATCAGCCTGCGCCCTGAGGGCACGGCACCAATCTGCCGCGCCTATGTCGAGCACGGCATGCACAGGCTGGCGCAGCCGGTGAAGTTCGCCTACCTCGGCCCCTTCTTCCGCCACGAGCGCCCACAGGCGGGTCGCTACCGCCAGTTCCACCAGCTCGGGGCCGAGTGCATCGGGACCGACTCGCCGCTGGCCGACGCCGAGGCGGTGATGCTGCTGGCCGACCTGCTTGCCGAGCTCGGGGTGCCGGGGGTCGAGCTGCGGCTCGGCAGCCTCGGCTCGCTCGAGGCCCGAGGCGCGTATCTGCAGGAGTTGAGGGCACACCTACGTGCCCATCAGGGGGACCTCTCCGAGGATGTGCGCGAGCGGATCGACGTCAACCCGCTGCGCGCCTTCGATTCGGCCGATGAGGGGACGCGGGGCGTGATGGCGAGCGCGCCGACGATCGTCGGCGCGCTCGATGGCGAGGACGCCGCGCACTTCGCCGAGGTCCGCGCGCTGCTCGACGCGGCCGGGATTGCCTATGCAATCGATCCCTCCTTGGTCCGTGGGCTCGACTACTACACGCGGACGATCTTCTCCTTCGTCTGCCAGGGGCTCGGCGCCCAGTCCGAGGTCGGTGGCGGGGGCCGCTATGACGGTTTGATCGAGCAGCTGGGTGGGCCGCCGACCGCGGCGGTTGGCTGGGCGGCCGGGATCGAGCGCATCCTGCTGGCACTGGATGAGGCCGAGGAGCCCGCCGGGCGCGACGCCTTCGTCGCGGTCGAGGAGGACCGCGGCAGGCGGCGCGCGATGGCCCTGGCGACCGAGTTGCGCCACGCCGGCCTCTCGGCCGAGCTCGACCTCGCCGGCCGCAGCCTCAAGGGCCAGCTCAAACACGCCGACCGGATCGGCGCCCGGCGGGTCGTGATCGTCGCGGCCGACGGATCCACGCAGCTTCGCGACATGGGGACCGGAGAGCAGCACCCAGCCGACAGCGCACGGCTGATCGACGAGATAGGAGGCCAAGCGTGAGCTCCCCTCCGAGCGGGGTGCCGGCGCTGCGCGCCAACCACTTCCGCGACGCCTGGTGTGGCCAGCTGCTGGGCGACCGGGTCGGCTCCGAAGCGCGGGTCGCCGGCTGGGTGCACCGCCGCCGCGATCATGGCGGGCTGATCTTCATCGACCTGCGCGATCGCACCGGCATCGTCCAGCTCGTTTTCCATCCAGACTCCTCCGGGGAGGCATTCCAGCTGGCTCACGGGCTGCGGGCCGAGGACGTGCTGACGGCGGTGGGGATGGTGGTGAGCCGGGCGGAGGAGACTGTCAACCGGGACCTGGCGACCGGGGAGGTCGAGCTGGGGGTGAGCGATGCCGAGCTGCTCGCAGATGCCGAGACGCCGCCCTTCCAGATCGAGGGCTTCTCGGGCGAGGTGGGGGAGGACGCGCGCCTTCGCTACCGCTACCTCGACCTGCGTCGGGAGCAGATGCGCGACGCGCTGATCCTGCGCCACCGCGTGACCGCCGCGATTCGCGAGTTCCTCGACGGGGAGGGCTTCGTCGACATTGAGACCCCCGTCCTGACCCGCTCTACCCCGGAGGGAGCCCGCGACTTCCTCGTCCCCAGCCGTCTCCAGGCGGGCTCCTTCTACGCGCTGCCGCAGTCGCCGCAGCTGTTCAAGCAGCTGCTGATGGTCGCCGGCTTCGAGCGCTATTACCAGATCGCCCGCTGCTTCCGCGACGAGGCGACGCGGGCCGACCGTCAGCCCGAGTTCACCCAGCTCGACCTCGAGATGTCTTTCATCGACGGCGAGGACATGATCGGGCTAAACGAGCGGCTGCTGGCGCACGTGTTCGATCGCGCCGACGGCCCCCAGGTCGAGCTGCCGATGCAGCGCATGGGTTACGCCGAGGCGCTCAGCCGGTTCGGCACCGACCGGCCCGATCTGCGCTTCGGTTTGGAGCTGGTCGACCTCGACGATGCGCTGCGCGAGACCGAGTTCAAGGTCTTCCGCTCGGTCCTGGAGGGGGGCGGGGCGGTGCGCGGCCTAAACGCCGGGCGCCGCGAGTTGCCGCGATCCGAGCTGGACGGACTGATCTCCCGCGCCCAGGAGTTGGGGGCCAAGGGGTTGGTCTGGGCCTTCCGCGAGGGAGGCGGCTGGCGCTCGCCAACCGCCAAGTTCCTATCGGCGCCCGAGCTGCTTGATCTCAATGCTCGCCTGGGGGCCGAGGAGGGCGACCTGTTGCTGCTAGTTGCCGACGAACGCCGGGTCATCGACGCCGTGCTGGGGCAGCTGCGGCTGGACCTCGCCAAGCGCTTCGATCTGATCGGCGAGGGCGCCGACAGCCTCCTCTGGATCGTCGATTGGCCGCTGATGGAGTGGAACGAGGAAGAGGCGCGATGGGACTCGCTGCACCATCCGTTCACCGCGCCGGTCGGCGAGTTCGACCCCGCTGACCCAGGCTCGGCACGGGCACTTGCCTACGACATCGTTTGGAATGGGCAGGAGCTGGGCGGAGGGTCGATCCGGATCAATCGCGCCGACGTTCAGCAGGCGGTGTTCTCCGCCCTGGGGATCGACGCCGAGACGGCCGAGGCGCGCTTCGGCTTCCTGCTCGAGGCGCTGCGCTACGGCGCCCCGCCCCACGGCGGTATCGCCTACGGCATTGACCGCCTGGTCCAAAGGCTCTGCGGGGCGGAGACGATCCGCGACACGATTGCCTTCCCCAAGACCGCCTCGGGCCTTGATCTGCTGACCGGAGCCCCGGCCCCCGTGGAGGAGGTCCAGCTCAGAGAACTTGGGATCGCGGTCCACAACCGGAGTCCGGCGGGGCACTGAGATGGCCCTTCGGGACTGGCTCCCGCGGTCCTGGCGATCCTCTCCGGGTCCCGGCCAGACCCCGGTGCACGTCGATGACCCCTCCTTCGACAGCTGGGAGGTCGTGCGGGATTTCGGCGACGTGCGAACGGCGCGTGCCTGGCACCAGGCGCTGGCCGAGGCTGGCATCGAAGCCGTCCTCACCGCCGACTGGCCACTCGATCGCTTCGGCCGGGGCGACATCGCCCTGCGGGTGCCGCCGGAACATTGGAGCGAGGCCGAGCTGCTGCTCTCCAACCTGGATTAGGGACCCCTGGCAAAAGCGGTGGCCACCTCCACCGCGCGGTGCTACCGTTGGCCCCGAGGCTCGAGCCCGTGCGAGAGCCGTCTCACCGTTTGACCCAACACAAACGGCGCGGGAGCCGAAGTCCTCCCTCCCCTCGGGGTTGGGGGCAGGCACCCACCTTCACTTGAAGGGATCAAAGCCAGAGGCGGCAACGGCGGGTTGGAGCCTCGTTTGCGCTCTACCCTGTGCTCGATGAGCAAAGAGCTGTTCGAGCAATATCTGGAGGAGGAGAGCCGGCGGGGCCCGGCGCCAGCCGGTGCCTTCAGCGGGGCGGCGGGGGGAGCCGCGTGCGGCGACCTGTCGCGAATCTCGCTGGTGGTGGAGGACGGCGTCGTTGCCGCCGCCAGATTCGACACGGAGGGTTGCGGGGCGACGCGGGCGGCCACCGCGGCTGCCGTCGACCTGGTCTGCGGCGGAAGCGTCCTGCGCGCCGCGCGAGTCGGTGTCGAGGAGGTCGATGCCGCTCTTGGCGGGCTGATCGCCCCCAAGCGCCATGCCGCGCAGCTCGCCGCCGACGCGCTGCATCGCGCGCTGGCCAGCGCCGCCGCCTCCTCTGAGCAGCTCGCCGAGCTCGGCCAGCGGCGGGTTCTCGTCGCCCTGTCCGGTGGCGTGGACAGCGCCGTGGCGGCGTTGCTGGAGCGCGACCGCGGGGTGGAGGTCGTCGGCGTGACGGTGAAGCTCTGGGCTGACCCGAAAACCGATGGGGCCAAGGCCTGCTGCTCTCCAGAGGCCGTGCTGGGGGCGCGGGCGCTCGCCCACTCGCTGGACATCCCCCACCTGACACTCGACCTCGAGGAGGAGTTCCGCCGCCGGGTAGTCGCCGGGTTCATCACCGGCTATGCGGCCGGGCGGACCCCCAACCCCTGCATCCTCTGCAATGGCGAGGTGCGGATCGCGGCGATGGTCGATCTCGCCGACCGGCTCGGAGCCTCACATCTCGTCACCGGCCACTACGCGCGGATCGTTGACGACGGCGACGGGCCGCTGCTCGCCGCCGGCTCCGATGAGGCTAAGGACCAGAGCTACATGTTGGCGGCGCTGCCCACCGCGCTGCTGGGACGGCTGCGATTCCCGCTCACCGAGCTGACCAAGCCGGAGGTGCGGGGGATTGCGACTCGCAACGGCCTGGCCGTGGCGCGAAAGCCCGAGAGCCAGGACCTCTGCTTCCTCGCCGGGCAGGGCAAGCGGGGCTTCCTGCGCCGCCATGGTGGGTTGGGCGAGCGCGAGGGCACCGTGCTGGACCGCTCCGGGCGCCAGATCGGCCGCCACTCCGGACACCATCAGTTCACCGTTGGCCAGCGGCGCGGGATCCGGGTATCGGCCCCCGAGCCGCTCTACGTGCTCGCCACGGACGCCGAGTCCAACGCGATCACGGTGGGCACCCGGGAGGAGTTGGAGACGCGGAAGGTGCGCATCCGCGATGCCGTGCTGCACCGAGACGGCGCCAGCGTCGACGCGGTCAAGCTCCGCTACCACACTCGCCCGCTGCCGGCATCGGTGCCCTCGGCGGGCAGTGGCCGCCATGAGCGGCTGGATCTGGAGCTCGCGGAGTCCTTCGCCGGGGCCTCCCCCGGCCAGACCGCGGTGCTGCTTGCGGGGGAGGCGATCGTCGGCCACGGCACGATCGTCGCCGATCTGCCCAAAACCGGCGCATAGAGCCGGCCCCAGGCCCATCGGCGGCCCCTTCGCCCCGAAGATAGGCTGCGCCGCGGCATGAAGGCTCGGCAAATTCGGCAGACCTACCTCTCCTTCTTCGAGCAGCGGGGGCACAAGATCATGCCCTCAGCCTCGCTGGTGCCCGCGGCGCAGGACCCCTCGGTCCTGCTGACCACCGCGGGCATGCAGCCCTTCAAGCCCTACTTCCTCGGACGGGAGGAGCCACCCGCACGCCGCCTGGCCGACGTGCAGAAGTGCTTTCGCACCACCGACGTCGAGGAGGTCGGTAAAACCGCGCGCCACCTCACCTTCTTTGAGATGCTCGGCAACTGGAGCTTTGGCGACTACTTCAAGGCGGATTCGATCGCCTGGGGCTGGGAGCTCTCCACCCAGGGCTTCGGCATGGACCCGGAGCGGATATGGGTGACCGTCTTCGGCGGCGACGAGGAGCTTGGGCTCGGCCCAGACCTGGAGGCGATCGAGATCTGGCGCCAGGTTGGCCTTGCCGAGGAGCGGATCGTGCGCCTGGGCCGCGCCGATAACTTCTGGCAGGCCGGCCCGAGCGGCCCCTGCGGCCCCTGCTCGGAGCTCTACCTCGACCGCGGCGAGGCTTTCGGCGCCCAGGGCGAGCGACCCGGGGACGACACCGACCGCTTTCTCGAGTTCTGGAATCACGTCTTCATGTCCTACGACCTTGCCGAGGACGGCGCCCTGGCCGAGCTGCCGATGCGAAACATCGACACGGGCATGGGGCTTGACCGAATGGCGGCGATCCTTCAGGACGTTCCCTCGGTCTTTGAGACCGACCTGCTGTGGCCGCTGGTTGGCCTCGCCGAGGATCTGTCGGGGCGCTCCTATGGCGAGGGTGGCGCTGTGACTCGCGCGATGCGGATCGTCGCCGATCACGCGCGCGGGGCGGCCTTCCTGATAGCCGACGGTGTCGTCCCCTCCAACGAGGACCGCGGCTACATCCTGCGGCGAATCATGCGGCGGGCGATCCAGCAGGGCCGCACGCTCGGCCTCCAGTCGCCGTGGCTCGGCCGCTTCGCCGAACGCACGGTCGAGACTATGGGAGAGACCTACCAGGAGTTGGCGGCGGAGCGGGAGACCATCGCCAGCTGGGTCGGCGAGGAGGAGGAGAGCTTCGGGCGAACCCTGGAGCGGGGAACCGAGCTGCTGGAGCGCTTGGTCGTCCAGGCGGAGGAGGCGGGCACCTCCTGGATCGACGCGGCCGAGGCCTTCAAGCTGCACGACACCTACGGCTTTCCCTACGACCTGACCAAGGAGCTGCTCGCCGAACGGGGGTTGGCGGTCGATGACGAGGGCTTCGAGGAGCTGATGGAGGAGCAGCGCCAGCGGGCCCGGATGGCCGCGGCGACCGCGCACGGCTCCGAGGACCGCCACGAGCGGGTGATCGCCTTTGCCGCGGTGGCACCGCCGACCCGCTTCGTCGGCTACGAGACCCTGCGGGTCTCGACCGCCGTGGCGGCAATCGAGCGGGTCGATGGCTCCTACCTCGCCAAGCTCGACCAGAGCCCCTTCTATGCAGAGGGCGGCGGCCAGGTGGCCGACTCGGGCGTCCTGCGCTGGAGTGGGGGGGAGGCCGAGGTGGTTGGCGTCTATCGGGTGGGGGAGGATCAGGTGCTCGAGCTCGTACCCAGCTCTCCGGCGCGGGAGGGGGGAGGCGATGGTGCCCCAGGCGTTGAGCGTGTCCTCGCCGGAGCGATAGAGGAGGGCATCGACGCTGTGGTCGACCGCGAGGTCCGCCACGCGACGATGCGCAACCACACCGCCACCCATCTCCTGCACGCGGCGCTGCGCGAGCGCCTGGGCACTCATGTCCGCCAGGCTGGCTCCGCGGTTCGCCCGGACAAGCTGCGCTTCGACTTCACCCACGGCAGCGCGCTCAGCCCCGAGGAGGTGGGCGACGTCGAGGACCGGGTGAACGAATGGGTGAAGGCGAGCTGCCCGGTCCGCTGGCTCAACATGGGGCGCAGCGAGGCCGAACGGCTGGGGGCGATGGCGCTGTTCGGCGAGAAATACGGGGAGTGGGTGCGGGTTGTGGAAGTCGACGAAGTCTCGCGTGAGCTGTGCGGCGGCACCCACGTGGCCAACACGGCGGAGATCGGGATCTTCAAGATCGCCTCGGAGGGGTCCAGTGCGGCCAACGTGCGCCGGATCGAGGCGCTCAGCGGTCCGGCGGCGATCGACTGGTTCCGTGGGCATGAGGCGCAGTTGCGCGAGGCCGGGGAGCTGCTCGGCTCTCCGCAGGACCCGCTGGCCGGCGCGCGGCGCGCGGCGGAGCGCCTGCGCGAGGCGGGAAGGGGAGCGCAGCAGGCCGAGAAGCGGCTGCTTGGCGATGAGGCCGACCGTCTCGTCGCGGAGGCGATCGAGATCGAAGGCTGGAAGGTGATCTGCGGACGTGCTCCCGTGGCCGACCAACGGCAGCTGCTCGACCTCGCCAACCGGGTTCAGTCAAAGCTCGGGGACGCCAGCGCGGTAGTCCTCGGTGGCGCGGAGGGGGACCGGGTAGGGCTGGTCGTCCTGCTCTCCAACAAGGTGGTGGGGGCCGGGCTCTCGGCGGCGGAGATTGTGCGCGAGGCGGCGGCAATCGTCGGCGGTGGGGGAGGCGGCCGCGACGACATGGCCCAGGCTGGGGGTGGGGAGCCGGCGAAACTCGATCAGGCGCTGGCAGTGGCTCGCCGGGCGATCGAGCGAGCCACCGGTTAACTCGCATGCGAGTCCTCGCCCTCGACCATGGCACGGTCCGGATCGGTTGCGCGATCTCGGACCCCAGTGGCACCCTCGCGACTCCGCTGGCAGTGATCGAGCCGCCGGAGCCGCGCTCGGTGGCGGAGCTGGTCGCCGAGCACGAGGTCGAGCTGGTGGTGGTCGGCCTTCCCCTGCACCTCAGCGGGGAGGAGGGCAGCCAGGCGGCGCTCGCCCGCACCTTCTGCGCTGAGCTGGAGGCAATGCTCGAGGTGCCGGTGGAGGCCTACGACGAGCGCCTGACGACGCGGATGGCGGAGGCCAGTCGGCGCGAAGGGGCAAAAGCGGCCCCCGACTCCCTCGCCGCCGCTCACCTGCTGCTGGCCTACCTCGCAGGCCGGGAAGCTGCCGAGGAGGACGAGGATGGCGATTAACTCCGACCCGACCTTCCGCCGCCGGCGGCGCTTCGCGCTGGCCTCGACGGTACTGGCCGCCTGCGCGGTGGTCATCGTGGGCGTTTTGGCCTACCGGCATTTTCACCGGCCCACCGCTCCCGCTCCGGCGGTACCGAGTACGGTCACGGTGACGATCCCGGAGGGCTACAGCCGACCTCAGGCGGCCGCGCTGGTCCGCAAGGACGGCCTTCGCGGCAACTACGTCAAGGCCACCGTCCACTCCAGGTATCTGGACCCCGCCCACTACGGCGGGGTTGGCACCAAGAACCTCGAGGGGTTCCTCTTCCCCGACACCTTCGAACTGAGGCGCCACGCCCCCGTCTCCGAACTGGTCCAGCTCCAGCTCGAAGACTTCAAGCGGCGGATCGGGGGCCTGAACATGAGCTATGCGCGCTCCAAGAATCTCACCACCTTCGACGTGGTCTCGATCGCCTCGATGATCGAACGCGAGGCGCAGCTGGAAGGCGATCGCAAGCTGGTCGCGGCGGTGATCTACAACCGCCTCCGCGACGGGATGGCGCTGGGGATCGACTCCACGATTCGCTTCGCGACCGGCAACTACACGCGGCCGCTGAGCGAATCCGAACTGGCCAGGCCCTCGCCCTACAACACCCGGTTGAACGTCGGCCTGCCTCCTGGGCCGATCGACAGCCCGGGCCTCGCTGCGATCGAGGCGGCCGCCCATCCGGCCAAGGTCGGCTACCTGTTCTACGTCGATCAGCCCGGCAGCTGCGGGAAGCTCGCCTTCTCCACAACCGAAGCGCAGTTCCAGCGCAACGTCGACCGCTACAACGCAGCCCGGGCGGCGGCCGGCGGCAACGCGCCGACCACCTGCAGGGAAAAGTAGCCGTGGTCGCGGAGCCCGCAGGAGTCCATCCCCGGCGCTCGGCGCCGGGGATCAAACGCGGACCCGCATGATTCGCCTCGCCGTCCTCGGCCACCCCGTTGGCCATTCGCGCTCTCCCGCAATGCACAACGCGGCGCTGGCGGCACTTGGGTTGGGGAGTGAGTGGCGCTACGAGGCGATCAAGGTCGCGCCGGGCGGCTTCGAGGCGCGGGTGCGCGCGATGCCCGGCGAGGGCTTCGCCGGAGCCAACGTCACCGTCCCTCACAAGGGCGCCGCGCTGGCCCTGGCGGACGAGCTCTCCGGCGTGGCGCGCGAGGTCGGCGCCGCCAACACGCTGATCTTCGCTGGCGGCGAGATCCGCGCCGAGAACACCGATGCGGACGGTCTGCTGAACGCGCTTCCCGCATCCCCGGCGGGGCGCCGGGCCCTGGTTCTGGGCGCCGGCGGCGCCGGTCGTGCGGCGGTCTGGGCCCTGGTCCGCGAGGGTGCGGAGGTCGAGGTCTGGAATCGTACCGAGCTGCGCTCCCGCCACCTCTGCGACGAGTTGGGGGGGCGGCCGGCGAGCGATCCCGCCCAGGGCGACTACGAGCTGATCGTCAACACCACCGCGGTCGGCCTCCGGGGTGAGGACCCCTTCGAGCAGCTGCCGCTCGACCCGGCGGGCTTTGCTCCCGGGCAGACCGTGGTCGACATGGTCTACGGGGTGGAGCAGACCCCATTGCTTGCGGCCGCGGGCAAGGCGGGGGCGAGCGTCGTCGACGGGATCGAGGTGCTGGTCCAGCAGGGGGCGCTGTCCCTGCGCCTATGGACCGGCTTCGAGGCGCCGGTCGAGGTCATGCGCAGCGCCGCTCGTGCCTGAGGCGCTGGCGCCGCGCCGATAGCCTAGACCCCCGATGAGCGTGCATCTTGCAAGTATCCATAGCCGCTCCCCGGCCTGGCGAGCGAAGCGGGAGCCGGCGTGATGAGCGGCTTCAGGTTCACGACGGCGGGCGAGTCGCACGGCCCCGGGTTGGTCGCGATCGTCGAGGGCCTGCCGGCCGGGCTCGTGCTCGAGCGTGAGGCGCTTGACCGCGACATGGCCCGCCGCCAGCTCGGCCACGGGCGCGGCGGGCGGATGAAGATCGAGACCGACTCGGTCGAGATCCGCGCCGGCGTGCGCCATGGCCGCACCCTCGGCAGTCCGATCGCCGTCCTTGTCGCCAACCGCGACTACGCCAACTGGGAGGAGCGGATGAATCCCTGGCCGGTAGAGGGGTTCGAGCCCGAGGAGGTCCACCTGCCGCGGCCCGGACACGCGGACCTGGTCGGCGCCCAGAAGTACGGGCACGCCGATATCCGCAACGTGCTGGAGCGGGCCAGCGCGCGCGAGACCGCGGCCCGCGTCGCCGCCGGCTCCCTTGCCAGGAGCTTTCTCGCCCTGCTCGGCGTCAGCGTCCACAGCCACGTCACCCAGATCGCCTCGGTTAAAGCGCCCGAGCGTGCCGACCTCGGACCCGCCGATTTTGCCGCAGTCGATGAGGACCCGGTGCGCTGCCTTGATTCCGCGGTGAGCGCGGCGATGGTGGAGGAGATAAACCGCCTGCGCAAGGCCAACGAGAGCCTTGGCGGTGGCTTCGAGGTGCTCACCTTCGGGCTCGTCCCCGGGCTCGGTTCCCACATCTCCTGGGAGGACCGCCTCGATGGGCGCCTGGCGGGCGCCGTGGCCTCGATCCAGTCGGTAAAGGGGGTTGCGATCGGCGAGGCGTGGGAGGTGGCCGGGCGCCCCGGCTCGGAGGCCCATGACGAGATCTTCTGGTCGCCCGAGCGCGGCTATCACCGTGAGACCAACCGCGCCGGCGGCCTGGAGGGCGGCATGACCACCGGCCAGCCGCTCTCGCTGCGAGCGGCGATCAAGCCGATCTCGACCCTGACCAAGCCGCTGCGCTCGGTTGACACCGAGACCAAGGAGCCGGCGCAGGCACTGCGCGAGCGCACCGACTCGACCGTGGTCCCCGCCGCGGCGGTCGTCGCCGAGGCGATGGTCTGCCTCACCCTGGCCCGGTGCTACCGGGAGAAGTTCGGCGGCGACCACATCGACGACGCGCTGGGCGCGCTCGAGGCCTACAGGAAGCGGATCGATTGGCGATCCTGACCACAACGACCGCGCCGCCCCCGGGCGTCCCAGCATGGGCGCGGGGCGTGCGGGCCTTGTGAGCGCGCCCCTGGGGGAGCAGCGGAGGCGCCCCGCCGTCGTATTCATCGGCTTCATGGGGGCGGGCAAGACGCTGGCGCTGGCGGCGGCGCGGGCCGCCGGGCTGCAGACGACCGAGGTCGACGAGCTGATGGAAGGCGAGCTGGGGATGCCGATCGCCGCGGCTTTTGAGCGCGACGGCGAGGAGGCCTTCCGCGCCCGCGAGGCCGCGGTCCTCGGCGCCTTGCTGGAAGAGGCCGACGGCGGCGCGATCGCCCTCGGCGGCGGCAGCGTCCTCTCCGGGCGGGTGCGCGATGCGCTGGACCGCCATCTCGTCGTCTGGCTGCAGGTCTCTGCCGCCGAGGCCTGGGCGCGGATTGAGGGCACCCCCCGCCCGCTCGCCCGCGGCGCAGCGGACGTCGCCCGCCTGCTCGCGCTGCGAGTGCCGCTGTATGAGCAGCTCGCCGACGCGGTGGTGCCGATGGGGGAGGGGGACATCGTCGCCCGCGCCCTGCCGTCGATCCTGGCGCTGGCCGAGTTGCCGCGGGAAACGCGGATGCTGTGGGCTTCCAGCGCCTCGGGCGAGTACCCGGCCTACGTCGGTCGCGGGCTGCTGGCGGCGGAGTGGTGGCCGCTCGCCGGCCGCCGCTTCTGCGTCACCGACGCCGATGTCGGGGCTCTCTACGCCGCCCGGGTCGAGCCACTCGCCGCCCGGGTCGAGGTCAAGCCGGGGGAGGGGTCAAAGACGATGGCCGAGGCCGAGCGGTTGCTGAGCGAGCTGGCCCGGGGGGGGATGACCCGCCAGGACCACCTCCTCGCCCTCGGCGGCGGTGTGGTCGGTGACCTCGCCGGCTTTTGCGCCCACATTTACCAGCGCGGGGCGCCGGTTGTCCAGGTTCCGACGACTCTCCTGGCCCAGGTCGATTCGGCCTACGGCGGCAAGACCGCGGTGGACCTTCCCGAGGGGAAGAACTACGCCGGCGCCTACCACCTGCCGGCGGCGGTGCTGGCCGACACCTCGACCCTGGAGACCCTTCCCAGCGAGGAGCTGGCGGCGGGTTTCGTCGAGGCGCTGAAGACCGGCCTGCTGGTAGGCGGGGCTCTCTGGGAGCGGATGCGCTCGATGGGGGAGATCGACCCAACGGATCTCGACGACGTCGTTTTCGCCTGCGCCCGCTGCAAGTGCGAGATAGTCGCCGCCGACGAGCGCGACAGCGGCCCCCGCGCCGTGCTCAACCTGGGCCACACCGTCGGCCACGCGATCGAGGCGGCGAGCGGCTACTCGCGCTACCGCCACGGCGAGGCGATCGGTCTCGGCCTGCTGGCCACGCTGCGCCTCTCCCAGGCCTCCGCGCTGCGCGAGGAGCTCGAGGCGATCCTGGCCAATCACGGTCTCCCGACCCGCCTGGACCCGCGGGTCGACATTGACGCCGTCCTCGATGCTCTCCAGCGCGACAAGAAGCGCACCTCGGCCGGGGTCGGCTTCGTCCTCCTTGCCGAGCCCGGCGCCCCCCGCACGGGGCAAAGCGTCGATGCGGGTAGGGTCCGATCGGCTGTGGAAGAGCTATGAGCCGCCGAGGGGACGAACTCCCGAGATCTGGGCAAATTTTCACCCGATCGAGGGGGCTGGGGGAATGAGCAGCGCCCACAACCGCATCGCGGTGCTGCACGGAGTCAATTTCGACATCCTCGAACGCCGCGATCCCGCGGTCTACGGCGGCATCTCCCTCAGCACGCTGGAGAAGCGGATCCATGACTGGGGCCGCGAGTTGGGGCTGGAGGCGATCTTCTTTCAGACCAACTCCGAGGGCGAGTTCGTCGAGTACCTGCACCGCCTGCCCGAGCAGGCCGACGCGGCGCTGATCAACGCCGGCGCCTGGACTCACTACAGCCGGGCGATTGCCGACGCGCTCGAGGTCGCGGCGCTGCCCGCGGTCGAGGTCCACCTCTCCGACGTCGAGTCTCGCGAGGAGTGGCGCCGAATCTCGGTATTCGATGGTCTCGTCGTGGGCAAGGTCTCCGGCAAGGGGCCGGATGGTTACCGCGAGGCGTTGGCGCTGCTCGCGCGCGAGCTCGGCCTGGGGGGGGCGTGATGCGCGGCCGGGGCGAGCGCCTCGCCGGCCTGCTCGGCGAGCGCGAGCTGGACCGGCTGCTGGTCAGCGACCTGGTCAACGTCCGCTACCTGACCGGGTTCGGTGGCACCAACGGCGTCTGCGTCTGCGGTCGAGACCTCCGCCTCTTCCTCACCGACTTCCGCTACACCGAGCGGGCCGCCGCCGAGGTCGAGGGCTGGGAGGTGGTGAGCGTGGAGAGCGACTGGCTGGGGGGGATCGCCGAGCACCTGTCGGGCAGGGTCGGCTTCGAGGACGATCACCTGCCGGTGCGGACCCTGAGGCGGCTGGAGGACAAGCTTGCGGAGGGGGTCGAGACGGTGCCGGCGGGCGGCATGGTTGAGAGCCTGCGCCGGGTCAAGGACGCCGCGGAGCTGGACGCGATCGCCGCCGCCTCCGAGCTGGCCGACGAGGTTTGGCGCTGGAGCCTGGAGCGCGGCCTGGTCGGGCGCACCGAGCGTGAGGTCGCCCGCGCCGCCGAGGCGCGGATCCGGGAGCTGGGCGCCGACCCCTCCTTCCCGGCGATCGTCGCCGCCGGGCCAAACGGCGCCCTGCCGCACGCCGAGCCCTCAGAGCGGGAGATCGGCGGCGGCGAGCTGGTCGTCTTTGACATGGGCGCCAAGCTGGACGGCTACTGCTCCGACGGAACCCGCACCTTTGCCACCGGCGAGCCGGGCGAGGAGGCGCGCACTGTGTATGAGGTCGTGCGCGGGGCTCAGGAGGCGGCGCTGGCGGCGCTCGCCGCGGGGATTGGGGGTGAGGCGCTGGACGCCGTCGCCCGCGAGGCGATCGAGGCTGCCGGCTACGGCGAGCGATTCGGCCATGGGCTGGGCCACGGAGTGGGCCTCGAGGTCCACGAGGCGCCCCGCGTCTCGCTGCGCTCCGAGGACCTGCTGGAGCCCGGCGAGGTGGTGACGATCGAGCCCGGCGTCTACCTGCCCGGCAGGCTCGGGGTGAGGATCGAGGACCTCGTCGTGGTCACCGAGGGGGGTTGCCGCAACCTCAGCGCCCTGCCCAAGGAGCTGCAACTTATCGGTTGAGCAACCGGGCTCCTGGGACGGGGTTGCACGCGGTCTGCGTCGACGGCCGGGACCCGCTCAGCGGCTGAGGTCGAGGCCCGCGTCCAGCCGCAGGGCGAATGCGGTGATCAGCTCGACCGTTGCCTCCACATCGGCGAGGTCGACCATCTCGACCGGGGAGTGCATGTAGCGAAGGGGAATGGAGATCAGCCCGGTCGGAATGCCCGAGCGGGAGATCTGAAGCACGTCCGCGTCGGTGCTGGTGCCGCGCCCGCTGGCGCTGATCGTGTGCTCGATGTCCGCCTCACCGGCGGCGGTGACCAGTAGCTCGAAGACCTTCGGCGAGAGGGTCGAGCCGCGCCCGATCGCCGGCCCCGAGCCGAGCGGGTGGCTGCCGATCTCCTTCTCATCGATGCCCGGTGCGTCGGTGGCGTGGGTGACGTCGACCGCGATCGCGACGTCTGGCCGTACCTCGAAGGCGGCTGTTCTCGCTCCGAACAGGCCGATCTCCTCCTGCACCGCGGCCACCGCGGCGTAGCTTCCCTTCAGAGCGCCTCGCTCGTGGCAGCGGCGCAGGGCCTCCAGCGCGACGTAGGCGCCTAGGCGGTTGTCCATCGATCGGGAAACCAGTCGATCGCCCATCATCGGTGCCGGTTCCGTCGCGATCACGGCCGGGTCGCCGACCCGCACCAGCGCCGCCGCCGCGTCCCGGTCAGCGGCGCCGATGTCGATGTGTAGCCCCTTTATTTCGACCACCTTCTTGCGCTGGTCCGGGTCGAGCAGGTGGATCGGCTTGCGCCCGACTACGCCGGGAATTGAGCTGTCCCTGCCACGCACCTCGACTCGCTGTCCCACCAGGATCTGCGGGTCCCAGCCGCCGATCGGGGCGAACCAGAGGAAGCCGTTGTCGTCGATATGGGTGATCACAAGCCCGATCTCATCGATATGGGCGACCACCGCCAGCAGTGGCGCGGCATCCCCCACCCGGGCGATCGATGAACCTAGCCCGTCGCTGGAAAGCTCGGCGAATGCGGCGGCCTCGCGCCAAACGGCCGCCGCCGGCTCCTCATATCCGGAGGGCGCGGCCGCACGCAGCAGCCCGTCAAGCAGCGCGGGGGTCTCGGTCATGGGCACGGCCTGCGGGCTTCGATCATGCGCGAATGCTCAGGCCGGACTCTTCGTTCCGTCGCATTCCACGGCAGTATGTCGAGTCGAGGAAACGTCGGCTTTGAGGGCCGGCCGCGAGGGGCGCCTCAGTCCCTGGGGGTGCCAGCGCCGCCCGGGCCGGCACCTCGGTGGCGACTGGGACAGGTCGGGCGGTGATACATCAGCGACGTGCACTGGGTTATAGCCAGGACGAAGACCAGGTCGAATTAGAGCTCCAGCGGGGCCACCTGGTCGCCGTCGCGAAGCGCCGCGCTGGGGCGGGCCCTCCTGGTGCCGGCGGAAGCAGCGGCCATCGGGCTCGCTCTCCTTCTCAGGCCCCGCCCAGCTGCGTCGCCTTGACAATCAGCAAAAGGACGGCGAGGAACAGGTAGCCGCGGAGCATGATCATGCCCGCCTTTCGCCCCGCCGACCAGCGGGGTCGCTCCAGCAGCGCCAGCGGGGGCATCGTCCAGTTGCGGCGAGCCTCGGGGGAGAGCGCCGCGGCAGGCGCTCCGCGCTCGCGGCGGCGCAGCATCGTCACGCCGAACACCAACAAGACGGCCACCAGGGCGACGCCGAGGTAGATGCTCAGCGTCGCCGCGTTGATCGAGGGGAAGAGCGTCGTCGCGACGAGGATCAGCGAGAGGGTGACCAAGACGGCGACGATCACGCTGGCCAGAGCGTTCACCCAGGGGCCGTTGACCCAGGGCCCGAGCACCTCTCGGTCGTTGCACAGCAGCAGCAGGAAGACCGTGGCGCTGGGCAGAAGGACTCCGGCCAGCGCCTGGACCGCCTCGGTCATCACCCCCAGAGGGGCGCCGGGGATCAGGACGATCGCCGCGGCGAGGGCGACCAGCCCGGAAAAGATCCCGTAGAAGAGCTTGGCTTCGCGAAAGCCGCGGTGCAGCGAGTGGCTGGCGCCGAACACGTCGCCGAATGCGTAGGAGGTGGCGAGGGTCACCGCGCCGGCCCCGATCAGCGAGGCGTTCAGGAGCACGATCGCGAAGAAGGCCCCCGCCGCGGGCCCGACGTAGTGGTGCAGTTCGCTCGCCACCGCGCCGGCGTTGGAGTAGTTGGCATGGGCCGGGGTGCCGTTGAAGGCAAAGGCTGCGACGGCGATCAGCGCCGCGGCCCCGATCACGACGACGAAGGCGCCGATCACCGTGTCGGCCCGCTCGTAGTTGATCCAGCGCGGCGTGATCCGCTTGTCGATCACGTTGGATTGTTGGAAGAAGAGCTGCCAGGGGGCGACCGTAGTGCCGACGATCGCGATGACGAGCAGGATCGAGGTCGAATCCGCGCCGCCTTCGATTCCGGGCACGACGAAATCGTGGGCCATCGTGCCGAGGTTGGGGTGGGCCATGATCGCCAGCGGGATGACCAAGAAGTTGGCGAAGACGAAGGCGAACATGAAGCGCTCCCAGCGCCGGAAGCTGCCGGATGCGGTCATCGCGATAAGGAACAGTGCGGCGACGGGCACGGCGATGTACTTGCTGATCCCAAGGTAGCCGAGAGCGAGGCTGACGCCGATGAACTCGGTGACGATCGTGAGGAAGTTGAGAATGAACAGGTCACCGACCGAGAACCAGCCCCAAAACCGCCCGAATCGCTCGTTGATCAACCGCGCGTGCCCGACTCCGGTCACCGCGCCGAGGCGGATCACCATCTCCTGATTGACGATCAGCACGGGGATCAGCAGAACGAGGACCCAAAGCAGGCTGGTGCCAAAATTCTGCCCCGCCTGGGCGTAGGTGGAGACGCCGCCAGCGTCGTTGTCGCCGACCATCACGATCAGGCCTGGCCCCATGATCGCCAGCAGGGCCACCCCCCGTGCGCGCCAGCCGTAACGGTGGGCACCGTCACGCGCCCGGATTGTCCCCAGGGCACCGTGGATATCGCCCGCGTGGGCCTGCTCAAGGACCTCGGGAGCGCTCGCCGGGTGGCGCTGCTCGTTGCCTTTGTCCTTGACCTCGCTCATCACCCACCTTCCTCACCGCTCGCAACCGTCGCGCCCGACCCTTCTGACGTCGCGAAGCGGAAGGGGCGTGCGCAGAACTCACTCGCGCGCGCCGGAGGCGTGATGACTAGCGCCTGGGGATCGAAACGGAGGCGCGCGCGAGCGGTCTGGTACTTCGCGGTAGGTCTATGTCCATATCCATTACCGGCTCCGTCACGGGTCTCTACGTCTCTGCGCTGGGCCCCGAGAAAGCTCGGGCACGGCGCTCCGGCGAGCCTAGCAGAGGGTTGGCGAGCGTCCGGCTGGTTTGTGCCAGCGCCGATGCAGCGGTGGGCCGGGGTGGGCGATCAGCCTTGGGCGACGCGAGCGCGCCGCCTCCACTCCTCCGGGACCAGAGCCTCGAGTACGTCATCGACGGTGACCACCCCGACCAAGGTGCCGGCGTCGTCGGTGATCGGCAGTGCCATCAGGTTGTAGTCCGACATCAGACAGGCGATCTCGGGCAGCTCCTCGTCGGTATGCGCGCAGCGGGGGTCGCGTTCGGCAACCTCACCGAGCGGGCGATCCTCCGCCAGGCGAAGCAGGTCAAAGACGGAGGCCAAACCGCTCAGCCGGCCCCCCGGGTCAGTTAGGAAGACGACGCTCAGGGCCTGGGGCACGACGTCGGTCCCATCGCGAACCGCGCGCAGGGCGTCGCCGACGCTCGCATCCTCCTCGAGGGAGACGAGCTCGGGGCTCATCAGCCCGCCGGCGGTCGCCGGGTTGTAGCCGAGGAGGGTGCGGATCTTGCTCTGCCTGGCGGGCGGCAGGAGGGAGAGGATCGGCAGGCGCCGCTCCTGCTCGATCTCGTTGATCAGGTCGGCCGCGTCATCGGGGGCCATGCGGTCCAGCAGTTGCGCTGCTTCGGCGTCTGAGCGCTCATGGATGAACTCCAGCTGATGCTCATCGTCGAGCTCCTCGAAGACGTCGGCCTCCAGCTCGCGGTCGCTTCCCACCGCCTCGATGATCTCCTCGCCCTCCTCATGGGAGGCGGCCTCGACGAGGTCGGCGATCTGCGCCGGGTGCAGGTCGGCCAGGCGGCGGCGGCCGAGCCGCAGGCGCGAGCTCGGGACGTGGCCGACGAAGGCCTCCAACTGCGACCAGCTGAGGATCGGTGCATCGGCCTTGCGACGGGATCGACCGGGCACCAGCCTTCGCAGTACGCCGCGCGGCCTGGGGTCGATCCCCCCCAGACGCCACCAGCCGTCGACCCGGACGAGGACGATCTCCTGCGCCGTGACCAACTGGGCGCGCTCCACATCGATCAGCTTGCGTCCGAGTACGTCCTCTCCCAGCAGCACCTCCCCCGGCCGGCGGGAGAACTGGGCGAGGCTCAGCTTCTCACCCGAGAGCCGGACCCTCCCGGCCTCCAGGCTGGCGATCCGATCGGTGGGGACGAAGAACTCCCGACCGCCGATCTGCGCCTTGAGCCCGGTAACCGGAGGGAGGCCCTCGCCGCTGAGCCGGACGATCACATCTTCCACCCGGCCCAGCTTCTCCCCGGCGCGGTCGAGCATCGGGCTGCGGATCACCGCCGAGAGAGGAAGTGGCTCCGCCACAGGGAGAAGATACGCCACGCGACCGATGTGAGACGCGAGTAACCTGCGGCGGGCAGCTCGTCGCCGTTTCCGCTCAAATCAGGCTCAGGCATAGATCAAAAGATGCAGGTCAGCACAAACCAGTTCAAGAACGGCAGCCACATCGAGATCGACGGGACGATCTTTCGGATCATCGAGTTCCAGCACGTCAAGCCAGGCAAGGGCGGGGCGTTCGTGCGAACGAAGCTGCGCAAGATCGAGGATGGCTCGGTCCTGGACAAGACGTTCAGGGCGGGAGAGAAGTTCCGCCCTGTGCGGACCGAGTCGCGCAAGATGCAATACCTCTACGACTCGGGCGATGCCGCGGTCTTCATGGACAGCCGCGACTACGACCAGATCGAGATTCCGCGCGAGATCGCCGCTGAGGCGATGCAGTGGGTGCTGCCCAACTCTGAGGTCGACGTGCTCTTCGTCGACGAGCGACCCAGCGACGTGCAGGTGCCGAGCGCGATCGAGATGAAGGTGACCCGGACCGAGCCCGGGGTAAAGGGGGACACCGCATCGGGTGGCGGCAGCAAGCCGGCGACGCTGGAGTCCGGCGTCGCGGTTCAGGTGCCTCTCTTCATCGAGGAGGGGGAAACGATTCGCGTCGACACCCGCAGCGGCGAGTACCTCTCACGCGCCTGAGCGGCCCCCCCTGACCAGAAGCGCGAGAATAGGCGCCCATGCGCAGGTCCGATCAACGCCGCGACGCCGTCTTCGCCTGCTACCAGCGCGATGTGACCGGGCGGCCGCTGAATGAGCTCGTCGCCGGCTCCCGTCCCTTCACCCGCCAACTGGCCGAGGGCGTCGAGTCCCACCGCGAGGAGCTCGACGCGACCATCTCCCGCCACGCGAAGGGTTGGGACCTGGACCGGATCGCGCCGCTGGATCGCAACCTGATGCGGGTGGCGCTATTTGAGATCGAGCACGGCGACGCCCCGACCGAGGTGGCGATCGACGAGGCGGTCGAGATCGCCAAGGAGTACTGCGGGGCCGGCGCCCCGGGGTTCGTCAACGGCATCCTCGGCGCCGCTGTGCGCGACGGGGTCAGTTGACTCGCTTGCGCGAGATATCCGCGCGCCTTGAGGCGATCGCCGCCGAGCTGGAAGCTGAGGAGACTGGCGGCGAACGAGCCGGAGAGCTCGCCCGCGAGGCAGCCGAGCTCTCCGCCGAGGCGGTGGAGGAGGCGAACCGCCGAATCCGCGAGGCCGACGCGCCCCGCCCCTGATGTACCCCGAGGACCTTCGCGCCCTGGTCGACGCGGACCTCGAGCGGCTGCGTTTCTCGGCGGACCTCCAAACAGCCGGACTTGAGGAGGCGATGCGCTACTCGCTGCTGGCGGGCGGCAAGCGAGTTCGCCCGGTGCTGACGCTGGCCACCGCTCGCGCCCGTGGCGCCGAGCCCGAGCGCTTCCTCCCGGTGGCCTGCGCGATCGAGCTGATCCACACCTACTCGCTGATTCACGACGACCTGCCGGCGATGGACGACGACGACCTGCGTCGTGGCTTGCCGACCTCACACGTACGGTTCGGCGAGGACGTGGCGATCCTGGCCGGCGACGGCCTCTTCGCCGAGGCGATCCGCTTGTTCTGCGAGCAGCCGGGCGAACCGCCGCGCGTCCTCGCTGCCCTTTCCGAGCTGGCGACGGCGACCGGTGTCGGCGGGATGGTCGGCGGCCAGTTTGTCGACGTAGCCGGCGGGGAGACCGGCGCCGAGGGGCTGCGCGCCCTGCATGAGCTGAAGACCGGGCGGCTGATCGCGGCCAGCGTCGGAGTCGTGCTGGCGCTACAGGGCTCCGGCGATGCCGAGGCCGCTCCCTACCGCCGCTTCGCGGCTGAGCTGGGGGTTCTTTTCCAGATCGTTGACGACATCCTCGACGTGACCGAGAGCGACGAGCGGCTCGGCAAGCCGCACGGCAGCGACGAGCGACATGGCAAACTCACCTATGTCAGCCTTTTTGGCCTCGACCGGGCACGCCAGCTCGCCGCCGAGTCCCACCAGAAGGCGAGCGAGGCGCTCGCCGGGGCCAAGGGCGAGACCGATGACCTGAAGCAGGTCGCCGACTACATATTCACCAGGCACGAATGACCGATACCCCGCATACACCCCGGCACGAGGAGGAGTCACCCGAGTCGCTGCTCTGGGGGATCGACGGGCCCGCCGATCTCCACGATCTAGACGATCAGCAACTGCAGCGGGTCGCGCAGGAGATGCGCACCTACATCATCGACACGATCGGCGAGATCGGCGGTCACTTCGGCGCCAACCTCGGCACCTGCGAGCTGGCGGTGGCCCTGCACAGCCTGCTCGACTCCCCCCGGGACAAGATCCTCTGGGACGTGGGCCACCAGGCCTACCCGCACAAGATCCTCACCGGCCGCCGGGACGAGCTGCCGACGATCCGCCAGTACGAGGGCCTTGCCCCCTTCTGCTCGATCTTTGAGTCGGAGCACGACATCATGGGCGCCGGCCATGCCTCGACCTCGATTGGCTACGCGGTCGGGCTGAAGGAGGCGATGCGAAAGGGGGTCGGCGAGGACGGCAGGGTCGCCGCCGTGATCGGTGACGGCGCCCTGACCGGTGGCGTCGCCTACGAGGCGCTGCACGCGGCCGGTGGCCTGCAGACCCCGATCGTGATCGTCCTCAACGACAACGGGATGTCGATTTCGCCCAACGTGGGCGCGCTCTCACGCTACTTCAACCGGGTGCGTCTCAATCCGCGCCTCTACCACGCCCGGGAGGGCGTCGAGGGCCGGCTGGTCAGGCTGCCGCTCGGCCTCGGCCGCCGGATCGAGCGTCTTGGGCCCGAGATCAAGTCGGCGATCAAGGCCTACTGGGCGCCGGGCCTGCTCTTCGAGGAGCTCGACCTCGCCTACATGGGGGTGATCGACGGCCACGACGTGCACGCCCTACGAGCGGCACTGCGCGAGGCGTTCGAGGCCGACCGCCCGGTCGTGGTCCACATCCACACGGTGAAGGGGAAGGGCTTCGCCCCGGCGGAGGAGGGCGGCCTGGAGTCGATGGAGAGATGGCACGCCGCCAAGCCGCATTCGATTGTCAACGGCAGGCCCACCGCCGAGCGGACGAAAGGTCGCCATAAGGACGACGAAGCGCCGCGTCGACCGGTGCCGGTGCGCGAGTCCGACTCACCGGAGGCGATCGCACCGGAGCGGCTGGAGAAGCCGCCGCCTCCCAGCGCCCCGCCTCAATACACGGAGGTCTTCGCCCAGGCGATGGTCGCTGAGGCCAGGCGCGACGGGCGCGTGATCGGGATCACGGCGGCGATGGCGGGGGGGACCGGGCTGCAGAAGCTTGCCGACGAGATCCCGGACCAGTACTACGACGTCGGAATCGCCGAGCAAAACGCGGTGCTGCTCGCATCCGGGATGGCCCTGCAGGGGGCAAAGCCCGTCTGCGCGATCTACTCGACCTTCCTCCAGCGGGCCTATGACCAGATCATCCACGACGTCTGTCTGCAGGAGTTAGACGTCACCTTCGCCCTGGACCGTGCGGGGCTGGTGGGGGACGACGGGCCGACCCACCACGGCGCTTTCGACATCTCCTACTTTCGGCCGATCCCCAACGTCATCCTAATGGCGCCACGCGACGAGGCGATGCTGGTCCACATGCTGCGCACGGCGCTGGCCCATCCCGGCCCGGCCGCGCTCCGCTACCCGCGCGGTGCGGCCGAGGGGGTGGCGATACCGGCGCAGCCTCAGGAGATCCCGATCGGGCGCGGAGAGCTGCTTCTCAGCGGCGAGCGCGTGGCGCTGTTGGGCTATGGCTACGGGGTCGCGGTCGCCTTGGATGCGGCGCGAATCCTCGCCGGGCACGATCTCCAGCCGACCGTCGCCGACGCTCGCTTCGCCAAGCCGCTCGATGCCGAGTTGGCGGAGCGGCTGGCCCTCGAGCACGACCTGGTGGTGACGATCGAGGAAAACGTGCTGCCCGGGGGCTTTGGCTCGGCCGTCCTCGAGCACCTGGAGGACGCCTTCGCCGATCGTCCCGGCGAGCGCGCCCGAGTCCTGCGCGTCGGCCTTCCCGATCGCTATGTCACGCACGGAAAGCCGAGTCTGCTTCGGGCGGAGGCGGGCCTGACCGGCGAGTCGGTCGCGGAGCGGGTGCTGGCGGCGCTTCACTCAGCCGAGCCGGTCCTCGGTTGATCTTGCATCAAAGCGCTCAATCGCATAATGTTCGCGGCGACTCTTCGGTGACGTCGTCTCTGGGGTTGCCACAGGGAGAAGGGCTTGTAGCTCTGTATGTGTGGATCCGAATGGGGTAGCGGAAACCACGACGGTTGGAGCTTCCGCGGGAGAGTCCCGCGGAAGCCCGACCCTCCCGTCGTGCCGCGGTCAGTCCCTCGCTGCCTCGTGCAGTCCGAACGGGACGCCCTGATCGTCTCTGCAGGAATGCAGGTAGCGACCGCCCGGCCCATCGCTTGAACCCTCATCGACCTCCCCGCCGAGCTCGACCACACGCTCGGCCGCCTCGTCGAGGTCCGGAACACTGAAGAAGATCTGGACGCTCGCGCCGACCTCAACGTGGATCCCGCCGGGGATCCCCGTCGTCCCAACGTGCGCGCCGAGATCGGTGCCCTCGAAGGTCCACCCGAGCAGATTCCCGTAGAATTCGCGGGCGCGCCCAACATCTCGGACGCCGAGCTCGAAGTGCGATGGCTCACCTGTCATTGCCCCTCTCCTTTGCTTGATTTGGATCGGATGCCGCCACTCGCGGCCCCTGCCTCACCGCGGCGGCAGATACGCGAAACGGTGGCGCCCACCGGGATTCTGATCGTTGGGCCCCAAGTTACAGGCAACGGGTGGGCCCCTTTTGATGTTGGTTCGGGCCCGCGACCTCGCTGGCCCTGGCGTCCTCAAAGCCAGAGTCCAAAGGCCGGTGGTGCTGGGAGAGCCCCAATGTCGAGATCCAGGAGAGTCAAATTTCTCCGGTGGGTGAGTCTGGATGCCAGCTGTGACTGTGGCGGGTGAGCCAACGCGCCGTGGTGGAGCCGGAAGTTGCCTCGATCACGACGCCTCCGGGAAATAATGCTCTTCGTCGAGGTCTGCGATTGGTTGTCATGGCCCGGCGGGCCACCCGCGGGCGGATGAAAATGCGCAGTTTGCGCGAATCAGGCGCTATTTTCCCATCAGCCCTGGTGGGTTCCGATCGCGCGAGAGGCCTGATGCGGGGCGGAGGTAGTCGAGCCTGGCACGGGCCCCGGCGAGTGGCTCAGGTGTCGAGTCCTCGCACGTCTCGGCCGGCCGACGTATCAGTCTCATTGGCAGACATTCCCCCCGACGGATTCGAGTGCGAGTTGAGCGAGGCTGTGTCGCCGATCAGTGCGTCCGCCTGATTGGCGCCCTGGAAGAGGCTCTCGCCCTGAAGAGACTTCGAAGCGGCCGTGGCGGCGCGGGCTCGGCCGCACTGAGTCCATGGTTATCGCTAAACGAATCCGGTCAGTGCTGTCACGGGCGGCTGACTGCGGCACAGACTGCGGCACAGACTGCGGCACGATCACCTAGGAGCCTTTGATCGATCGCCCCAATGCGTCGTGCCAATGTCGCTTTTTTGGCTTGCCAGAGCACCACAACAGAAGACGCCCCCCCTGGGAAGGGGGGGCGTCTCTGGGGTTACTACAGGGAGGAGAGATATGTATCTCTATATATGTGGATCCGTGGGAGGTAGGTGGGCTCTCATGTGCCGCGGGCGCCTGTCGTGGGAAGCGACAAGGGCCATAAGGCGGCGACGAACCCAGCCAAAAAGTCTTTTGTTGTGGTCTCCATCGTCAGCCTCACGCGAATCCTTTAGGAGCATACGAACGTATGTGCGATTTGTGTGTGAGTGAGGTCACAGACGCCCTTGGGGCGGATGGGCGGTTCTGCGGCCTCGCTTGGAAGACTGTTGCATGCGGCCTTAAGAGTCGGGTAAATGGTCGGTTTGGGGCGGCTGTACCGTTCTGACGGTGAAGAAGGCCCGGATAGACGCGGTTTTGGCGCAGCGGGGGCTGTTTGCGTCTCGCTCGGCGGCGGCCGGCGCGGTGCGAGCGGGAGAGGTCCGGGTCGGCGAGGACGGGCCGGTTGCACTGCGACCGAGCCAGCTGGTCGAGCCCGGCGCGGCCCTGATCGTCGAGGAGGGACGGCGCTATGTCTCGCGCGGAGGGATCAAGCTGGAGAATGCCGTCGAGGCCCTCGGCATCGACGTCTCCGGGAGCGAGTGCCTCGATGTCGGCGCCTCGACCGGTGGGTTCTCCGATTGCCTCCTGCAGCGCGGGGCTGCCAGGGTTGCCGCCGTCGACGTGGCTTTCGGACAGCTCGACCTGAGCCTACGCAACGATCCACGGGTCACCGCGATCGAGCGCCTAAACGCCCGCACCTTGGAGCCCGCCGACCTTCCGTTTGCCCCCGGGCTCGCAACGGTCGACGTCTCTTTCATCTCACTGAGGAAGGTCCTGCCGGCGGTCATCCGCTGCCTCGCGCCCTGGGGAGAGGTGCTGGCGATGGTCAAGCCGCAGTTTGAGCTGGGCCGCGAGCGGGTCGGCAGGGGGGTCGTCCGCGACCCGGCCGATCGCCGGGAGGCGATCCTCGCGGTGGCGAGCGCCGCCCGCGACCTCGGCCTTCCGATCAGGGGATTTGCCTCCTCGGGCCTACCTGGGCCAAAGGGCAACCAGGAGACCTTCGTCTGGTGTGGGGGGAAGGGCGGAGAGGTCGAGGATCTGCAGGCGGCAGTCCTGGCGGTGGAGCCGATGGGGCCGGAGCGAGCGAGACCCCGGGGTGATGATCATGAGCGCGGGTAAGCAAGACGGGGTGTTTGGGTCATGAAAACGGCGGCCTTGATCACCCACTCCCACCCGCCCGCTACCACAGAGGCGGTCGAGATGGCAGTCGCCTGCGCACGGAAAGCGGGCTGGCGGTTGACCGCCTCCGCCGATGAGCTGGTTAAGCACGGTGCGGCAGCCAGGGGGGTTGAAGAGGTGGCCGAGCCGTCCGAGCGGCCTGACCTCTGCCTGGTGCTTGGCGGCGATGGCTCGATCCTCCACGCGCTGAGACGCTTCGCTCGCACCGGCGTCCCCGTCTTTGGGGTCAACTTCGGCACGGTCGGCTTCCTCGCCGCGGTCGAGCGCGACCACGCCGAGGAGGGGATCCGGCGCGCCTTCGCGGGCGACACGGAGACTGTCGAGCTTCCCGGCCTTGAGCTCGAGGTCGAGGGCGAGGCCCGCCCTGCGCTCAACGACGTCAGCTTCACCCGACGGCCGCGTGACCGGGTCGCCGAGTTGAGCTACGGGATCGCCGGCGAGGAGGTCGGCCATGTCCGCTGCGACGGGCTCGTCGCCGCCACCCCCGTCGGCTCGACCGGCTACAACCTCGCCAACCAGGGGCCGATCCTCGCCTGGGGGGTGGAGGGGTACGTGGTCAGCTATGTCGCACCCCACTCGCTCACGGCGCGGGCCCTCGTCGTCGCTCCAGCTGACGTGCTCCACGTCGCCAATGCGGGCGGGCAGGAGCCGGTCGACGTCGCCGTCGACGGAGAACAGGTGGGCGAGCTGGCGCCGGGCGCGGCGCTGGAGGTCCGCTTCGCCAATGGAGTAGGGCGCCTGGCCCAGCTCGGAGGGACGAGCTTCTATCAACGCATACGCGAGAAGTTCGGCCACCTGGCCGTCTGATGCGATCCCGGTCGACAATGCCGGTTCTTTAGGCTGCGCGCATGGAGCGCAAGTGGTGGACCCTCATCCTGATCTCGATCGCGACGTTCATGCTGCTGCTGGACATCACGGTCGTCAACGTCGCCCTGCCTGATATCCGCAAATCCCTGCACGCCAGCCTTTCCAGCCTGCAGTGGGTCGTTGACGCCTACTCGCTCACCCTCGCCGCCTTTCTGCTCACCGCCGGGTCGCTCGGTGATCGTCTCGGTCGCCGCCGCGTATTCTCGATCGGCTTCGGGATCTTTACCTTCGCCTCATTTCTCTGCGGCATCTCCGGCGATCCGACCCTGCTCAACCTCGCCCGCGGCCTTCAGGGCATCGGAGGGGCGGCGATGTTCGCCACCTCACTGGCGCTGATCGGCCAGGAGTTCCACGGCGCCGACCGGGCCACGGCGTTCGGCGTCTGGGGGGCGACGGTCGGCGGCGCAGTCGCGGTCGGCCCTCTGGTCGGCGGGGTGATCACCGAGCACCTTGGCTGGGAGTGGATCTTCTTCGTCAACGTGCCGATCGGGCTGGTGGCAATCATCCTCACCGAGCGAAAACTGGCCAACGTCGCCGCCCAGGACCCCTCGCGGATCGACCTGCCGGGCGTGGCCACCTTTTCGGTCGCGCTCTTCCTGCTGATCTTCGGGCTGATCCGGGGTAACCCCGACGGATGGACTAGCGCCACGATCCTCGTCTCGCTGATCGGCGCCGCGACACTGCTACTTGTTTTCCTCGCAATCGAGATGCGCAGCGCCAACCCGATGCTCGATCTGACCCTGTTCCGAAAACCGGCCTTCAACGGGGTCTCGGCGGTCGCCTTCGGCCTCTCCGGTGGGATGTTTGCGATGTTCCTCTACCTGACCCTCTACATCCAGGAGGTGCTCGGCTACTCGCCGCTGCAGGCCGGCCTGCGCTTCCTGCCGCTCACCTTCCTCTCTTTCATCGTCGCGCCGATCGCCGGCAAGCTCTCCAACCGCATACCGGTGCGCGTCCTGCTTGGGGTCGGCCTGGGCACCGTCGGGGTCGGGCTGCTGCTGATGCATGGGCTCACGCCGAGCTCGGGGTGGACTGCGCTACTCGCTGGCTTCATCTTCGCCGGCATCGGGGTCGGGATCGCCAACCCGGGCATCGGCTCGGCGGCAATCGCGGTTGTCCCGCCCGCCAAAGCCGGCATGGGGTCTGGGATCAACACCACCTTCCGCCAGGTCGGCATCTCGACCGGCGTGGCCGGGCTCGGCGCAATCTTCCAATCCCAGGTCAACTCGAAGCTGGGCGAACTCCTACCTCACGCGCCGAAGGGGCTGGGGGAACTGGTCTCGGTCGGCGGCTCCCAGGCCGCCGCCGCCGCCTCGCCGCCCGCCATTCGCCCCGTGGTCACCCACGCCGCGACGGTGGCCTTCGTCAGCGGGCTAAACGAGATTCTGCTGATCGCCGCCGTGCTCTCCTTCGTCGGGGCCATCCTCGGTTTTGCCCTCGTTCGCTCCCGCGACTTCTTCATCGCTTCGGCCGAGACCAAAGCAGCGGAGCCGGTCCCGGCCTAGTTTTCGCCTTTTCCGGCCGGACCTTCCGCCGTCGGGTCGGTCCGCCTGTGCTGCTACTAAGGGGGCGTGCTGCGTGAGCTGCGTATCGAGAACCTCCTCCTGATCGAGAGAGCCGAGCTGCGCCTTGGCGAAGGGCTGAACGCGATCACTGGAGAGACCGGGGCGGGGAAGACGGTGCTGGCGCACTCGCTCGACCTGCTGATGGGCGGGAAAGCGCGGCCGCAGATCGTCCGGCCCGGAGGGGAGGAGGCCTGGGTCGAGGGCTTGTTCGATTTGCCCCCGGATCTGCTGGAAGAGCCTGAGTTGGCGGAGATCGCCGGGCGGCTGCCAGAAGGGTCCGACGAGGTCGTGCTGGGCCGCCGGGTCTCGGCGAGCGGGCGGACAGGCGCCTTTATCGCCGGCCGCGCAGCTTCGGCTTCCGAGCTGAAGCTGCTGGGCGGGCGGCTACTTGCCTTCTACGGCCAGCACGAGCACCGCAAGCTGACGATCTCCTCAGCCCAGATGGAGGTGCTCGACGGCTTCGCTGGCGCCGGGCATCTGAAGGCGCGGCGGCTCTACCGGATTGCGCACCGCGAGTGCGGGCGGCTCGCCGCCGAGCTGGCCGAGCTGCGAGAGCGCGACGGTTCGCGAGAGCGCGACCTCGACATCCTCCGCTATGAGCTGTCGGAGATCGAGGAGGTCTCCCCGAACCCAGCCGCGGATGCGGCGTTGGGCATCGAGCGCGATCAGCTGCGCCACGCGGACGGTCTGCGCCAAGCGGCAGCGGGAGCCTACGACAGCGTCGTCGGGGTCGATGATGACGGTGGCGGAGCGACGAGCGCTCTGGCTCGGGCCGAGTCCCTGCTTCAGGGTTCGGGCGGCATCGATGCTGGCCTTGACTCGGTCTCCGAGCGCCTCAGCGCGCTCGTCGTCGAGCTCGGCGACGTCGCCTCGGAGCTGCGTGACTACGCCGAGCGGCTGGAGGCAGACCCCGAGCGCCTCGCCGCGATCGAGGAGCGGCTCGACTCATTGGACCGTCTCAAACGTAAGCACGGCGGCAGCGTCGAGTCGGTGCTTGCCCACGCCGGCCGCTGCCGGGCGGAGATCGAGAGGCTGGAGAACGGCGGGGAGGTGGCGGCCGAGCTGGAGGATGCTCTGGCCGAAGCGGAGCGCCGGCGAGCGGCTCTTGGCGGGCGGCTGAGCAAAGGCCGGACGAAGGCCGCGCGCCCCCTGGAGCAACGGGTTGCAAAGGAGCTGGAGGGACTGGCGATGCCGGGAGCAGCCCTGGAGGTTGTCTTGGAGCCCCACCCCGAGGGCTTCGGAGCCGGCGGCTGCGAGACGGTCGAGCTGCGTCTGGCGCCCAATCCGGGGATCGATCCAGCGCCGCTGCGAGATGCCGCCTCAGGTGGGGAGCTCTCGCGCGTGATGCTCGCGCTGAGCGCTCTGGGCGAGGGCGGGGGTCCCCCGACCCTCGTCTTCGACGAGATCGACGCTGGAATTGGCGGCAACACAGCGCGGATCGTAGGGGAGAGGCTGCGCCAGCTGGGAAGCGCTCGACAGGTCGTCTGCATCACGCATCTGCCGCAAGTCGCCGCGCTGGCGTCCGTCCATTTCCGCCTGGAGAAGGACGTCGGCGGCGAGCCGGCCACGGCGACCGTGCAGCGGCTCGAGGGGGAGGATGTGGTGGAGGAGATCCGGCGGATGCTCGGCGGCGGGCGCGCGGATGAGGCCGCCACTCACCACGCCCGCGAGCTGCTCGCCGCCGCCTGATCCCCGGTGGTCGCTCTGGCAGCGGCTAACCTGCTCCGGTGGCTACCGCCAGTCGCCGTCGCCTTCCCGCCTTGCTATCGCGTCGCAACGGGGCGTCGGCCGCGGAGGCGATCCACGGGACCGTCAAGCTGGGCCGTCGCACCAAGCACCTGGTCAAGCGCCTCGGCCCCGGCGATGTCGCGGTCGTCGACCATCTCAACATCGATCGGATCGCCGCCGAGGAGCTGATCGCGACCGGGGTGCGGGCGGTGCTGAATGCGTCGGAGTCCTCCGACGGGCGCTATCCCAACGCCGGACCGCTGATGCTCGTCCGGGCGGGGATAAGCGTGATCGACTTTCCTGACGGAGATCTGTTCGAGCGGCTGCGCGACGGCGACCCGGCGACGGTCGAGGGCGGCGCCGTCAGCGTCAGGGGTAACGAGGTGGCGAGCGGGCGCGTGCTCGGGGCGGTCGAGCTCGAGCGCCGGCTCGACGAGCAGCGTGCGCGGGTCGACGAGGCGCTCGCTGACTTCGCCGAGAACACGGTCGCCCACGTCCGCCAGGAGACAGATCTGCTCACCGGCAGCATCGAGTTCCCAGCGACCCGCGCCTCCTTCCGCGACCGCCATGTGCTGATCGTCGTGCGCGGCGATCGCCATCGCCGCGACCTGAAGGCGCTGCGCGCCTACATTCGCGACGTCCGGCCGATGATCGTCGCTGTCGACGGAGGCGCTGACGGAGTGCTGGAGGCAGGGATGAAGCCCGATCTGATCCTCGGGGATATGGACTCGGCCAGCGACGAGGCGCTTCGCTGCGGAGCCGAGCTGATCGTCCACGCCTACCCGGACGGAAGGGCGCCTGGGCGGGAGCGCCTGCTGGAGATGGTTCTCCCGCACACCCTGGTCCCCGCTACAGGGACCAGCGAGGACGTGGCGATGCTGATGGCCTACGAGAAGGGGGCGGCGCTGATCGTCAGTGTCGGCGCCCACTTCAACCTGATTGAGTTTCTCGATCGCAAGCGTGGCGGCATGTCCTCCACCTTCCTCACTCGCTTGCGGATCGGCGAGAAGCTGGTCGACGCGAAGGGAGTGAGCCGGCTCTACGCGCCCAGCTCCCCCTTTGGCCCGGCGGTCCTCTTTCTCGCCGCCTTTGCGATTCTGCTGGCGGTCGTCGCGATCACCTCGCCAGCCCTCAACGACCTAGTCCAGCTTGTCTGGCTGAAGATCAGGATCTCGCTCGGGCTGTAGCGAGCCTCTAGCCTTCGGCCGCTGATGGGTTACAGCGCGCGCTACCACGCCACCTCTCTGATCGCGGTCTTCCTCGCTCTGGCGATCGGGATCCTGATCGGCGCCGAGTTCGGCAGCTCGGCGCTCAACAACACCCGCAGGGAACTCGAGCGCAGCCTCGTCGGCAATCTCCAGGACGCGCGCTCCCGGGCCGGCCAGCTCGGCGGGCAGCTCGGGCGTGCGAACGAATTCTCCGAACGCGTCTATCCGGTCCTGGTCCACAACCGCCTGGCCGGCAAACGGATCGCGATTCTGGCTCTGGGGGGCCTGCCGGGCAGCGTGACCTCTGCGATCGAGACGGCACTGGGACCGACGGGCGCGCGGTTGGTCGGAGTGGGGGTGGTGCGGGAGCCGGTCGACCTTCGCTCGCTGGCCAGCGGCCTGTCAAAGACCCGCTTCGCCGGTCTCGGGCACAACCCCGAAGCACAGAGCGCCCTCGGGACGGGCATCGGGCGCCAGCTGGTCCGCGGCGGCTCCCTGCTGGAACTCGTCCGTAGCCCGCTCTTCGCCCAGGCCAGCGGCAACTTCGGCCGGCTCGACGGGGTGATCGTGGTTCGCGATCAGCCCGAAAACATGGGGTCGGTGCAGCGCGCCACTGCAGGGCGGCTGGAGACGGCGCTGATGAGGGGGATCGGTGGGACCCGCACGCCGGCGGTCGGAGTTGAAACGTCCACCGCGGAACCGTCCTCGGTGCCTTTCTTCAAGGGCAACGCGCTCTCTAGCGTCGACGATGTCGACCTGGTGGCGGGGCGGGTGGCGCTGGTCTTCGCGATGCTGGGGGCGGAGGGCAGCTTCGGCGTCAGGGGGAGCGCCGAACGCCTGCTGCCGGACCTGCTGGCGCCCGGACACTGATCCGATCGTGTACTGGATTGGCCTCCCGCTCTCGATCGCGCTGGCGGCGGCGCTCGCTCCAGCGGGGGCACGAGGGCTGGTGGAGGCGGGCCTCGTGCGGGAGAACTACCGAGGCGCCAAGCTCGCCTTCCCGCTGGGAGCGGTGCTGGCGACTGCCGCGCTGGTCGCGCTCGCTCCGCTCGCCTTCCTCAATCAGCGCGCCAACCTCGAACTGCTCGATCCCCAGCTGCGTCGCTGGATTCCCTACGTGATCGGCGTGGCCTTCCTCGGCTTTCTCGACGACTCGCTGGGCGGAGGAGGAGGAGGAGGTGGCGCGCCACGCGGTTGGCGGGGTCACGCGCGGGCGCTACGCGAGGGAAGGCTCTCGACCGGTGCGATCAAGGCGATCGGGGCGCTGGCGCTAGCCGCCTACGTGGTTTCCGGTTTGGGACTGGAATCGTGGCGCTACCTGGCCGATGTGGCGCTGCTGATCTTGACCACCAACCTCTTCAACCTGCTCGATCTGCGCCCGGGCCGCGCCGAGAAGGGGCTGGCGCTGGTGGGCGCAGGCCTTTGCCTTGGGGCATGGACGCTGGAGCCGCTCGAACTGCTGGGGATCTTTGCCGGGCCGGTTGTGATCGGAGCCTGGCTCACCCTGCGTGAGCGGGCGATGCTGGGCGACACCGGCTCGAACCTGGTCGGGGCGATAGCCGGCGTCTGGTTGCTGACCACGCTGGACGAGACCGGGCGCCTGATCGCGCTGGGGGCGGTCGTCGCGCTGACGATTTATGGCGAGATGCGATCTATTTCGACGGCGATAGATTCGCTTCCGCCACTGCGCTGGCTAGACTCGCTGGGAAGAGGATGAACACACCCAGGCAAGGAGAAACCCGCTTCATTTTCGTCACCGGTGGGGTGGTTTCATCTCTAGGCAAGGGAATCGCGGCGGCCTCGATCGGCCGTCTGCTGGTCTCCCGTGGTTTCCGCGTCCAGCTGCAGAAGTTCGACCCCTACATCAACGTCGACCCGGGGACGATGAGCCCGTTTCAGCACGGCGAGGTCTTCGTCACCGAGGACGGGGCGGAGACGGATCTCGACCTCGGCCACTACGAGCGTTTCACGGACGAGAACACCACGCGCGCTTCCAATGTGACCGCGGGAGCGGTCTACAACTCGGTGATCAAGCGCGAGCGGCGCGGCGATTACCTCGGCGCCACGGTGCAGGTGATCCCTCACATCACCAACGAGATCAAGCAGCGGATCCTGATCGTCGCCGAGTCGCAGTCGGTCGACTTCGTCATCACCGAGATCGGCGGCACCGTCGGCGACATCGAGTCCCTGCCGTTCCTTGAGTCGATCCGCCAGCTCTACACGGACCTCGGGCCGAAGCGCAGCATGTTCGTCCATCTGACCCTCGTGCCCTACGTCGGCCACGCCGGCGAACTTAAGACCAAGCCAACCCAGCACTCGGTCAACGAGCTGCGCCGGATCGGGATCCAGCCGCACGCGCTGGTCTGTCGCTCCGAGGGTCGCCTGGATCGCGAGATCCGCGAGAAGATCGCTCTCTTCGCCAGCCTCCCGACCGAAGCCGTGATCTCCGCCAACGACGTCGACAACATCTACAAGGTGCCGCTCGTCTTCCGCGCCGAGGGGGTCGACGATCTGGTGCTCGACCATTTCGGCATGGAGGCGCCCTCGCCGGACCTGGCCGAGTGGGAGTCGATGGTCCGCCGCGCCGACGCCGCGGAAGGGCATGTGCGGATCGCCCTGGTCGGCAAGTACGTGCAGCTTGCCGACGCCTATAAGTCGGTGATTGAGGCTCTCGAGCATGGCGGGTTTCACCACGGCGTCGAGGTCGAGGTCGAGCTGGTCGACTCCGAGAACCTCGAGCCGGAGCTGCTTGAGGGGGCCGATGGGATTCTCATACCCGGCGGCTTCGGCGAGCGGGGGATCGAGGGCAAGGTCCAGGCGGCGCGGATCGCCCGTGAACGCTCGATCCCCTATCTGGGGATCTGTCTCGGGATGCAGATCGCAGTGGTCGAGTTCGCCCGCTCGGTGGCCGGCATGGAGGGCGCCAACTCGGCCGAGTTCGACCCCGAGACGCCTTTCCCCGTCGTCGATCTGCTGCCCGAGCAGAAGGAGATCTCCGAAATGGGTGGCACGATGCGGCTCGGCGCCGATCCGGTGAAGCTGCACGACGGCACGCGGGCGCGGGAGATCTTCGGAGAGGCCGTCATCTACAAGCGCCACCGCCACCGCTACGAGGTCAACAACCAGTTGCGCCGGCGCCTCGAGGACGAGGGCCTGGTCTGCGGCGGCACCTCGCCCGACGAGCGCTTGGTCGAGATGATCGAGTTACCTAACCACCCCTTCTTCGTCGCCTCGCAGTTCCACCCGGAGTTCAACTCGCGGCCCAATCGGCCCGAGCCGCTCTTCCGCGAGTTCGTGGGCGCTGCGGCGCGGCATGCGGGCGAGCGCCCAGCGGACGGAGGAGAGCTTAGGCCGGCCGAGGACGCCGGCACCGGCGTCCGCCACTCGGGCTGAAGTCCGGGGCGCGCTCGCCTCATTAGCCTGTTCGTCCGTGGAGAGGCTTCACGATACGTTTGTTCGTCTCTGCGAGGTTCGCAGCCCCACGGGGGAGGAGCGCGAGGTCGCCGACACGGTGGCGGCCGAGTTGCGGGCGCTGGGGCTGGAGGTGGGGGAGGACGACGCGGCCGGCCCGGCCGAAGCCGGCGCGGGGAATCTGTTCGCCCGCCTGCCGGGGCGAGCTGATTTGTGGGTGATGTTCTGCGCCCACCTCGACACCGTGCCGCATGAGGGGCAGATCGAGGTCCTGAGTGAGGGGGGCGCCTTCCGCAGCCGCGGCGAGACGATCCTCGGCGCAGACAACAAGGCGGCGGTCGCGGTCTTCATGGAGCTGGTCGCGCGTCACGCCGAGGAGCCGCTTGCGGTTGGGATCGAGCTGCTGTTCACCGTCGCAGAGGAGCAGGGGCTGCGGGGGGCGAAGGCCTTCGATGCCTCGCAGCTTCGCTCGACCTGCGGTTTCGTCCTCGACCACGCGAGCGCGATCGGCGAGGTGATCGTCACCTCGCCCACCCAGCAGAAGATCCTCGCCGACTTCGACGGAGTCGAGGCGCATGCCGGCATCCGACCCGAGGACGGCAGCAGCGCGATCGCCGCCGCGGCGGCGGCGATATCCCGCATGGAGCTTGGGCGGATCGACCCTGAGACCACGGCGAACGTCGGCCTGATCTCCGGCGGCACCTCCGGCAACGTGGTTCCCGGTCACTGCCGGATCCAGGCCGAGGCACGCAGCCTCGACGCCGCGCGGGCGGCCGGGGTCGCGGGGGGGATCGCCGACGCCTGCGCTTGGGGGGCGAGTGCGCACGGGTGCGACGTCGACGTCCGCGTCGAGGAGCTGTTCCGCGGTTACACGGTGCCGCCCTCCTCCCGCGCTCTCTCCCTGGCGGAGACCGGGCTCGGCGCTGCCGGGTTTGAGCCGCGGCGGACCTCGACCGGCGGAGGCAGTGACGCCAACGCACTGCGCCTCCGCGGCTTGGACTGCGTCCTGCTCGCCAATGGTACCGAGGCCAACCACACGACCGCGGAGAGCGTCTCCGCGCGCAACCTCGACGCGATGCTCGAGGTCTGTGAGGGTATCGTCGCCGCGGCCGCCGCGGGCACGGCGTGAGCGGGCGCCTCAGCTTGCGGCGGGGGGAGATCGTGTCCGAGAACCCGTTGACCGTGGTGGTCGACGGCCAGCGCCGGCCAGCGTGGGCGGACGCGGGCCTCCTGGGCGAGATGCGCGAGGGCGACGAGGTTGTGGTCAACGTCGCCGCCCTGGACCTCGGCCTTGGATCGGGCGGATTCGACGTCGTCCACGTCAACCTCACCCGCGGCCTCTCTGGCGGCGGAGGCGATGAGCACGTGATGAAGCTCAACTACACCTCGCTCCAGCACCCGATCGAGCCGGTGGAGCGGCTGGCCGAGGCGGGCGGCGTTCGTGCCTTGATCCCGGTGCTGGTCCTGCCGCTTCACGGTCACCTGGCGCCGGCGGCCTGGGCGGCCGCTCAGGCGGACCCGGAGCTGAGGCTCGGCTACCTCCAGACCGGGGGCGGCGCGCTGCCGGGTTCCCTCTCCCGCGACGTGGCCGAGCTGCGCGAGCGAGGCTTGATCTGCGGCCACGTCACCGCGACTCCCGCCTACGGCGGCGAGCAGGAGGCTCTGAGCGTGCCCGGTGCGCTCGACGCGGCGGCCAACCTCCTCGACTGGGACGCGGTCCTCGCCGGTCCGGGCCCGGGAATCATCGGCTCCGAAACGCACCTCGGCCACGGCGGGATGGCCGCCCTGGACACCGCCCACGCCGCCCTCGCCCTGGGCATGCCCACCCTTCTCTCTCCTCGTCTGTCTGGCACCGAGGCCCGCGAACGCCACCAGGGCATAAGCCACCACACCCTCACGGTCCTGGCGTTGCTGCTGGCTAGGGTGGAGATAGCCGTGCCCCAGGGCAACCCTGAGGTGAGCGCGCAGCTCTCCGCCGTCGCGGCGGGTCGCCACAGGGTCCACGCTGCTCCAGCCGACCTGGCCGGCTATTCCGCCACCGCTCTGCCGGCCCAGACCATGGGCCGGAGCATCGAGGAAGACCCACTCTTCTTTGCCGCCCCCCTTGCCGCAGGTCAGGTGTTGGGCGCCTTTGCCGCCAGCACCGCGGGGTGAGGTGGATACCTGCTCCCCGATCGCGATCCCCGCTTACCCCGCTCAGGGCTCGCGGAGCGCCACGCACGGTCTCTTGCGCTCCAAGGTCTCTGCCGAGCGAGGAAGAACGTTGCGCCATGGCAATCGCAGTCGAGCAGTCCCCCGGGCCCGTCGCGGCCAAGCGCGGCGCCGGCGCCCGCTTCGAGGGACTGGTCCTCGACTTTCTCGCCTACCTTGAGTTGGAGCGCGGCCTATCGCGCAACACCCTGAACGCCTACCGGACCGACCTCTTCCAGTACGGGGAGCACCTCGCCGCCCACGACCTCGACGCGCTGATGGCGCGCCCGGCGGACATCGCCGACTTCCTCGCCGACCTGGCAACCGGGAACGGCCGCCCCCCCTGTTCGGCCTCGACGATCCACCGCAAGGCCGCCTGCCTGCGCTCCTTCTACAAGCACCTGCGTCGCGACGAGCTGGTCGGCGATGACCCCACCGCCGCCCTCAGCGCTCCGCGCCGGGCCAAGAAGTTGCCGCAGGTGCTCAACTACTCCGAGGTCCAGCTCCTGCTCGCCGCCCCTCGTGGCAAGGAGCCGACGGCCCTGCGCGACAGGGCGCTGCTGGAGACGATGTATGCCTGCGGGCTGCGCGCGTCGGAGACGATCGGCCTCGATGTCGGCGACGTCGATTTGCGCGAGGGCTTGCTCCGCGCCCGGGGCAAGGGCTCGAAGGAGCGCCTGGTGCCGCTCGGGCGCCAGGCGATCGCCGCGATCAGCGTCTACAGGCGCAGCGCGCGCCCGGATCTGGTCGGCGAGCGTCATGAGCCGAAGCTGTTCGTCAACTTCCGCGGTGGCCCGCTGAGCCGTCAGGGTCTCTACAAAATCGTCAAGCGCCACGCCCGGGCGGCCGGCCTGTCGGGCCTGATGAGCCCCCACACGCTTCGCCACAGCTTTGCCACTCACCTGCTCGGCGGAGGCTGCGACCTGCGCGCCGTGCAGGAGATGCTCGGCCACGCCGACATCGCCACCACCCAGCTGTACACCCACCTCTCGGGTGAGCAGCTCAAGGACGTCTACTTCCGCTCCCACCCCCGGGCCAAGGTCAGCTGACCCGTCGCGGGCATACCCTCTCGCCTTCGGGGCAGACCCACGGCGGTGCCCGAGCTCGACACCACAATGGCCCGTGGGCGCTCGCACCTGTTTGGCGCGCAGCACAAATAGCTGGGGCCGCGATCCGGTAGAACGGGTGGATGCCCGAGCTGCCAGAGGTGGAGACGATCTGTCGACAGCTGGAGCCCGATCTGGCCGGGCGGCGGATCGAGCGGCTCGAGGTGATCGATGAGCGCTGGTCGCGTCCAGTTGCCCCGGCGGAGCTGGCCGCCGCGCTGCAAGGGAGGATGATCGGGGGCCTGGGGCGGCGGGGCAAGTACCTGCTGCTGGCGCTGGACGATGCACAGACCCTGGTGATGCACCTACGGATGACCGGTAACCTGGTCCTCATCGTTGGGGGCGAGAAGCTCGACCCGTCCGAGGGGCGGCGGCTGTATGAGGGGGAGCGCTCGACCTCGGTGCGCCACCTGCGCGCCCGCTTTTGCCTCGAGGACGGTCGCGAGCTGTGGTTCACCGACCCCCGTCGCTTCGGTGAGGCGTTCCTGATCGATGACGCCGAGCTGCCACGCCGCTTCCAGCGACTGGGGGTCGAGCCGCTCTCCCCCGCCTTCACGCCGCAGCTGCTGGGCGAGCTCGCGGCGGGGCGGGGCGCAGCGCTCAAGTCCTTCCTCCTCGACCAATCGAGGATCGCCGGGGTGGGAAACATCTACGCCGACGAGGCTCTCTTTAGGGCGCGCCTTCACCCGCTCTCTCCCGCCGGCTCGATGCGGGCCGAGCATCTTGTCGAGCTGCGCGATGCGGTCATCGCCGCCCTGCAAGCCGGGATCGAAGCTGGTGGAGCTTCGATCGACGACTACCGTGACGGCCGCGGCGAGAAGGGCAGGATGCAGGACGAGTTCCTCGTCCACACCCGCGAGGGCGAGCCCTGCCCTGTCTGTGCCGCGCCGATCGCCCGGATCGTCGTCTCCGGGCGCTCCACCTACTACTGCCCGAGCTGCCAGGTGCGGCTGCGCCGGCGACCTCGCCGCCGTCCGGCTCGCCGGTCAACTTAGGGTTGTGCCCGGCAAGACGCTGAAGACAGAGGCGGTGGTTCTGCGCAGCATCCGCTACGGGGAGGCCGATCGCATCCTCCACCTCTACTCGACCGCGCGGGGGCGGATCGGGGCGATCGCCAAGGGTGCGCGCCGGCCGAAATCCCGCTTTGGCGGCCGGCTGGAGCCGTTCTTTCGCCTCGACCTGGTCCTGCATGAGGGCCGCGGCGAGCTGCTCACCGTCACCAACGTCTCGACCGTCGACGGATATCCGCGGCTGCGCTCCTCCGGCCCGGCCCTCACCGCCGCCGCCCGCGCCTGCGACGCGGTGCTGCGGCTGCTCGACTCGACCGAGCCCAACCAGCCCGCCTACAACCTGCTCTGCAGCTACCTATCCCTGCTCGACGCTCCCGCCCAGCCCCGCGGTGCCTGCCTCGAGACGGCGCTGGCCTTCCGTCTCAAGCTCGCCCTGGCGGCCGGGTTTGTGCCGGAGTTGGCGTCGTGCACGCGCTGCGGCGAGACCGATCATCTAACCGCCTTCTCCGGCGCTGGCGGGGGGGTCGTCTGCGCCAGCTGTGAGGCGGGCTCCTTCCAGCTATCCGAGGGAGCTCACCGATACATGGTCGAGGCCCTGGCGAGGCCTCTGGCCGAGGCGCCGGAGGCCGGCGGGCCCGAGCTGCGCCAGGTCGAGCGCGCGGTGGGCGAAACACTCGAGCACCATGCTCACGTGCGACTGCGCGCCGCCGCGTAGGATCGCCTCATGGAGGTCATGGCCCCGCTGGAAGAGCGCGTCTGTGCATGGGAGGCCGAGTTCCTCTCCGATCTGGCGACCCCGTCCTATCCCGCCCGGCGGCTTGCCGAGGAGCCCGACAGCCCGGTTCGCACGCCGTTTCAGCGCGACCGCGACCGGATCGTCCACTCCAAGGCCTTTCGCCGGCTGAAGCACAAGACGCAGGTCTTCATCGCCCCCGAGGGGGACCATTACCGCACCCGCCTCACCCATACCTTGGAGGCCTGCGGTATCGCCCGCACCGTGGCTCGGGTGCTCGGTCTCAACGAGGACCTGACCGAGGCGATCGGGCTCGGCCACGACCTCGGTCACCCCCCCTTTGGGCACACCGGCGAGGAGGCGCTCGACGCGGCCCTGCGCGAGCGGTGCGGTGGTGGGTTCAAGCACAACATTCACTCCCTGCGGGTGGTCGATGTGCTGGAGCGCGATGGCCGGGGCCTTAACCTGACCGAGCAGGTGCGCGACGGAATCCTCAACCACACTGGCTCTCGCAAGCCGGCGACGCTGGAGGGTCGGATCGTCAAGCTGGTCGACCGCGTCGCCTACATCAACCACGACATCGACGACGCGCTGCGGGCGGGGATCCTGGCGCCGGCCGACCTGCCCGGCGCCGAGATCGAGCTGCTCGGGCCGACCGGGTCCCAGCGCATCGACACGCTTGTCAGCGACATCGTCGAGCGATCCCCGGAGGCCGGGGACATCGCGCAGAGCGAGGAGATCGGCGGCGCGATGCTGCGGTTGCGCAAGTTCATGTTCGACCGCGTCTACCTCGGGCCGGCGGCGCGAGGCGAGCACCAGCGGGTCCATCGCACCCTGCGCGGTCTCTTTGACCACTACATCGAGCACCCCGCCGAGGTGCCGGAGTGGGAGCAGGGGGCGAGCGAGTGCCAGCGGGTCGCCGACTACCTCGCCGGGATGACCGACCGTTACTGCATCGCCAAGTTCACCGAGCTGACCATTCCCGAGGAGGCCCGCATCTGATGACCTCCGAGGCGCGATCATCACCTCCATGGCACTGATCTCAGCCGAGAGTCTGGAAAGGGTCAAGCAGACGGCGGACATCGTCGAGGTGATCTCCGCCCATACCGATCTGCGCCGGCAGGGAGCTCGCTGGGTCGGCCTGTGCCCCTTCCACGAGGAGCGCACGCCTTCCTTCTCCGTCGATGCCCAGGAGAAGCTCTATCACTGCTTCGGCTGCGGGGTTGGCGGCGACGTGATCAAGTTCGTCGAAGAGAAGGAGGGGCTCGGCTTTGCCGAGGCGGTCGAGTTGCTCGCCGAGCGCTATGGGGTGGAGCTGGAGCGCGAGCGTGAGGACCCGCAGGCGGAGGCCAGGCGCCAGGAGCGCCGCCGGCTCGAGGAGCTGCTCACCCGCACCGCCTCCTTCTACGCCGGCTACCTCTGGGACTCCAGCGAGGCGGCGAAGGCGCGCGAGTACCTGAGCGGGAGGGGATTGCGCGAGGAGGCGCTGCGCCACTTCGGAGTGGGCTTCGCCCCGAGCGCCTGGGACAGGGTGCTGGTGCGCGGCCAGAGGGCGGGGTACGCGGTGGAGGAGATGCGCGGGGTCGGCCTGGTGCAGCGGGGGCGGGGGGGAGGCGAGTACGACCGATTTCGCTCTCGGATCATGTTCCCGATCCGCGATCGACGCGGCCGGGTGCTGGGTTTCGGCGGGCGGGCGATGCGCTCCGACCAGGGGGCAAAGTACGTGAACACGGCGGAGACCGACTTCTTCCACAAGAGCAAGATGCTCTACGGCATCGACCTGGCGAAGGCCGCGATCGCAAGGATCGGGCGCGCGGTGGTGGTCGAGGGCTACACCGACGTTTTGGCGCTGCACCAGGCCGGGGTCGAAGAGGCGGTTGGGGTGATGGGAACCGCGATCACCGACGAGCAGTTGGCGGCGCTCTCGGGGATGGTCGAGGAGGTGGTGCTGGCGCTCGACGCCGACTCCGCCGGACAGGAGGCGATGCTGCGCGCCCAACGGATCGCCGCAGGGCGCAAGATGCGGCTGCGGGTGGCGGCGATGCCGGCGGGGGAGGACCCAGCGGAGATGCTCGCGGCCGAGGATGGCGCGGAGCGCTTCCGGGCGCTGGTTGACGGTGCGGTCGACCTGCCGGCCTTCCAGGTGGGGTTGGTCCTGGACCGCGCCGATGTCTCCTCCCCGGCTGAGCGTGACCGAGCGCTGGTAGAGGCGGCGCCGATCCTCGCCGCGATGGGCGAGACGGCGAGCCGCGACGACCTCGTGCGCCAGGTGGCGGAGCGCCTTGACCTGGAGCCGGCGATGGTGATGGGGCGCCTGGTGGCCGCGCGGGCGACGAGCGGCGGCGAACGGGATCCGCGCCCGGCCCGCGACGGAGCGCCCGAGGGCCGGCTCCCCCGGGCGGTGGAGCTGACATCGCGCGAGCGCCGTGAGCGCGCCCTGCTGGCGATGTGCATCGCGCTGCGGGTGGAGGGAACGGTGTACCTCGCGCGGCTCACCGACGAGCACCTTTCTCCGCTGGGGGCGCGCGCCGCTGCCTGGCTGCGCGACCACCCCGTGGACCCGGCATCCGATCTTCCGCGTGAGGACGACGAGCTCGCAGGCCTGATAGCGGAGCTGATCATCCTGGCCCACGACGAGCCCGCCTCGGCAGAGGCGATGGAGCTCAACTACATGCTGCTGGAGCAGCGCCGCCTGGAGTCCGAAATTGTCGCCGCCGGGCAGGCCGGGGAGCCGGAGCGAAGAGCCGCGCTCAGCCGGAAACGAGCCGCCCTGGTGGAGCGCATCGCCCGCACCGAGCGGGTCGCCGGCTAAGCGGTAGATTCCGCTCTGCCGTTCCGGGGTAGCTCAATTGGTAGAGCACGCGGCTGTTAACCGCGGGGTTGTGGGTTCGAGTCCCACCCCCGGAGCTTCTTTGCTGTGTTTTTGCGCTGCGCCAGCCCTTCGACCAGATCGGCGCCGCGCTGCGCGCCGTCGTGCTCTTCTCCCCAGGCGGCGAGTTCCTTCGCCCGGTCGGCGAAGGAGCGGTCGCCGAGGACGCGTTGCGCCGCCC
>DATLSM010000097.1:0-73762 GCA_035534175.1 Solirubrobacterales bacterium | reverse complement strand
CGCGATCCTGTTGGTGTTGCGAACGGGGATGCAGTGGAACGCCCTCAACGTCACCGGCGTGTGCAATTCGAGCACCGCCCACCGGCGCTTCCAGGAGTGGGAGCAAGCCGGTGTCTTCCGCGAGATCTGGCGCCAGGGCCTCCATCCGCCTGAGGGACGCCCGCGTATCGACATCCGAGGTGTCCTACTCGCCGGCGGCGGCCTGTTCGCGCTGGTCTACGGGTTCTCCAATGCCGAGACGCACTCGTGGACGACGCCGCTGACGATCGTCTCACTCGCCGCCAGCGTGGTCCTGCTCGCCGCGTTCGTGGCAGTCGAGCGCCGCAAGACGGATCCCCTCCTCCCGCTACATATCGTCAGGGACCGCGCCCGGGGCGGCGCCTACCTGTCGATCCTTCTGGCGGGCGCCGGGGTCTTCGCTGTCTTCCTCTTCTTGACCTACTACATGCAAGAGAGCCTCGGCTTCTCTCCGATCAAGACCGGCCTGTCGTTCCTGCCGATGACCGCCGCTCTCGTCGTCACCTCCACGACGGTGCAGACCAAGCTGCTCTACCGCACAGGCGCAAAGCCACTGGTTGCGGTCGGGATGACGCTCGGATTGATCGCGATGCTTCTGCTAACCCGCCTCTCCCCCGGCGCCAGCTACGCAAGCCACGTCCTGCCCGCGCTGGTCATCACCGGCCTCGGCATGGGCTGCATCTTCGCGCCCGCCTTCAGCACCGCCACCCTCGGAATCGAGAGCTCCGAGGCTGGCGTCGCCTCCGCGATGGTCAACACCTCCCAGCAAGTAGGCGGTTCGGTTGGCACCGCGCTGTTGAGCACAATCTTCGCCAGCGCGACCGCCGCCTACGCTTCCAGCCACGCTGGGACGCCTGGAGTCATCAATGCGGCAGCAGTCCACGGCTACACCACCGCGTTCGCCTGGGCCGCCGGAATCTTCGCCTTGGGGCTGCTGCTTGCACTGCTCATTCTTCCGTCAAAGCGCAAGAGCAGCTCCCCGGCACCAAAGAAGGCCGTGGACTACGGAACGGCAATCGCGTCGAGATCAGCGGCGCCAGCGACCGCGATCTTGGTTACCGGACCCTGTTGTCACTTCGGCGTCGCGGTGCACATTGAGCAGATCACGCTGCCAGACCGCGCCCCGGAAGACAGGCCGACCGCGTCCCGCAGCAGCGCCCCAGCCGACCGCCCACCTCCAGCGCCCAAGTAGGCGGGCGCCGCTCTCACCGATCCGGCGGCAGTTATCCCGCGTGGTCAGGAACGATCAGCACCGGCCGTTGCGCGTGGGTCGAGAGTCCATGCGAGACGCTGCCGAGCAGGGTGCTGCGGAATGCGCCGCGTCCACGCTGGCCGCAGACAATCAGTCCAGCGTCGATTTCTTCAGCGATCTCGCCAATCGTCCCGACGACTGAGACGTCGGCTTTCGCGATTCGCGCCGAGGCGTTGTAGCCGCGTTTGCGGGCGTTTGCGGCACCCTCCTCAGCGATTCGTTTTGCGTAGGCGGCCTCTTGCTCGTCTATCTCGCCCTCGTTAGGGACGGCGGTCAGAAACGAGCCAGCTCGAACTAGGCTGACCACTGCGGGCATCCACACGGTCAGAACCACGGCATCGGCAGGGTGCACTACGAGCTCGGCAGCGGCCAGCAGCGCCGACCTCGAGCCGTCTGATCCGTCGTAGCAGAACAACACCGGTTTAGTCATGGCAAATCCTCATCGCGGTCCTTATGAGCACACAATCTGCGCCGAGCGGCCACGGTATATGAGTATGTCCTCAGCCTACAAGGCAAAGAGAGAAGAGCATCAACGCTCGCGTTCTCGCTGTAGGAAATGGCGGCCAGCGCCCCTCTTGAGGCGCACTCTTCTTCAACCAGAACTGCCGAAAGGTTTCGGAGACAGCAAAGCTTCGTAAAATACAAACCTTCGGGTTGAATTCTCGACGGTTGAGAGGATGGCGCGGTGGATTCCCGCACGGCGGGCAAGCGCAACTATCCCCGGTTGAGGCGCTCAGGCGGAGCGGAAGTCCCCTCGAACACTGCGGGATCGAGGAACGCCCGCATCAGCTTCTCGTGGGCACGGTGACGAAGAGCCTGCGCCTCCAGCCGGACCGCAGCGGCGTAGCGCGCCGGGTCGGATGGGAGGCTCTCAGCGAAGCGTCTCTCCAGAACGCGCTCCGCCGCCCAGGCATACACGGCATTGGCCGCAACCTCCACCTCCAGCATCCGGTAGGGCAGGTACTCGCGGCCGCGCCGGCGCGGTAGCCCGGCGCGGCGAGCGGCGCGCTCGAGGGCGCGGAACTCTCGCCGACCCTCGTACACCGTGACCACCCCCGACTCGGGATCGAACTCTGCCTCAATCTGGGAGTCGACGTCCTTGCGGGCAATCTCGCGCACCCAACCGCTGGCCCGGTGGCGAACGATCAGCACCTCGAGCTCCGCGGAGTGACCTGCCGCCTCCGCTGTGACGGTGAGACGGGAACCCGGCTCGGCACTCGCTAGGGCGCGCACGCGGCCAGCGACGCGCGCCCAGCCCTGTTTGCTCGGCTCCGGTACGCGGTGTGCGCCCCGAAAACGAGCGGTGATGCCTGGCTCGGATTTCAGCGAGACCTCAGCACCCGCCGCAACGCGCATCGGGTCGAAGAGGATCGAGAAGCTGCGTTGCTCGCCGGGGCGAAGGCGCAGCGGCGACTGCTTGAAGCGCATCGCCGCCTCGAGGCTCATCGTCTCTCCCCTTCCCGGCGGGCCGCCGTTCGCACTCGGCGGCTCCGGATCGCTTTCGGGGTCGGGCAACGGCGCCCGCTCGCTGGCATTGGTGCCGCGCCCGAAGCCGGCGGAGCCGGGAGCGTCGAAGGCACTGCGAAGTACATCGTTGAGCGCCCGCAGCCCAACCTGATCGCGGGCACGCAGCTCGCGTCCGGGGCGAACGGTGCCGCTCTCGGCGCGCTTCTCCTCGGCCTCGACGATCGGTCGCAGGGCACGGTCGATCGCCGCGCGCAAGTCACGGATGACCGGGTGGTTCTCGTTGAGCCCAGAGCGGTCGACCTTGACCAGCACCTGAGGTTGCGAGGAGTACAGGGCCTTGCGCTGGAGCCGTTCGATTCCCTCGCAGACGACTTCGCCGAATAGGTGGCGCGCGCCGGGCCGGCCCTCGTAACTGCCCAGCGTCGTTTCATGCGTGGTGCGGCCGGAGCGAATCAGCAGGCCGCCGCGGCGAAGGGCGCGAGAGGGGCTCAGCGGGATCGGCGCCGCGGCGCGGCGAACAACGATCTGGGCTTCGATGCCGCTGGCGATCTTCACAGTTTCGTCGAGCAGCAGCGGTCGTTCGGGGTCAGGCTCCGGCGCGAAGTGCAAGACCAGCCCCGGTGTCTCACCAGGCAGCTCCAGCCACAGCTCGCGGCTCGGATCCTCGAGCACTGGGCGAAGCTGCACGAGGTTGGAGACGAGGTTGCGAAGACGGGCGGCGCCCGGCGGCCTTGCCTCGGTTAGCGGCACGGTGACCCGGGCGCCCTGCTCCAGCCCCAACACCCGACGTGCACGCGGGCCGTCCGCCTCATCGAGCACGTGGACGTAGAGATACGGATCGTCGCCGGCGGACGGCAGGAACCAAGACTCGACGGCGTGCCCGTCGCGTATCCCCTCGATCCGTCCCGCCCCCTGGGCGAGCCAGACGTCGCGCAGGCCGCGGCCGAACAACCCCCGCTGGCGTTCGTCCTCGGGCAGCCCTCCCAGCACGCCGAGTCGGGCGTCGACCTGCTTGGCATTGACGCCTATGCCGTCATCGGAGCATCGGATCTCGGTGCGCCAGGGGCGTTGGGCGGGCAGGCCCAGGGCCCGCGATTCGCGCTTCCAACGCTCCTTCTGCTCGGGGTCGGGTGGGCCGACGTAAAGCTCGATTCGGCCGCTGTCGCGCCCTGTCGCCGCGATCGCGGCATCGGAGTTCGTGATCAGCTCGATCAAGATCTGCGAGAGGTCGAGCCCGCCCTGAGCGAAGTTCTCCCGGAAGTATCGGCCGTGTACTCGGCCACGTCTGATCCGGTCGCCAAGGTGTGCGGTCGCCACAGACCGATTCTGTCATCCGTCTCGGCGCAAGACGGCTATTCCGGCGCGTCGCTTCCGCGCTGGCAGCACCCGCTGGAGGCGCCCGCGTTGGTAATGCCGGGGCCGTCGACGAGGTCGATGACGGCATCGACGGCGATTGGCGCCGGCACGTAGCCCGAACCCGGTTAGGCGTGGCCGCGGCCGGCCGCTTCGCGTGGGAGCGAATGCGTTTCCGCCCCTCGCACGGCGATGCCACGGACCTTGGGCTGGCCCCTGCGAGGTCGTCCTTTGCGGTGCCTGATCCGCCTCATCGAACTGGTGAGGCGAGTAGACCCGTGACGGCCCGGGCTAGTTGCTTGCCCTGCACGGTGAGGACATACTCGGTATGGGGCGGGCGGCCTGGGACGAGCGCACGCTCGACCACGCCGGCCTTCTCCAGCTGGTCGAGTCGCTCCGAGAGAGTCGTCGGCGAGACTCCTGGGAGCGACTGGCGGAACTCGTTGAAACGGGTGGCGCCGCCGGCGCAGGCGTAGATCGTCGCCAGAGTCCAGCGGCGCTCGAGCAGGTTCGCCGTCGCCCGCACCTCAGGCGGCACGGGCGAACAGCTACGACACCGAGGCGACATCGGCCCCGTTCTCGGCCGGCTCGAGCGCCAGTCCTAGCACCTCGTCGATACTCATCACTGGGTGGAAGGTCATCTGCTCGCGCACCTCCTCGGGGACCTCGTCGAGGTCGCCGCGATTGCGCTCGGGCAGGACCACCTCGGTCAGCCCGGCGGCATGCGCCGCCAGCACCTTCTGCTTGAGACCGCCAATCGGCAGCACCCGTCCCTGGAGGGTGACCTCTCCGGTCATCCCCACAGTGTGTTTGACGGGGCGGCCCGCCAGCAGGCTGACCAGGGCGGTGGTCATCGCCGTGCCGGCGCTGGGGCCGTCCTTGGGGATCGCCCCCGCCGGCACGTGCAGGTGGAATTCGCGCTCGAAGGCCTCCGCCGGAATGCCCAGCTCCTCACGGTGAGCCCGCACGTAGGAGAGGGCGATCCGCGCCGACTCCTTCATTACATCGCCCAGCTGCCCGGTGAGGACGAGGCCCTTGTCGCCGTCCATCGCGGTCGCCTCGATGAAGAGAATGTCGCCGCCGGTTCCGGTCACCGCGAGGCCCGTCGAGACGCCTGGGATCGCCGTGCGCTCGACCGACTCCTGGAAGAACATCTGGCGGCCCAGCGTCTCGCGCAGGAACTCGACGTCGATCTTCACCTTGTCCTCGGTGGCCTTCGCCTCGCCCCCGGCGATCCTCGTCGCCGCTCCACGCAGCAGCTTGCCGATCTCCCGCTCCAGCTGGCGGACGCCAGCCTCGCGGGTGTACTCGGCGATGATGCCGCGCAGGACCTCATCGCCGACCTCGACCTCCTCGACTTCCAAGCCGTTGCGCTTCAGCTGCCGCGGCAGCAGGTAGCCCTTGGCGATCGCCAGCTTCTCCTCGGTGGTGTAGCCATCGAACCGGATCAGCTCCATGCGGTCGAGCAGCGGCGCCGGAATCGTGTCGAGCAGATTCGCAGTGGCGATGAAGACGACCTCGGAGAGGTCAACCTCGACATCGAGGTAGTTATCCCGGAAGGTGTTGTTCTGGGCCGGGTCGAGTACCTCGAGCAGGGCCGCCGTCGGGTCGCCGCGCCAGTCGGCGCCGACCTTGTCTACCTCGTCGAGAAGGACCACCGGGTTCATCGTGCCGGCGTCGCGCAGGGCACGGACGATCCGTCCCGGTAGGGCACCGATGTAGGTGCGGCGGTGACCGCGGATCTCCGCCTCGTCGTGGAGACCGCCCAGGCTGAGGCGGACGAACTCGCGCCCGAGGCTGCGGGCGATCGACTCGCCGATCGAGGTCTTGCCGGTGCCGGGAGGCCCGACCAGGGTGAGGATCGTGCCATTGGCCCGGTCGTCGTCGTCGACACCACGGTCCTGGCGTAGCTTGCGCACGGCGACGAACTCGATGATCCGTTTCTTGACGTCCTCGAGGCCGGCGTGGTCGGCGTCGAGCACCTCGCGGGTGTAGGCAGGGTCGCGCCTCTCGTCGGAGCGCTTTCCCCAAGGCACCGCGATCAGCCAGTCGAGGTAGCTGCGGATCATCGAGCTCTCCGGCAACTGCTCGCCCTGGCGCTCGAGCCGTCGCAGCTCCTTCTCGGCCTGCTCGGCGACCGCCTCCGGCATTTCGGCTTGGGCGATCTTCGACTCGTACTCGGTGATCAGGTCGGTCTCGTCCTCACCCAGCTCTTTGCGGATCGACTCCATCTGTTTGCGCAAGAAATACTCGCGCTGTTGTTTCTGAGCGCCAGACTCGACGTCGTCACGGATTTTGGAGCGGACCTGGAGCTCGGCCAGGCGCTCGCGCTGCAGCTCGACCGCCAGCTCGAGGCGGGCGGTGACGTCGATCGTCTCCAGCAGCCGCTGCTTGTTCTCGTTGGAGATGTCGGGGGAAAGACCGGAGGTGTCGGCCAGCGCGCCCGGCTCCTCGATCGAGCGCAGGAAGGCAGCGATGCGGCCGTCGTCGCCGCGCAGCTCGAGGATCTCCTCGACTAAAGCGCGGTACTCGCGCGCCAGCTCCTGCGTGTGCTCGTCGTCGGGGTGGCCGTCATGGACCTCCTGCACCTCGATGCGCAGGGAATCGTCGTCGCCATCCTTGCCGGCGATAGCCGCCCCGGCGAGCCCGCGATGAAGGCCTACCACGGTCGCTGCCGGGCTGCCGTGGCGCGAACGGCCTCGCTCGACAACCTCGGCGACGACGCCGACGTGTCCGTACTCGCCGTCGTGGTGGGGCAGCAGGAAAACGCGCTCCTCCTCGCCGACATCGATCGGCAGGGTCGCGGAAACGCCGGGGAAGACGAGTGCATCATCGAGCGAAATCAAGAGGTAGGCCATGACAGAGTCCAATTTCCGTAGTTAGTATTTATCCAGGATAGCGCGTGGGGAGAATGACCTCGCGGCCGAGTCCAGGAACCGCGGAGCGAGGCCATTGATGCGCCTCGGCCGGCAACCGGTTTCCCTTCTGTCGCGATCTGGGGCCGAGGTGCTTCAGTGGTCTGGCTCGTACTGCCACTGCTGACACGGGCCGCTGCGGATGCAACAGGGCCGCTCCGCCGACCTGCCACAACGACATCGCGCCGGGCGGGTTTGCCGCTTCCCGTCGAGTTCCAGGTCACCCTCGAGCAGCATCAGCCCGCCCTCCCGTGGGGCATCGGCCCGATCACGGCCGCGACCGCCTCGGCATCAGCGGCGTCAGGGGCAATCCACGGACACCTCGCCATATCGAAGTCGGCCGGCAGACGGTGCATCCGGCAGCGTGAAGGCACCGCACCCGTGTCGTAGGGGCGTCGATGCGCTCGCCCTTCGTAGCGCTTTACAAGCCGAACGGCTCCCTGTAGGTGTCTGGTACCAGCGCCTCGAACTCCCGATGACGTTCGATGAATACTTTGACGAACGGACAGAACGGCAGCACAGCGAGACCTCGTGCGCGGGCGTCTTCCAGAGCGAACCGGATCAGCCGATCACCGAGTCCGCGACCCTGGAGGCGCTCGTCGACCTCGGTATGGACGAACGCGATCAGGCCGGGGCGTGCGCGATAGGCGGCGAAGCCAACCACCCCTCCGGCAATCGACAGCTCGTAGCGATTGCGGTCAGGCGCGTCGGCCACCTCGATGCGCTCCGCCACAGCCATGCCCGAAACATTAGAACGCAAAAGACCGGCACCGCCCGGTACCTGTGGACAGGGATGGACAGGAGAGACGATAACCACGCTGAAATCACCCCCGCCCGCGCAGGCAGACCGCCTGTCGATTCAGGAGCTGGCCAATGCCTACGCGCACCGGGCAGACCGTCGCGACGCCGAGGGGGCAAGAGTCCTTGCTGTTTACCCGAGGACACCCACTGTGTCGTCTGTATTGACGGGTAAGGCTCCGAGTCCACGCAGTACTCGACAGCCGAAGGCTGGCGCCGGGCAGTACCGAGATATGCCGCCGGCGCGATTGCAGCGGCGGCTGAGCGCAATGATCGTCACCGCTGTTCTGGACCGGGTGCGCGACGAGCCTGCGCGTCGTCGGTGGACACCCGCCCGTAGAAGGCGACCCTCATGGCGAACTCTCCCGTTGAGGGTCTGCGCCACCGGTCTCGGCCAGCCTCGCCGCCAGCTCGCTGGGGCGGGTGCCAAGGCCCGCTTCCAGCAGGTCGTGATCGAGCGTCGCCAGGGTCGCTTTGCGATTCTTCGCCACCGCTGCGTAGGAAGCGTCATAGACGGTTAGCGCGTGGCGGGCGGCGAGATCGGTCGCGAGTCGAAACTCCTCGGGGTCGGGACGCACCGCGGGGCAGAGCACGGCGAGGGCATCGAGCACCGTGGCCACCTGCTCAGCGCTGGCCGCGGCGCGGCCTCGCAACAGCGCGTTGCCAAGCTCATAGGCGGTCAGGTCGAGCACTGTCAGCGCCACCGTTCGCGCCTTGTGGGCGGCGAGCAGCGCGCGCGCCTCCGCCACTTCCTCCTCGCCCTCGGCGTGGAACCACTTGAGCGCCACGTTGGCGTCGCTAACGACGTCGATCACGGGCATCGCGTGCCTTTCGTTCGGCGCGGATCAGCTCGGCGGCCTCAAAGCTCCCGGCACCGGCAAGCGCGGCCCGACCGCGCTCAAGCGCGGCGTCGATCGCCGCGGGGTCGGGCCAGCCAAGCTCACGCCGTGCCGCCTCCTGTAGGAAGGCGCTGCGGCTCGTGCCACGCTCATCCGCGGCGCGGTCGATCCGCTCGAGCAGCTCGTCGGGCATCGAGACCATCACCTTCAGCGCTTTCGACATCCCGTTATTATAGCTCCTGGCAATAACGAAAAACCCGTCGGCGGGCCACCCTCGGCGCCGCGCTGTTCAGCGTCTTGATCTGGGCGGTGGGTGAGGGTTTCGGTGGGCCCTACTCGAGCAGCTCGACAGACATCGGCACAGCGGTGATCTATGCCGTCGTGTTCATCGGGCTGCTTGCCCTTGACTACGAAACCGGTCCGAGCGACTTCTGCCTCGACCATCTGATCGAGCGGCGGGTGTCCTGGTGGCATTGCATTGCTGAGTTTGGACCCCGGGGCAAGCCCGAGCGGCCAGCCGCGCTTCCCGCTCCGCCAGCCCCGGCCCCGCCGGTCAGGCACGCGCCGTTGGCTACTCCGAGCCAATAGGTGGCGAAAATGAGGGGGGCCCGATATCAACAGGGTCAGTTTCAACAGCAACAGTTCGAGCCCGCCTCTCTGATGCATTCTTCGCGGAGTTGGAGAGTGGGTTTCTTCAGACGTGAGCGTCAGGTCAGCGCGAGTGCCTCGGAATGCCTATGCCCGCTGAATCAACCCTCCAGGAGGAAGTCGCCATTCGCATTCTTCATCGCTGATTACCGCCCGCGCGGCCGGTTCACCGCCGTCGTGATGTGCGCCTCCTGGGCCAGATCTGTGGTGCTCTGCTGGAAACTGAGCTGCGGTGGCTCCAGGAGATGATTCAACCATCGAAGCCCAGACCAGGCCATGGCCTGCGATTGAGGGTCAGCGAAGGTGGATCGAGCGCTTGCTTGTGGCGATCTGAGGTGGGCGAGGACAGCGAGCGCGCTGCAGCGCGGGGAGCGTCGAGCCCGCAGAGAAGTTGTCCCTCGGCGCGGGCATCAGCGCAGCTCGTCAAGCGAGGGGACCTCGAGGTCGAAGGGTTCATCGGCGGAGCGCCGGCGCCGGTAGGGGGAGACGATCACACGGTGGACCTCACCGCAAACGCAATGGACTTCGATTGGTCGCGTGTCGGCGGCTGGGTCGGTGTCGACCTTGAGCCGCCGGAGCTTGCCGGTGGGCTTGCAGCCGAACGAAATCACCCAGCCATAGTCAACGGGTTCGGCGCGCTTTTTCCGGTGATGGGGTTGGGGCATCTACACATCCTCTCCGGTTGAGAGCCGGGCCGTCGTCGGGAGGTCACGGGCGGCAGCTTTTGCTGACTCGTTTGGGCGCCTGCGGGTGGTTGAGCCGCGTCGAGAGAGGCCGGATCTCTCTTGCTTTCCAGGCGCAAGGGGCAGTTGGAGCGCCTGGAATAGACCAATCCCCTGGTTAGAGACGATCGGGAAGCGCCATCCGCGCCACGATCTGTGGATGGTAGCGAGAGACGAATCGGGCCCCCGCCATGAATTGAATCCCCGACCGGGAAGCGGGAAACACGCTCCCAGCTGCAAGTGGGGACGCGGTTTATGGCGCCCGCCGAAAGAGCACGATTTTGAGGCGAATCTCCTCTCGCTCTCTGCCGTGGATAGCTTCCAGCTCCCCCCGGACAGCGCGTCAGGGATCGGGAGCATCGGGGCAAGCCGGTGGGTCAATGCCATTGTGCTTGTCGGTTAGGTTTGCGGGTGAAGATGATTGAAGATTCCGGTTCGACGGTACTGGTCACCGGTGGCTCCGGCTTTCTCGGCGGCTGGTGCGTGGTCGAGCTGTTGCGCCGCGGCTACAAGGTGAGAACGACGGTTCGCAGCCTCTCTCGGGAGTCGGAGGTGCGAGCCACGGTCAGCTCCGAGATCGATCCCGGGGACCGCCTGGAGGTGCTCGCCGCGGACCTGACCAGAGACGAGGGCTGGCGCGAGGCGGTTGAGGGCTGCGAGTACGTCCTACATGTCGCTTCCCCATTCCCGTCCAAGCAGCCAAAGGACCCCGACGAGCTGATCGTTCCCGCCCGCGAGGGAACCCTGCGGGTTCTGGGCGCAAGTTTGGATGCCGGAGTAAAGCGCGTCGTCCTCACCTCCTCGGTGGCCGCGATCCGGCTCAGCGTCGGGGCTGGCACCAGATCACTGAACGAGGATGACTGGACCGATCCCGATACTCCAGGCCTCACGCCCTACGTTCGCTCCAAGACGATCGCCGAGCGGGCAGCCTGGGAGCTGGTGCGCGAACGGGGAGCGGAAGACCGCCTCTCGGTCATCAACCCTGGCGCGATCATCGGGCCGGTACTGAACGATGACCTCTCCTTCTCTGTGCAGGCCGTGACGCGACTATTGAACGGCATGCCCGGGATGCCGCGGCTGGGCTTCAGCCTGGTCGACGTCCGAGACGTCGCCGACCTGGAGATCAAGGCGATGACAGCCGCCGCTGCCGGCGGCGAGCGTTTCATCGCGGCTACCAAGTTTCTCTGGATGGCCGAGATCGGGGCGGTCCTTCGCGAGCGCCTTGGAGAGACGGCCTCGAAGGTGCCAACTCGCACCGTCCCCAATCTGCTCGTGCGGGGCATGGCGCTGTTTGACCCCGACATTCGCTCCGTCATCAGCGGGCTTGGCAAGCGCACCGAGCTGTCCTCGGAGAAGGCGAGGGACACGCTCGGCTGGGCACCTCGCTCCATCGAGGACACGATCGCCGAGACTGGCGAGAGCCTGATCCGCCAGGCAGTCAGCGCCGCCGCTTAGCAAGGGGCGCGCTCATATTCTGCACCGAGGAGGAGGCCTCCAGGCGCGCTGATCGCGCTCCTACATCGCGCAGGAGGCCGACTGGCGGTGGTGCCAGCGACTCACCGGCTCCCAAAGACCCGCGATATCAAGTTCAAGGCTTCGGTCACCTTCACCCCGACTGGCGGTGACCCCAACACCAAGACCCCGACGCTGAAGTTGAAGGGTCCCCGGAAACGGGGGTAGCAGGCTGGCCTGGGAAGACCAGGCAGAATCCAAGCCCGCCAAGGTGCTGCCTCCCGGCAGCAGGGTCAACTTCAAGCGGAGGCAACTGGCGCTCACCTCAGCAGCGCCACCTGAGCTCCCACCGGCGGCCTCGAACTCGGCAGAGTGTGGGTGGTGCAGCTGGCAACCGCTGCGACTTGGATTGGCGAGGATCGAGCGCAAAGCCGGCGGCAATGATCGAGACTGCACCGGTTGGTGGCGAGTTTCGGGAATCGAATAGGACGAGAACTTGCGCGGTGGACCAGGAGTTGACCGCCGTCCCGCTCGCCCAGGCAGAATGACGGGATGGCCAGCAGCCAGCTACCCCGCCGGGTGTCGAAGCCCTGGGGCCATGAGCTCTGGTTCGCCCACACCGATCGCTACGCAGGAAAGCTCCTGCACGTCAATGCCGGGCAGAGGCTCTCCGTCCAGTACCACGAGCGCAAGGCGGAGACCTCCTACCTGCTCTCGGGGCGGGTGCGAGTACTCCAGGGTCCCGATCTCGACCGGCTGGCGGCGCGAGAGCTCGGCCCTGGCGAGGTTTGGAGCAACGAGCCCGGAGTCGTCCATGCGCTCGAGGCGCTCGAGGACTCAGTCGTCCTGGAGGTCTCGACGCCCGAGCTCGACGACGTCGTGCGGTTGCTCGACCGCTACGGCAGAGCCGGAACCTGACGGCGATCTTCGGCGCGAACCGGGGAGCTCCGAGCGCCGTGATGGCTGATCGCTTCGGCGATCGGATAGCCGCGCCAGGGCAAGATAGCCCGCTCGTGGCCGTACCCCTCTCTACTTTTGCGACCTCGATGGAGCGCTCCTGCGCTCCGAGGCGACCCGCCCGGCTACGCCGGCTCGTCCGCGGTCGCCCGGCGTTGGTAGCCAAGGCGAACCCGGGCGTGGCCCTGTCTCGCCAATCCCTGCCAGGACAAGTTGCTCCCGGGCCTCGCCCCGCCCTCCGAGGCGCTGCCTGGGCCGGGTCCCACCTCCGCATGACCCAGGCCCTGCCAGGGAAAGGGGCTGCCCCACCAATCCGCGGCCTGGGCAAGGATCAGGGCTGGGGTTGGGGCGGCGATGGGGCCGGGGGAGTCGGCGAGCGGGATAGAGCCATCCTTTGCCAAACCCCAAGCAAGAGTGGCCTCCCCAAAAAAAGTGGATTGGACGTTCTCGGCTGCGATGAAGTGGATACCATGATCGGTTGATGCTTTCAGCGCCTCAGCTGGGCGAGCGGCGTTGTACGCGACTGCGGGCAGCGAGCGTTGCCTTACTCGCCATCGGTGCCCTCGCGACCTACCCGAAGCCGGCAAGCGCCAGCGACCTGTTCGTCGCCAGCCCGGGGACCAACAAGCTGCTGCCGTTCTCCATCGCGGGCGACGGAGCGGTGACGCCGATCGCCTGCACGGGGTCGAGTTGTAACACGGGCTCGGCGCCGTGGGGCGTGGCGGTCAGCCCGTCCGGGAGGTTTGTGTACGTCTCCAACGTCGACGGTGGCAGCAACAGCTCGGTAACAGGCTTCGTGGTCGGCTCGGAAGGAACGCTATCGCCGTTGCCGTGCAGCCCCTCGACGAACTGCGAAACGCAGAAAGAACCGAGGGGTATCGCGATCAGCCCGTCGGGAAGCTTTCTCTACGTAGCTAACCACGCCTCGAACACAGTCTCGATCTTCGCGATAGCGGGTGACGGGACGTTGACCCAGGTCCCATGCAGCCCTACCGCCAACTGCAATACCGAGAGCGGCCCGCAGAGCATCGCCGTGACCCCGGACGGGCATTTTCTCTACGTCGTCAACGGCGGCACGCTGTCCTCCTACGCGATTGCCGCAAACGGCACACTGACGCCTTTACCCTGCAGCGCCCTGTGCAGCTCTGGCGCATCTCTTGGTCAGGCGGCCATCACTCCGTCGGGAGCCTTCCTCTATGTACTCGCTGAGGGCGGCGGTAGAGTTGTACCGCTGGCGATCGCCTCCGATGGTTCGCTCAGCCCGATCCCATGCAGCCCTGCGAGCAACTGCGAAGGGGGCAGTGGCGAGAGCAGCCTGGCGATCAGCCCGAACGGACAGGACCTATACGTGACCAACACGGGCTCACCGTCAACCGCCGTCGTCGTCTTCTCCATCGGCCCCGGCGGAGTATTGGCGAAGCAGACCTGCAGCCCGGCGTCTAGCTGCGACGCCGGCAAAGAGCCGGTTGGCTTGACGCTCAGTCCATCCGGTGGTTCGCTCTACGCCGTTGACTACGGGACCAGCAAGCTGTTGCCGTTTTCGGTCCAAGCAGACGGCCTGCTCGCGCCGCTTGCCTGCACCCCGAGCTCAAACTGCGAAGCCGGCAGCCAGTCCGACTACACCCAGTCGATCGCCGCGCAACCCGATCAGGGGCCTCTCGCCGGGCTGAGCGCGACCGCAGCCCCCGCCGGCTCACCGACGCTGCTCGACGCCAGCGGCTCAAGCGCGGCTCCAGGCGAGTCGGTTGCACGCTGGGATTGGAACTTTGGCGACGGCACCGTGCTTGAGAACGGCGGTCCTAAGCCGCAGCACACCTACGCCAGCCCCGGCGTCTACACCGTCACCGTCACCGTTTCCGATCAGGACGGCTGCTCGTCCAGCCTGATCTTCACCGGCCAGACGGCCTACTGCAACGGCTCCACCGCCGCCCAGGCAACCCGTACTGTCACCGTACCGCCAGCAAGCCCGCTGGATCCGTCTGTCAGCAACCTGAGCGAGACAGCCAGAATCTGGCGCGAGAGCAACAAGCTCGCCCAGATCAGCGCCAGGAAAAAGAAGAAGCCCCCGGTTGGCACGACCTTCTCCTTCACCCTCAACGAGCCGGCCAGTGTGACGTTCACGTTCACCGAGCGAGCCAGCGGGCGAAAGATTGGAAAGAGGTGCCTCGCACAGACCAAGAAGAACAGGAAGAAGCACCGCTGCACCCACACCGACATCGCGGGTGAGCTGACGTTTTCCGCGCACGCCGGCACCAACCGGGTGCGCTTCGGGGGGCGTATCTCAAAGCGCAAGAAGCTGAAGCCGGGTAGCTACACGCTCCTGGTAGCCGCGACAGCTTCAGGCATGAACTCAACACCGAGAACTTTGCGTTTCAAGGTTGCGAAGGGCTAGGTAGCTGATGCATATCCGGTTGGCTCAGGCCGCGTGCCTGAGTTCAGTGATTTCGTCATAGGTCGTCGGATCGTGGATCGCGCCGAGCCCGAGAAGGGTCTGGAAAGCGGCCATCGGAGTGCCTCCTCGGTTGTGGCGGAAGACGAAGTTGGACCACAGCTTCCAATGCCGGAAAAGGGGGAACAGGGAGGAGTAGGGACCGAAGGGTGGACCCGCCCAACAGGCATAGCGCCTGATGCCATCACTGTTAGCATCGAGCATCATGGCAAGAACGACGCTTAACCTTGACCCCTCGGTGATGCGCGAGCTGCGCCGCCGCAGCAAGCGCGAGCGCAAGTCGATCGGCGAGCTCGCCTCTCAGTTACTTGCTCTTGAGCTGGGCCGCCAGGCAGAGCCCCAGCAGGCCCGGCCCTTTGCCTGGGTGAGCCGCGACCTCGGCAAGCCGGTTGTGGATCTGGAGGACACCGACGCGCTGAACGCCTTGTTGGAGCGATGAGCGGCACCGGTCGGATCACCCTCGAAGCTTTCGCTCAGCGCCCCAGATCGCCTCTCAGCGCCCCCCTTCGAAGCTGGGAGGCGCCAATCGCCCCTACATCTGGATCCCTGTCGATCCTCGGGGTTCCGTGGCTCACGTCAGCGAGCCGCAGACGCGATCTCAGTGGCTCGGGGAGCCGCGGCCGGCGCTCTCAACAGGGTGGGGAATTTCCGTGATCGTAAGTGAGGAATTCTCGCGATCCTTGACAGTGCAACGACAGAGAACACGATTCTGCTGCCAGTCAGGCTGTAAAAGGGGACCTCGATTCGACGATGGCCAGTTGCGGCTGGGATAGCGCGCAGAACTCGCCCCCCGCAGTTGGAGAAACCTCCCGCGAGAGGCTAGACGGGGGTTCTCGCGTCCGGGGTCCCTCGTCCCGAGCCCGGTCTGTGGCAGCGCCGGGGTACCAGAGTGGGTCAAGAACTGTCCCTGAGAGCCGCCCTTGTCGTGGAACGCGTTCTCACCCACATATAGGCAGGCCTTTGATCGCGATTGCTTGATCTGTGGCCCAGGGCGCAACTCGCCTGCTACTATTACGTAATGCGATATACCAGTGAGCGAGCTACTGACCCCGGCCTGCTGGTGCTGGCAAGCCTCGCGGGTGGTGCCAAGCACGGCTACGCGATCACCCTCGACGTCGAGCAGATGGCTGGGATTCGCCTCGGCCCTGGCACGCTCTACGGAGCATTGTCGCGCCTCGAGGCAAAGGGATTGATCGAGGCGCTGCCGGCGCAGGAGCGTCGCCGTCCTTACCGACTAACCGGAGCCGGCAGCGCAGCGTTGGCCGACCAGCTGCAAACGATGGAGCGGGTAGCCCGCGACGGCCTCGCCCGCCTGCGGGCGGCAGAGGCGACGGCATGATGCGGCGGCTCGCCGCGGCGGCGCTTGCCCTCTACCCGCTCGCTTTCCGCCGCCGCTACGCCGAGGAGATGAAAGCGCTGCTCGAGGAGGCGCCAGTGAGGGCGCTCACTGTGCTCGACCTACTGCGGGGGGCGCTCGCCGCTCACCTTCGCCCAGGTGATGGGCCCCAGGGGGTTGTCGGCGTGGAGGACCGACTCCGCGCCAGCCTCAGCGGCGTTCTTGCCTGCTGGATTGCCTTCGCGGCGGCCGGCTTCGCTTTCTATAAAACGACGGAGGACGCCCCCTTCGCGCGGGCCGCGAGCGCCCATCTCGCCCTCGGCGCCAGCCATCTCGTTGTGCAGGCCCTGGCCGGCGCGGTCTCACTCGCCATCCTCGCCGGCGGGCTTCCAGTTGCACTCGCAGCCATGAAACAAGCGCGACACCGGCGAAGCCTGCGGGCACCGATCGGCGTCGCACTGGGCGCGGTGGGCCTCGTCTGCGTGCTCACCGGAGCGCTTGTGTTGCTCGCGCACACCCCCCATGGCGTCCACCCGACCGCACCCGGCAGGGCTGGGTTCGCAGTCTGGGGACTGGCCGTCCTCGCCGCCGGGGTCGCCTTCGCGCTGGCCGCGCGCCGGGCCTTGTTCGCGACCTCGGTCTCGCGCGCCAGACTGCTCATTGCGCTTGCCACCGCGACGCTGGCCAGTGCCGCGATGGCTGTGATCGCGCTGGCCACCACCGCCTACGCGGTCGGGCTGGGATTGGACGCGGCGGACCTCGCCGGGACTCCGAACGGACCGATCGGAAATCCGAGCACGGAGGCGACGCTGGCCGCCCAAGTGGCGGCGATGGCAATCACGTGCGCGCTGGCAGTGGTGACCTCACACCGCGGATGGAGGGCGGTCAGTAACACCGCGTCCGGTAGCTCGCCCGCAACGGGTGATTCGACCAGGGCGTAGGCGGGTGCGCCCGAAGGTCCGGATGGACCCAGCGGGCCAGGCAAGCCGGCGCAATCCCCGTCGGGCTCGGTAGCGGGCGGTCGGAGCTCTACCTGATGGCCTCCCTGGGCATCGAATCCGCGTCACCCGGCCGAGGCTCGCAACCCACCAGCCGCCGTCCATCCACCTTCGAGGTGTACATCACGCCATCTTGGCCGGGACAGCGGCGTGCCGACGGCCGTCTCGGACCCGGCGCCTGGCATTACGGAGGATCTGGGGTGTGAATCAAGGGTGACCGGGTCAGCGAGAGATGGTGACGGCATCTCGAGCGGGTGCCCCATGCGCGCTCCCTCGCCTGGTGCGCCCATGCCAGACTCTGCCTCCAGCGATGCCAGCCGCCTTACAGAGCGTGATCTACTCGGTGAGCGACCGGATCGCGCGAATCACCCTCGACCGGCCCGAGCGTGGCAACGGCATCACCCGGCGCCTCATCGAAGAGCTGGAGACCTGCATCGAGCAGGCCGATCTGGACCCGACGGTGCACGTGATCGTGCTTGCCGGCAATGGCAAGGGCTTCTGCGGCGGCTACGACTTGGTCGAGAGCGCCGAGGGCGCGATGCGCCCCGAGGAGGGAGAGGCCGAGCCGCCTGCCGGATCGCCACTTGACCCCGCCGTGATCGCCGCCAACCACGACCCCGCCGGCACCTGGGACCCGATGGTCGACTACGCGATGATGAGCCGCAACGTGCAGGGCTTCACCTCGCTCCAGCGTTGCGGCAAGCCGGTTGTCTGCAAAGTGCACGGGTTCTGCGTCGCCGGTGGAACCGATTTGGCCCTGTGCGCCGATCTGCTGGTGATCGCCGCCAACGCGAAGATCGGCTACCCGCCCGCGCGCGTTTGGGGAGCGCCCACGACCTCGATGTGGGCCTCGATGCTCGGATCTCAGCGCGCCAAGCGGCTGCTGTTCACCGGTGATTGCTTGTCAGGTGTCGAGGCCCAGGAGTGGGGGCTGGCGATCGACTCGCCCCCGCCGGACGAGCTAGACGAGCGTACCGAGGTCTTGGTGGAGCGGATTGCTCGTCTGCCAGTCAACCAACTGCGGATGATGAAGCTGCTTGTCGACGAGTCCGTGCATACCAAGGAGCTGCACATGAGCCAGGTTCTCGGCACGCTGTTGGACGGCATTGCCCGTCACACCCCGGAGGGCTATCAGTTCCAACAGCGTGCGATGGAGGCGGGATTCCGCCAGGCGGTCAAGGAGCGCGATGAGCCCTTCGGCGATCGCGGCGACTCAACGTTCAAGGGGTAGAGCCTTTTTGCTCCAGGCGGCGCCAGCTGGTGGAGCGGGTCGGCTGGGCGGTGCTCGACGCCGATGAGCTCGAGCACGGGAATGGCCTACTCAGGCAGCCCGATAGGTCCTGACCTTCGGCCCGATCCCGTATCACGCAGCGGTGCAAGATCTGATCTTTGAGGGACGGGGTTACCCGCGTGGTCGCGGTCAAGCCCCTGCGCGTCGCTCCGGCCCTCTGTAGGGCCAAGGCGCGGGATCCATGTTGTGGCCCCAGCAGCGCCTCCGCTGCTTCGGGGCCGGCCAGCACGCCACGATCAGCCTCCTTCCGATTCGGAGTCAGAGCCGTCGTTTTGCTTCTTTTCCTGGCCTGGTGGGACCCCTCCATGGCCCGGCGGTTTGGCGGGCGGGCCAGGGGATCCCACGGCAGTTTCCCCTTGTTCTTTCGAGGGCTTCGGCTTAGCCGGACCACTCGGTTGAGCATTTGGGGAAATGCCGGGGGACGTTGGCGTGCCGGTTGTGGGAGGAGGCGAACGACGCGTTGGTGTCGACGATCCAGTGCCCTGCCGTTTACTCACCCCGTGGGGCGGCGAGCCGGTTTCAGAGGCGAGCGCGATCGCCGCAATCAACCCGAGCACTGTCACCAGCACCCCACCCACCACCCAGCGGCGCCTGCCGCGAGCTCCAACGGTCTGCAATCGCGTGACCGTGGTCTCCGCTGATCCGACGCTTGGGGTAATCGGCAACGTCGCAGTGGGAGGCGGCTCGGCCAGTGTCTCACTCAACAGGTTGCCTAGCTGTGCTGCGCTCGGCCGAGCGGCGGGTGACTTGGTCAACATCTGCATCACCAGCGCCTCCAGCGCAGGTGGCACTAGGCGATTGGTCATACGGAGCGGTTGCGGATCGGCGTTTACGTGCTGGTTGACGATCGCGGCCGCTGCTTCGGCGGCGAACGGCGGGCGCCCGGCGAGCAGGGCGTAGAGCACACAGCCCAGCGAGTAGATGTCGGAGCGCTCTTCGACCCGCTTCCCGAGCGCCTGCTCGGGGGACATGTAGGCGGCGCTGCCCAGAACCGAGGCGGTCTGGGTGATCGCGGTGCCGTCCATCAATCGGACGATGCCGAAGTCCAGGACCCTGATCGATCCGTCTTCGGCGACCATCAGGTTGCTGGGCTTGACATCGCGGTGAACGACGCCCGCAGCGTGGGCGGCGGCCAGAGCGTCCGCCACCTTCCCTGTGATCTCGACGGCGCGGGCGGGGTCAAGCGGCGCCTCCTCGCGCAGGATCGCGGCGAGACTGCGGCCGCTGACGAGCTCCATGACAATGAAGTGGGTTCCATCGTCAGCGCCGGTGTCGAAGACAGCCACCACTCCGGGGTGTGCCAAGGAGGCGGCGGCGCGTGCCTCGCGCTTGAAGCGGGCGATGGAGGCGAGATCCTGATCGGCGACCGCGGGTGGCAGAACCTTGACCGCCACCACTCGGTCGAGGGTGAGGTCGGTCGCGCTGTAGACGGTGCCCATTCCGCCTCGGCCGATCACCTCGCCCATCTCATAGCGTCCCGCCAGCAACCATCGTCCGCTGTCCATCCCCCGGCATTTTCGCGCTAACCGGCGTCGCCGCGCCATCTTCCATTCAGAAGGCAACGGCGCGTCAACCTACTTCAGCTGGAGCGCGATGATCTGCGGGCGATCCAGGCGGCGCTGGGGGAGGCCTGCGGGGAGAGGACCCGCGGGCCGCGACGGCAGCATTGCGGGGCTTCTGTTTGTGGGGCCTCAGTAGACATGTTCATGGGAGGCGGGTAAAGCGGGTCAGGAGCCGCGGTCAGCTCGACTATCCGCGGGGGTAGCGAGACGAATCGGGCCAAATCCGCCCTGTCCCCCTTGTCTCAATGGCGTCTCATTTCTCAGAGGGCTGTCCCCTCAGCTCACGCTTCTAGAGATCGCGAACATGCGCAGATTCCGCCTGCGGGCCCTCTCGTCTCGCTCCAGGCCCTCCAAAGGAAGACGGTTCCCTCATCGGTGCATTCGCCCGCTTCTGACCAAGCTCTCTCTAGCCAGGCAGGCCCACCAGCTGGGCGCTGCGCCGCCAAAGGCCCTCGGCGAGCATCTCATCCTGGGCCTGGGCGCTCGGCTCTCGCACCTTCTCGTCCTGCACGTACTCGCCGCTGAGCTCCGCGGCCTCGCCCGACAGCGCCAGCCAGACCAGCGAGCGGGCGCCACGCCGCGGCGAGCGAAAGAACGGCCCACCGAGCGTGGTGAGCAGCTTCCAGATCCCGTTTTCGCCCTTGCCGAAGCCGGTGCGCACCACACCGGGGTGAAAGCAGTTGGCGTGCAATTCAGGCGCCCGCCTGGACAGCTCCCGCGTAAAGAGGATGTTGCAGAGTTTGGAGGTGCCATAGACGCCCATCGCTGAGTAGGAGCGCTCCGACTGCAGGTCCTCCAGATTAAGCAGCCCCGATTCGTGAGCATCGGAGGCGGTGGTGATGACCCGGCCACCGCGCAGCCGATCTCGCAGCAGGTTGGTGAGCAGAAAGGGCGCGAGATGGTTCAGCGCAAACGTTCGCTCCAAGCCCTCGGCGGTCTCTCCGCGCGAGGCGAACAGCGCCCCGGCGTTGTTGGCCAGCACGTCGATCTGCCCGTAGCGCTCCCGAGCTTTTTGGGCCAGCGCTCGAACGTCGGCCATCAGGGTCAGATCGGCGACGTGCTCATGGACGGCGGCGCCTCCCCCCGCCTGCATGGCCTCCCGTGCGACGGCCTTGACTCGCGCCGGATCACGACCCACCAGCGCGACCTCGACCCCTCGCCCGGCGATCTCGATCGCCGCCGCCCGACCAATCCCACGGGTCGCTCCGGTGAGCAGGACGAGTGTCACGAGGCGAAAGCTACTTTCAAGGACACGGGCGCCGAGGGTACGCGGATGCCGCTTGCCCAATGCCATGATCGAGCGCTCGAGCCAGCAGCCGAGGATTTCGAGCGGGAGGTCATTTGGCTCCCTCGAGTTCGGCGACAACGAGCTTCAGTCCAACGTCCATCTCCGGCGCGGCGCGCAGGTATCCGTGGCGCGCGTCCCAGGTGCCGCTCTCGAGGTCTGCCCGTAGGGCTTTGAGCCCTCGATCGATCTCCTCCGGTGCCATCAGATGCCACACCGAGCTGGCACGGCGCACCCGGGGGTCGAGGTGCATCTCGGGCCGGTCCCAAAGTGCGCAGAAAAAGCCGTCCTCGCAGAGACGGGGGACGGCGACCGCTTCGATCGAGGCGCCCGGCAGCAGCGCTGCCAACTCGGCGATGGGCGGCATGGCGTCGCTGTGGATCTCCAGGGTGCGCGGAAAGTAGTCTCCCAGCCACAGCCACGCAAGTGGGTGAGCGGGATCGAAGGTGAGGATCGCGACCCGGTACCGCGCCACCCGCGTCATCTCCGCCAGCCCGGCTGCCGGGTCGGCCCAGTGGTGGACGGTGATGATCGCCATCGCGGCGTCGAAGCTGTTGTCGTCGAATGGCAGCGCTTCGGCCTTGGCCCGCACTACAGGTGCAGAGCCGGCGGATCGCTGGGCGATCATCTCGGTTGAGGGCTCGACCGCGGTCACATCGCGGTCGGCGGGCTCGTAGGAACCGGTGCCGGCGCCGACGTTGAGGACCGTCCGCGCGTCGCCCAGGGCGGCTTCGATCTGAGCGGCGATCCGCGGGTCGGGCCGACGAACCTCGCTGTAGCCGCGACCCAGCCTGTCGTAGGCGGCGCCGGTCAAGGTCGGGGCTCGACTGTCACCGGGCAGCTGACGCTGTTGGCGATGAAGCAGCGCTGATGCGCGCGGTGGTGAAGGTCAATGAGCCGCTCGGCGCCGGGGTCCTGATCGAATGAGACCCGTGGCCGAAGCACCACGCTCGTGAACCGAGTGGCGTCCATCGTCCCCTCTGCCTCGTCCTCGTAGGCCGTGACCCGCTGCCGCTCCGCTCGCGCCAGGGAGATGAACCAGAGCATGTGGCAGCTCGACAGCGAGGCCACGAACAGCTCCTCTGGGTCGGCCTTGGCGGGATCTCCCCCGAGCGCAGCAGTACCGGAGGCCTCGAGCCTCTGGTCAGCCAACTCGATCGTGTGGGCGCGCCGGTCCTCGCGATCGGCATTCCACTTCACCCGCGCCCGATGTGTGCTCGTCGCTTCCTTGACCATGTCGCATCTTCGCCCAGCGCGAGCTTCTGCGCTGCGGATACCTCAGATCTACCGCGAGGGCTATTCCCACCACTGCGGATCGCGGCCCATCAAATTCCCGAGCGACCAGGGTTCGCGACAGGCGACGGGTGTGGGGTATAAAAGCTGAGCCGGGCCCAGTCAGTCGCGGCCGTCACGGCGGCGGAATGGTTCTTCAAGGTCGGCGGCGGCGAAGCCTCCCGTACTGGGCGCGCCGCTGGCGTAGCGGTAGAGGGCGACAGAGAAGACCTGTCGGGTGGCGAGTGAGAGGGCTGAGACCAACAGGATCGCCCCGATCGCGATCGCGATCAGCGCCGCGCCGGCGGTCGCGTCCCGGTTCCTGACGCTGAGGCCAAGCGCGAAGAGGATCGCCACCGGGATCGTGACGAAGACGGTCCAGATGCCGATACTGGCCAGACCGGTAATCCCCTCCCCCCATTTGCTCTTGATCAGGTGGACTGACTCCTTCGCGGTCTCCAGTGGTCCGGCGCCCTCGAGTGCCAGCAATGGCACGGCGAAGATTGTCGCCAGGCTCCAGGCGGCACCGAGCAGCCAGGACGCAAGGCGCCCGGCACCGGGGATTCGCGAGGCGATCTGCTCCAAGACGAGCCCCACTCCCGCCGCCAGCAGCGACCACTGCGCAATCCGGCCCACCCGCTTCCAGGCAATGCCGAGCGCCTGGCGGACGCCGATTGGTCGGCCGTCGAAGCTGGCCGCGGCGGCGCCGGCCAGGGCGACGTTGAAGAAGACGCTGAGGAAGGTCATCGGGTAGAGGCTGACGATCACCGCCAGGGCCAAGTCGCCGCGCGAATGGGTCGGCGAGCCGATGTAGCCGGAGAAGTAGATGATCGCGGCGCCTCCCGCCAACCCGCAGCCCGCGCCCATCAGGGCGATCGAGATCATCGTCGGATCACGCCGGATCAAGGCCCACGCGGCCTTCGTCAGGCGCCAGCCTCGTGTCATCTTCCCCTCGGTGGGGGCCCCGCCGCCTTGAGCCTGCCCAGCCTCCATACCCACAGCAATCGGCAGGTTAGCGCGATTGTGATCGGTAAAGGGGGGGTCCGGGGGCGCCCATCGGCGGCGCGAACGCGTGAGTCCTCGCCGATTCGGCCGCGGCGAGAAGACGCTGCTTTCATGCCCCCGATCCGGTCGAGGCCTCGGGAGGTGGCGCCATCAGCAGCCGGTAGGTGAAGACCGTCTCAAAGCCCATCGCTGAGTAAAGGCTTGCCCCCATCGGTGAGGCCTGCAGTGAGGCAATCTCGGCCCCGAGCTCAAATCCGGCGTTGACAGCGGCGGCCGTAACCGTCCAGCCCAGGCCCCGACCCCGGGCCTCCGCCACGCTTCCGACCCAGTAGATGCCAGCGACCCGGTCGCTGACGATACTCATTGCGATGCTGACCGGCTTCCCGTCCTGGTAGGCGAGGAAGGCGGCCACATTGCCGACGTAAAGACCGCCGTGGTTGGTGTAGGAGCCGAAGGTCCTTGCCGGAAAGCCGAGGCTCGAGTAGGCCAGCACCGCGACCTGCCAGTACTCGCTCGCCTCGGCGGCCGAGGCGACCCGGCGCAGCTCGACGCCGCCTGGGAGCGGCCGCTCCTTCGCCCGCCGCTCAAGGATCATCTCGGGCATCTCATATACAGATTGCAGGCCGCCGGCCTCAGCCGTGGCGATCAGGTCGCGATCCTCCTTGACCCCGGCTTGGGCCCAGACGCTGAAGCCGCGTCTCCGCTCGCCGAAGAAGACCCGAGCCGCAGTCAGAAACTCCTCGGGGTCGACCTCGTCATCGGTCCGAAACGCCCCGTTGGAAATCACCGGATGAGTGGGGGTGCCGGCACCGAGTATCCAGCCGTTGCCGATCTCCAGGGCAGCGTCGGGGTCGAGTTCGAAGAGCTGCTGTGAGCTCTTGGCCAAATTCAGATGGACCTTCCTGGCGTGAATCAAACGGTTCTCCAGTGGGTCTGCTGCGTCGCCCAGATCGGCAGCAGGGAATTGCGGGCTGGCAGTGGATCGCGACACGGCATGAGGTGATTATCTCCGGCGCCCTCACCGTCTGCGCGTCTCGATCACCGACCATTCCCGAAGGGGGCGAGGGAAGGAGATCTCCGGAGATGATTGGCTCCAGCGGGGCGGGGGAGAGCAAGCAAACTAATTCTCCCGTTCAGCTAGTGAAGCCGAGACATTGGTGTGAGGGAAAGCGGAAGACTTGCGCTCGGCGAGGGTGATGACCCGCCATGTCACCAGCCGCTCCTCGACCCGTGACCTTCTTCGCCGGCCGTCCCCGACCGCGAAGCCTCGGACACTTTCCCCGCAGCGCCGTGATTGCTTCCCCTCAGGACGCGGCCGCATGGCAGAGGTTGTCGGTATGCCCCCTACGAGCTATGCTCGCCCGGTGGCGATCAAGCTTCACCGCTGCCCCAACGAGTGGGTCAAGATCAGCGCCCACCCCTGCTGGAATGTGCAGAAGGCCCTCGATGATGAGGGAATCTCCTACCAGCTGGTCAAGGGCCCGCTCCGCGCCAGCAAGCGCGACGAGCTGGAGCAGCTCTCGGGACAACGCAAATATCCGGTGATCGAGTTCGAGGACGGCCGCGTCTACCGGGAGGAATCCAAGGAGATGGTCGAGCGGATCCGCGCCGGCAAGCTCCTCGCAGCTGACACCGAGGACGGCCCCGCCGACGCCGTCGCCTAACTCGCTTCCGCCTCAAAGCGGACACCTCGGCGAACGCGGGAGAGGAGGGAGGCCGCGGCAGGTTTAAGGCCATGATCAACGTTCTCGCCCGCTCCTCATTGCAACTGGGGGATGCCGATGAGCCAGAAGTCTGAACCGGAGCTCGTTAACTCCGGCCCCTACCGACTGGTCCGCCATCCGATCTACTCGGGACTGCTCGCCGGAGTGCTGGGGACCGCGCTGGTGACCAACCTGTTCGGCCTGATCATGGTCGTGATCCTGGCTGGGTACTTCTACTACAGCGCATCGGTGGAGGAGAGGAACCTGATGGCGACCTTCCCGACCGCCTATCCGGCTTGCCGCGCGAGCACGAAGATGCTCGTTCCCTACGTCCTCTAGCTGCCGGCCCCGGCCCGCCTCGATCGCCCTCGTCGGCCCCCGCCACCGGGCCTTGAGACCTGCAGCACAGGCGTGACCGGTCAGATTGGGCAGCTGGCATGCTCCCGGCATGCAGGCCGATGGTGTCTTCTCCGGCAGTGGGATGAAGGGGATCGCCTTCGCCGGTGCGATCGCCGCCGCCGAGGAGGCCGGCTACTCGGAGTGGGCTCGCCTCGCGGGGACCTCAGCCGGGGCGATCGCGGCGATGGCGCTCGCGGTCGGCTATGACGCCGCGGGCATCCGTGAAGCGCTGGAGGCAACCGATTACGCTCGCATCGCCGACACCGGGGGGCTGCTCGGGCGCTTTCGCAATCTGAGCAGACGAAACGGCTTGACCCGAGGCGAGGCCCTGTGGCGATGGATCGAGGGTCTATTGCGCGATGCCCCGTCCCCGGCCACCGTCTTCGGCGAGCTGGACGGGCGCCTCCAGGTGGTGGGCTGCGACTTCGCGCATTCCCGCCTTGTCGTCTTCCCCGAGGACGTCTCCTTGTATGAGGACGAGTGGGGCGCTCAGCTGCGTCCGGAGGAGTTCCCGATCGCGCAGGCGGTGCGGATCAGCGCCGGCTACCCGTACTTCTTTCCCCCACTCGCCCTGCGCGACCGCACCACCGGCAAGGACGGGGTGCTGGTCGACGGCGGCGTGGCCAGCGCCTTTCCCTTGTTCCTCTTCGACCGACGGCGCCCGCGCCACCCCACCTGGGGGTTCCGCCTGCACTCGGGCCTTGGTCCCGAACGGCCCTCTCAGCGCGAGATCGGTGGGCTCGATTGGCCGGTGGACATGGCGTGGGGGATCCTGGAGACGGCGATGAACGCCTTCGATGCGCGCGAGGTCCTCAGTTTCGGCGATCGCGTGGTTTCGATCCCGACCGGCGACGTCGGGACGCTTGACTTCAAGCTTTCGCTCGAGCAGCGCCGGATCCTCTACCAATCAGGGCATGAGGCGGGGCGGGCCTTCTTCGCTTCCCGGCCGAGCGCTCGCAACGCCTTCGGCGAAGTTCCACTCGCCCGGTAGCTGACGAACGCTCGGCTTCGGCGCCACCACGTAAACTTGCGGCCGATGGGGTCAGTCGAGGTACACGGTGTTGAGGGGATGCAGGCGCTGCTTGGGCAGCAAATCGGTCCGAGTGAATGGCGGATCGTCACCCAGGCCGAGATCAATGCCTTCGCCGATCTATCTGGCGATCACCAGTGGATCCATGTCGACGTCGAGCGGGCTAGATCCGAGAGCCCATTCGGGACGACGATCGCCCACGGCAACCTCACCCTCTCGCTGGTCGACGGCTTCCGCGGCGAACTAATCGAGGCCAGCGGTTTCGCCCTTGGCGTTAATTACGGATGGGACAAGATCCGATTTCCGGCCCCAGTACCGGTCGACAGCAAAGTCCGCGCCCGCGCCGAGGTCGTCTCGGTCGAGGAGAAAGGCGATGGCTGGTGGCAGGTCGTTACCCGCTTTACCCTCGAGGTCGAGGGAAATGAGAAGCCCTGTTTCGTCGGTGACTCCGTCACTCGCGTAATGGCCCCCGCCGATTGAGCGATCAAGCGGTGTCCCTGGCGGGTGGACTCAGGGGTGGGCAGGGAGGCTGGTTTAAGCCAAAAGGTTTAAGCCAAAAAGGTTTTGGCCGACGCCCGCAGGTCGTTCAGGTCATCACCTTTCTCGGCCTGGCGGTCGAAGCATGAGCCGTAGTGGCGGGCTGCTGGAAACTCGCAGCTCGCGGGTTAGGTGAAAGCCGAGCCGTTCATAGAGCACTGCGTTGCGCTCGCTCGAGGCCTCGAGGTAGGCGGGCAAGCCTTCGCGATCGCAGCGTTCGAGGATCCTGCGCAGCAGGCAGCTGCCGATGCCCCTGCCCTGCATGCGCGGAAGCACCCCGATGTCCCGCACGTAGTAGTGCGGATCGCTGACGCCACGGGTGTGGTGCCATTCGATCGCCGCGTCCAACCTCGCTGCGCGCCCTAGATGGACGCCGAAGGCACCGCCCTCCAAGAGGGTGGCGCGGATCGGCGCGCGCCAGGCGCCCGGTGGCATGACGATCACGGCGCCGGCGAGGTCGTTTGTAGTCAGTACTTCTCCCCGCGGCGGGCCCATGTGGCGCAACTCGATCGAGAAGAAGTGGCGCAGACGGGCGGCCCGCCGGCGATCATCAGGCATCAGCCAGGCGAAGATCGGGTCCTCGTAGAAAGCTTCCGCCAACACCGTCTTCAACGCAGAGATGTCGTTTGCGGACGCTCGCCGCAGTCCAAGTTCGGCTTGCCTTGGGTCGGGCGCGCCGGGGTCTGCGGTCGGTGTCGTTTCAGGCATCTCCGGGCTCCCCTTCTTGCCTCTGTCGCAGCGAAGTTCCGAGGTCGGGATCGGCGGCGGCCGGGTTCTCGAGCGCCAGTGCTTCAAAGGCCCCGAAGACGAAGGCGAGCATCTCTCCAAATAGCGGATCGGGGACCGCATCAGGGTCGACCAGCTTCTCCAGGGCAAGACCGTTGCCGAGGGCGTTGATGAAGAGCCCGAGATACTCACCAGCCTCAGCACTGGCCGGAAAGCCCGAGCGCTTCGCCGCCTCCGAGGCCACCCGGGCGCTCCCCGAGCGAAGCGCGGCAAAGCTTCCACCGAGGCGCTCCCGAAGCCGTGGCTCACGTAGCGCGTAGGCCCAGAACTCGATCAGAAGAGGAAAGTAGTTTGGCCGCTCGCGCAGGATCTGCATCCAGTGATCGCCCGCCCCTCGGGCCTGCTCCTGGAGGGTGGTTCCCGCCGCGACGATCTCGGAGTACTCACCCATGTCGGAGGCGATCCGCTCCTCAAAGAGGGCAAGAAACAGGTCCTCCTTACCGGCGAAGTTGGAGTAAAGAGCGCCTGTCGTCGCCCCGGCCTCCCTAGCGATCTCCTCCATCGAAGCTCCGTGGAAGCCACGTCGAGCGAACACGGCTTCGGCTGCATCGAGGACACGGCGGCGGGTGATCGCCCGCTGCTCGTCGCGGAGAGAAGGTTGATGAGAGGAATCTGGCATTGACTCAGCGCCACTATGTCAGATAGTAATACATATATCAAATATTGGATGTTATGGGAGGTAGTAGGCCGAGTGATCTCTGGGCGCAGGGCTTCTTCCAATCGGCTCAAGGCGCCGCGGCCAGAACCGCTGAAAATGCCGGCGGGGCGGAAGCTGAGGCGGGGGCTGCTCTGTGAGGCGGACCCGGGGTTCGCCGCGGGGTGCGGGGGAGGGGCAGATGCGTCTCGGATTGAGGGCCCAGTGTCTGCAACTTGGTGACGAAACAAGGTGGCGAAAGCTGCCCCGACGCGCGGCCGCTTGCCGAGTGGATCTCTCATCGTTACTCTCTGTCGACTTTCTTGAACTTCTGACTAAGGAAGTTAGGAATAGCCCGCTGCGTTGCGGCTATGACTCTGTGATGGACCCGGCAATCGTCATCTTCGGTCTTGGCATCGGCGTCCTCGTCGGCATGACCGGCGTCGGCGGTGGATCGCTGATGACCCCGCTGCTGGTCCTGATCTTCAACGTCCAGCCGGTGGTGGCGATCGGCACCGACATCTTCTACTCGGCGATCACCAAGACCGTGGGTAGCTGGCGCCATCTGAAGATGAAGACGGTGAACTTGGAGTTGGTCTTCTGGATGGCGGTTGGCAGCGTGCCGGCGGGAATCCTCGGCGTCTTCTTGATCAGCCTGCTGGAGTCAAGCGTTAGCGAAAGCCGCCTCGACTCGATTGTCTACGCGCTGCTGGGCGGCACCCTTCTGGTGGTCGGGGTGATCACCCTCGCCCGCTCGCTGATCCTCCGTGGCCTGGTCCAGGAGCGCGATGACTTCGAGGTCGCCAGGCGCCACAAGCTGGCAGCGATCGTGATCGGTGCCACGACGGGCTTCGTGATCGGGATCACCTCAGCTGGATCGGGCACCGTGATCGCGATTCTCCTGATCGCACTATTTCGGCTCACCCCTCGTCGGGTGGTCGGAACCGACATCGTCCACGCCGCGATTCTCCTCTGGGCCGCCGGCATCGCGCACTGGGTGGGGGGTAACGTGGACTTTTCGCTCGTCGGCAACATCCTGCTCGGCTCGATCCCCGGGGTGATCATCGGCTCAGCACTCTCCGCCCGTGCGCCACAGGGCTTCCTGCGCAGCGCGCTTGGGCTGGTCCTGATCGCCTCCGGCGTCCTCACAATCCAGAAAGGCGATTCGGCGCTGTGGCCGATTGCGGCGGGCGTTGCGGCGATCGGTATGACGCTGATCCTGCTTGCCCCCCGCTGGTATGCACGACGTCAGCAGCGACGCGGTGAGTCAAACGCGGCCAAGCTCGCCACCAGCTGAAGCCGGTCTGACCCCAGGTACCCGGGATACCTTCGGGGGAGAAGGCGGGGGAGGGAGCGCTCGACCTCGCTCCCGGCCCTGGTCGGTCAACCCGGTGGTACTGGAGTGACCTCGCGCCTGAACTCCCGCATCAGGGCGGGGAGTGAGTCTGGATCCGGCATCCGTCGAGGGTCGCCCTGGCCGCTGGCGGCGAGCGCGAACAGCCTTTCGACGAACTCCTGCCAGCGCAGCGCCGGTCGCATCTGAATTCGGAGTTGGGCTGGTTCCTCGCCGACGTTGCGAGCGCAGTGCGGCGTCCCCGGCGGGGCGGCGATCGAGTCGCCTGGACCCACCGTGCGCTCGACCCCACCGATCTCAAACTTGACCCATCCGGAGATCACCTCCCATCGCTCCTCCATCGCGGGATGGATGTGCTCGGGCGTTCGGTGATCGACGTCGGCCCAGAAATCGTCCATCTCCAACAGCTCGCCGTCGGTGTCCTCAGCTGTGCGAAGGAAGACGATGCGCTCACCTGTGGCGGGATTGGCGATCTGCCTGCACATCAGCCATCGCCCACCAAGGCGACAGCCTCAAGCGCACTCTTCATCGCCACTTCAGAAGCGTCGACATGGGGCATCCGCGCGTGTGGTGTCGGTATCCGACCGGTCGCATGGAGGACCGCCTTGATCACCGTCGGACTCGGTTCGGCAAACAGCGCCCGCGCCGTCGACAGCCCCTCCCGTATCGAACGGCGTGACCAGTGGGACCGGATGCCGGTGGGCCGAAAGTCGCTGGCCACCGCCTCGATGCTATTCGCCGTGCGGGTTGGTTGAGGTGGGCCGCCGGTATGCGCCGCTGAACGACTCCGAGCTGAGGTGCCCGCCCAACGACTCGGCCAAACCGCCGGTCAGATCAGCTTGGCGTGACGACGACGATCGGAATCGGCCGGGACGTCTGCTTCTGGTAGGCGGTGTAGCGGTCGTTGTTGTTCTCGTTGACGACCTTCCACAGGCGCTTGTAGTCGGGATCGCTTGGCACCAGGGCCCTGGACGTGGCCTTGTGGCGCTGGCGCCCGATCTGAACTTCGACATCTGGGTTGGCTCGCAGGTTGTAGAGCCAGGCCGGATCTCGGTCGGTGCCGCCGTTGGAGGCCACCACGAGGTAGTCGACCCCATCGCGCGCGTAGACAAGGCCGTTTGTCCGGGTCACGCCAGAACGACGTCCCGTGGTCCTCAGCAGCAGGGTGGGGACACCGATCATCCGGTGCCCGATCCGCCCGTCGGTTCCCTTGTATAGCTTCTCGTGCAGACGGAGAACGACGCTCATCCAGGTAGAGCTTAAGGGGTGCCGGCCGAACCCGGGTCACTCGGTCGGCGCAGGACCTCCGGCCTTGCCAAACGGGCTGCGCTCTAAGCTCGACCCGCCGATGAGCGAGCGAGCCCAGAGCCTGGAGGAGGCGACCGAGCTCTCCGGCGATGACGGCCGCTACTCGATCCGGCTCAGCGAGGCTTGGGAGATCTGGGGTCCGAGCGGTGGCTACCTGGCGGCCATCGCCCTGCGCGCTGCAGGCCTCTGTGCCCAGATCCCCCGGCCGGCGAGCTTCTACTGCCACTTCCTCAGCCCACCGGACTTCGCTGAGGTTGACCTGGCGGTCGAGGTGCTCAGGCGAGGCCGCAGATCGGAATCCCTCGCGGTGAACATGACCCAAGGGGGAAAGCCGGTTCTCTTCGCATTGATCAGGACAGCTGCGCAGGCACCGGGCTACCAGCATCAGGAACCGGCTGCGCCCGAGGTGGCTCCGCCTGGCGACTCCAAACTCCTGGAGCGAACAAAGGACGGTAGACCGATCTACAGCTTCTGGAGCAACCTCAGCTGTCGCCGGCCGGAGTTCGGCGCGGGCGACGTGGGGCCCCGGCCGGTGATCAGGGAGTGGGTGCGCTTTGAGCCGACGCCCCACTTCGAGGACCCATTTATCGACGCTGCCCGCCCACTGATCCTGCTGGATACTTTCGGCTGGCCCGCCGTCTGGCAGAAGTACCGGGGGGCGGATTTCGTCGCCCCGAACCTCGACACCTACGTATCTTTTCACCGACCCGCCGCTCAGAGCGAGTGGCTTTTGGTCGATCACGAGTGCCCGGTGGCAGACGACGGCCTACTCGGCGTGAGCGGGCGCATCTGGGATGAGGCCGGGCGCCTGCTTGCCAGCGGCAGCGCTCAGCTGTGCTGCATGGCGCCTCAGTAGGCCAAGGGCCGCCTGGGCCCGGCTATCTCCGATTTGACGCCCGGCATCAGCTTCTCAGCTCGCGACCTCCGATTGACTCGGCCGGGTCAATCGGTCGCCACCACGGGACAGCCGACCCAATCAAGCGCCAAGGGGGCAGGGGAGGCATAACGGGCGCGCCACCGGCCATACCGGCGGGTTCTACCGTCCCCACCCCGCAGCCCGCATGGCATTAGCCATATTCTGCGAGCTCGGTTTCTCAAACCAAGGAGAGCAATGAACAAGACGCAACTGATTGAGGCGATCGCGAAGGACAGCGGGCTGAGCAGAGCAGACTCCGCGCGAGCGATCGAGAGCCTGATCAACACAATCCAGAAAACGCTGAAAAAGGGCGATGAGGTTGCCCTGACCGGATTTGGCAAGTTCTCCGTCGTCAAGCGCGGAGCGCGCACGGGACGCAACCCACAAACCGGCCAATCGCTGAAGATCAAAGCATCAAAAACGCCAAAGTTCACGCCGGGTGCCTCATTCAAGACGGCGATCAGCGGCAAGAAGAAATAGAACCAGGCCGCCATGGCAGACACCCCTGGCCGCGGCCCTTTCAGGGCCAGCGGCTGGGTCGGCGCGGCGATGCCCGCGCCGCCTGGAATCCACCGATAGCCATACAAGGCTGGTAAGGCCCCTGGCTCTGGAGTTCATCAGGCACTTCGACATTGGGATGTCCTATGGATGAGTACGACGCGGGGTCGAATACGGAGTCGGCATGAGCAGGCCGTCGGATCTGATGGAAGTGGCGGGGGCCAGCGACTCCTATGCAGATGTCAACGGGATTCGCCTGCACTACGTCGAGTCTGGCCAGGGTCCCCTGGTTGTGTTGCTGCACGGCTTCCCCGAGTTCTGGTACTCCTGGCGCCATCAGATCCCCGCTCTGGCGGCTGCCGGGTACCACGTGGTCGCACCCGACATGCGCGGCTACAACCTCTCGGATAAGCCCTCCGGCTGGCGGGCATATGACGGCGAACATCTGGCCGCAGACATCGCCGCGCTGATCCGCCATTCCGGGGTCGAGAAAGCTCATCTTGTCGGCCACGACTGGGGCGCCGCCGTCGCCTATCTCACGGCAATGGATCATCCAGACTCAGTCGAGCGCTTGGCGATCCTCAACGTACCCCATCCTGCACGCATGCTCGATGGGTTCCGGACCGTCAAACAGCTGCGCAAGAGCTGGTACATGTTCTTCTTTCAGATTCCCTACCTGCCGGAGAAGTTGCTGGCACGCGACGGGTTCGCATTCGCCAAGCGCTCACTGCGCGCCGACTCGCCCGAATCCTTCACCGACGCGGACCTCGAACGCTATGCGGAGGCCTGGTCACAGCCAGGTGCATTTACGGGGATGATCAATTACTACAGGGCCGCGCTTCGACAATCTCCGCGCAAGGCTCTCGACCGGATGAGCCCGATCGATTGCCCGGTGCTCGTCATCTGGGGCCAGCGTGATCGCCATCTCGGCAGCGAGCTTGCGGATCCGGGTCGGAGGTGGGCTCCCAAGGTCCGAGTCGAGCGGATTCCGGATGCAACTCACTGGGTTCAGCACGACGCAGCGGAGCGGGTCAACGAGCTACTCACAGACTTCATCGGAGCCTCGGACCCCTAGCCGCCTCGTCAGAGGGCTCGCCTGCCGGTCGGCCTCCTGCGTTGTGGTCGGGGGCCTACGTCCGAGATTCCGGTCGCCGATGCACTGTCAGATTGGTCGGCCCGGCTGATTCCCTGGGAGGCGATCCCCCTGTTCGGTGCTGTCGCTGACTATGGCGCCTACCCTGGAGGAAGGTGAGGCGCTGATCGGCGGTCCCCAATCTCCCTGAGCGCTCTTCATCTGAGGATTGAATAGAGCTACGGTGACGATAGTTTCGGAGTCCGGTCGAGGACACACTGCGTCTGGGAACATCTCGCCGGTGCCCGACGGAGAGAGCAATGACGAGCGCGTTGAGCGCGACGACCTGGCCGAGGTGCTTGAGCGTCGCGCCCTGACCCAGGATGGGGCACGTCGGGACGCGGTCGAGCGCCGTCATGCAGGGGGCGCAAGAACGGCGCGGGAGAACATCGCCGAACTGGTCGACCCCGGGTCCTTTGTCGAGTACGGGCGGTTCGCTATTGCCGCTCAGCGATCACGCCGCGATCTCGACGAGCTGATCGCGCGCACCCCCGCTGACGGCCTCGTGGCGGGTACCGCTCGCATCAACGGGCAACTGTTTGGAGAGGACAGCGCCTGCGCCGTGCTGTCCTATGACTACACCGTCCTGGCCGGGACTCAGGGCGCGCTGGGCCATCGAAAGAAGGATCGACTCTTCGAGCTGATCGAGCGCATGAACCTACCGACCGTCTTCTTTGCCGAGGGCGGTGGCGGGCGGCCGGGTGACACCGACTATCCAGCGGTCTCCGCCCTCGATACGCGGGCCTTCGCGCTCTGGGCGCGGCTATCGGGCCAGGTGCCCCGCATCGCGGTCGTCGCCGGTCGCTGCTTTGCCGGCAACGCGATGATCGCCGGGTGCTCGGACCTGATCGTGGCGACGGAGAACGTCTCGCTGGGCATGGGCGGCCCGGCGATGATCGAGGGAGGGGGGTTGGGCAAGGTCCATCCCGACGAGGTCGGGCCGCTTGAAATGCAGGTGCGCAACGGCGTGATAGACGTTGCCGTAACCGACGAGCAGGCTGCCACGGTGGTAACCAAGCGGTTGCTGGCGTACTTCCAGGGAGCCACGCAGCCGACTCCAGAACCAGATCAGAAACGCCTCCGGGATCTCGTCCCCGAACGACAGCGACGCGCATACGCGGTGCAGCCGATCATTGAGACGCTCGCCGATGAGGGGTCTGTCACCTTCTTGCGCGAGCGTTTCGCACCGGAGATGGTCACCGCGCTCGCCCGGATCGAGGGGCGCCCGCTCGGGGTGATCGCCAACGACACGCGTCACACGGCGGGAGCGATCACCAGCGACGCCGCCGACAAGGCCGCAAGGTTCATGCAGCTCTGCGACGCATTCGAGCTCCCGATCGTCTCCCTGGTCGATACGCCGGGAATCATGGTGGGCCCGGAAGCGGAGGCAACCGGCCTCGTGCGCCATGCATCGCGACTTCTGGTCGCTGGCGCGGCGCTGGGTGTTCCGCTCGTCGCCGTGGTCCTGCGCCGAGGCTACGGTCTCGGGGCGCAGGCGATGGCGGGAGGCAGCCTGCACGAGCCGTTGCTCACCCTCGCTTGGCCCACGGCCCATCTCGGCCCCATGGGCCTCGAGGGTGCCGTCAGGTTGGCGCTGCGCAAGGAGCTCGACGCGATCGTCGACGAGGGAGAGCGCGAGCAGCGGATCCGCGAGCTGACGGAGGCGGCAGAGCGAAACGCCCAGGCCCTGAATGCGGCCACTCTGTTCGAGATCGACGACGTGATCGACCCGGCGGAGACGCGGTCGTTGATTGCCTCGACCCTGGGCCGGGCCGCGCGGTCGGGCCGGTTGCCGCGCCGCCGTCGCTTTGTCGATACCTGGTAGCAGCCTCGCTGGGTTGACTTGAGATCAGCTCGCGCCTCCTTGCCGATTCCTGGGCGATACTGGCCTTGAAATCGCAGCGCGATATGGACGACATTGGCGAAAGCATGTCGAGCACGGTAGCGGGGGAATCTAGCCCGGTCACCGGCAGCGGAGCTTCCATCCGTATATGGCTCAAAACACCAAGTCTCACGCCACTTCCGTCAACGAGCGGCGCGCCGCGATAAATCGAACGTGATGGTGCTCACCCACTTGACACCGGGCGTGAGCCCGTCCGACGAGATAATCGCCGACAGGCGTGCCGAAGCCCGCGAGCTAAAGACGCAAGCCGTCCTTCGACGCACCTAACTACAGAAGCGCGCCCGCAGCGGCGATGATCGCCTGCACCGCACACCACTGACCGCGCTTTGCATCACCGCGTCTCGAAACTTGGCAAGCCGGCTCTGCTCCGGTGCCGCAGCTTCGATTCCAGATCGCACCGCAGCTTCCAGTTCTTCACCCGAAATATCCTGCGCCTCGGCAACACGGTCAATCAACTCGATTTCTCTTGACGAAAAGCCCGACTCGATCGCAGTGCTGACGAAACCACTGAGCGTCGAAAGGATCTCCGAGGTTGGCGTGTTATTCGTCAGGACGACCTGATTCCCACCAGCGTTTATCGGGCCGGCAAGCCTGGTCCTTCTAGTTGCAGATGATGCCTCGTGGCACAATGCAGCAATGACCAAGGCTGAGCTTCACCAGCTGGTAGACCGCCTTCCTGACGGCGCCGTCGACGGCGCCGCGATCCTTCTTGAGGAGATCACGGACGGCCGGATTGATCCCGACCAGGTCTGGTTCTGGACCCGCGAGTGGCAGGCAAAAGAGCACGAGGCCGACGAAGACCTCGCCGCCGGTCGCGGAACCACCTATGAGAGCGACGACGATTTCCTTGGGGCGCTGGAAGCAGACCTGAAGCCCCTCGATGCCGATTCGTAGGGTTCTTCCGTCATTTCGGCGGGACTGGCAGGGTCTGACGCCCCAGCAGCAGCGGCAGTTCTTGGCCGCGGTGAAGCAGTTCGTCACCGACCTGAAGAACGCCGAGCAAGCCTTTCATCCCCGCCTCCGTATCAAGCGGATGCAGGGACACCCCGGCATCTGGGAGATGACCTGGGCGCCGGACGGCCGCGCGACGTTTGAATACGGCGACGAGGTTCACCCTGGCCAGGCGCACATCATATGGCGGCGGGTCGGGACGCACTCGATCTTCAAACGACCTTGATCGAGGGCTTGCCCGTCCCATCAGGACAGGGCATCAGGTAGTCCGAACGTCTGTTCGTTCCGCCGCTCTGATCGCTACGGTCTTTCTGTGTCGTCGATTGCCCACTGGCCCCGAGTGGTCGCAATTGCTGATATGGACGTTTCGGTTGAGCTGATGCTTCCCTCAACTACGGACGCGGATTCAGCCCGAACACACTCATTACTACTGCCCGAAGGGAAACGCCGATGACACTGCCAAGCCCTACAGCCGGCACCGCGACTGACGAGTCAGGCGAACCGAAGACGCCTAACGCCGTAAGGACACGGCACCATCTCAATCGGGCGGTTCGTTTCAGCCCGTCTGAGATCAAGCAGGCAATGAGCGAGGTACAGGGGTTCAACGCCAAGCTCGCGGTGATCATCACTCACGCCGTTGGGTCCATGGCCATGGCCTATCTCTTCAGCCTCGTCGCCCTGACCAGCCTGCCCGCCATCCTGATTGAGGCGGGGGTCCTGACCAGCGGCGACGTCCCCAAGTTCCTGACGAAGCCCGGGCTGATCCTGATCGTCGCCTGGATCGCACAGACCTTCATCCAGCTCGTCCTCCTGTCGATCATCATGGTCGGTCAGGGCGTGCAGTCGATGGCCTCCGATGCTCGATCCGAAAACACCTTCAAAGACACGCAGGCGATCCTCGATGCGCTGAACACCGAAACCGAAGGTGGTCTGAGGGCGATCCTCGAAGCGATCCAAGCGCAGGCTAAGCCGGTCGAGGGATCGGGCTCCGGCGGTGCCGTTGGATGATCGGCGAATGCTCCGCCGATTGGCCCTCAGTCTGGCGGGCTTACCGATTGACCTTGCTCCGGTATCGCTGACCTCGATTACTGGTCAACCTCCTGCGCTGGCGGAGGGTGTGAGTGAGCCGGCCTTCGAGAGCGCACTGACCGACCGTTTCACACATTAATCCGAGCTGGTCGGACCACGCAACCGACCTCGCCTTGGCCAATCTCCCTGCACCGTCGAATCAGGCGGCGCGAGACTTCCGTAGCGTTTCTGAACCGAGCAATCAGATGGGTCACGAACACTCCACCGGCGCAGCTCGCAGTCAGATTGCCTCGACGGTTGATCGTCAGGTCAAGGTTGGTGGCCGCTGGGAAATTCCGGCGCAGCCGGGAGTGCGGAGTAGGCTCTCTGACCGAGCAGCCGAGTGGGGTCGGCACAATCAGGAGGAGATCCGATGTATGACTACGTGATCGTCGGGGCGGGGTCAGCCGGATGCGTGCTTGCCGCCCGCCTTTCCGAGGACCCGGCGCTGAGCGTCCTGTTGGTGGAGGCGGGGCCGCCTGATGTGAACGAGAACATCCACGTCCCGCTCGGCTACTTGAAACTGGCCCGCACCGAGGTGGACTGGGACTACTGCACCGCGCCGGAGGCAAACTGCGACGGTCGTCGCCTCGCCCTCCCTCGCGGCAAGGTCCTCGGCGGCTCGTCCTCGATCAACGCGATGATCTACATCCGCGGCAACCGCGCCGACTACGACGGCTGGAGCGCCTCCGGCTGGGGCTGGGAGGATCTCTTCCCCTACTTCCTCAAGGCTGAGGACAACGAGCGCGGCGCCTCGCGCTGGCACGGGGTCGGCGGCCCGCTGCCGGTCTCCGACCAGCGCTCCGGCAACGCCATCACCCCGGCCTTCGTCGAGGCCGGCGCGGAAGCCGGCCTGCCCCGCAACGAGGATTTCAACGGCCCCGAGCAGGAGGGGGTCGGGATGTACCAGGTGACCCAGCGGGGCGGGATGCGCGCCAGCGCTGCGGTCGCCTATCTGCACCCGGCGATGGAGCGCCCCAACCTGACCGTGATGCCCTACATGCAGGTCGACCGCCTCCTCTTCGAGGGCAGCCGCGCGGTGGGCGTCGAGGTGACCCAGCTCGGCCAACACCAGGAGCTGCGAGCCGAGCGCGAGGTGATCCTCTGCGGCGGCACCTTCAACTCGCCGCAGCTGTTGATGCTTTCCGGCATCGGCCCAGCCGAACATCTGGCGCTGCGGGAGATAGAGGTGCGGCTCGACCAGCCGGCGGTGGGTGAGAATCTGAGCGACCACGCGGCCAGCTACGGCGTCTGGACGACGCCGGAGCCGCAGAGCCTGTTGTTGGCACTGGAGCCGGCAGCGCTGGAGGAGTTTACGGCCACCCAGACCGGGCCCTTTGCCTCCAATCTCGCCGAGTCCGGTGGCTTCGCCCGGGTCGAGTCCGGTTCCACGGCGCCGGATACGCAATTCCACGTCGCCCCTGTCCAGATCGTCGAAGAGGGCATGGGCGACCCGCAGGCCCACGGCGTCTGGGTCTCTCCCTGCCTGCTGACCCCGCGCAGCCGCGGTTCTGTCCGCCTCGCCTCCAATGACCCAACGGCGAAGCCGATCGTTCGCAATGAATTCTTCTCCGCCGAGGAGGACATGCCGCGGATGATCGCGGCGCTTGAGCTGATGCAGGAGATCTGCGATCGGCCCGCGATGCGACCCTATTGCGCCGAGCCGTTCACCGCCCCGACGGGCGACTCCGAGGAGGAGCTGCGGGCCCACGTCGCCCGCACGGCCTTCCCGATCTATCACCCGGTCGGCACCTGCGCGATCGGCTCGGTCGTTGACACCGACCTGCGGGTCCTCGGGCTGGAGGGCCTTCGCGTCGTCGATGCCTCGGTAATGCCCGTGGTCCCTCGCGGCAACACCAACGCGCCGACGATCGCGATCGCCGAGCGGGCGGCCGACCTGATCAAGGGCCTCACCCCACTCGCAGCCGCCGAAGAGCAGGCCGCCGGCGTATAGCCCGTCCGGGCCCGGCTGCCCCCTGCCCTACGCCGCCCCTGAGCAGCACCCTGGCGAAGATCGGCGCGACCCAAGGCGCTCCAGCCCGCGGTCGATCCGCTCCCACGGCCCGCAGCTCGTCGCCACCGGCCGGGCGAGCATCACGCTGGGGATCGCCCCAAGCTCGGGGCAGCCCCGATAGCCGGTGACGCCGGCCACCAGGTGGGAGATCCCGAACCAGGTGGGAACGAGTGCCAGGGGCCACAGAGCTACCCGGCCCGGGGCCTGGCGGGCGCCCAAGGCTCCGGCGAGCGCGAGGAAGCCCAGGCCGGCGGCTGCGCGCGCCCGGCGGGCCGGGCGAGTCATCTGTGCCCCCTCGCTCAGATTGCAGCTGGGGCCCTCGGCAGAGTCGGCCTCGCCAGCTCCGACGGAACAACTCTGCGTATCGGGCATTCGCTCCCCTCTCTCGCTTTCTCGGTCGCTCTGGCGGTCTATCACCTGAAGTAAGGTTCAAGTCAAGCCGATGAGCGCCAGCGGCAGCGAACTCACGATCGGAGAGGCGGCAAATCACGCCGGAGTCCCGCCCTCGACGCTTCGCTACTGGGAGAGGGCAGAGCTCTTCTCGCCCCCGCGGCGGGTCGCCGGCAAGCGCCGCTATGACCGTGAAGCCATGCGCCAGATCGAGATGGTCGCGCTGGCCAAGCAGGCGGGGTTCACCCTGGCCGAGATCCGCCTGATTCTCGCCGGCTTTTCCGAGAGGACGCCGCCCTCAGATGTTTGGCGTCGGCTCGCCGCTCGCAAACTTCCCGAGGTGGAGCGAACGCTCACCCAGGCCAAGGCAATGAAGGGCATTCTGGAGGCGGGTCTGCGCTGCGAGTGCCTCAGCCTTGAGGACTGCCTGGGCCGGATCGGGGAAGCGCCGCGGCGCTTCCCCTGAGAGCCACTCCGCCACCCGGGTCGGGTCAGACAGGGATGAGAGGTCGCCGGTATCGCGAATCAGCGCCGCGGCATCGGCCATCGCCGCGACGGCCGTCCAGGCGAGCCTTCCCCCGAGACTGATCCTCTGCGCCCCCGCCTCGGCGATCTCCGCCACCGAGAGGCCCGGAATGGCGATCACATTGAGCGGCCGGGCGATCGCCTTCGCCACGGCTCGAACCTCTTCCGCGCTGCGCAGCCCGGGGGCAAAGAGGACGTCTGCGCCGGCGCGCTCATAGGCCTGCAGGCGGACGATCGTGTCCTCCAGGTCCGGATTCCCCCGAACATGATTCTCGGCCCTTGCGGTCAGGGTGAAGGGAAAGTCCAGCCGGCGCGCCGCCGCCACCGCGGCGGTGACTCGCTCTACGGCCCGCTCGAGGCCGTATATGCCTTCCGCATGGTCGTAGTCCTCGATCGAGCCGCCGACGGCGCCTGCCTCGGCGATCCGCGCGATCGCCCTCCCCGTGTCCTCGGGCTCGGGGCCGAAGCCGTTCTCCAGATCCACCGAGAGGGGCAGGTCGGTCGCCCCGTCAAGCAGCCGGGCATGATCGGAGACCTCCTCCAGCGTGACGCCGCCGTCCGGGCGGCCGAGCGTGAAGGCGAAGCCCGAGCTGGTGGTGGCCAGGGCCTCGAACCCGAGCCCCGCCAGAACCCTGGCCGAGCCGGCATCCCAGGGATTCGGGATGACGAAGGGATCGCCCTGGTGCAGGGCACAGAAGACGGCCGCCTTTTGGTCTTGGGTCAGGTTGGCCATTGGACTCGGTTGCGGTCGGCCAGCACTCGGACAAACCTGCGGGTGTTGGCTTGCCGCTGATATCCGGCGGCCTGCCAGAGCGCCACCGCGGCACGCTCACCGCTGGCGACGATCGCGGTCAGCCTGATGGCGCCGAGATTTTCCAGGCGCTCCTCGCCGGCGACGATTAGGGCCGAGGCGATGCCCTGCCGGCGCCACTCGGGGTCCACTGCGAGCCGGTAGAAGCTTCCGCGCCATCCGTCCCAGCCCACGATCAGCGATCCGACGATCATCTCGCCCGCCTCGGCTAGGAGGAGCGAATCCGGATCTCGCTCCACCAGGCGTCCCAGGGAGTCCTCGCTGTCGGTCACCGATGGAATGGCCTCGGCCGAGTGCCAGAGGGCCAGAACCGATGGGATCTCGGCGGCGGTGCCGCGGCAAATCGTCCAGGCGCTCAAACGACGCTTTTAGCACAGCGACCGCGGCGTTCCAACCCGGGGCTCAGGCGGAAGCCGCTGGGCTCCCCCCGCCGTAGATGAAGTACTCGGGTGTGGACTTGACCTGAACCGACCAGCCGAGCCCGGCGAGGCGGTCCTGGAGCGATTCGGGCTCGTGGAAGCGCTTGACGATCTGGAACTCCTCGCCGTTCTTCAGCCGCCTCAGCATCGTCTCCTCGCCCGCCTCGGGGAGCTTGTGATCGATGGCGCTGGCCCGCTCGTTGCGGGCGCTGTCGAGAAAGAAGACCCTGCCCTCGGGCTCGAGCGCTCGGCGAACCATCTCCCAGAACGGCTCGAATCTCACCTCCGGCACGTGGGAGAGCCAGAAGCCAAAGAAGCACACGTCGTAGGTCTCGGCCGGCTCCCACTGGAAGAGATCGGCGTGTATGTATTCGACGGTTGGGTCTTCCACCTTGGCGCGGTTGAGGGCGAGCATCTCCTCGGAGCCGTCGATCGCGGTCAGCCGCCGCGCGCTGCGGGCCAGCTCCCGGGTCCAGATACCCGTCCCGCAGGCCAGCTCCAGCACCTTCCCCCGCGGCCCGAATCGCTCCAGCGCCGCCATCACTTCGGCCGCCTCGGCGAACCACCTGGCGTTGGCCTCCTGGCCCCGGTTGTAGCGGTCTCGACGAAACCACCAGTCCTCGTACTCGGGCGCCCGCTGGCGGTAGTAGTCGCCCTGTTCCACCAGCAACGCATCGGTTGGGATTCTGCTCTCGTCGCTCATCGTCTCCCTTTCTTCCTTCCCGCGGCCAGCCCCTCGGTCTCGCCCGCTCCCCCCTGGCGCAGCGTGGCGACCAGCAACTCCACGAAGTCGCCGTAAAGATCGGGACGCACGTCATCGGGGCTGAGAAGAGCTTCGACCGCAAGGCCGATGCCGAGCGAGCGCAGGATCAGTGCGAGGTCCTCGCTGGGGAACGGCAGCTCGGCGCCGATCTCCGCCTGAAACCCGGAGATGTAGTGGGCGACGGCCTGGCGCAGCGCGGCGGAGCGCGCGCCGAAGCGCTCGGCCAGCTCGGGGTCGCGACCGGCGTGGGCGATGAACTCCATGTGCAGGACGAAGGACTCGCGGTCCCTGGCGAAGCGCTCCATCCACTGGTCGGCCAGGGCCCGGGCGCGAGCCTCCAGCGCAGCGTCCTCGCCGAGGTCGGCCTGGGTGGCGGCGAGCTCGCGAGCTCGCCCCGCCACGTAGTCCTCGAAGACGGCGAGAAAGAGGTCCGCCTTGCCGTCGAAATTGGAGTAGACGGCGCCGTGGGAGTAGCCGGCCTGCTCGGCGATCTCCTCCACCGAGGCGGCGGCGTAGCCGCGGCGGGCGAAGACCCCGGCCGCGGTGGCGATCAGCGCTGCCCGGGTGCGGGCCTGCTTCACGCTGCGGCTCTCTCTTTTCTTCGGCCCGATCGTCATTCAGATGGTGATCATAATCCAGATGACGATTCTAATCCAAACTGACGGCCCCTTGCGGCGCCATCACAAGGCGTCGGTGCAGGCGCCTGATGCGGCAAGCCGAAGCTGGCTTGTAGGATCCCAGGCCCAAACCGCACCGGCTCACGGCGACCGGTAGCCGCGTCGCCCCAGCGCAGGCACTTTCGCCATGACCTTGCTCGGACAGCTCAGCACCTCAAGCTCGCAGTTCGCCAACAAGCGCGGCATTTACCTGGGGCGGCGCTCGACCAAGCTGCACGTCGCTTTCTACCGGCGCACCGGCGGCAGGATCGGCGGGAATATCCCCGGTTGGCCTCTAGCCCGGATAGCCCTGGTCGACCACACCGGTGCCAGGAGCGGTGCGAAGCGGACCTCTCCGCTGATGTACCTCGAGGAGGACGACGCCGTGGTCGTGATGGCCTCCAAGGCCGGTCAGCCGACGAATCCCGCCTGGTACCACAACATCAGGGCGAACCCGGACACCACGATTCAGATCGGCTCGGTGGTCCGGGAGGTGCGCGCCCGCGTGGCGACCGAGGAGGAGCGCGATCGCCTCTGGCAGCGGTTCCTGGAGATCTATCCGGGGTCCGAGTTCTACCGGCGAAACGCCAAGGGCCGAAAGATCCCGATCGTCATTCTCGACCCTCGGTAGCCGGGCTGTGAGGGGACATTCGCCCGCGAGACTGCTGGTGAGTGACGGTGCGCATCAACTCGGTGGGTCCGGCCGGGTGTTCCTTCACCCCGTCGAACAGGTCGTTGTAAACCGGCAGGATTCCGTCCTGCATAGCCTCCGTCGCCGATCAGGTTGCCCGCCAGTGCCGATTCCCTGCCCTGATCGAGACGCGTGCCTACCCCCGAGATTGGGTGCCTGGCCAAAGAGTGCTCTTTTGGTCCTCAGAAGCTGCGGAACACTCTCAGGTAGTCGATGCTGAACCCCTCCTGGAGAGTCGGCTCTCGACAGAGGGCCGATGTCTCGCCAGAGGCTTCACCGACGGCTGTGGGCCGTAGCTGTTTTTGCCAGTGCGCTTGGCAGCAAAAGCGCAAGACATCCCAGGGCCCAAGACGAGTGGGCCGCAATCTCTTGGGCATCGAGCCGCGGCAGCAGGCGATGCGGCTTCGCTCAGGTCCAGTCCGCGGGGAGGCGGGCGATCAGGGCGATGAGCACCGCGGCGGTTACGAGGCTCACGACTATCACGAGCACCGAGGTTTCCATGCTGACCAAATCGGACAAATCTCAAGCGAGCTTGAGGGTTGGTCGCCGAAATGCACCTTGGGACCCCAAGGTGCATTTCGCCCGCGCTGGGAGCGCAGGGCACGGATGTCACGGCCCTGTTGGCTTGGCGCGCGGAACTTACTTTCGCTCCGAAATGCTGGTATTCCGCCGGGTTGTGGGGAGTACGCACCTCCTTCGACATTCTGAGCTGCGGGCGATACGGCCGGGCTGGCCTCAGTTCTCCTCGGCAAGGATCGCGTAGATCTTTCGACGGGTCTCGTCGAGCAGCTGCTGGACCCGTTTTTGCTGCCCTTGGTCGGCCGCGGTGAAGGCCTGGCGGATCGCGTGGTGGAGCTTCTTCATCGATTCGGCGAGCAGGATCTGCTCCGGCGCGGCGTCGGCCCGGACCGCGTCCCACGGGGTCCTCTCGCCGGCCTTCTCGGCCTGCTCGGCAGCTCCCGCCTCGGTCAGCGTGAAGCGGCGCTTGCCCTCGATCTCCTGACCGCTGATCAGCTCCTCGTCCTCGAGTAGCTGCAGGGTCGGGTAGATCGAGCCGGCGCTTGGGGTCCAGGCGCCCTCCGTGCGCTCCTCGATCTCTTTGATCATCTCGTAGCCGTGCATCGGCCGCTCGGCGAGCAGGGCCAGGATCGCGGCTCGTACGTCGCCGCGCCGTGCCCGGGGGCCGCCTCGGCCCCGGCCGTAGCGGATGGCCCGGCTGCGGGCAAACTCCTCCCGTCCATGGACTCCGGCCGCTCGTGGATCGCATCTGTGGTGCATCTGGTGTCCTTTCGTTTGGACTAACGCGATATATCGTAACCTATCGCGCCAAGACGCGCTCCGCCCGCCTGGATCGAGGCTGGGGGGGACTTGACGAGGTGATCGAGCTGACCGATCGCTGGCACCGCTGTGGGTAGAAGCCCAAATATGCGGGGCTCCTGATCTTCGCTGGCCCGGTACACCGAAGTTCGAGCCTGCTCTGACCTCGTCTCCGCTTGGCCCGGCGCTCGCCTCGCCAGCTTGAGATCAAAAGCTCGCGCCACCGCCGCGCCGGGCAAAGTCCGTTCGCCGCAAGACCTGGCCGCGGACCGCAGCGTGGTGCGAATCGATCGGCGGGGGTGGCCGTCCTTTCCCCAAGCGCCAAGCGAGATTTCAATACCTCAGCGGCGACCATTCCCTCCTCTCCGGCGTCGGCGTCTACTTCTCTGACGCCAGAGGGAGAGCATCCCTGAACTCGCTTCGGCTCGACTACAGGCGCTATAGACTGAACCATGAGCGCTCGAAGGTTCACTCCCCTCGCACTCATCCGCCGACGTCGCAGGGCCACGTTGGCCGCAGCTTTTCTCCTTGTCCTCCTGCTCACCGCCACCAGCGCCTTCGCCCTGCGCATCGTCGCCGGCCCGGTCGTCGTCAACGCCGAAGGCAGCTTCTCCCCCAGGGCCCTGCCCAAACACGAAAACGCCCCGATCATCCTGCGCGGCGGCGGCAGCGTCTCGACCCTCTCCGGCGCCCTGCCGCCGATCCTGCACACGATCACGATCGACTTCGACCGCCACGGTTCGGTGCAGACCACCGGGCTTGAAGTCTGCACCTCGGCAAAGCTGGAGGCGACGACCACCGCGGCCGCCCGCCACAACTGCCCGGGGGCGATCGTCGGCGAGGGCGAAGGCACCGCGACCATCGCCTTCCCCGAATCGCAGCCCTTCAACCTCAGCTCGCCGATCACGATCTTCAACGGACCCAGGATCCACGGCGATGACACCGTGATCGCCCACGCCTACCTGGCCTCTCCCGTGGCGACCACCTTCATCGTCCCGATCGTGATCGAACGCATCCACGACGGCGTCTATGGCTACCGGACCAAAGGCACGATCCCGACGATCGCCGGGGGATCGGGCATCCCGATCTCCGGCCACCTGAGGATCGGGCGCCAATGGACCTACAGGGGCCACCACTACTCCTACGTCAATGCTCGCTGCGAAACCGGTCACCTGCAGGCCAAAGGCGAATTCGAATTCAAGGACGGCACCTTTCTCGCCGGCTCTTTCGTCAAGGCCTGCAAGGTGCGGGGGTGAGGTCGCCAGACCTTGGCAGATGACCCGCGGGGGGTTGAAGTCGGTGACGCCCGCGCCCCGACTGATCGGGATCCTCCCGTGTTCTGGGGCCCTCGCCTGGAGGATGCCGCCGGCGAGGTCGCCGGGGAAGGCGCGATCGAGCGAGCCCGCCCCCTACTCCCGTCGAGACGGTCAGGGGAAGAGCGGATTGTCGTCGTCTCCTTTTCCCTGGGCGGGCGGCGGCAAGAGGGGAATCCGGGCATTTCCCTGGCGCCTTATCGCGATCAGCGTCGAGTACCTCGCCGCCGGCCAGCCGCGTCGATCCGGGCACCTTTACACCCTCTTTGAGGGCGGCGAGGATCGCCCCGAGGTCCCTGCTTCCCGACCGCCCCTCACCACCCGTCCGCCACAGGCGAGAGCATCCGCAGGGATGACGCCGCCCTTCGCCGTCGACTGGCCAACGGTTGCCTCCCTGGCAACCGCCGCCGGCACGCTCGTGCTGGCCGTCGCGACGTATTCCTCGGTGCGCTTTGGCCAGCGTTCGGCGCGCATCGCCGAACGCTCGACGGCGATCGCCGAGCGGGCGCTGCTGCTCGGCCTGCGGCCGGTGCTGGCCCCCTCGCGCCTGACCGACCCACCCGAGATGGTCCGCTTCGGAGAGGGGCGGATGGTGAAGATCAGGGGAGGAGCGGCCGCCGTCGAGCGCGAGGGCGAGAGCTACTACTTCGTGATCCCGCTTCGCAACGTGGGCAACGGCCTCGCCGTGCTTCAGGCCTGGCATTTCGCGGCGCGACGTCCGGAGCTCAGCACGCCCCACGCCGAGCCGGCGGAGCACCGCCGGCAGACACGCGACCTGTACGTGCCGGCCGGCGACACGGGCTTTTGGCAGGGGGCGATACGCCAGCCCAACGATCCGTTTCGCGAGGGCCTGGAGGAGGCCTTCGAGATCGGTGGAACGCTGACCGTCGATCTGCTCTACGGCGACCATGAGGGCGGCCAGCTGACGATCAGCCGCTTCATCCTGACCCGGGAGGAAGACGGCACTTGGCACCCGGGGGTGGTTCGTCACTGGCCACTCGAAGGCATCGACCCGCGTGAAGCGCTGGAGGAAAGCAGTTGAGCGCAGAGGTGGTGTCTCAGTTTGAATCAGTAGGCCGTTGGAGCCCGGATTTGGCCGCATAGCCGGTCCGCTGTTCACCGTCGCTCTTCTTAAGGCCAAGGGTGGTCGCGGGTGCTCGTCACGCAGGATTGTGGCTCTCTAGGCATGTCCTCCCCGTCGCATGTTCGGCCCGGTTGAGTTTGAAGGTGACGCTGTGGGAGCGGCCCTCGACGGGCAGGTGATTGACACCGCCGAGCGCACGCGGGCGGTGCCATGGCCGAAGATCATTTGGACTTTGGCCTGGCTTCGATGCGTGGGAGCTCCAGCTGATTTGAGGGAAGATCCGGGGCAATCCACCCTTATTCCAAATCCATCCAAATGCTTGGAGTTGATGCTAGAATTCCAAACCCTTGGATAGATTTGGACTAATTTGGAGCTGGCACCGACGTATGTAGAACCCCCCCCAAAAGATGCAGATCTCCTCGGAGAGATCGAGGCCGAACGCATGTTGCAATTGATCCAAGGCGATATTGCCGAGAGGCCAGGCCAATATCTCCATTGGGACAAGATGCGGCGCCTGAAGCCGCCCCCCGGCTGCAGTTACCGCGAGTGGTGGTTCGCTCTCAGGTTCCGGCGGAAACAAAACTTCAGAGAGCTACCACTAACAGACTCTGCCGGTAAGAAATGCGTCTACTCCATCCCAGATCTTGTCTTTGAGTCCCTGCACCACGTGGATCAGCGCTGCAGCGGCGAGATTGCCATGGCCGACATAGTCACAGCCGACGATCAAGCTCGGCAACACTACTTGGTCAACTCACTCATGGAGGAGGCCATCCGCTCGAGCCAGCTTGAGGGAGCTACAACATCTCGGAAGGCAGCTAAGGCTTTGTTGCGCTCCGGGCGGGCCCCGAAGGATCGCAGCGAGCGGATGATCTTCAACAACTACGCGGCGCTCCAATTTATGCGCGAAGGCATCGGGGATGAATTGACGCCAGAGACGGTCTTGGAGTTGCAGCGCATCCTCACCCAGGGCACTTTGGCGAATCCAGACGCTGCCGGAAGGCTCCAGCAACCCGGCGAAGAGCGAGTGGCCGTTTATGACCGAAACGACCACTCGCTTCTTTACACGCCTCCGCCGGCCGAGCAGTTGGAGGACCGCCTGATGGCGCTATGCAAATTTGCGAATGAAGGGGAAGGCGGTCGGTTCATCCACCCGGTGATCCGGGCCATCGTCTTGCATTTTTGGCTGGCCTTTGATCATCCGTTCGAAGACGGGAATGGCCGAACGGCCAGGGCGCTCTTCTACTGGTATATGCGGACCCATGGCTATTGGCTGGTCGAGTACCTGTCGATTTCGAGCATTCTCCGTGAAGCTCCGGCGAAATACACGAAGGCCTTTCTCTATACGGAGACCGATGGTCGAGATACGACCTATTTCATCGTCTACCAACTTGAAGTCATCCTGCGCGCGGTTGATCAGCTTCATTCCTATTTACGCAAGAAGGTGAAAGAGGTCCGCGATGTAGAGAAACTCATCAAAGGGTCGCCGGAGTTCAATCACCGGCAGCTTGCCCTTCTTGGCAATGCGGTCCGCAATCCCGACGCAGCGTATTCGTTTCAGTCCCACGCTTTGAGCCATAACGTCACGCATGAGACGGCTCGGACCGACCTGAAGCAGCTTGCCGATAAGGGGCTCCTAGAGCAGCATCGCTTAGGGAGAAAATATGAGTTTACGCCGGCTTCTCAACTTCCCGAACTGCTGAAAGACGTGGCCTAATCTTCTACCCGCTCTTCGCCGCCCGATTGAGGACCGCGTCAAACGCCCCGTGTTTCAGCGGCCAAACCATTCGCTGCACCTTTGCTTGAAGATCGTTGGGCGCACCCCCACTTCAACTACCAGAGGCGTGAAAGTTCGTCTTCGCTCCGTCGATCCGCGATGTAGTGGGCAGCGGCGAGTCACCACCAGCGCAGATGGGGCAATCTCGGTCGAAGGAGGGCGAAGAAGGGATCGGTGAGGGCCTGAGATGGCCTAGGGTGCCGAGATGGACAGCGGCAGCGCGTTCGTGGCGCACGAGGTCGACCTCCACGGCCATCGGGCGGTCTACCGGATCGCCGGCGAGGGGCCGGCCGTCGTCCTGATCCACGGCATGGTCAACTCCTCCAGGCACTGGGCGGCGGTGGCCTCACGCCTGGCCGGCTCCCACCTTGTCATCGCCCCCGACCTGATCGGCCACGGCGACTCCGCCACACCGCGCGGCGACTACTCGCTCGGCGCCCACGCCGCCAGCATCCGCGACCTGCTGGCAGCTCTGGGACTGGAGCGAGCGACGATCGTCGGGCACTCGCTGGGCGGCGGCGTGGCGATGCAGTTCTTCTACCAGTTCCCCCAGCGCACCGAGCGGCTGGTGCTGATTTCCAGTGGCGGCCTCGGACGCGGGGTCAGCCCGCTGCTGCGCGCCGCCGCCCTGCCCGGCTCGGCCGCCCTGCTGAGCCTCGCTACCCGGCCGCGCCTGGTTGGGGCGATCGCCGCCGCGGGCACACGGCTGCGCGCTCGCGATAACCCCTCCGGCGTCTACCTGCAGGCGGTGGCGCGGGCGCTGGAGCCCCTGCGGGAGCCCGGATCGCGCAATGCCTTCCTCCAGACTCTGCGTTCCGTGATCGACGTCCAGGGGCAGCGGGTCAGCGCCCGCGACCGTCTCTACCTCCTGGCCGAGATGCCGACGCTGATCGTCTGGGGGGAGCGCGACCGCACGATCCCGATCGCCCACGGGCTCGCGGCAGAGCGGGCGATTCCCAACTGTCGCTTCGAGGCGCTCCCCCGCGCGGCGCATTTCCCCAATCTTGAAGATCCGGAGAGCCTGGCGAGGGTGCTGGCCGAGTTCCTCGCCACCACCTCGCCCGCCCGCTTCGAGGACTCCGAGTGGGGTGAGGTGGTCGGCCGCCGGGCACGAGCGACGATCCGGCGGGTCGCCTGAGGCAGGCAGCGCTCGCCGGCTCAGGGCCTCGATCCAGGGTCAGCACAGTCCAGGAAGCTCACCCGGCCCACCATCCGCTCGCCGCTCAGATCGGTGGTCTGGACGATCACCTGGTGTAGTTAGTCATCAATTAAGTCTAGGACGAACGCCTGGCCGCCCTCGGCAATCGACGGCCATATCAGGAGCGAGCCAGCACCACCTTGCCGACGTTGCGACGCTCGGCAAACAGCCGGTGAGCGTCGCCAGCCCGCTCGAACGGGAACGCCGCGGCGATGACCGGCTCCAAACGACCTGCCTGGAGGTCGCCCATCAGCGGCATAGTGAGGCGGTCAAGGCTGCCCGCGCGGTCCCACCATTTGAGCATGTTGAGGCCGAAGACCCCCTTGTTCTCGTTCATCACCGCGAGGCTTTTCCACCACGGGAGCGTCGCCAGGGGCATCTGAATCCTCCTTGGGGCCGAAGGACTCTAGAAACCGAACTCCATCAGAGCGGGGGTGGATCACTGTCTCCGTGGGACCTGGTCCGGCTCAAACGGAGGTTGGGGCGGGATCAAATCTGTTGACGAGGGATTTGCCATCAAGAGGATTTCTCGAATGCCCATCGGTCATTTCAGCTAATCCTTCCGCCCACATAACCTGCGCTTAATTAAGAGTCACGACCGATAATCCAGTTGATGCCGAGATCGCCTCTTCGCCTGACCCTCGCGGTAGGCTTCCTTATCTTCGCCGTCACCGCCTGCGGCTCTGCCAGCACAAGCACGACGCAAGGCAACTCCGAAGCGGGCAGCCCGCCCGTCGCCACGTCGGCTTCTACCCAGGGCAAACAGGGCACGCCCGCCGCGGCATCCGGGCATACGCCCGCCACCGGCTCGAGTTCTTCCTCGAGCGCCGGGGGCATTAAGGGAATCCTCGATTTCGGCTCGCCGGCCAGCGGTGCCGAAAAAGCCGGGGCGAGCACGGCCGCCCGCGCATTCTTCGTCGCCCTCGCCTCCCACGACTACGCCAAGCTCTGCGCGGGCCTCGGCACAGCCAACCGCGAACAGCTGCAGGGTTTCCTCAAACTCAAGCACTTCCAGGGCAGGGCATGCACCGGTGTGCTGAAGAGGCTGCTGGTTTCCCCCCAGATCACTGCTACCGCCCGTAAGGCGGCGCACGCTACGGTTACCTCGGTGCGGGTCAAGGGCGCCACCGCCTTCGTCATCTACAAGCCCGCCGGTGGTCCCCGCAGCTTCTTCGTGATGAAACGACAAAAGGGTGTCTGGAAGGCGATAGGTCTGGCACCGGGGCTGCCGCTCAGCCCCACCACGCCCTGAGCGGTCCCCCAGCTCGTCCAAGCGCGCCGATCCCTGCGGTGGTTGCCCTGGTGCTCGCCCGGAAGCCCTCGCAGGAACAGAGCCATCACCTCAGAACGGTGCAGATTTGGAACGAGCGTTCGCATCAGACTGAGGTCTATGCCTTGAGCCGAAGGCGGCATTCCGCCGTCTTGGTATTGACGACGCAGAGGAGGCTGGGCCGCGGGGTGCCCCGCGTCGCCCGAACCGCAGGAGCATCGAGGACCCTTCCGGGACGCTTGACTGGGTGATCAGGCGCGCAGGAGCGGAACAGGCTTCTCGGTCGGGTAGCTGCGTACCTGCGCTTGGTCCCTCTCCGGCAGGAGCGCTCGAAGTTGGATGTAAGATGCAGCTAAACGTTGCGTGGCCAGGGGAGCCGCGTGGCAGACTGAGTCACAGGGAATGGGCGTGAAATTGTCAAAAGTCGTCAGATGCGTAGCCATCATGGCAGTCGTCGGGATGCTGTTCTTCGCCGTCTCGGCTCACGCCTCCACCACGTCCACCGCTGGCGCCGCGAGCATGTCGTTTGATCCTTCCTCCTACGACTTCGGCACCAAGGTGCCGGGAACGGGGCCCTCCCCGCCAAAGGCCTTCACGCTCACGAATACCGGCGAATTCAGCCTCTCGGTTAATTACGTCGCGATCGCCTGGGGTCCCCAGGAATACGGCGATCCAGAAGTGTTCGTCATCACATCGAACGATTGCGGTACGCTGGAACCCGGAGCAAGCTGCACGATCGACATTGCGTTCAACCCCAACCTCCCCGGGCCCAAGTGGGGCACGCTCTCGGTTGCTGCTCCGTTTAGCGAGTATTGCGATCCTAAACGCGAAACATGCCAGCCGGGCAATGTCAACGCGCAGGCGAAAATGACAGGTACCGCTCGAACGATCTCGCTGTCGCCCGCGTCACTGACGTTTCTACCGCTCGAAGCAGGGACGAGACCCTCACCCCCCCGGACAGTGATCGTCACCAACGAAGGCGAATTGGATGTCAAGATCTTCAATGTCACGCTGGCCAACCACCAGCACTCCAACGCCAACCAATTCCGGATCGTCGGCGGCTCCTGTGGGGCTAATGTGGTCCTGACTCCCCAGGGTACTTGCACCATTGAAGTGGCTTTTTCGCCCAGCACTCCCGGTCGCCTCAGCGCGGACCTAGGGATTCTCGACAACGCGGCGGGGGGTGAGCAGTTTGCGACGCTCGAAGGGGAAGGGATTGCTCCACTCTTGCAGCCCCAGCAACCACCGTTGCAGGTGTTCCTGTTTGGCCGCCCGGCCAAGCTGACTGCAAAGCGTGGGGCGCTCTTTTGGTTCAAAGGGACGGAAACCACGGTGAGGTTCGAGTGCAAGCTCGACTCGCGTCCTTTCGCGCCCTGCGCGTCCCCCGCCCGTTTCAAGCACCTAAGGGTGGGACATCACTACTTCGCGGTGCGCGCGCTGGACGGCAACGACAACAGCAGTCCTGATGCCGCGCGATACCAGTGGCGAATCAAGGCGCAGCGTTAACGCCTGTTCCTGCGGCACGTGAAATAAGCGTTAAGCGCATGGAGTGGCAGGCGGGCACTCTGGCACACGCGATCGAATCAGGTCAGCTGACCTTCGGCGCCGACAACCGGCGCCACCTAGCTGCCCTTCCCCCCGGCCACGCTAGTGAGTTGTGCCACGGATCATCAGGTCGTGTAATAGGCTAGCGAGCGGCTGGTGCGGCCGAGACAGTGGTTTAGGGTCACGGCGGCAGCCAGTGCGGGGAAGCGCATCGCAATGCGCACGAACAGGTTGTGAAGAGTGCGAGCGCCGTGACGCGCGAGGGTGAGGATGTCCTTGGCGGTCCAGTCGATCGACTCGATTCGCTGGCGGATCGGCGCCAGGTGGGGCCCGTGGGCCGCGCTCGTCCTTGCGGCGCGGACGGACGATCTTCGCTTCGAACTTGGCAAGTTCGGCTTCGAAGCGCTCGCCGCGGAGGTTCTTGTAGCCGATCAGGATCAGCGTCTGGCCAGGCTGGCGCTCGCAGCGCGCGAGGAGCGTCAGGCAGACCTGCTTCTCGTCGAGCTTGGGGCTGGTCAGCGCCAGCGCCCTGGGCGTGCCATCGAGCGCGAACAGGGCATCGGCGAGCTGCGAGCGCCTCGTCATCGCGACCAAACCCGCACTCGACCGGGATGGAGTCGACCAGCGCCAGATTGTCATAGAAAATCCGGGCTTTGGCGGGCGAATTCGGCAATCAGTGCCTCGATCCGGTCTGCGAGGCGCTGCCGTGGCACAACTCACCTGGGCCCTCGACTGCCACGCGGGCGCCGCTGCGCCCGTCCTGATGAAAGGCCTCACCTACGGCGACCCCGTGCCTCTGCCAGCCAGGTCCGCCCGCTGAAGCCACGGTACGCGGTAAATCGGAGCCTCTTGGCTCAGGTCATTGCGCCCGCTTGGGCACGCCCGACTTCGTCGAAATTAGGGCAATTCGCGAGCAAGGAGTTGACAAGGGAAACATTTATGTATTAAGCTCTCGCTTGTCAGGAAGGTGTCCAGCCCTGGGTTGCAGGGCCAGTAACGCGAGTGTTGCCGTCCGGTTGGGATCGGGTAGGGAAGCCAGGGAAACAGGGAAAGAGAGACGCGCCTCGTGAGGTTCGAAGTATTGAGCAGGGACCACAACTTAGGCGCCGCCGTTCCAAGGACCACTTTCCTGGGCGCATCTCAACTTCTCCGGCTGGCGCCGACGGCTCTTTTCGGCCGACGGGCGCCTTCAGCTCATTCAGCTCAAGAGGGCAGCGAGTGATAGGCGCGAAGGCATCGTCCGCGGCCCCCGCGGAATCTTCATCGGCTCTCGGCGATCGCTGCCCCGGGGCCGCCCGGGGCTCTCGACGCCGTCAACTGAGCCGCCAGGGTGAGCTGCCCCTTGGCCCCCGAGGCCTCTCGTTGGTAATCGTTGCATCGATCGCATTGCTCGCCGCTCTCGTCCTCGCTCCCAGCGCCCTCGCGGTGAAGAAGTACCTGCCGGCTGGCCAATTCCCACCCGGCTACCCCGAAAACCTCCAATGGACTCCCAGCGGCTTCAACTCCATCCTCGCCGAGGGCATCGCCGTCAGCGACAAGAACCACCACATCTACGTCGCCGACTCCGGCCGCGGTCAGGTATTCGACTACAGCTCGACCTCCGATAAAGAACCCGCCCGCTGGAAAGGTGAAAATACCCCCAAGGGATCTTTTGGCGGTTCATTCCTCTCCGTCGCCGTCGACAACACGACCGGCGATGTCTACGTCGCCGACCGCCCCGACGCGGTGATCGACAAGTTCGACGAAAACGGCAACCTGATCGAAACCTTCGGCGACACGGAAACGAAACACAACGGCCAGCTCGCAGGCCTTGAAACCCCAGCCAAAACCTTTTCCCCGCCGACTGAAAGCTATACGAGCTTCCCGATTGCCATCGACCAGGCCACGCATGACCTCTATGTCGTCGACCCGGGCCACAAAGTCATCGACGTCTTCGACGAAAACGGCAAATACCTCAGCCAGATCACGGCCACCCCCGCCGGCCTCTACGGCGAAGGCGGCGCCCGCACGACCGGAATCGCCGTCACCACCGCAGGCAACGTCTACGTCGCCGACTGGGCCGCTCACGAGATCTTCCAGTTCAACGCGGCCGGCGATTACGTCAGTGCCTGGAACGGCGGCGCCCTCCCCAACGGCACAGGCTCCGAAACGCCCGAAGGCACCTTCGGCTACGACGGCGAGCCGCTCGAGGTTGCGGCCGAAGACTCGACTGGCCATGTCTTCGTGAACAACTGGGCCTACAACTCTGTCGACACCTTCGACGAAAACGGCAACTTCCTTACCCTCACGAGCCATTCCGAACTCGGGGAAGGGTGGCTCGCGGGCTCCGAGGTGGTCGCGATCGACCAGGCCACCGGTTATCTCTACTCGTCCTACTACGGCTCGGCCGTCGAGATCCTCAAACCGGTCGTCGTGCCCGACGTCACGATCAACCCTGCCTCCGAAGTGACGACGACGGGCGCCACGCTCAACGGCCACGTCGACCCCGCAACCGGCGAAGGCGGCGGGCCGATAACCGAATGCCGGTTCGAATACCTCACCGTCTATCAGTACGCCGAAAACGGCGAATCCAAACCCTGGAACGGTGCCACGCAGGCCCCCTGCTCGCCCAGCCCGTCCTCCAGCCCGACCGATGTCAGCGCCGTCGTGACCGGCCTCACCCCCGGCACCGAATACCGCTACCGCCTCGTTGCCGCCAATGCCGAAGGCCAGAACAGCAAGGCGGCACCTGCCTTCGCGACGGTCGGCCACTATCGCTTCTCCACTTACTTCGGCTCTGCGGGCTCGGGCGACGGTCAGCTGAACGAACCGATGGATGTCGCGGTTAACGACGAAACCGGCGACATCTACGTCGCCGACACCGGCAACCATCGCGTCGATCAGTTCTCCTCCTCGGGCAGCTTCATCCGCGCCTTCGGCGCCGACGTCGGCGGCGAAGGCGTCAACATCTGCACCAGCGGATGCCAGGCAGGGACCGCCGGCACCGCACCCGGCCAGCTCTCCGACCCCAAGTTCATCAGGGTCGACAACTCCACGGGCCCTTCCTCCGGGGACGTCTACGTCGCCGACGGGGCCGACCGGATCGTCCAGAAGTTCGACTCCTCGGGCAACCTGATCGCGAGCTGGGGCAGCGGCGGCGCGATCGAATTCCCGGCGAAGGAAGGCACGATCGGCGGCATCACCGTCGATGAACTCGGCAACCTCTACGTCCTCACCGACAGCGAACCCCACAACTGGACCGAGATCAGCCAGGACGGGGTCTCCAGGAAACAGTTCCCCACCAATGGCACCTGGGGCGACGGTAGCAGGCTCTATCTCAGCTCTCCCGGTGGGTCCGGGATCGAAATCGGCCCCGGCGAAAACTGGTACGAGACCCAACCGGCCGGCGGCGACAGCTACGGTGTCTATTACTCCAGCACCACGGCCGAGGAGTACCAATTCTATGGCATGTACGTACCGAACTATGGAATAGCACTTGTTAACTCGGGCCTCACCATCGATCACGCCACCAACGACCTCTTCGTCTCCCAGGGCACCCACATCGACCGCTTCGCCGGGGCGGAATGCATCCCCCCGGGCGCGGGTTGCAGGCCTTCCGACAGCTTCGGATCCGGCCACCTGAGCGCGTCAGCCGGGCTGGCCAGCCGGCCTTCCAACGGTCTTCTCTATGCCGCCGACAGCGGCAACAACGACGTCGCCGTCTTCTCGCCGATGCCGCTCCCCGAGGTCACGACCGGCCCGGCCACAAACCTCGGCCCGACCTCGGCGACCATTACCGGCCACGTCGACCCGGCCGGCCCCGGGCAGATCAGCGACTGCCACTTCGAATACCTCAACGGCCCCGTCCGCAACGAGGTCCAGACCCTGGAATTCTCGAAGGACACCAAGGAAGGCACCTTCACCCTCACCTTCGAGGGTCAGACCACCAAACCCATCGAATACTCACGTCAATACTATGCCTCAAATACCATTCAGTTCCGGCTCGAAGAACTCTCCACCATCGGTGCTGGCAACGTCCACGTGACGGAAGTGTTCCGCGGTCCGTTCGTGATCGAATTCACGGGCCAGTTCGCAGATCTGAACGTTCCCCAGATCAGCGCCGACTCCTCCGGCCTGATCCCGTCCGGCGCCACGGTGACGCCCGAAACCAGGTTCGACGGCAATGGCTGGACCTACGCCGTCGACGTCCCCTGCTCACCCGAAGCGCCGCTCTCGGCCGCCACCGACGTAAGCGCCGCTCTCACCAACCTCACACCCTTCGCCACCTATCACTACCGCCTGATCGCGACTCGGGCCGACGGCGAAGGGCTGGCCCGCTACGGGAGCGTACGCGCGTTCACCCCCACTTCCGCCGTTGCGCCGGCCGTCGATGGCACGTCCTCGATGAGCGTCACCCCGACGACAGCGGTCCTGCGCGCCCAGATCAACCCGAACCTTTCGCCGACCGTCTACCGCTTCCAGTACGGCACCGACACCAGCTACGGCTCACAGACACCGAGCAGCGAATCGATCGGCGAAGACAGCACGGACCATTCCGTTAGCGCCGAAGTCACCGAACTCACACCCGGCACTACCTATCACTTCCGCACCCTCGCATTCAACCTCAACGGCCCCACCGCGGGGCCCGATCAGACCTTCACCACCCCGGATCGTCCCACGGTTGCGGACAGCACTGCTTCTGGCATAACACAGACCGCGGTGACGCTGAGCGCACAGATCAAGCCGGGCTTCCGTCCCACCACCTACCATTTCGAGTACGGGCGCACCGCTGCCTACGGAAACAGTACGGCCGAGAGCGGTTCGATCGGCTCTGATGATTCCGTCCACCCGGCGAGCAGCACCGTCTCCGGCCTCGCCCCGGCTGAGACTTACCACTATCGCGTCGTTGCCAGCAACGAAATCGGCACCGCGGAAGGGCCCGATCAGACCTTCACCACCGCATCGCCCACCCCGCCGCCGCCCCCAAAACGCCATCCGCCCGCATGCAAGAAGGGCTTCGTCAGGCGACACGGCAAGTGCGTGAGGAAGCGACATCACGTACGGAGGCACAGACACCACAAGCGGAGCCACAAACATGGCTAAACCTTGGGACGGCAGAGAGCGACCAATGAGAAGAGCGCTTAGGCCAGGGGCGTTGCACTGGCTTTCAGCCGCCGGGCTTGGCGGTACGCAGCCGCATGGTCGACGCCGCCTCTCGGCTGTGCTCGTTGCCGCCGTCGCTGCCGCCGCCTCGCTGGCCCTCGTTGCCGCCCCTGCCTCCGCCAACGTAAGCCACGCCTTCAGCACCACGTTCGGCAGCAAAACCTCCAACCCGCCCGATCCCTACCCGATCTCCGAACCGACCGACGTCGCCGTCGACCAGGCCAGCCACGATATCTACGTGACGGATCCCGGCAACCACCGCGTCGAGAAGTTCGACTCCAGCGGCAACTTCCTCTTCATGTTCGGTAAGGAAGTCAACAAAACTGCGGTCGAAACCGCGGGGCGAAGCTCCGAAGCGAACGTCTGCCCGGCACCGGGTCACCCCAGCGATCAGTGCGAGTCCGGCGTCTCGAGCGAAAGCCCCGGCGGGTTGAGCACCCCGACCTACCTCGCGATCGACAACTTCCCCTTTGGCGAAGGCGACATCTACGTCGCCGACACCGCCGACAACGTCGTCACCAAGTTCAACTCCTCCGGGGAAGTGATCAGCGGATGGGGCGTCGCGGGGCAGAAGGACGGCTCCGACGACCCGCGCCTGCCGAAATTCGGCCCGATCTTCAGCCTCGCCGTGGGCGGCAACTGCGCCTCGCCCACCGCGCCACGGACCGGCACCTGCCATGGAAACGGGACGCTTTACGTGGGAGGGCTGCGCTACGGCTACAACGTGCGGGAGTACACGCAGAGTGGCCAGTGGATCGTCGATACCTTCCAGGAGGGGCTGCCGTGGCTGAAGGTCAATCCGTTGGGTGAACTGTTCTTTACTGAGACGCCATTCAGCGAATACTTCAGTGGCCACAATGCGATTTTCGAGATAATCCCCAAGCCGGGGACCCTCGGAGAAGGCGAACAGTACCAGGTGACCACCGACAGCCCGACCGTAGGCTTCGCCTTCGATCCGTCCAACGAACAGCTCTACCAGGCCACTAGCCCATACATACAGGAAGGCACGGAACTCCACCCAGCCCGCATCGACCACTACAGCTCCGACTGCGAACCGATCAGCAACGCCTGCGAACCAGTCGACTGGTTCGGCGAAGGCCACCTCACCCCGGCCAAGGAAGTCAACATAGAACGCGCCAATAACCCGAACTTCCTCAAGGGTGTCGCGGTCGACGGCTCCACTGGCACGGTCTTCGTGGTCAACGCAAGCAGCAGCGAACCGAACCAGAACGACATCGCCGTCTTCAGAGACGTGCGGCCGATCGTCACCACCGAACCGCCGACCAACCTGACGAGCTCCAGCGTCACGCTCACCGGCCACATAGAACCGGCGGGCCGCGGCGAAATCACCGAGTGCCACTTCGAATACGGCTACGACAAGACCTACGGCTACACCGTGCCCTGCTCGCCGGCGATCCCGCCGAACTACCCGAGCTCGAGCCCAACCGACGTCCAGGCCGTGGTCTCAGGCCTCTCGCCGGGCACCCACGAGCACTACCGCCTCGTGGCGACCAACACGTCCGGGGCGACCGCCTACGGCGGCGATGAAACCTTCACCACCACCGCGCCACCCGCAATCGATGGCCTCCTCTCAGAAAACGTCACGGCCACCTCCGCCGAACTGATCGCCCAGGTTAATCCCAACGGTCTCCCCACCAGATACAGCTTCGAATATGGATCGTCTTCCGCCTTCGGCCAGAAGGTGAGTGGCACGATCGCCGCGGGCAACGCCGACCAGGAAATCAAGATCCAGCTCACCGAACTGATCCCGCACGTCGTCTACCACTTCCGGCTCGTCGCGGAAAACAAGGTCGAAGGTCAAGAAGAAGGCGGCACAACCACCTCCGAAGAACAGACATTCAACTTCTACCCGCCCAGTTGCCCGAACGAAAACGTTCGCCAGCAGACCAAAACCAACTTCCTTCCCGACTGCCGTGCCTACGAGCTCGTCTCCCCCGGCGACGCCAACGGCACCCAGCTCTATTCCGGCGGACCCAACACCGGCCAGGCCACCGCGCCCTCGCGGCTTGCCTTCACCGGGCTGTTCTCGATCATCCCCGGTTCCGGGGGCAGCCCGATCGACGGCTCCGGCGATCTTTACGTCGCCACGCGCACCGACACGGGCTGGTTGACGCGATACGTCGGCCTGCCCGCCAATCAGGCGGCGATCGACGGCGGTCCCGAGCAGGGCCTCTTCGGCCAGGGCGGCGCGCAGTTCCTCGGTAACTCTACGGCGCAGACCAGTACTAACGGCCCCGATGACATTCAGAACAACACGCTCACCGACCCTGGCATGAACAAATTTCTCGACTGGAACGACGGTAGCCAGGAAGGTCACAGCCGTAACCCCACCCCGATCTCCTCGAACGCGCCCTACGTCTGGAGCGCCGATGGCCGCTACCTCGACCGCTGGCCGAGCAACCTCGGTGCCGTTCCGACGGGTCTGAACCCCACGGCTCTCGAAGGCGGCGTGAGCCCGGGCGGGGTTCATTCTCTCGACTGCCCCGATGTTAGCTCGACCGGCGGCTTCGTCGGAAGCATCGTTGAAAACAACTGCCCGGGCGAAGTCAGCGCTTCCTCCGACCTCAGCCACTTCGTCTTCTCCACCGAGTGGAACCTCTTCACGCCCGGCGGCAACCTCAACCCCCCCGGCTCCGTCTACGACAACAACACCGCGGCCGGCACTGTCGCGGTCGCCTCGATGACCCCCTCCGGCGACGCTATACCGAGCGAGCCCGGTGACCACGCAGGCGACCCGCTTCAGATCCCCGGCGTCTCCAGCGACGGCTCGCACGTCCTCATCGGTTCGGGGGCCGTCGGGCCCTGCGGGCTCGTCAACTGCTCCGTCCCGCCCTGCGGCGACACCTTCGGTGGCAAGCTTCACTGCCCGACCTATCCGCTTCACCTATACATGCGCGTCGACGACGCCCTCACCTATGACGTCTCCCAAGGGCACGCGGTCCAGTACGTCGGCATGACCGCCGACGCTTCGAAGGTCTACTTCACCTCGCCCGAACAGCTCACCGGCGAAGACCACGACGCCAGCGTCGACCTCTACATGTGGTCTGAAGCCGGTGAAAAGGAAGGCAAACCGCTCACCCTGATCTCCAAGGGCAACAACGAAGGCAACCCCGGCGAACCCGGCCAGAGCGACGCCTGCAAAGCGAGCTTCACGACACCCAACCAAACCATGACGAAAAACTGCGACATCGTCACCTGGTCCAGCCTCTCCTACTGCCAGCTGGAAGGCAACCAGGGCGGCAACTGCCGCGCGGACAGCTCGATCGCCTCCCAGAACGGCGACATCTACTTCTTCTCGCCCGAGCAGCTGGACGGCTCGCACGGGATCCCGAACAAAGAGAACCTCTACGTTTTCCGCGCCGCCACCGGAAAGGTCCAGTTCGTCGCCGCATTGGAACCCAAGGATTTCTGTATCGCGCCATCCCTGGAAGGGTTCGGCAGCATCCACTGCAGCTCGACCCCGATAGCCAGGATGCAAGTCGCGCCTGATGACAGCCACATGGCTTTCGCTACGGCCAGCCAGGTCACCCAGTACGACAACGCCGGCCACCTCGAGATGTACCTCTACGACCCATCTTCGGGCCGGATCACCTGCGCCTCCTGCATCCCCAGCGGCGCGCCGCCCGTCTCCAACATCGGGGCCAGCCAGAATGGGCTCTTCATGACGAACGACGGCCGCGTCTTCTTCACCACCAACGACGCGCTGGTCCACGCTGACACGAACGAAGCACAGGACGTGTACGAGTACGTCGACGGCCGGCCGCAGCTAATCACCACGGGCACGGGCGAGACTCGCGTCTCGGTTGGCGGGTTCTCCACCCTGCTGGCCCCGCCCGGGCTCGACGGCGTGAGCGCCGACGGCCGCGACGTCTACTTCTCCAGCTACGACACTCTGTCCAGCCAGGACCACAACGGCCTCTTCCTCAAGTTCTACGACGCCCGTGCCGGTGGGGGCTTCCCGGCGCCGCCGCCGCCGCCGCCGTGCGAAGCCGCCGACGAGTGCCACGGCCCCGGCAGCCTGCCGCCATCGGCGATGCAGAACGAATCCGGCGCCAACCTTTCAGGCGGCAACGCCAACTCCGCTTCGCACCACATAGGCCACCGGCGCAGGAAGAGGCAGCACAGGAGGGTCCGCCACGGTCGTTCACAAAGGCATCGAGCCGCGCACCGCAACCGGAGAGGCTCACGATGAGCTCGCGACGCTTCATGGTTGCGCTCAGGCTCGCCGTCTCGCCGACGCTTGCGGCTGCCGCCCTCGCGCTGCTCGCCGTCCCTGCGCAGGCCGAAACGCCGATCGCCGCCTACGCTGCCACACCGGGGAACGTGCAGGCCGGTGGCCACCCCGACGTGGAGATCTACTTCGAAGTCGAAAACCGGGTGCTCCAGCACAGCCAGAGCGCCTGTAACTGCGAGGACGTGAAAGACGCGACCGTGCACTTCCCCGCCGGCTTCATCGGCAACCCGCACGCGACGCCCCAGTGCACGGTCGCCCAGTTCTCGGCAAACGAATGCCCGATCGACTCACAGGTCGGGATCGTCAACATTTTCGCGACCAACGGAGTCTCCTTCAACTCCGCCCTCTACAACCTCATTCCTCCGCCCGACGTCGCCGGCCTGCTCGGCTTCAAGATCTACTTCCTCGGCACCCCTCAGTTCACGATCCTCTCTGCCCGCACCGGCAGCGACTACGGGCTCGATGCGACCGCCGTCTCGATCTACCACGGCTCTTTCCCGCTGCAGACCTACCAGGAGGACATCTGGGGGGTGCCGGCCGACCCGATCCACGACCGGCTGCGCCTGAACCCCGCACAAAACCCCCAAGGGAAAGGCGAAACCGCCTACAACGACACGCTCTGCAACGCGAGCGGAGCGGAAAGCAGCATCACCGACCCCAACACGATAGTCCGGCCCTGCATCCAGCCGATTCCGCCCGCCGCCTCCCACAGCCCGCCCACACCATTCCTCCAGGACCCGACCAACTGCGACTCGGGGCGCTCCTCGACTTTCGAAGTCCTCTCCTACGACGGCGGGGTGACGCACGCGGCGGACGTCTGGCCGCAGATGACCGGCTGCTCCCAGCTCGCTTTCAACCCGAGCCTCTACGCGCAGCCGACCACCGCGGAGACCGACTCGGCCTCGGGCATTGAGGTCAACCTGAACGTCCCCCAAGAGCTGAGCCCGACCATCCCCTCGCCCACCGAGCTGCGCGGTGCCGAAGTCACCCTCCCTGAAGGCTTCTCGATCAACCCCAACGCCGCCGATGGCAAGACCGCCTGCTCGGATGCCGCGGCAAACTTCGGCACGACGCAAGCGGCCAACTGCCCCGAGTTCTCTAAGGTCGGCAGCCTCACCATCGACAGCTCTGCGCTGCCGGGCCCGCTGCCCGGATTCGTCTACCTCGGCGAACCGTTGCCCGGCAACCGCTACCGCATCTTCCTAGTCGCCGACGGCTTTGCGACCCATATCAAGCTCGCCGGTACCGTCACCCCCGACCCGAAAACAGGGCAGCTTAAGATCAGCTTCGACGAACTGCCCCAGAGCCCGCTCACCGCATTCAACCTGCATATATTCGGCTCCGAACGCGGCCTGCTCGCGACGCCGACCCGCTGCGGCACCTACCCGGTCACGAGCACCTTCACGCCGTGGGATTCGAGCCTCGGGCCCGAGACCTCGACCCAGTACTTCACGCTCACCTCCGGCCCCTATGGAGCGCCCTGCCCGGGCGAACACCGGCCGTTCGAACCACACTTCCAGGCCGGCTCGGCGAACCACACCCCCGGCGGCCACGCCCCCTTCTCCCTCGAACTGATCCGCCCCGACGGCGACCAGAACCTCACCGGCCTCACGGTGAATACGCCGCCGGGCTTCTCGGCCACCCTCGCCGGGATCCCCTATTGCTCAGACGCGGCACTCGCCCATGCCGCAACCGGCTACTCTGGCCTTGCCGAGCTCGAAAACCCCAGCTGTCCTGTTGCCTCCCAGATCGGTACCGCCGTCACCGGCTCTGGCGCCGGCACCCATCCCCTCTACGTACCTGGCAAGGTCTACCTAGCCGGACCCTACAAGGGCGCTCCGCTCTCACTCGCCGTGGTCACTCCCGCGGTCTCGGGTCCGTATGACCTCGGCAACGTGGTCGTCAGGGTTGCCCTTCACATTGATCCCACCGACGCCCACATCACCGCCGTCTCCGACCCCCTGCCCTACATACTCGAAGGGATCCCACTGCGCCTGCGCTCGGTACGCATTAACCTCGATCGACCGAATTTCGCAATCAATCCGACCAACTGCGACCCCTTCACCGTCAATGCCAGTCTGACCGGTGACCAGGGCGCCGTCGCAAGCCTGAGCGAACACTTCCAAGTCGCGAACTGCGCCTCCCTCTCCTTCGCCCCCAAGCTCGCCCTGAGTTTCACGGGCGGTACCAAGCGGGCCCAGAACCCTGCCATCCATGCCTTGCTCACGGCCAAGCCCGGGGAAGCCGACATTGCCTCGACCGCGGTCACCCTTCCTCCAACCGAGCTGGTCGACAATGCGCACCTCCGCGATCCCTGCACGCGGGTTCAATTCGCGCAGGGATCGACCCCGGGTGAAAGGTGTCCGTCGGGATCGCGAATCGGCTTCGCTCGTGCCGTAACGCCATTGCTCGAAAAGCCACTCGAAGGCCCCGTGTACCTGCGCTCGGCGCCGGAAAACAAGAGCGGCCTGCCCGACGTCGTCGCCGCTCTCAACGGCCAGATCGATATCGCCCTGGCTGGGCGCCTCGACACCGTTCACGGAGGCCTGCGCACCACCTTTGAAACCGTTCCGGACGCACCCGTCACCAAATTCACCTTGACTCTTGACGGTGGTCCCAAGGGCCTCTTGGAAAACAGTCAAAACCTCTGCAAGTCGTCCAAGCGCGTCGTGGAGAAGATCGGTGGCCAGAACGGGATGAGAGCCGACCAAAACCCCGTGCTGCAGACGCCCTGTGGCCTGAGGCACAAGCGGCATTTGAGCCGCACCAGGGTGGTGCGCTAAACGATGCGGACTACGAGAAGGAAGCCAGGGATCATGCACAGCGAGACGCGGAGGAAACAGCGAGTGACCCGTCGAGCAAGGGGAGCAGCCGCAACCTCGAGCACGGGCACCTGCACCCGCCTCGCGGCGGTCGGAATCGCGGCTCTGTGCGCGAGCCTCCTCGTCTTCGCCATCGGTGCGAGCGCGGCGCTCGCGAACCGCAGCTTTGTCCAGGCGATGACCGGGTTCAACGGTGCATTCAGCGTTGCGATCGAAAGAAACGACCATGTCTGGGTCACAGACCGCGGGCAGTTCTTCAAAAACCAGCCCGGTCAGAACGGCATCTACAGATACACCCCCTTCCCCTCGGAAGAAAAACTTGCGATGCCGAGCACGTTTTCGACCTTCTCCTACTACATCCTCGATCTGTCGGCGGCCGTCGACGATGCGACAGGCGAAGTCTTCGTCGCTCAATCCAACGGACGCTCTGTCTCGATGTTCGCCCCCCTCGGAGGTTCGGTCAGATGCCGACCGTCGGCAGAAACTCCCGAAACCTACTGCTTCACGCACAACTGGACGAAGATCAACGGGGCCAACTCGTGTTTCAACTGCTTCCCCGATATCCACGTCGCGATCGACAACACGAACACCTATTCGAAGGGGAGGGTCTATCTATCCCTCACCTCACCCGAGAACTACATCGAGGCATTCGACGCCCAAGAGCGCGCCGTCGACTTCCCCGCCACCGCCTCCTACATCGAAAACAATAAAATCACCGGAACGCCGAGCGGCACCTTCGGACAGGTCGGGCTCATCAGTGTCGATAACAACGGCAACATCTACGTCACCGACGCGATCAAGAAGGTCGTGGACGAGTTCGATTCCACCGGCACGTTCCTGCGGTCCTTCCCCGACCCGAGCGCCGAACAGGGCTACCCGGGCGCGGGTGGTGCAGGCGTCGATCCCACCAACGGCAACGTCCTGATCGACGAGAGCGTTTACAACTCAGAAACCGGCGAAGGCGGCGTCAAGGAATTCGACTCCTCGGGCAACTACCTGGAGACGCTCAAAGAAGCCGGTCTCGGCCAGGGCTTCCAAACGGAAGCCAATCCGGCGGTGAACTCGAATGGCTACGTCTACGTACCTTCTGGCGGCGACGTCAACATCTTCAGCCCGACAGGCGTCGTCCCGAAGGTCACCTACAAGTCGGTCTCCAGCCCGACCACCACGGCGGGCACGCTGAACGCGACGATCGACCCCAACGGCGGTGAAGTCACCGAATGCGACTTCGAATACGGCACCAACACCTCCTATAGCTTGGGCAAACTGCCCTGCCAGCCGGCGACCCACTTCAGCGCCACGACCGACGTCAGCGCTGAACTCACTGGCCTCACAACCGCTACCACCTACCACTACCGGGTCGTCGCCCACGACGCAAACGGGGTCAAGTACGGCGCCGATCAGACCTACACGCCAAGCGAAGCGGTTGGTCTCACCACCGAACCGGCCAGCGAAGTGACCGAAGCGGGGGCCACGTTCAACGCATCGTTCGTCAGCAACGGCGAAGAAACCCACTACTACTTCGAATGGGGCCGCACCGAAGCCTACGGCAACAAAACTGCGGTCGCGGCGGTAAGCCCTGGGTCCGGGAGCGCCGAAGCCCTCTCGGCAAAGCAGGAAGGTCTCGCGCCCTTCAGCACCTACCACTACCGCGTGGTCGCGACCAACGGCCCGGGCGGTTCCAAGACGAGCTACGGCACCGATCAGATGTTCACGACCCCGCCCGGGGTGCCGACGGTGGTCGGTGACTCGGTCAGCCTCGTTCACGCCGAACGGGCCGTCTTCCACGGCGAAGTCAACCCCAATGGCGGCGAAACCACCGTCAGCTTCCAGTACATCCCCGACGCCGCCTACCAGGCCAACCTCGCCGCCGGCAGAGAAGGCTACGCCGGCGCGAGCCAGACTTCGCCGGGGGTCGGCATTGGGATGAGCAAGCACGTGGGGACCGGCTCTGAAGTCGTGAACGGCCTTGAGCCGGGCACGCTCTACCACTTCCGCGCGGTCGGCACGAGCTTTGCCGGGAAGGGCCTCGCCAACTTCGACAACACCTTCGTCACCTTCCCCTTCCAGCCCACAGTCAACGACCACTGCCCCAACGGCCACGTGCGCCAGCAGACCGGCACGAGCCAGCTGCTCGACTGCCGGGCCTACGAGCTCGTCTCAGCCGCAAACTCCGGCGGCTATGACGTCGAGTCGACGCTCGTGCCCGGCCAGACGCCGTTTGCGAACTACCCCGAAGCGCAGAGCCCCTCCGGCGAACCGCGGGTTCTCTACGGCGTCCACGACGGCGGCATCCCCGGCAAATGGAACCCAACCAACCGCGGCGTCGATCCCTACGTCGCGACGCGCGGCGCGAACGGCTGGACGACCAACTACGTCGGCATCCCGGCCAACGGGACCCCGTCGACCACTTCGTTCAGCTCGACCTTGGCTGAATCGGACGCAAGCCTCGGCACTTTCGCCTTCGGCGGCCCGGGACTCTGCTCGCCATGCTTCTCCGACGGCAGCTCCGGCAGCCCGATCCACCTGCCGAACGGCGAACTGGTGCAGGGGATGGCAGGCTCAATCGCCCAGCCCAACGCCAGGCCGGCCGGCTTCATCGGAAAGCACCTCTCCGCCGACGGCACCCACTTCGTCTTCGGCTCGACCTCCAAGTTCGAGCCCGACGCCAACGAAGGCGAAATCTCGATCTACGACCGCAACCTCGGCGCAAATCCGCCGGTCACCCACGTCATCTCAAAAACGCCGACGGGCCAGAACCTCCCGTGTCTCATCAACTGCCAGAGCGACGGGATCGGCGAGCTCGACATCTCTAAGGACAGCTCGCGGATCGTGGTCGGCCAGCTCGTCTCCGAAGCGGGCGAAGCCAAGTACTGGCACCTCTACATGAACATCGGCGATGCGGGTAAGACCGTCGACCTCACCCCGGGAACGACCTCGGGCGCCATGTATGACGGGATGACCGAAGACGGCTCCAAGGTGTTCTTCACGACCAAAGACCAGCTGCTACCTGCCGACACCGACCACAGCGCCGACATCTATGCGGCCGAAGTCGACCCGGCGGGCAACGTCACGCTGAAGCTGATCTCGACCAAGAGTGATGGCACGCCGAGCAACAACGACTCCTGCGACCCGACCGCCAACACCGTCCAGGAACATCACTGGAACACAACCGGCGAAGAAGAAAACTGCGGCGCGGTCGCGATTGGCGGCAGCGGCGGGGTCGCCGGGGCCAACGGGACGATCTATTTCCTCTCGCCCGAGCAGCTCGATGGCTCAAACGGCACCCAGAACGCGCCAAACCTCTACGTCGCCCGACCAGGCTCCGCGCCACACTTCGTCGCCACGCTGGAGTCGACCTCCAACGGGCCTCTGCCGCCCAAACAGCACTCGTTTGTGCACTTCTTCGGTGCCTTCGCCAACGCCACTGGCGTCGCGGTCGACCACGCCACCGGCGACATCTACGTGCTCGACGCCGGCACCGAAATTGGGCAGGGCTACGTGTTCAAATTCACCCCGCAGGGCAAGCCCGTCCTAACCTTCGGGCACAACGGAAAGCTGATCGTTTCCGGAATGCTCGGCTTCTACAGCTGGCCGACGCAGATCGCGGTCGACAACGACCCGACCAGCCCTTCCTATGGGGATTTCTACGTGCCCGAACTTGACCAAGAAGGCGGTCAGTACAATATCGAGAAGTACGGCCCTGAAGGTGAACACTTGGCGACGCTGGAATCGTTCTTCCCGCTAGGGGTCTCGGTGGATCCGGCCAACGGCAACCTCTACGTCGCCTCCTACTACGGCTATCTGCTGATCTACACCCCCAAAGGCGAAATGACGACCCTCGCCTACATCGGGGAACACTCGCCCGAACCGGAGGGGGTCGCCGTAGACTCGGCCGGCAACGCCTATGTGGTCAACGGCGGCGGTCAGGCGGAACGCAAAGGCACGACGGAGGTCTACCACCCCGAAGGCTCGGGCTTCGTCGCCCCAAACTGGAAAAAGCAGCTCGACGCCAACCCCTCCTACGGGGTGGCGGTCGATCCGACCGACGAAAACGTCTTCGTCGACGAGGGCAAACAGGTGAGGGAGTTCGACTCCTCCGGCACCGAAGTCGGTGCGCCGAGCGGCCTGGGAGTCATCTCGGATCAGAAGCGCTCGACCAGCCTCGCCGCGGAATCCGACACGCTCGACGTATCGAACCCGGGGGCGGGCAACGCGGTGACGCTCGGCCCACTGGCGAGGCCCTACGACCCGCACACCGACAATCCGCTGGTGATCGACAGCGTGAGCGCGCCGGGGACCCGCCACACAGGTGACTTCGCGCTGACGCCATCGGGCAAGGACGCGGCCTTCACCTCGACCGAGTCGCTGACCGGCTACAACACCGGGCTCGTCCACCGCGAGGTCTACCGCAACGACGAATCGAGCGGGATCGAATGCCCCTCGTGCAACTCGACCCAAGAGCAGGCGGCCGGAGAGGCATCGCTGCCACCCAACGGGCTCGGGCTCTCGAATGACGGGCGCGTCTTCTTCAACTCGACCGAAGGGCTGATCGACCGCGACCTGAACGAACAGGAAGATGCCTATGAGTGGGAGCCCAAGGGCTATGAATTCGGCAACGGGGCGCCGCCGTGCGAAACGAACGGCGGCTGCGTGCAGCTGATCTCGAGCGGCTCGAGCCCCTTTGCGGCGAGGCTGGCCGGGATCAGCGCCAATGGCACCGATGCCTACTTCTTCACGCGCGAAAAACTGGTCGAACAGGACGAAAACGGAAACAGCGTGAGGATCTACGACGCGCGCTCGCTGGGTGGCTTCCCGTTCATCTCCCCCGAACCGCAGTGCAAGGCATCCGACGAGTGCCACGGGCCGGGCACCCAGCCGCCGCCGCCCCCGAACATCAAAAGCTTCGCCGAAACACCGGGTGGCAACCTGCCCAAGGTGAAGTGCAAGAAGGGCTTCGTCGAGAGGCACGGCGAATGCGTGCCCAAGCGCCACAAGAACCACCACAGGCGCAGGCACCACCGTGGAGGCAGGCACCACCGTGGAGGCAGGCACCATGGCTAGGTCACGGCTGAGCAAGAAGATGATCACGGAGAGAGCCACGATGAGCATGCAGGCCGTGAGAGCGCGGGGTCACGCCGCAGCGCGGTGTGCGTTGCGCCTGGCGCTCTCGGTGGCCGCGAGCCTTTTGGTCGGCGCGGCGCTCGCCGCGCCGGCCCAGGCAACCGAGGCGATCGAATCGCTCAAGACGAATGCGCGGGAAGTGAGCACGCTGCCGCTTCCCGAAGGGCTCGGCGAAATCGTCGCGACGGGCTACGCGCAGGGGGCGCCGAGCGGCAAAAGCTTTGCGATCGAAACCGCCGGCAGTACGATCGACACGGTCGAAGTCTCGTCCTCGACCACCTACATCAACTCCGCCGTGCGGATCCCCGCCCTGAGCGACATCACGATCGGCGATTACATAACGGTTTGGGGGACGATCTCGGGCACGGAAGTGACCGCCAAACACGTGCTGATCTCATCCCAGCATGCCGGCGGCCATCCCGATCTCTCGACCTCCTTCAAGCTGGCGGACCCCGGCTCACCGGAAACGGCGCGCAACGTGATCTTCAAGGCGCCGGAGGGCATCTTCGGCAACCCCAACGCGGTCACCGAGTGCACCCCCGGCTCTTTCGCCCTCGATCGGTGCCCGTCGAACTCCCAAGTCGGCGTGATCACGATCTATGCCAACCACAACGGCAACCCGGATTTCCTGTTGGGCACGGCGCCGATCTTCGTGCTCGAACCGGTGGGCGAAGTGACCGGGATGCTCGCCTTCATCGTGCCGACGCTCAACATCCCGATCGACATCCCGGTGACGGTGCGAACCACGTCTGACTACGGGCTCACTTTCACGGTCTCCAATATCACCCAGCTGACGCCGCTTGCGGCCGCCAACCTGACGCTCTGGGGCTTTCCGGCGCTCTCGGTCCACGACTCAGAACGCTTCCCAGAAGGCGAACCCGGCGCGCCCTCCAACTGCGAAGGCCTCCCCACCGCGGGCTGCCTGGGGGCGCCGGTGCACTCGAGCGTCCCGCCGCAGCCGCTCACCGACAACCCGACCAGCTGCACGGGCCAACCGCTCACCACCGTGCTCGAAGTCGAAACATACCAGGACCCCGGACGCAGCTCGCGAAGCAAATCCGAATTCCCAGAAACGACTGCCTGCGACCTCGAGGTGTTCAACCCGGTCCTCTACGCGAGCCCGACCACCATCGAAGCCGACGCACCCTCGGGGCTCAATATCGATCTGAGCGCTCCCCAGTTCCTTGGATTCGCGGCCTCACCCTCGGAGCTCAAGAAAGCAGTGGTCACCCTCCCAGAAGGTTTCAACATCAACCCGGACGCCGCCGATGGCCAGACGATGTGCACCGAAGAACAAGCAAACTTTGGATCCGAAGGTCCTGCACACTGCCCCGACAACGCCAAGATAGGCACCTTCTCAATTGGCTCACAAGCCCTGAATGGTCGCCTCGAAGGTGCCGTCTACATCGGCGAACCAAAGCCCGGCGAACAGTACCGTTTGTTCGAGATTGCCTCGGGCTTCGGGATCCACGCGAAGCTCGTCGGTTCGGTCAAACCCAACCCAGAAACCGGTCAGCTGACTGTGTACTTTGAAGGCCTTCCCCAGGTTCCCTTTGATGACTTCGAGCTGCATCTGTTCGCATCCAACCGAGGTTTGATGGCGACTCCAACCCAATGCAGTGTCTATACCACGAAGGGCGAGTTCTATCCATGGAACACGACCGTTGCCGAACAGGAATCGAGTCAGGTCTTCAGCCTCGAAACGGGCCCCAACGGCTTCCCCTGTCCGGGACAGATCCGGCCATTCCACCCGAGCCTCGTGGCGGGCACGTCCAATCCTGATGCAGGCGCCTTCTCCTCATTCACCCTGAAGCTAAACCGCGAAGACGGCGATCAGTTCCTCGGCAAGCTGAACTTCACGATGCCTCCGGGCCTGACCGCCAACCTGCACGGCATCAGCTACTGCCCGGAGGCAGATATCGCCGCCGCGGCCAACACCCAAGGCAAAGTCGAGCAAGCCAATCCGAGCTGTCCGGCATCGAGTGAAATCGGGACCTCCAACGTCGCCGCCGGGCCAGGATCCCACCCCTTCCACGCCTACGGCAGGATCTATCTGGCGGGCCCCTTCAAAGGTGCGCCGCTCAGCTTGGTGGCGATCACCCCGGCGCTGGCCGGACCCTATGACTACGGCACCGTGGTCGTCCGTGTTGCTTTGAATATCGACCAGCGGGATGCCCATGTGACCGCCGATTCAGAAACCGTGCCGGAGATCATCGGTGGGGTGCCGATCCGGATGCGCGAAATCCAGGTCAGCATCGATAAGCCCAACTTCATGATCAACCCGACCAACTGCAGCCCATTCTCGGTCGCCTCTCAGGGGATCGGCGATCAGGGCACGGTTGCCAACTTCTCCTCCCCTTTTCAGGAGGTCAACTGCTTCTCGCTCCCCTTCACTCCGAAGATGACGGTCACCCAGCTCGGCGGCCACAAGTTCACCTCTCGCGGCAAGGACCCCGCCCTGCAGTTTGACCTCAACACCACCGCCGGGGACGCCAACCTGAAGTCGGTCTCGGTGACGCTGCCGAAGGCCTTTGAGATCGACCAGAGCCACCTCGGCAACCTCTGCTCCAAAGGCCAGCTCGAACGCGAACACTGCGCCGGGCGCCAGCCGATCGGCTTCGTCAAAGACGAAACGCCGCTGCTCGAAAAGCCTTTGGAAGGCCCCGCCTATGCCGTCTCGGGCTTCTCCAACGGCAAAAACGTCCTGCCCCACATCGCCTTTATCCTCGGCGGCCAGGTGACGATCGTGCCCCAGACCGAATCGACGACGCTTGCTGGCGGGCGGCTGAAAACGGTCGTCCCGGTGATCCC
>DATLSM010000096.1:0-10694 GCA_035534175.1 Solirubrobacterales bacterium | reverse complement strand
CTCTCCACCCGGCGCACCCAGGAGGTCACCGACTGGCTCCAGGCACACCCGCGCTGGAGCTTCCAGTTCACCCCCACCCACGCCTCCTGGTTGAACCAGATCGAGATTTTCTTCTCGATCCTGCACAAGCGCCTGCTCAAGTACGGCGTCTTCACCAGTGAGACTGACCTCGCCGAACAGATGCTCACGTTCATCGAGACCTACAACCAAACCGCCAAACCCTTCAAGTGGACCTACACAGGAAAGGTGCTGGAGGCATGAACCAGCGAATTAAGCGGAGGGACCACTAGCGCGAACGTGACCAGTACCGTCGCCCAGTAAAACGCCTCCCGGCGTGGGTGTAGATGCTGTGGATGGATAGCGTCCTCTCGCTCGAGTACTAGGCCATAAAGACAACGGCGAGCACGATTGCGAAGAACGTGGTAGATACGAGGTATGGGATGCCCAACTCGATCTGCAGAGCGTCAGCGGCCATGGTGCCGAACACCGCGACCATTGCGACCGCGAGCCAGTAGATCCACGCCACATAGTGGCGCGCTTTGAACTGCACCAGCAGCGCTACAACCAAGGCGATGCCGCCAAGCGACACAGCGATGTAGGGGCCCAGCCCGTGGGCGAGTGTGTCAGAGGTGGCCTCGCCCATAGCCGTGGTCAGCACCTTCACGATCCAGAAGTAGACCGTGATCTCCGGAACCTTGGCGATGCCGCCTGTGAGTAGCGTGGGTCGACCGGCACGGCTCCCGGAGCGAGGAGAGGGCGAGGCGAGAAGAGCCGGCTTTTCTGACCAGGTTTGGCACGCAAATTTGGTGTCGGGGGAGGTCCTACGTTGAACTCAGCCGGGATAGGGGCAGGTGACGATACTTCTGCTCATTAGCCCTGATCCACCGTTTTCACCGCGCATGGTGTTATCGGCTGGCTTGAGGTAGGTAACGGCCCCGGGGGTGTTCCCGAGATTCACCCGATGTGTCTGTTCGACGTGGATTAGCCCGATCAGGAGCGCTGCGGCCCGTTCACGAGCAGGGTGAGTTCCTCGCTGCACTGGAAACGCTGAAACTCGCGTGAAGCGCGGCGCTACGGGCTCGAGGCGACGGTCAGCGCCCGCAGCCGTGTGAAGGCCGCCGCCAGCGCAGCCGCCCAGGGCCAGCTGCGGGCCAGCCGCAGGGTGCTGCGCCGGGCGGAGCGAACGATCCGCCCGGCGACGTGCAAAAGGCGCTGGCGAATTCGCTTCGGCTCGGCGAGGGCAAGCTCTCCCTCAAGGCAAAGCAAAGCGCCCCAGCGCAGGATGCTCTGGGCGAGCAGGGAGATCTCCAGCCAGGCCTGGTTGTGGTCAAAGGCGGCGAAGGGCATCTTGCGCATCCCCGTTTCCTTGCCGGTGCGAATCGAGTCCTCGACCCGGGCCCGGCGGCGATGGCGCAGCTCCAGGGTGGCGATGTCCTCTCCTGTCTGGTCGGTGATGAAGGCGGTGTGGCGGTAGCCATCGGCGTCAAAGACGCTGAACTGGGCGCCGGGATGGGGGCGCTCGCGGCGCACGATCAGCCGCGTGCCCTCGGGCCAGCTGGAGAGGTCGAGCCGCTCGCTCAGCTCTGCGACCTGGGCGCCCTCGCGCTCGGCTCCCTCGGCGTCGATCGCCTGCTGCCAAGCCGAATCGGGCAGGGCCAGGATCGCCTCGCGGACCCTGGCGTCGATTTCATAACCAACCGAGAAGCGAATGTCGGCGTCGCGGCAGTCCTGCGTGAAGGCGTGGGTCCCACCGGCTGCGTCGGTGCGAACGAGGATCTCTCGGTCGAGATCTACCTCGGGTAGCTGCTCCAGGGCCAGCTGCAGGAGCGCGGAGTGATCGGCGGCGGTGTTGGCACCGGCGTTGCCGGGACGCAGCAGGCCGGCCAGTGCTTCGCCGGTCTCCTCCAGGTAGCAGAGCAGGGGGAAGAAGCCAAAGCCCCCCTTGTAGGTCCCTGCCGCGCGCTCCTTCTCGGAGTGGGCACCCAGCAGTGAGGCGTCGATATCCAAGGTGATCGTCTTTGGCCGAGCGCCCGCGTCCCAGGCCCGCTTCAGGGCCTTCGCCCGGGCGCTGCGGATCGCTTCGAGCAGGTTTGCGTCGATCGACTTGATCACCCGGTGGGCGGTGCTCTCTGAGGCGATAACCCCAAAAAGCGCCTCCTGACCGCGCAGAGCTCCCAGGTCTGTGAGGCAATCGCCGCCATCGGCGATCGAGACGGCGAGGTCGCGCACCACGACGCCGGGATCGTGGGCGGAGCGGCGCTCGCGGGTCGGCGCCATCGCTTCGGAGAGCGCTCCTGTCAACCCGAGCCGGTCGGTCAGCTCCACCAAGAGGAAGGCGCCGGCATGGGAGATGAGTCCCTCACCGTCCGCCCTGACTTCTACCGTTTGAGCCGTCGTTCGTATCTTCACCTTCGGGATGTCCTCCTGGTCTATGGGAATGGGACTTCGCAAACCGCATTCTCATTGGCCGGGAGGACGTTCCCGAGGGTTTTCTCAGTTCGTTACTGGTGGATCGAGGCTAAGAGGCGATAAAGAGGAGCGCCTGGGTCCCGGGGTCAGAGATTCTCGGCCGCCGCACGATCCCGCTCCCGCGTTTGAGGTGGGTTATCTTAAGGTGCGCCGACACCCGACGGCGGGGCCAGAGGGGGCGCTCCCGGTCCGCCGGGGCCAGCTTCGTGAGCGGCCTTGATCCGGCCCTCCCACACGGCTTTAGCTCCAAGGTCGCCGGTCCTGAAGACCATGTAGTCGGCAGCGATCGACAGCAGGACGAGCGCGACGCGCAGCGCCATGAACACCGACTTGGATGACAGCAGGTCGTCGACAATGTCAAGGCCAGTCGGCCACCCACCGGAGATCCGCTGCGCGGCGAAGGCGACGATCACCGTCGCCGTGAAGGCCACGTAGACGATCGCGAGGATGTGAGCAGCATGGGAGTGCTGGGCGATCAGGCTGGCGGTGGCGCCCCGCAGGTGAAGCGCAGCACGCAGGGCGGCGCCGGACTGCATCGCCAAAAAGACGGAGCTCATGGCCAAGATCGAGACCATCGCCAGCGCGATCCCATAACTCGAGAACCACCTCGGCTTGATCATGAAGACGATCGCCGCCACGACGGTGGTGGGGATCAGGACCACCGGCACGTGGACGAACAGCGGGTGCGCGGGCAGGCCGCCATAGATCGTGGTTATGCGGATCAGTACAGTTACGAAGCCGAGAAAGCCGAGCGCCGTAAGGACGAACTCGGCGCGGTGCCAATCGACCCCCGTCCGGACTCCCGATCGACCTCTCTCGGCGCTCACCGCGGCGAAACTATAAGCGGGCGCCAAGCCATCCCTAAACCCGCTCCTGCGCGTCGATCCGGCCGTGCGAGCCGGCTCACGCTTCGGAGCATGTTGCCCGTTCGCCACTGCCCGTGGACAGGTGGTGCACGGTGGTGCAGGCGCTTGGCGCCAGCGCGACGATTGCCGGGGCTATGCAGGGAAACGCGCCGTAGGGCGCAGGGTAGTGCGGGCTCTAACCTTTTCTCCATGCCTCCCGAAGCCGCCTACGACCAGCTCGGGCGCGGCTACGGTGAGGTTCGACGTGGCGATCCCCGGATCGCCACGTGCATCGAAGCCGCGCTCGGGGACGCGCGGTCGGTCCTCAACGTAGGGGGAGGCACCGGCTCATATGAGCCGCCGGATCGTGAGGTGATCGCCGTCGAGCCCTCGGCAGAGATGATCGCTCAGCGCCCTGCCGGCGCGGCTCCGGCGATCCAGGCGAGTGCCGAGGAGCTGCCTTTCCCCGACGACAGCTTCGACGCGGCGATGGCGGTGCTCACCGTCCACCACTGGGTCGATCTCGACGCCGGCCTGAGGGAGTTGCGACGGGTGACGCGACAGCGCATCCTGATTGTCGCCTTCGATCCCGCCGCCCTGGCCAACCTCTGGATCACCCGCGATTACTTCCCGGAGATGCTGGAGCTGAAGCGACGATCGACCGCAAAGAGCACCGAGCTGGCGATGATGCTTTCCACCGCGCGCAGCATTCCCATTCCAGTGCCGCGGGACTGCACCGACCAGTTCTTTGCGGCGCTCTGGGCGAGGCCGGAGATGCTCTTCGACGAAGATGTGGTGCGGCCGATGTGGGTCTGGCAGAGCATCTCGGAGGCCGCGAGGCGAGAGGGCCGCAAGCAGCTTGCCTCGGACCTTGAAAGCGGGGCGTGGGATGAGCGCTACGGAGACCTTCTTGAGCAGCAGGAGCTTGACGTCGGCCTGCGATTGGTCGTTTCCGAGTTTTCGATTGAGAGGAACTGGGGAAATGGCGCGCACTCAGCCTGAGCGCCACTCCGCAGATAGCATCGAGTACACGACACAGTCGAAGTAGCGACCGTTGACCAGTTCCCCTTGCCGCAACGTTCCCTCCTGGCGAAAGCCAAGTCGCTCGGGGATCGCGCGGCTGCGGCGATTCTCGAGCGCGGCGCGGATCTCGATTCGGTTCAGCTCCCAGACCGAGAGCGCATGGCCAACCAGGAGTCGCACCGCCGCTGTCATCGTCCCCCTACCCTGATGTCCCTCGGCCAGCCAATAGCCGAGGCTCGTCGACCGGTTTCCCCAGTCCAGCGAGTGGAAGCCAATCATCCCGATGAGGGCCCCGTCCAAGACAACGGCCGTCTGAAAGCCGTCGTTGCCGGTGAGCTGCCCCTTGGCCATGCGGATGAACTCGAGCGTCCCGTCCAGCGTTTGGCTCGTGGCCCAGGCCATCCACGTAGCAAGGTGGGCGCGGTTTGCCTCGATCAGCCGATGGAGCTCGGGGGCATCAGCCTCATCGAGCAAACGGAGATAGGTGTCATCGAGAATCTGCAGTCGGCACGGCATCCCCAAACCGTATTGCGCCCCTGACTGCTCGGCCCGATCTGGTCGAGCAGTCATAAAGGCCAGGCCTCCGAGCGCGCATCAACTCTCCCCGACCGCCAACGCGTATGCCTCCTTCGCTTCGAGGAACGGCGCCAGCGTCACGTAGGCCGCCGCGGGCACCATCTCCGCCAGCCGCTCGGCGCCCTTCTGCTTTACGTGGTCGTAGAAGAGTGCATACAGCGCCCCGCCGATCGCCTCGGCAGTGATCGGCGGCACATCCGGCTTCAGCTCATAGCCTGGCGCCAGCAGCCCCTCCATCATTTCGGTCACCGACTCGCGCTGCTCCAGCGCACGCTTCCCCGCCGCGTACATCTCCACCGCACCGAGTCGCGCGTACTCTGGCTCGCCCACGCCGAAACTGAACATCGCCTCCTGGGTGTCGTGCACGGCGTGTTGCCAGTCCGAGGCGCGGCGAAAGGCTGGCAGCGCCGCTCCCAGCATCTGCGCCGAACCGCTGTCGAGCGCGGCGACCATCGCCTCTTCCTTGTTCGCAAAGTGCTCGTAGAACGTTCTTTGCGAGGTGCGCGCTCGCTCCACGATCTCCGCCACCGTCGTCTCGGGATAGCCCTTTTCCGCCACCACCGCTGCCAGCGCCCGCAGCAGCCGCTCCGGCGGGTTGGAGGCTCCCTGGCGCTCGTCGAACGGCCGTGCATGGAGCGTCCGTCGCCGGGATACTTTCAGCGGGCCGGGAGGTGGGGGGTAGCAGAAGATCCACTCCCAGAGTTGAGGGGCAAGCTTCGTCAACTCCTTCTCCTCGCCCCGGTAGAGGCGCTTGTGGATCACCTTCTGGACCCCACCGATCAGCGCCCGCACGATCTCCGGCGGCATTCCGTCGTGGCCGGGAACCGAGTTGAGCAACTGATTGACAAGCACCTCGAAGGAGTCCAGCGTCCGGTCGACCAGGGCCACGCCTGCGGGCCCCGCTGCATAGACCTCGACGAAGCACATCTTCGCCGCAGCGGGTTGGCCCACGATCGCCTTTAGCAGCGATTCGAACGCCTGCTTTGCCACCTCCACGTCCAGCGGCCCGTCGGTGCTCTCCATCCCGGCCGAGACGGTCGCCAGGGCCGGTTCCACCAGCGACTCGATCGCAGCTATGAAGCAGGCCTGCTTGTCCGAGAAGTGCCGGTAGAAGGCACTGCGCGAGACCCCTGAGAGCTCGACCAAGTCTCCGACCGTGGTCGCGTCGTAGCCTTGTTCCGCCACCCTCGCCACCATCGCCGCGAACAGCCGCTCTCGCTGGTTTTTCTCCGCCTCATCCCGCGGCGTGCCCCGTCCCGGCGGAAGCATTCTCTCCCGCAATTGGCTGGCATCCCCCCACGGCGTTAGCACCATCGAGGCGGGACCATATCCAGGCTTTCGCGGGTCTTTCAGCGCCATCTTTGCCACCCGTCTCCCTGGTACGCGATCGGCTTCGGAAGCTAAATTCCAGCCCCTCGGGCGCTTGCTCGATTACCCATTGTAGAGCCTCGTCAGCTCGCACAGGAATCACCCCCCGAATCTTGACCATCCTCACTCCTCGACTTTCCGGTCCGCGTCTGTTCTGATACCGCCAACCTCCAATGGCCCGTACCGTCAACCTCGCACAATGGCCCGTACCGTCAACCTCCAATGGCCCGTACCGTCGAACCTCGCACAATGGCCCGTACCGTCAACCCTCGCAACCGGCCGAATCCTTCGTGGTAACGGCGTGTTCTAGGTCAGAAGAAGAAAAGAAGAAAGTTTCGAACCGGGCCAGGGGATCCACTTCGGTGGATCGGGCGAAGGCGGGACCGCCAGAGCAGAGGAGAGTTACGTGAGGACAGCGTCCGGGCCTATTCCGGGCTGTATTGAGTTAGCGGGTGGCACTCGCCTCGGGATCAGCTACCCGCACTGAAGCCTGAAGGCGAGCTCCTTCTCGAGTCACCTGCATCGACGGTGCCGGGGTCGAACGCGGAGGCGTCCTCGAGGCCGAGCCAGTCGAGCATCTCCCGGTGTTGTTCGTGAGTCGGGTCGGCGAGGATCTCCTTCAGCTCCGCGTATCCCCACCGTCCGCCGCAGTCCTCCGGCGGACAGGCCCCTTTGGCGGCCACCAGGACCGGGTAGTGGACCTCGGGATCGGCGTCGAGCAGGTCCTCGACGGTGATCTCGTGCTCCCAGTCATCGCCGAAGTCGTAGGTGTAGAGGAACTGGTCGCCGACGCCGCCGACAAGTTCGCCGAGGCTCACCCGGCGCTCGTCGATGAAGTCGAGCTGCGAATCGGGCGACCCGAACCGGTCAGGGCCGCTCTCAAAGGCGTGCATGTGGTAGCCCGCCCAGCCGAAGGCGGCCAGGATCGCTTCGTGCAGGCGATCGAGTGGGGTGTCCGCATCGAGCGCCAGCCGCCGCCAGACCGGGGGCTTTGAAACCCCCCGGAGCTTGACCTTGATCTGCAGTGCAACCACCGGCGCCTCCTCACCTCGCTCGCTTGCGATCCGACGCGGCGACGGTAGGGCGATCGGCGGACGGAGCGCCTGAAGCGGATCCGCCTCAGCGACCGGCGATGAAGCCGGCGAGCTGCTCGTCGCTTGCGATGCGAAGCGCGAGGTGCGCCTGCAGCTCCGCGGTCCCCGCGCTTGCCAGCTCGCCCCGAAGCCGGCCGGCCGAGATCGCCCCGGTGGCGGCGATGAAGCCCTCGCCGGTTGCGTCCATGACTACCGCCTCCCCCTCGCCGGAGAGTTCATAGCAGACGATCCGGTAGCGGGTATCGGGGTTGGCCGCGCGCGCCGTCATGCCTACGCCGCGGCGGGGAGCTCGGCCGGGGAGGCGCGAGCGGGGATCGAGAGCATCGCGGTGACCTTGGCCTTGGGCTCGCGCTGGGCGGCCGCCATCAGCTCGATCGGATCCACCATCTGCTGGCGGGCGGTGCGGATCACCGACATCGCCACCTGCTGGGTTCGAGCGCCTCGCCAGCTGCGGTTGCCGCCCCAGCTCTTGCGGTTTACGACGAGGAACCAGACAGACTGCGTGAGTTGCGCCGATCTCTACCTTCCGAGGTGGTGGTCGTCGTGCCGGCGCATCCGCTCGCAGGGCGCGTGCTCGCGGTGGAAGGGCATCGGACGGTGGCCGGGGAGCGGTGCCTGCTCGTGCGCCTGCCCGACGGGTCGGCCGGAACCATCGCGCTGAGCGCGACAAACGTCGGCGAGCAGCGTTCGCCGACGGGCGAGGGTGTGGTGCTTTCGCCGGCGGGCGTGCGCAACCTGCGCTCTCTGCTGCGGGCGCACGGTGCCGACCATGACGACACGTAGGTTCACCTCCCGAGAAGTCCGACCAACTCGAGGAGGTGAACCCAAGTGCGTGGATTGAAATCTACGCCGCCCCAGCTGGCCCTGCCAGTCGGGGACGACAGCGCAGTGAAGCAGGTGTGGGAGACGATGAGCGCTGGGGCGCGCGAGCGCGTCCTGCGATTGCTGGCCGGCGCGATCGGTCGTGTGGCGACCAGCGGGGAGGAGGAGAGCGATGACCGGCAAGGTTGAGTCAGCGCACCTCCGTCGTGCGGCCTATGTCTATGTCCGCCAGTCGACGCTGGCGCAGGTCGAGCGCAACACCGAGAGCCTGGAGCGCCAGTATGAGCTTGTCGACCGCGCCGTCGCGCTCGGCTGGGCCGCGGGCGACGTCATCGTGGTCGACCGCGATCTCGGGCGCTCGGCCAAGAGCACGGACGGGCGCGAGGGCTTCGAGCAGCTGGTGGCCGATGTCGGCCTGGGCAAGGTCGGGATCGTCCTGGGGATCGAGGTCTCCCGCCTGGCCAGGCGCAACTCCGACTGGTACCGGCTGCTCGACTTGTGCGCCTTGACCGACACGCTGATCGCCGACGCCGACGGCGTCTATCACCCCGGGCTTCACAACGACAGGCTGCTCTTGGGGCTGAAGGGGACGATGTCGGAGGCAGAGCTGCACGTGCTGCGCACGCGGATGCGGGAGGGCGCGCTTCACAAGGCGGCCAAGGGCGAGCTGCGCCTGCCGCTGCCGGCCGGGTTGGACTACGACGAGCTGGGCAAGGTTCGGATCACCCCGGACGAGGCCGTCGCGGACGCGATCCGGACGGTGTTCGCCTATTTCGAGGAGCTCTCCAGCGCCCGCCAGGCGATGCTGCGCCTGGTCGCCGAGGAGCGTCAGCTGCCCCGCCGGGGGCCGGGTGACCGGCAGGTGCGGTGGGTGCCGGCCTCCTACCGGGCGGTGCACGACATCCTCACCAACCCATGCTACGCAGGTGTGTACGCGTTTGGGCGAAAGCGCGTGCGGCGCACGCTCCAGGACGGCGTGGTGCGCGAGCGCGTGGTCCCCGTTCCGCGCGAGGAGTGGCACGCCTTCCTGGTCGACCATCACCCCGGATTCATCACCCTGGAGCGCTACGAGGCCAACCAGGCGCGGCTGCGCGCGAACTGGAGTCCGCCGCGCGGGGAGGGCGGCGGCGCCGCGCGCGAGGGCCGGGCGCTCTTGCAGGGGCTGGTGCGCTGCGGACGCTGCGGACGCAAGATGCAGGTCGGCTATAGCGGCCGCTCGCTCAGCCCGCGGTACTGCTGCACGCGCGCCCGGGGGATGTACGGCAAGGCGAGCTGCCAGTCGGTCGGCGGCCGGCGGATCGAGCGGCAGGTGCAAGACGCAGTGTTTGAGGCGCTGGCTCCGGCGGCGATCGACGCCACCCTGCGCGCGATGGAGCAGCTGACGGACGCTCACCATGCTCACGTTCACTCCGCGGAGCTGGAGCTTGAGCGCGCCCGCCAGGACGCCGATCGTGCGCGCCGCCAGTACGACCGCTGCGAGCCCGAGAACCGGCTTGTGGCACGCACGCTGGAGAGCGAGTGGGAGCGACAGCTGGGGAACGTGCACCGCGCCGAGCAGCAGCTCTCCGCGATCCGCGTGCGCCGGCCCGAGCCGCTGAGCGAGGAGGAGATCGCCTGGTGCCGGCGCGCCGGCGCCGATCTGGGGGCGGTGTTCGACGCCCCCACCACCACCGATCGCGAGCGCAAGCTGCTTTTGCGCGCGATGATCGCCGAGGTCGTTCTCACCGTCGAGCGCGAGCAGCAGCGTGCCCTGGTGCGCATTCTCTGGGAGGGCGGTGCTGTCACCGAGTATGAGGTGACACTGCCGCGGGCGGGCAGCCACGCCGCCACCGACCAGGACACGCTCGAGCTCGTGCGCCGCCTGGCCAAGGATTACCCCGATCACCAGATCGCCGGGATTCTCGCCCGTCAAGGAAGGATGACCGGCGCGGGCAAACCGTTCACCGCCCACCGCGTCCGCTCACTGCGCAACCACCACAAGATCCCCCCCGCCACGCCCCGCACACCCCCACCGGGCACCGAGGCCGTCACCGTCGCCCAAGCCGCCAAGGAGCTGGGAGTATCCACGGCGACTGTGCACCGCTGGCTGCGCGAAGGGTTCATCGCCGGCGAGCAGATGACACGCAACGCGCCATGGCAGATCCACATCACACCCGAGTTGCGCCAGCGGGTCTGCCAGCACGCACCCGACGGCTGGCTGCCGCTCGGCGATGCCGCCGCCGCCCTCGGACTTGCTCGCCAGACCGTGTTGCAAAAGGTCCAACGCGCCGACCTTGCCGCCGTCTACGTGCGACGCGGCAAGAGAAAAGGCCTCCGAATCCAGGTAAAACCAAGCCAAGCTGGACTGTTCGAGAACGACACCCGAGAGGAGAAGCAGTGCTGAACCAACGTCACTCGCTATCGCAAGACCCAGATCCAGGAGCGCCAGCGGGAGGCCAACCGTCTCCACAAGGCGCTCGAGGACACCGGGGTAAAGCTCGACTGCGTGGCCACCGAC
>DATLSM010000095.1:0-12013 GCA_035534175.1 Solirubrobacterales bacterium | reverse complement strand
CCGCGGCGAGGAGATCGACCTCAAACTGCGTAACCCCGACTGGCGGCCTCACCGCTGGGTCGTCGAGGCCTGTCACTCATGGTTCAACCGCAACCGAGGCATCCTCGTCCGCTGGTCCAAGAAGGAGGAGAACCACCTCGCCCTGCTGCAGCTGGCCAGCGGGCTGATCGCCTTCAAGCGGGCGCATGCCGCACGGGAGGCGGTGGCCCTATCGGGATAGGTCCTAAGCCGGGACGCTGAGCACCCCAGGGTCGGGAGGACAGCAAGGACGGCCGCTGCCGTCTTCCATCGCCACGCCCTGCCGCCCCGATCTAGCTTGTCTCGTACTCGTCGTGACGCCGCACCCACAACGGCCTCGAGGCGCTCTCGTCGCGACCCTTCGGCGTCCGGTCCAGTAGGCCGTAGTAGGCCATTGCGGGCTCGAGGCCGCGGGCGCTCGTTACGTAGGTCCGGTATACGGTCCCGTCCGATAGCGAGTACACGCTCAGGCCCGGTCCCTCGGAGATGTACCCCACGACATCCGTTCCGCATAAGCGCGCGTTTTCCTCGACGGTTGGCGGGATCTCACCCTCCAGGAACGGCTTCAGCTCCTCCTCTGTGTGCAGGAAGCCGATGTCGCGATTGAAGTCGCTGCCGCCACTCGAGACCCAGTCGATGCCCCAGCCCATCCGCTTCCTGTAGGCGAGGAGCTTCTCGAGCGGCGCGCGGGAGGCGAGCAGCAGAGTTGTGGCCCTGGCCTTCAGATGGACGACCTGGGGATCGAGCGTGTCCGCAATCGAAGAGCAAACCGGGCAGCCTGCCTCGTAGGGCGGTCCGAACATGAAGTGGTAGACGAGTAGCTGGGAGCGGCCGTCGAAGAGATCGGCGAGGGTCTTCGTGCCGTCCTCGGTGTCGAAGCGGTAGTCCTTCTCGACCTGGACCCAGGGCAGCTCGCGCCTCTTCTGGGCCAGCTCATCGCCGCGGCGGGTGAGTTCCTTCTCCTCCTTCAGCAGCTCGTCGCGCTTCGCCTGCCACTCCTCCTGCGTTCCGATCTTGTGGTCAGCCATGTCTTCCATAACCTTCTCTCTTTCTCGCTGGACCGATACCCCGGGGACGGAGATACCTTAAACGCGCCTCGCTAGATTGATGGCCGATGGCCGGCGAGAACTCAGCGACCCCCACCCCGTATGAGTGGGCGGACGGCGAAGAGGCATTCCGGCGACTGATCGACGCCCTCTATGACCGGGTCGAGATCGGGGAAGAGTTCGCGCGACAACTCGCCGCAGCCGGCATGTACCCGGCCAGCCGTCAGGTCTTTATTCCAGCCAACTGATCACCTGTTCACAAACCAGAAGGGATCCCTCATGAGCACAAATCATGCGATGTCGATCGGCACGATCGGCGCCGGCGAGGTAGCCCAAACGATCGCAAGACGGGCCATCGACTCAGGCCACCACGTAATCCTCAGCAACAGCCGCGGCCCAGAGTCACTGACCGACATAGTGGCCCAGCTCGGCGCCGGCGCGTCCGCCGGCACCGTCGCCGAAGCAGCAGGGGCGGACATCGTGCTCCTCGCTGTCAAGTGGGACCAGGTGCCCGAGGCCGTCCGGGGAGTTTCGGACTGGAGCGGCCGGATCGTGATCGACGCGACCAACCAGTGGGACTTCGTCCGCGACGCCCCGCTCGATCTGGGAGATCAAACCGGGACCGAACGTAACGCCGCGCTCATGCCAGGCGCGCGTGTCGTCAAGGCCTTTAATACGCTCAATGCTCGCGTCATCGCACAGAACCCGAGCAGCCGGCTCGTCGTCTTCCTCGCAGGCCACGACGCTGATGCCAAGTCAACAGTCTCGACGTTCGTCGACTCAATGGAATTTGCACCGGTCGACATCGGCGGGGTCCGGGAGGGGCGCCTCATGCAATTCGCCACCGGCCCCCTCAACTCGTTCCATCTTATGAAGATCGCCTGACGCGCCTGGGAAGTTCCTGCTCCTGAAGGGGCAGTCATGACCTGCACCGGGCCGACGCTCCGGCGCGCCGAACAGGGTCATCAGGTCGACGCCACTCGGCCACGACGGCGTCCAAGACGAGGTGAACTATCTCCTTATCGCGCACGTTGTCCGACTTCGGCACCACCCGTCGGTCCTGTCCGAATTCGTGCGGCCGATGCTCACCGACCAGCTCGACGCAATCGGCTGGGCAGACCCTGGGAAAGAGCGAGCCGAGCCTCTAACGTTGCGGCCTCCATGAGCGAGACCGACCCGACCGGCGCCGCGCCGGCCCGCACCCCCGTCGCCGGCGAGAGCGACGTCACCTTCCCGCGCCTGACCGAGGCGCAGATGGCGACGATGGAAGCCGCCGGGCGGCGCGAGCAGGTGAGCGCCGGGCAGATCCTCTTCTCCCCGGGCGACCTCGACTACGACCTGATCGTCGTCGTCACCGGCCGCATCGAGGTCGTCGACGCGATCGACACCCCGCACGAGCGCGTCCTGGTCAGCTACGGGGCCCGTCAGTTCGCCGGCGAGCTGAACCTGATCACGCTCGAACCGACGCTCGTCAGCGCCCGGGTCGCCCAGGCGGGCGAGGGGCTCTTCGTCAGTCGCGAGGCGCTCCGCAGAGTGATCTCCCGCGACAACCGGCTCGGCGACCTGATCACCAACGCCCTGGTCACCCGGCGCGCGATCGTCATCGAAGCCGAAAGCGGCGCCCGGCTGATCGGCCACGGCAGCGACCCTGGGACGCGCGAGCTGCGCGAGTTCCTCACCCGCAACCGGGTGCCGCACCGATTCATCGACCTAGACGGCTCCGACCTGACGGCGCCGACGCCCGACGGCCGCCCGCTCGCCGAGGACGACCTGCCGCTGCTGATCAGCGGCGACAAGATCATGCGCGCGCCGACGATCCTCGAGGCGGCGACCGCGCTCAACCTGCGCGCCCCCAACAAGACGGCGAAAAAAGCCTGGGACACGCTGATCGTCGGCGGCGGCCCGGGCGGCCTCGGCGCCGCCGTCTACGCGGCGACCGAGGGGCTCTCGACGATGATGATCGACTCGACCGCGCTCGGCGGCCAGGCGAGCACCTCCTCGCGGATCGAGAACTACCTCGGCTTCCCGGCCGGCATCTCCGGCTCCGAGCTGGCCGAGCGGGCGATCGCCCAGGCGCGCCGCTTCGGCCTGCGCACCGCGGTCCCCGAGCGCGCCCTCAGTCTGAGCCACGAAGACGGCCGCTACGTCGTCGCCCTCGACAGCGGCGACGAACTGGCGGCGCGCACCGTCGTCCTCGCCACCGGCGCCAGCTACCGCCAGTTGCCGGTCGACGGCTGCGCCGAGCTGAACGGCGCCGGCGTCTTCTACGCGGCGACGCTGGTCGAGTCGCGGATGTGCGGGAGCGGGGCGGTGGCGGTGGTCGGCGGCGGCAACTCGGCCGGCCAGGCGTCGACCTTCCTCTCCGGCACCGCCGAAAAGGTCTTCCTGCTGCTGCGCGGCGGCGACCTCGGCGCCTCGATGTCGAACTACCTGGTCGAGCAGATCGAGTCGATCGAGAACATCGAGGTGCTCCGCCACACCGAGGTCCGCGAGATCCACGGCGACGCGGTCCTGGCCGGGCTGTCGGTGGAGGAGACGCGCGCCGGCGAGCGCCGCGACCTCGACGTCGGCGGCCTCTTCATCTTCATCGGCGCCGACCCGTGTACCGAGTGGCTCGACGGTCAGCTGGCCAAGGACGACGACGGCTTCCTGCTGACCGGTGGCGACCTCGACGTCACCCACCTCGACGTCGATCCGATCAACGGCGGCCGCCCGTCGATGCCGCTGGAGACGAGCCTGCCCGGCGTCTTCGCCGTCGGCGACGGCCGCACCGGCTCGTTCAAGCGCGTCGCCTCGGCGGTCGGGGAGGGCTCGATGTCGGTGCGCCTCGTCCACCAGTACCTGGCGAGCCAGGCGGCTCTTGGCCGCTCCTAGGCCGTCGGCCGCGCCCGTCGGCCGCACCGCCCGGCACCGCGACTGCCCCCGGACGCAGAACGACCCCGAGAAGGGTGGCCCGGGGTCGTCCGCCTTGCGTCGTTTCTGGGGGAACAGCGCCAAGTTCTCGTCGGTCGCGGTGACGACCGCCGGGTTACTTCCCGACGATCGTTTCCACCATGTAGACGGCGACGTTGCCGATTTCTTCTTCGCTCAACGTGCCTTCGAAGGCCGGCATGCCACCGCCGCCTCTCGCCACCTGTTCTTCGGCGCCTTTTTGTTCTTTGGCTTTCGGCATCGTCGGGGGTGTCAACCGCGACGAGAGCAGTCTCGATTTCATCGAGTAGGGCAAGCACCTTCGAGTCGGTGAGAACTAGGTCGGTCATCCGCCGATCTCTCCGAACTCATCGGTGATGTACTCCTGCAGCTGGCTGCGAAGGATAAGCCAGGACTTTCCAAATTTCCGACCAGGAAGCTCCCCACGACGCAAGCGAGCGAGCACGGTGCACGGCTTGACGTGGAGAATGTCCGCCACTTGGGCGGGAGTAAGGAGATCTGATTTCGTTAGGGTCTCGGGCATGCGAAAGGAAAAGGGGCTCGAACCAGTGACCTCCAGCTTGTCGAGTTGGCACAGGGCGACGCGGGGTGAGACCGCAAGTGTCTGCCTTCAGGCCCGAGCTCAGTGGGTCGGTGCGGCCTTCGCATTCGGGCGCCTGTTTCTGGGCCCGTGGCGTGCGTGCCTAACGTGGCGCCAACTTCCTTCACGCACCTCACCAGCGCTTCGGTTACCGACAGTTTCGACTGCCCTGAGAGCAGGCGCTAGTTCACCGTCACGGTTCACTTGAAGCAGCGCCCTTGCGGATCTATGTGCAACGCACATTGTGCTTTGGTAAATTTCCGGAGTGCGTCGGGAGTGGTTCGGGGTCCCCCCACCCCCAAGACTCTCGGCGATCGACTCGCGCTCGCCGACTGCAGCAAGATCAAGGATCGAGCTTGGGACGGAAACCAATTGCACCGGTGTCAACCCAACCGAGTTCGCCGAACAGAGGATTCGACGCTCGTGTCGTTCGCGATCCACATCAAGACGATCTGTCTGGGTGCTTTTACTCGACGGATTCCATTTGACGACTGAGCACATGGGTTCGATCGCGCCGTGAGTCCATAGCCGTGAGGAGGCGCTGGAATGAGGCGGCCAGCACTGCGGCGTCGGCATCGTGCAGCGCATCGAGGAAGTCCCGTTGGACGGCGGCCCGTAGGGTTGTTTGGGCTTGCCTAGCCGCGGTCAGACCCAGATTTGTGAGCTGGGCGTTCACGGCCCGCCGATCGTTGGGACATCGCACCCGCTCTACCAGCCGGCGCCGCTCAAGGATGTCGATAATGCGCGAGACCCTGCTCAGACTGAGGCCCATTGCGGCGGCGAGGTCAGTGAGGCGTTGGACGTGGTTCTCGGCCGCGGCGAGCCTCCCAAGCAGCCCAGCCATGCTGATGCTCAATCCATGATGTGCTTCTAGCTCGTGATTATGGTCCAGCTTTAGACATGCTGATAGCTCCAAGAAGCCACTCCAAGCCGCACGCTGATCGTCCGTCCATTCACGGTCGATGACGTCGCCCATCAAATAAACGACTCGTTGTTCGGCTTCACTGGTTGTGGTGTTGCTCTCCATCTTCATGGTGCGCCTCGAGGATTCGTGGTCGCGAGGGCGAGGCCCGACGGCACAATGATTAGACACCGTCGGGCCATTGGGACGCTAGTCCTGTTTGATGGCGGAGATATCCAATGCGAGCTTGACATTGTCGGAGACTACGAGGTTTCCGCTGCCAAGAGCTGCATTAAACTTCATCTCATAGTCCTTTCGCGAGAGCTCTCCGGTGATCTCAAGTCCGACGCGAGTATTTCCCTGCGGGTCCACGTCGGAGCCAGTCACCTCCGCCTCAAGGGTGATCTTGTTGGTAACACCGTGGATCGTCAGGTCGCCGGTAACCTGGAACCGGTCATCGCCAGCCGGCTCGATCCTCGAGGACTGGAAGGTGAGCTCAGGGAACTTGGCGGCGTCAAAAAAGTCAGTTGAGCGAAGGTGCTCGTCGCGCTGGGGCTCCTTGGTGTCTACCGAAGCGCTCTTCACCGTGCCACCGATCTTCAGGGATCCGTCCTCAGCGGCCACCTCGAGGCTGCCGTCGAACTCGCCGAAGCGCCCACGGACGGTCGAAACGCCCATGTGCTTGACACTGAAGCCAATGTTTGAGTGGACAGGATCGGGTTTCCAGGTTCCGCTTGGGATGGTGCTTGCCAGGCTGGCGGTTGCGCTCATGTCGGGATTCCCTTCAGTTGCTTGCTAGGACAAACTTGCTTTAGCAAGCATACCGGTTGCGCCAAGGCTGCTTGATCGGGCGCGCAGCCGATCGGCGTCTAAGACGGGCGAGTCAAGGACCGATGAGCAGAGCCGCTCGGCGGGGTCGCCTATGCCGCTGGGCTCCCTGCCAACAGCGTCGGGACCAAACAGCTCAAGAACGGCTCGTAGACGGGCAAACAGATCAACGCCTCCACCCTGGGCACGGTGCCCAGTACCCACGCGGTGAGTGCTGAAAAACGCGCAGCCGACGGATTTCACGCCTGGGCCGGGCTTTTTGACTTCAGCCACCGCAAACGTCGGAAAACTCGCGCTTTTGCCTCACGAAACGCCTTCAAGTGCGGATCACCGGATTCGACATCGTGCCTGCCGTTTGATGCCCATATCTGATGCCCACGGATCTGTGCTCTCAACTTCTCCCAACAAAAAACCCCGGATTTCCGGGGCTTTCTGTCGAAGCGGCTGATGGGACTCGAACCCACGACCTTCTGCATGGCAAGCAGTAAAAACAGGGGGATTTTCGCAGCGCTAGGCATGATTTGGCTTAGACAAGCGGCGTTTTGCTCAGGCGTGGCGAGTTTGAGTTGGTGATCAAAGTGGTGACCAAAGTCTGATCCGGTTGGTATTCTGCGTCCATGGCAGACAGAATGCCAGTCGGCAGCCTCAGAATCCGAGCCTACAAAGACAGGGTCTACCTTGAGGTCAAATGGCGCGACAGCACACGGACCCAGTGCCAAAAACGGCTTGGCCCAGCCTGGCTTGAGAAGGATACAACCGGCGAGTGGGTGAAGAGATCGGGCCGCGTCAAAGACGGATTCTTGGACGATCGGCGAGCACATGTCTTGATGGCTGAGGTAATTGCCGAGCGTGAGACAGAACTTGCGGCCCAACCGCGGCGGGACCGTGCAGCGACCTTCGACGATGCCGTGACGGCTTGGCTCGATCATCTGGAGCACGAGAAACGAGCGAAGCCATCAACAATGCGAGACATCCGAGTAATGCTCGCTTCCCCGTCCTCACCGAAACAGCAGGGAGCCCGGATCATGAGGACGTTTTCCGGCAGGAAGCTCGCCGACATTTCGACCGCGGACGTTCAAAGGTTCCTCACAGGTCTCGATCGGCAGGAACTCAGCGCCAGAAACTGCAACAGGCACCGACAGGCTCTTCACTCGATCTTTGCCTATGCGATGCGCAGCGATACCTTTGGACTCCGGGAGAATCCCGCCGCTACGACGAGCAAGCGACCCGAAAATGGAGCCAAGCAGCTGGATGTGTTCGATCCCGCGGAAGTGGAGTTGATCGCTGAAGCAGCTCGCGCCGGTCTCCATCGGAACAAACCCAAGGGGAGCCTTTCGGCGGTAACAGAGAAGGAGTGGACGAGAGGAATCGATCAAGATGCAGATCTTTACGTCGTTGCATTCAGCACTGGTTTGCGGCTAGGTGAGCTGGCTGCGCTTCGATGGAAAGACGTCGAATCCGATCAGGTGAATGTATGCCGCGCAATGAGTGCAGGGATTGAGTCTTCAACAAAGAGCAGAGCAGTCCGCTCGGTTCCTTTAGGCGATCAGGCTAAGGCAGCTTTTGACAGGCTTAGGAAGCGGGAGAACTTCACGAGCCGCGACGACCAGGTCTTTTGCTCAGCGGCTGGAACGCCGCTCGATAGCGCCAGCATCCGCAAGCGGTTCATAAAGGCTCAGGAAGCAGCAGGGGTTCGCGTTCGGACCTTTCACGATTTACGCCATAGCTTCGCTTCACGAGCAATTATCGGGTTTGATCCAGTAACGGTTCAGCGACTGATGGGTCATGCGGACTTGCAGACCACTGCTCGATATCTGCACTCCCGCCCCCGGGATGATGAGGGCGCGAAGTTGTCAGCTGTGCTTAGTTCCTAGTGGCTAACTTTATCTAACTCTCCATATCGAACAAGTCAGCATGTGGGGTATCCATTTAAACGGCCCAGATTTGGCGGGAACCATCGGCTGTCTGGCGGGACACCCCTCCAGAGGGGCTGCTGGACGCGCACAGTCTCACGATGACGCCATTGTGGGAAACGGGGTGCGCTTATCGGCAGCCCGGCTCTCGCTCCCACACGAACTCAGGAGCGCAAGGCCGTTTAAATGGATACCCCACAGTCAGCAAGTTAGGCATCGAGTTGGCTGCCTAGTACAAACCAATTGCGGTGTCCATCGTCGGGTTGTGAAAGCCGCCGACCTGGAGCAGATGGGAGACCTGGTGACGCAGCGAGGTTGACCGAGGCCTTCGGCGGCTAGCGCTGCCCGAACAGCTCGCCGATGTAGTCGTCAATTTGCGAACGTAGCGCGTACCAGCGGCGGCCAATCTTGCAGGCCGGGATCACCCCGCGCCGCATGTAATCGAGTGCGGTCGAGCGCTTGATCTGGAGGATCTCAGCGATGTCGTTCGCCGTGAGCAGGTCCTGCCGTGTAAACACTCGATCAGCGGCAGGCTCGACCGCCCGGATCTGGTGGATTGCGCGGGTCGCCCGGTTGGACATGGCGGGGCGGGGTGCCAATGCTCCAGATCGTGGGTTCGAGCGCATAGCTCCAAGACGTTGAAAAGTGCCAAAAGGTCCCACCAATTTGCGGCACTTCGGGCCTGGAGGTCGTCGAGCCGAGCTGCGCGTCCCCAGTACCCGCTGCTCCCAACTGGTTGGGATCGTGCCGAGCGTCCTCATGATTCCTCCTTGTTTGTAGAGCTTTGTCGCTAGGTCTCGCATCACAGACCTCCACCGTTCTGCTGGGTTGCCTGGTGGCGGCGCAGCGCCTCGACGGCCGTTTCGTAGTCAAAGCGCCAGGGGGCCTTCGGCCCGGTGCCGATGCGCAGCCCACCGAGCAGCTCCCGGTGGCGGTAGACCCAGGGGCGCTCCACCCGCAGGCGTCGGGCAAGCTCGCCAGCACTGAGCAGCTCGGGCTCTTGGCCTGTGCCATGGCCTTGCAGGAGCGTCACGACTCGAGCGGCGACCCGCTCGACGGCCTGCGGCGTGAGGTCAACCGTGACCCGATGCTCCACGGCCCCGCGCCCGCGCCTTGGCGAGGGGCAGCGCTCACGCCCCGTCTGTCTTGGAATCGTGCTCAATCCACCCATGGCACTTTCCTTCTGAACAGCTCCTGTGCCGTCAGCCTCAGTCTGCTTCGAGATCGTCGATGCGGTGCTCGGTCCAGGGATGGGAGGTATCGCCGAAGTCCTTGAAGGGGATCGGCAGATCCCCGGCGAGGGCGTGGGTGTCGAGGTAGCTTGCAAGCGCCGGTCCCTGCCCCAGCCTCGCCGCGTAGGAGTCGGCCACCGCCTCGCGGCGGCGCCAGTAGATCGCCCAGGGAGTCTTGACCAAGGCCATCCCGATCCGACCGCTGATCAGGAAGGCGAGCAGGCGAAACGGGAAGCCGACCGGCTCGCGCGGCGGCGTGGTGATCCTGTAAACGGCCGCCGTGACGCGAGCGTCGCTTGTGTTGAGGTGTCCCAGCTCGTGGGCAAGTACGGCTGGGAAGGAGGGGTCCTCCAAGATGCCGCGGGTGACCATCAGGGTGTCGGCGTAGGCGCAGGCGTTGGGCTCGGGGTCGTCGGTGACGAACCAGCGACGCGGTGGGCGCAGTCTTGGATCGGCCCCTCGCAATTGCTCGAAGGCGGCCTCGAAGACCGCGCGCTCGCGCTCCGATGCTCGCCGCCCTCCCTGCTGTTGCTGAAACCACCAACCGCCCAGGGGCAACACCAGGGTCGCCAGGGAGATCACCAGCGGCCCGAAGCCGACCACAAGCGCCAGATAGTGATCGGGCAGGTTCCAGCCCGCGATCGCGTTGACGATCACCAGTACCAACAGGGCGGCGAAGTAGCGAAACGGGGCGGAGAACCATTGCAGCGCCCAGGTCACTACATAAAGGAGGACCCATCCGGGGTTGAGGTCTCCGGGGCGGATGAGATGGGCGCTCAGCCTCTTGTTCATCGACGGTCCTCCTCGGCGTCTGATTAAACCGCAGCCGCATCAGCTCAAGCTCCACTTGCCGTTTGAGTTGCGGAACCTGCCGGCCTGGCGACCGCGCTTTAGATGAGCGGCGACATTCGTCGGCGAGGCGCCGAGACCGTCCGCCACATCGCTGTAGGTGGAGTCGGGATGATCGGCCAGGAAGGCGGCGACGTCGTCCTGGGAGAAGCGCCGCGGCCGATCCCGATCGAGCGCGGCCCTGGCGGCGAGGAGGCGGGCGCGCTCGTTGTCGAGGCTGGCGATTTCGCGGTCGATCTGGGCTCTGATTCCGAGGGTGCGTTTCGCTGGCATTGCAATCTCCGTCTTGGCGGTCTGTTGACTTAACGGGATTATGAGATAAAGTCAACCACATGTCAAGGGCTATTTTAAAACGATCCTGGGGGCCCCTCCCACCAGCAGATGGAGCCGCCATTCCGGCGCGGGCCGTCGCTGGCGTGGAAGCTAGCCCTGATCTTGCACCAAGGTGAAACGCCCCGGGTATCCCGGGGCGCTGTTTCCGCCGCCTGAGCGGCGATTCTTCGGCTGTCGAAGGTCGAAGATCGAACTCAGGAGGTTCACCTTGAAGGTGCAGCGCGAAGGCCGCTCATTCACCGTAGAAGTCACGGCGGACGGAGAGGGGTTGGTCTCCCACGCCGGCACCGCCCTGCTCACCCAGGTCGCCGACAAATGCGGAGTGACTGAGGCGCTCTCGCGTGAGCTCTCACCGATGCGCGAGCGCCGCTCGGCCCACGACCCCGGCCATGTCGTTCGCGACCTTGGGGTGATGCTCGCCTCAGGTGGCGAGGCGCTCACCGACCTCGGCGCGCTGCGCGAGCAGGCGCCGCTGTTCGGCGAGGTCGCCTCGGACTCCACCGCCTACCGAGCGATCGAGCGGATCGCCTCTGAGCCCGAGCTCCTCGCGGGCCTGCGAGCGGCGCGCAAGCAGGCCCGCGAGCACGCCTGGGAGCTCGGGCTCGCTCCCCAGCGGGTGACGATCGATCTCGACGCGACCCTCCTGGGCGCCCACTCCGAGAAGGAGGGCGCAGCGGGCAACTTCAAGGGCGGTGCCCTCAATCCCTCAACGCAACGCTGCCTCCAGGGTATCTGCCGGCGTCTGAAAGTCGAGGGTCTCCCTCGGCCTGGTGTTCAACTTGGCGGAGATCGCGTCGAGCTGAGACTGCGTGAACTTCGATAGGTCGGTCCCCTTCGGCAGGTACTGGCGCAGGAGTCCATTGGTGTTCTCGTTGGAGCTGCGCTGCCAGGGACTTTGGGGATCGCAGAAGTAGACCTTCACGTCGGTGGCCAGCGTGAACTTCGCGTGTGCGGCCATCTCGGTCCCACGGTCCCAGGTGAGCGAGGAGCGCAACTGGTCCGGCAATCGACGCACGTGTTTGCTCAGAGCCTGGGTCACCGTGCGGGTGTCCTTGCCATCAAGCGCGACAAGCATCACGAAGCGAGAGTGGCGCTCGACGAGCGTGGCGAGGTAGGTGTTCGCGCCACCCGCGATCAGGTCTCCCTCCCAGTGACCCGGGATCGCCCGGTCCTCCGCCTCGGCTGGCCGCTCGCGGATCGAGACGGCATCGACGATGTGACCCTGGCCCTTGGCACGCTTGGCGCCTTTGGGCCGGCGCAGTGAGCGGGTCCTGCGCAGGTGCGCCACGAGCTCGCGCTTCAACGCTCCCCGCGCCTGGATGAACAGGGTCAGGTAGATCGTCTCGTGGGACACCCTCATAGTCTGATCGGCGGGGAAGCTG
>DATLSM010000094.1:0-35399 GCA_035534175.1 Solirubrobacterales bacterium | reverse complement strand
GCCGAGCTGGACGAGAACACCTACGAACGTGGGATCAAGGTCTCAGACGCCGAGCTGGCCGCCGTCAACCTTACCCGCGATGAGTTCCATGGGGAGTGGAACTACACGATCGGACCCACGGGTTGTTGATCTACGCTTCCTTAGGTCACCTTGGTCAGCAGATCGGCAATGGCGCGGACCTCGCGCAGGAGCCCGTCCAGCATCGCCTCGGTATTGGTGTGAATCCGCCACTCGGCATACCTGCGGTCCTGCTCGAAGCCGTCCAGCCGCTTCTCCAGCTCCCGGGTGCGAGCGTCGATCTTGCGCACGGACTTCTCGATCCGTCGCTCGCTCTTGCGAACCCGCTTCCGCACGTAGCGACGGGTCTCCTCGCGCAGGGCGTCCAGCTCCCTGCGCAACTCGATGTCCTCCTCGCCGCCCTGCTCGGCCAGCATCTCCTCGACGCCGACCCGGACCCGCTCGATTTCCTCGTGCAGGCGCTCGCGTGCCCGGTCGGCGGTGGCTGAGATTCCGGCGCCGGGCGGGAAGGAGGGCTCGACCGGTTCGGGGGCTGGACTCATCGATCCCATCCTAGGGCCGAGGGTGGCTGGAACCGCCATTTGGCCGCACCCCCCTCTCTGCTCAGATGATGATCAGCGCAGAAGTTCCGGGGCGATCTGCGGTCCTCGCCCAGGCGCCCGGGGACGGTTGGGAGGCTAGCGCTCGAGCGCGTAGAGGTGGTAGCGCCCGATCGTCAGCTCGTCGCCGTCGGCCAGCCGGCCCCACTCGACAACCTCGCCGTTGAGCAGGACTCCGTTCAGGCTGCGATCGTCCAGCACCCGTGCCCTGCGGCCGGGCTCGCAGACGATCAGAGCGTGGCGGCGGGAGACGCTCGGGTCGTCGAGGCGGATGTCCGCGGTGACGCTGCGCCCGATCCGCGTCCAACCGTCCTCGATCGGGAAAACCTGGACCTCCTGCCCATCATCGCGGTAGAGGAGGAAGCGGCCCGGCCCGGCGAGCCGCTCGCGTGCCTCCTCCAGCCAGACCGGGGCCCCGCTCGGCCGATGGGCGGCGAACTCCTTGGTCTGGTGCCCGTGCTCCTGCATCGACTCGAATATCGAGTCGCGGCGGAAGCCGGACCCGCCGCAGCGGGGGCAGCGCGGCAGTCGGTCGGTCTCTCGCAAGGAGAGCTGAGAGCCGCAGTTGAGGCAGAAGAATGTTCCCGAGCCAGGGGACGCCCCGGTGTCGAAACGATCGCTGGTCGACCCGCTGCTCAGACTGGTGGAGATGAGATGCTCCTTCCCGGTGTCTCCCTAGGTGATCCTAGCGCCATTCCGGGCCACCGGGGAGGCAATCTCTAGAATCGCGGCGGCCGATGGGTCCAGTCAGCTCCGAAATTGAGATCGACGCGCCGCGTGAGGCGGCCTTCGAGCTGATCGGCGATCTCTCCCGCCGCCCGTCATTCACCAACCACTTTCTCTCGGATTTCCACCTGACCCGGATCGAGTCCAGCGGGGTCGGTGCCGGGGCGCGGTTCCGCCTCCACCTCCCGCTCAACTCCGCCTGGATGGAGACGACGATCACCGAGTTGGAGGAGCCCTTCCGCATACTCGAGCACGGCCGCGGCGGCCGCGACAACCGGATTCCCGCCGTCACCCTCTGGGAGCTGACCGAACGGGGCGGTTCGTTGACCACCGTCCGCGTCTCCCATTGGACCGAGCCCTCCCAGCCGCTGGACAAGGTCCGGGATGCGCTCGGCGCCAGCTCGTTTTGGTCGGAGCGCAGATGGCGCCAGGTGCTGCGGCGGCTGCGCGATCTGCTCGAGGCCGAGGGGGTCGCCGAGGACCGGATCGCGGTCGCCGGGGGCAACCGCTACGCGACCGGCATCCCTTAATAGACTCTCGCCCGCTGATGCCGGTCCATCGCCGATTCACCCTGCCGCCGCTCGCCGCGCTCATCTTCGGAGTGATCGTCCTAGGGGTCGCCGGCTGCGGCTACTCCAGCAGCTCCAAGGACGTTGTGGCGGGCCAGACGGTGACGCTCGGCAAGCTTCAATACACGGTTGTCTTCTCCCGCTACCTCAACCCCAACGACAGTGAAGACGCCGCCTTCCTGGCCGGTCAGCCTCCGCCTCCCCCGGCCACCAACTACTACGGCGTCTTCCTCCAGGTCCAGAACGAAGACAGCCGCCCGCACCTGCTGCCGAAGTCGCTGAAGATCACCGACACCATCGGCCAGGTCTTCAAGGCGATCCCCAGCAGCAGCGTCTTCGCCATGCCGCTGGGCGGAACAGTCGAAGGCGAAGAACAGGAGCCGGTGCTCGACTCCCCCGCGCAACAGGGACCGATCCAAGGTTCCCTCGTCCTCTTCCGGCTTCCCGCCGAAGTCTCCTCCAACCGACCGCTGACGCTCTCCATCCCCGGGTCCGAAGGGCCGGCCGAGGTAACGCTCGATCTCTAGCTGCAGCGACGCTGCTCAAAGACCGGCGGAGAGGACCTTCGCCGCCGCCGGGGCGGCGACTTCGCCCCCCGCGGCTTCGGCGTCGATGAAGAGGACGCCAATCGCCAGCTTCGGTCTGCCGGCCGGGACGAAGGCGGAGAACCACGCATCCTTGTACTGGACCGGGTTGGAGGAGTTCTGTTGGCCCGGTTTGGGGCCCAGCTCGGCGGTCCCCGTCTTGCCCGCCACCTGGCCCTGGGGGATGGCCGCTGCGGTCCCGGTGCCGTTTCGCACCACCCCGATCATCAGTTCGGTCAGCTCGCCGGCGATCTTCTTTGAGGTCACCCGAACCGGCTTGGTCTGCGGGCGCAGCTTCGCTTCGGTGACGATTGCGGTCGGCTTGCGCACGCCGCCGGCGGCGAGCGTCTGCGCGACGCTCGCCATCTCCAACGGTGTGGCCAGCACTTCGCCCTGTCCGATCGCGCTCACTCCGAGGTCGAGTTCATTGCCAATTTCCTTCGGGATGCTGGGTTTGGGCGGTTCGATCTGATGCACGATTCGCGGCGCATAGAGGCTGGGGTAGGAGTTGAAGCCGAATCGTTCTGCCGTACCCACCAGGGCGTCGTTGCCGATCTTCGGACCGAGGGGGACGAAATCGGCGTTGCATGACTCCGCGAACGCCTGGCGGAAGGTGCCGCCGCAGTACTCGCCGTTGGCGTTGTTGATGAACCGGCCGCCGACGCTCACCCCGTTTCGGTCCGGGAATGTGTCGGTCAGCGAAACGACCCCCTTTTCCAGGGCGGCGGTGGTGGTGACGATCTTGAAGGTCGAGCCGGGTGGCTGGGGTGCGGAGAACGCCTGGCCGGCCAGGGCGAGGACGTCGCCGCTGCTGGCGTTGAGGACGGCGATGCCGCCGGCGCGGCCGCCCAGCGCCGCGACGGCCGCAGACTGAAGACGGGGCTCGATTGTCGTCTTCACCGGAGCGCCGGGCCGGGGGGGGGAGGAGGCGAGGGTGCGGGAGGCGCCACCCGAGTTGGCGGCGGCGAGGAGCGAGCCGCCGGGCTTGCCCGCCAGGCGGGCGTTGAACGCCTTCTCCAGGCCGCTCACCCCCACCGGCGTGTAGGGGGCGAACCCCTGGCGCTCCAGGGCGGGGAGGTTGGCGGCTTCGGGGGGCCCGACTTCGCCGGTGACGTCGATCGCGGCGGCGCCGATTGGGTGCGAGCGGGCGTCCGCTGGGCCTTCGGCCAGGGGCGTTCCGTCGTTGGCCAGGATCGAGGCTCGCGTCGCCAGCTCGATCCGGCTCTGCAGGTGCTCGCCGCGGCGCAGCCCGGGGAAGACAAGGCTCCGGTTCCAGGCAACCCCGCCTTCGGCGAAGGGGAGGTCGAGGTCGGCCTGCAGGGGGCCGAAGGCGAGCGTGTTCGCCGCGATCGCCACCGGCACCGTCGTCACCCCGTCGATCGAAACGGGTTCGCGGGAGGAGCTGGGCTTCAACGATCGCAATGTCGCCGTGCCTTCTGCTTCGCGGTAGGCCCGGGCGAACTTGTGCACCCCGATCGCCCGTTTGGAGGCCGGGTTCAGATCCCGGTACATGGCGACAAATTCGTGCCGCGCCCAGGCGCCGGCGAACCGCTCGGCGGCGCCCCTCTCAGGCGCTTCTCCCGGCGCCCCGGTGGAGGCTCCGAGGGCGAAGGCGGCCACGGCGAGGACGGTGAGTGGGAGGGCTCGAGTGGCGAGGCGGTGGCGCCGTTCCACCTCGGAGGAGAGGCCTTTCATTTTGCTGAAAGGTAGTCGAGGAATCTCCCGCCTGCTTCTATTTGGGTCGTGACCGTATTGGATTGGGGGATAGTCGCCTTCACCCTGGCCTTGAGCCTGTGGGGATATCGGCAGGGCCTGATCGTCGGTGCCCTGACCCTGGCGGGGTTCGCCCTGGGGGCCTTCGGAGGGAGCCGGCTCGCGCCCTTGGTTTTGCACCAGGGGGCGGCGTCCCCCTACGCTCCGCTGCTCGCCGCACTGGGGGCCCTGTTAGTCGGGGCGCTGGTGGCGGTGGTCCTGGAGAGCTTCGCCCTGGGCCTGCGGGCCAGGCTGGTGCGGCGCAAGGCGCTGCACCTCGCCGATGGCGCCGGGGGTGCGGCGCTGATCGCCTCCGTCGCGCTGGGCCTCGTCTGGGTGTTCGGCGTCGTCGCTCTGCACGCGCCGGGAACGGCGCGGCTGCGGGCCGACATTCGAGGCTCCGTGATCCTGCGCAGCCTGGACAGCGTGCTGCCACCCTCGGGGCCGCTGCTGAACGCGCTCAACCGGGTCGATCCGGCCCCATCCGTCTCCGGCCCAACGACCCCGGTGGCACCGCCGAATCGGGCGATCGCCTCCGATCGGGGCGTGCTGGCAGCGAGCCGCTCGGTGGTGCGGGTCCTCGGCACCGCCTGTGGTCTGGGGATCGAGGGTTCGGGCTGGGCGGTGAGGCCGGACCTGATCGTCACCAACGCCCATGTCGTCGCCGGGGAGAGCGACACCACGGTGGTCACCCCTGCCGGTGCATCACTCAGCGCCACCCCCGTCCACTACGACCCTCACAATGACCTCGCCCTGCTGCGCATCAGCGCCGCCGTCGCGCCGCTGAGGATCGCCACCAGCCCGCGGTCCGGGGCGGCTGGAGCGGTGCTCGGTTATCCCGAGAATGGCCCCTACACGGTCGCCCCAGCCCGCTTGGGCGAGACCCGCGAAGTGATCAGCGAGGACGCCTACGGCGATGGTCCAATTCATCGCACGATCAGCTCGTTGCGAGGCTCTGTCCGCAGCGGAAATTCCGGTGGTCCACTCGTCGACTCCCAGGGTCAGGTCCTGGGCACCGTTTTTGCCGCCACGACCAGCGGTCCCCCCGGCGGCTTCGCGGTCCCCGACAACCTGGTGCGCGCCGCCCTGGGCGAAATCTCTGCCTCGGTCGGCACCGGTGCCTGCGCCGGCTGAAAGAACCTCTGGCACCTCAAACTGCGAGACCACCGCGGCGGTCCGTCACTTACGTTCAGTAAGCTCGGTTCGACGTGGGTGCCACCGCCACGAGCGAAGACCAGGCAGTCCGGGGGGTATGCCCGCACTTTCACGCTGCGATTGAGCTGATCGGCAAACGCTGGACCGGGGCCATAGTCTGCGCCCTGACCGAGCGGCCGCTGCGTTTTGGTGAGCTGGCGAAGGCGGTTCCGGGACTCTCGGACCGGTTGCTCTCCCAGCGGCTGCGCGAGCTGGAGGAAGAAGGCCTGGTCGAGCGGGAGGTGGAGCCGGGCACGCCGGTCCGGGTCACCTACTCGCTGAGCGGAAAGGGCGCGGAGCTGGGTCCGGCGATCAGCGAGCTGCGGCTGTGGGCTCGGCGCTGGAAGCGGGCCTGATGAGTGATCGGCCACCGCGCAGCTCTGCCTCCTCGCTGGCTCAGCGGCGAAGCACACCACGCCCGCCGCGCTGCTGATCGGCTTGGCCACCCGCCCCCGTCACTTCATGCAGCCTCCGGTCATGGATCTGCCCGGTCCTTTCCCGGTTGGGCGCTACGCGCGAAGGCTGCAGGAGGAGATGCGAAAGCGGGCCCGGGTGCAGTTGATCGGCGAGATCACCGGTGTCAGCCGCAGCAAGGTCCAGACCTACTTCGAGCTGCGCGACGCGGAGGGCGCGGTGCCCTGTGCCATCTGGCTCAACGACCTGGAGAAGGCCGGCCTACCGGAGGGGGGGCTGCGAGACGGCGCCGAGGTGGTGATCGCCGGCGGTCCCGACTACTACCCCGGAGGGGGTCAGGCGTCCCCCAGCTTCGCCTTTCGCGCCACCCAACTGCGCCTGGCCGGTGAGGGAGACCTGCTCGCCCGCCTGGCGGCGCTGCGCAAGCAGCTTCGCTCCGAGGGGCTCTTTGAGCTGCAAAAGCAGCTCGCCCGGCCGCTGCTGCCGAAGACGATCGGGGTGGTCACGGCGGAGGCCGGCGCCGCCCGGCGCGACCTGCTGGCGGGACTGGAGCGCCGCGGCTGGGCCGGGACCCTGGTCTGGGGATTCGCCCCGGTGCAGGACCGACACGCGGCGCCGGCGATCGCCGCGGCGATCGGGGACCTGGCGGCGCGCCCGGAGGTCGAGGCGATAGTCGTCGCCAGGGGCGGTGGAAGCCTCGCCGATCTCTGGGCCTTCTGCGACGAGACCCTGTGCCGCACGGTGGCGATGCTGCGCGTGCCGGTGATCAGCGCGATCGGCCACGAGCGCGACTCGACCCTGCTCGACGACGTCGCGGCGCTCGCCTGCTCGACCCCGACCCACGCCGCCGAGGCCGCGGTTCCCCTCGACTGCGTTGCCGCGCGCGGCGACCTCGACCGCGCGGTTTCCTCCCTGCGCCGAGCGGCGGGGGATGTGGTGCGCGCGCACACTCCCCACCTGGCCGCACTGGCGCGCGGACCGGGGCGGGCGCTCCGCCGCGAGCGGGGGGCGCTGAACCAGAAGACGCGCGAGGTCCGTGCCGCCTCCGAGCGGGGGGTGGCTGAGCGCCTCTCCTACCAACGCCGCCTCGCCTTCGTCGTACTGGAGCGCGCCCATCGCCGGGCGGCGGGACCAGAGATGAGCGCCCGGCGCGAGGCGTTGCGGCGGGCCGAGGTGACTCTCCGCGCCCACGAACCCGAGCGGACGCTGGCCCGTGGCTACGCCTTGGCGGAGACCGTCGATGGCCAGCCGCTGACCAGTGCCGAGGCGGCCCGCGCCGAGGATCAGATTAGTCTCCGCTTTGCCGATGGCCGAGTCAGAGCGAGACCAGATCGTGCCGGTTGAGGTCGAGTCCTACGAGGCCGCGGTTGAGCGGCTGGAGCAGATCATCGACCGGCTCGACTCCGGCAGCGCCGGCCTGCGGGAGACCCTCGACCTCTGCCGCGAGGGGCGTGAGCTGATCGCCTACTGCGCCGCCGAGTTGGACGCGGTCAGCGAGGGACTGAGGGAGCTGAGGCTTGACGAACTGGCGTCGAAGCTGGAGGAGGGCCAGAGCACAGCCGCCTGAGCGCGGGGCAGCCGTCGCACAGCGCCCACTGGCGCTGCTCGGGCGGGGCGACCGCGAACTCGCCCGCGCCGATGCGGGCGATGACGGCGGCCAGCCGCTCCCTCCCTGCTCGCATCTCTGCCTCGCCGAGCCGGGAGATGATCGGTTCCTCCGGTCGCTGAAGGAAGACGTAGGCGACCTCCACCTCCTCCACACCGCGGGACTCGGCAACGGCGAGGGCATAGATGTCGCGCTGAGCCCCGTAGCGGGTGGCGTGCTCGGCCGGGCTGGAGCCCTCGAGGCGGTCGGTCTTGTAGTCGATGACCAGTGGCGCGAATCCATCGCGCTCGACCAGCAGATCGATCGAGCCGCGCAGGACCGCGCCGGCGATGCCCAGCAGGATCGACGCCTCGGCCCGGACACGCGCCTCTGCCACCTGGACCCGCTCGCGCAGCAGGTCTGACCCAAGCCAACCTCGCACCGGCGCCAGGAGGCTCTCGGGCAGGCCCTCGGAGCCCGGGTCGAGCCCCTCGGCGAGGGCCTGGCGGCAGGCCAGCTCCGAGGGTGGCTGGCGCCAGCCGTTCGCCTGGCTCCACTGCAGCAGCGCGTGCACAGCCGCCCCTCGCGCCGCCCCCTCCTCCTGCGCGGTCGCACCTTCATCCGCTGTCCGGCTTGAGGGGCGCCGACGCTCACCCAGGCCGAGCACTCGCTCTAGGTAGAAGCGGTAGGCGCACCCCTGGAAGGCGGAGATCGCGGTATAGGAGAGTGGCCGGTTGGCCACCGCCGGGGGGCGCCGACCGACCAGAGGCGCAGGGCCCGCGCCGAGCGGCCGCTCGGCCTCGGCGTCCCTATGCGTCGCGGTCAGCTCGGCGGCCCTCCCGGGGGAGGGGCGGTTGAGGTGGACCGCGATCTCAGAGGCCCCGAAGACGGCGTCCAGGCCCTCGCGCGGATCCGGGGCGGGCACCGCGACTGCCGAGTCGCGGTCACGCTCTATCTCCAGTCCGTCGATAATTCGCTCGATCACCGAGGTCCCCGGCTTCGTCTTGCTCCCGGCCGGCTTTGCCACGCCGGCCAGGATCAGCCGCTCGCGCGCGCGGGTGGCGGCGACGTGGAAGAGGCGCAGCCCCTCCCCGGCGTCGCGCTCCTTCGCCTCCTCGCAAAGCCTCTCGTAGTCGTAGAGGTTGACCGCGGCGGCGCCCAGGCGGGGTAGCCGCATGCCGACCCGGGGGGTCCCCGCCTCGCGGCCAATCGCCAGCAGCGGCTGCCGGGTGCCGGCCAGCAGGCCGCGCGAGAGGTCGGGGACGGCGACGACGCCGAACTCCAGCCCCTTGGCGTTGTGGACGGTCATGATCCGCACCCCGTCGTGGCCCTCGATCGCGGTGGCCGCCTGGGCCTCGGGGCCGCCGTCGGCGCGAGCGGCGAGGAAATCGAGCAGGCCGCGCAGGTCCCGTCCCTCGCGCGCCTCGAACTCGGTGGCCAGGCGCATCAGCTTGCGCACGTTGGCGAAGCGCGCCTCGCCGGAGGGGCGCATCAATACGGCGAGGTCATAGCCGGTCTCGGTCACCGCCCTCTCGATCAGCCCGGCGAGCGAGAGGCGCGTGCCGCGCTGGCGGAGTCCGGTGAGCGTCTGCGCGAAGCCTCGTAGTAGCGCCAGCTCACTCGCCGGGATCTGGGTCAGGCGCTCGGGATCGGCGAGTTCCGCTTCGCCGCGCTCGGCCGCTCGCTCCAGCGCCGGCCACACATGGCGTCCCCCGCCCGCCGCCGCCCGCAGCAACCAGAGCGTGTCTGGGGCCAGCCCGCAGGCGGGAGAGGCGAGGGCGCCGAACAGAGCCTCGTCGTCGAGGGGGTTGGCGATCGTCGCCAGCAGCGCGCAGACGTCGGCGACCTGCTGCTGGGACCAGTAACCGCGACCGCCCACCACGTAGGGCCGCAGTCCCGCCCGCTCCAGCGAATCCTCGTAGGCGTCGAGGTGGGTGAAGGCGCGCAGGAGCACGACCATCTCGCCGCGCGCCACGCCGGAGTCGGCCAGTTCGCGCAGGCGCAGGGCGAGGAAGCGGGCCTCGGCGAGGAAGTTGGCGGGGGTGCGCCCGTCGGTCCTCGGCGCCAGGTCGATGTCCTCTGAGTCCCAGCCGTCGCGGGCGGTCAGCAGCAGCTCGACCGCGGCGCCCACGCCGGGCGGGGGGGAGGGCGGCGGCGGGGCGCCGACCCGCAGCGGACGGTAGGCCTCGCCGAGCAGCGCCGCGCCGAGGGCGTTGACGGCGCCGATCACCGCGGGCCGGGAGCGGAAGTTGCCGCTCAGCTCGATCGCCGCCGCGTCGGGCCGCGCCTCGATCGCCCGCCGCTGCTCGCGGAAGACCTCGAGGTCGGCGTGACGGAATCCGTAGATCGATTGCAGCTCGTCGCCGACGGTCATCAGCTCGCTCCCCGGCCCCCGCAGTGCCTCGACCAGGCGCAGCTGGAGGCGGTTGGTGTCCTGGAACTCGTCGACCAGCAGATGGCTGAACCGCGAGCGGTAGGCGGCGCCGATCTCGGCGCGCTCCAGCAGCCGCGCGCCGAGGATCTGGAGGTCCTCGAAGTCGATCCCCGAGCGTCGCTCCTTCGCCAGCTCAAAGCGGGACGAGAAGAGCTCCAGCAGAAGCGCAAGATGCCCGTAGGCCTCGTTCCCTTCCCCCTCCTCGGGCGTTTTTGCCTCCGGCGGCTCGGGCAGCCGCGGCTCGGCGACACCGCGGCTGCGAAGCTCCGCGTGGGCGCCGGTGACGATTGCCCGCAGGCCGTCGATCTCGAAGGCCGCAACCGTCTCCTCCCGCGCCTCGTCGCCCTCCGCCATGAACGTCGCCAGGGCCTCGTCGAAGGCCTCCCGCGCCGCCCGTTCGGCCTCCGGCGCGTCGAGCACCCGAAACCGCGGGTCGATACCGGCGGCGACCGGGTGGCCCGCCAGCAGGCGGTTGCAGAAGCCGTGGATCGTCATCACCCAAGCGCTGCCGACCTCGCTCAGCAGTGCTCGCGCCACTTCTGAGCCGGCCTGCGCCCGCGCCGCCAGCTCGGCCGCGATCCGCTGGCGCAACTCGGCCGCCGCCTTGTCGGTGAAGGTGAAGGCCAGGATCGCGCCCGGGGCGACCCCCTCCTCGCAGACCAGGCGGCAGTAGCGATCGACCATCACTCCCGTCTTGCCCGTGCCCGCCCCCGCCTCCACCAGCAGGTCGCGACCGGAGGCCCGGATCGCCGCCTCCTGTTCGGGGGTGGGCGTCCGCTCGCTCACTGTTCCCGCTCCCAGGTGCCGCCGCTCTCCTCGCTCCCCGGCGCCCGGTCTCGGCGGCAGATCGGGGCGAACTCGCAGTAGGCCGGGCAGACATCGTGGCCGCGCAGCCCGCTACGGGGGCCGGGATCCCGGCGGATGTCGCCGGCTCGCATCCGGGCGACGATCTCCTCGGCCCGTCGTCGGGCGTCGGTAAGCAGCTCCCGCAGGCCGGCGGCATCGACCAGGTCCTTCGGGTAGAGCCCGTAGGAGCCGAGGTCCTCGGCCGCCCCCTCCAGGACCACCCCCCGCGGGCGCCGGGTCGAGCTTCCGCGCAGCGGGTGGTAGAGGCCGCCGACCGGCACTGCGCCCCAGTGCTCGGCGACTGCGATCAGGTAGAGCTGGAGCTGGAGCTTGGCCCGCTCCTCGAACTTCTCCCGCGGGGTGACCGTGGCGGAGAGCTTGTAATCGAGGACCAGGGCGCGGCCCTCGCCGTCGCGATCGACCCGGTCGATCGCTCCGTGCAGACTCCATCCGTCGACCTCAAGTGGCGGGTGCTCGCTGCCCTCTCCCTCGTCGAAGCGGGCCTCCAGCAGCCAGGGCTCAAACCCCCCGGTGTCGCGCTCGGACTCCTCCGTCAGGAAGCGGCTGAGCAGCCGCTGGACCCGGCGCGCCATCGCTCGCTCGGCCGGATGGCGGCCCAGCTCGCGCTCGGCGGCGATCTGGGCGACCAGCTCTTTCCCCCGGGTGTTCCAGGCCGCCAGCGAGCCGGAGCGGGGGAGGGGGTCGCCGCCCGGTCGCTCCCGGTAGAGGCGCTCGAGCGCCGCATGCATCAGAGCGCCCTGGAGGAGCGGGTCGGGCTTTGGGCCGAGCGGCTGGGGGTCGAGCTCGTGCCCCGCGAACCAGCGGTAGGAGCAGACGTCGAATCCCTCCAGAGTCGTGCCGCCATAGGCCGAGACGGCGGCCAGCGACTCGATTGCCGCCGGGTTGGACAGGGGGCCAGGGGCGCGGGCGGCGGCGGCCGCCGCGCGGGCGACCTCAATCCGCGCCGCGATCCGTCGTTGGGCCTCCCCACCGACCCCCGCAGCGGTGAGCAGAGCCGCGGCGTCCGCCCTTTCGCCGTGGGCGGCGATCGCTCGCGCCAGTGTGTCCTCGGAGGGGGATTCGGCGACCTGGTGCACCACCTGGGCCAGATCGCGTCCCCGCGTGATCGATGCCTCCACCGGGTCGGGCGCCGCGGCGTCGGGAGGCGGATCGAGCAGGCGTCGGAGGTCATCGAGCAGGGGCGAGCGCGCCTCGGCGGCGCCGGCTTCATCGCTGTCGCGGTAGGAGAGGAAGAGTCGGCGGCGGGGGAGACCGAGGCAGACGTAGAACAGGTAGCGCTCCTCGGCCTCGGTGTCTCGCCGCGGACCGAGGTCGAGCGCGGCGCGCTGCTCATCGGAGAGGAATGGATCCCCGCCGCGACCGCGGCGGGGAAACTCTCCGTCCTGGAGCGAGCCGACGAAGAGGTGGTCAAAGCGACCGGCCCGCAGCCGGTAGGGGCTGGCGATGCGGACCCGTCCCTCCACCGGGCCGCTCCAGGCGCGGAGTTCGACGCCTTCGATCGCCGCCGCGAGCTCTTCGGGGCGAAGCTGCGGCCCGCCCAGCTCATCCAGCTCGGCGAGCGCAGCTGAGATCGCCGCCGCGGCCCGCAGCTCGAGTCCGTCGCCGGGCCCCGGGTGGGGGCCGTCCCCCCGACCGCGCAGAGGGCGGGCCGCCATCGTCGCCGCCAGGCGCCCGGTCTCCTCCAGCAGCGCGTGGGGCGAGCGTGCCGCCGCCTCTCGCATCCGCATCAGGTCGTGGGGAAGCTCGCGCCGGCCTGTGGTGCTGAGTTGGGCAGAGGCCGGCCGGTCTGGGGCCCTTCGGCCACTCCAGAGGTCCAGCGCCTCCTCCGCGGTGTCCACCCGGCCTCGGCGCACGGCCCTCTCCAGCCAATCGACCTGCCAGGGCGACACCCCGGAGGGGCCGCGCAGGAAGCGCAGCAGATCGCTCGCCCGGGCGGCTCCGTACTCGGTCTCAAGCAGGGCAATCAGGCAGCCACCGACCGCCGTGCCGGTGACCGGCAGCTCGGCCTCCAGCGCAGTCGCGATCCCGTAGGACTCCAACACCGAGGCGATCAGCGGTCCGCGCCGGGCGGGGTCGCGCAGGGCGATCGCGATCTCCTGCGGCTCCGCCCCGCCGGCGATCAGCGTCGCCACCTCGGTTCCGATCGCCTCCGCCTCGCCCCGTGCGCCGGCCGAGCGCAGCAATGTCAGGTCTCCGTCGGGCGAGCGCCGCCCGACCTCGATCGCGCCAAAGCCACGCTCGAGGTGGAAGAGCAGCGCGCTCGGCGTGTTCGCCGGGTCGGCCTCGGTGCGGGTTTCCGCGGCGACCCCGACCCGGTCGCGCAGCTCCTCAAACAGCCTGGCGCGGGCGGCAAGCGCCGGTCTGCCCTCCTCGTGGGGCAGCGCGACCGTCACCTCGGCGGCCCGCGAGAGGGCTCTGACCAGCTCCAGTTGGTTCGGAGTCAGGTCGTCGAGCCCGTAGAGGAAGACCGGGCGCTTCGCCCAAAACTCACCCGAGCGCCGCAGCAGCGAGATCGCCTCGCGGGCTACCCCGTGGGAGTCGACCAGGTCGAGCCGCTCCCGCACCGCCTCATACCCGGCGAAAAGTACGGCCAGATCGCTCAGGTAGGCGGAGCCCTCCAGGGTCCCCGCCCCGGCCTCGACCGCAGCGGGATCCAGCCCGGCGGCCTGCAGCTCATCGAGCAGCCGCTCGAAGGCCAGCGCGAAGCCAGGGCGCGTGGTGGAGCGTCGCAGCGGCCCCAGCTGCCCCAGGCGCTCCTCGATCGCGATCGTGACCACCCGCCGCCGCTGCGCCGCGGACAGCTCCGCACCCGGTGGCGAGCCACCCGCGGTCACCACCTCCCGAAACAGCCCGCGGAAGGTCATCGCCGCCCCGCCCAGCATCGCGCCCCCTTCGCAGAGCTCTCGCTCGAAGGCGAAGACGTCATCGGCGTTGGGGAGGACGAGGACCGGGTCGCGATCCAGCGCCACCGCGAAGCGGCGTCGGATCAGGCCGGCCCGACCCGAGTTGGGAGGCCCGTGGATCAGGTTCAGAGGCACCCCTCCCAGCTTAGGCGCGCCTCCGGCGCACACTGCCGCAAACTGCGTGGCCGCGACCCAGCTTTGCCGTCTACCGGCCCCTCTAGATTGGCCCTACCGATGGCCCTCTGCTTCGTAGACCCAGCTGACGCGATTCGCGCGATCTCTGACTCGGTCGGCCGTGAGGCTCGCCGCCAGCTGCTCGGCGAGGCGGTCCGCTCCTGGGTCGACGAGATCCCCGACGCCGAACTGGAGGTCCACTACGCGAAGGCCCTCTCCGAGCTTGACGAGCACGATCTCTCGATGCTGGCCGCCTGGCACGGCTCGCTCGAAGTCGGCCACCCAATCCCCAACCGCGACTTCCTGATGGGCGCCTTCGGCTCGCTCGGCGAGCACCGCCGCGAGGCTCTCAAGCTCGCCGCCGGCTTTCGCGGAGAGGAGGCCGTCGACGCCGGCGTCACCGAAGACGACGCCCTGGAGCTGGTTCTCAGCCTCCTCTCGCCGCCCCGACTGATGGAGCTGGCGGCGGAGGCCGTCGACCTCTACGTCTGGGATCGCGCCGGCTCGGACAACTAACCGCCGGGAAGCTAGACCAGGATCTGCCTGATCTCCGCGATCGCCTGATCGTTGTCGCGAAAGTGAACGGCGGTCATGCCCGCCCTTGCGGCCCCCTCGCAGTTGTGGGCGATGTCGTCGACGAAGAGGCAGGCCTCGGCGGGTGCTCCGATTCGCTCCAGGGTCAGCTCATAGATGCGTGCTTCCGGCTTGCGGCAGCCGACGAAGCCGGAGTCGACGACGGTTTCGAAGATCTCATCGACCGGCAGCATCGGCCGCCACAGCGGCTCCCACTCGCGCACGTTGTTGGTCAGCATCGCCATTCGGTGTCCCGCGGCCTTCAGCTCGCGCATCAGCTCGATCATCGGCGGGTTGGGGTCGAGCGCCTCGAAGTAGATCTCTTTGAAGCGGTGCATCTGGGGGCGGTGCCCCAGCAGCGGCTCCAACCCTTCGGCCAGACGATCGAGGAAGGCGATCTCGGTGATTTCTCCCCGCTCCAGAGAGAACAGCGGGTTATCGCCATCCTCCTCGGCGACCGCCTGCATCGCTTCACCGAGCGCCTGGGTGGAGATCCCGGTCTGCTGCTGGAAGGCGATGAAGGAGCCGAGCAGCGGCGTCGTCAGCACGCCTCCGAAGTCGGAGACGACGACCTCTATCTCACCCATCGGCGCGGATGACCTCGTAATGGCCGAGCCCCTCGCGCCCCTCCAGAGACCAGCGGAAGAAGGCGACCTCGGAGTGCAGGCCGGGGCGGCGCACGGCGGTCGAGCTGATCAGCGTCCCGGCCCCGCGCAGCGGCTGCCCGTCCTCGCCGTCCTGCCACAGCTCCAGCGTCGCCCGGCGCTGCACCCCGTCGGGGCCATACTCAGTCGAGAGCAGCGTCTCGGCGATCTCCCCGGGGGCGCCGTCGGGGCCGCAGATCACCGCCGCCACCTGCTCCTCCCCGTGACCCCCGGAATCCGCCGGGCGCACCGCGGTAAGCGCCAGCAGACCGCCGTCGGCGAAGACGATCCCAATCGATCGCCGCAGCGCGGGGACCGGATCGCTCATGAGGAAAGGGAAGGGAGGGCGCGCACCGCCGGAAGCCTAGATGAGCCGCCCGGCTACCATGTGGCAATGTCTGAGAACCAAACCGCGGCGCTGAGCGAGGACGACGTGATGGAGGCCTTGGAGGAGGTAATCGATCCCGAGCTGGGCCTCGATTTCGTCTCTCTCGGCCTCGTCTACGGGGTCGAGATCGAGGGCTCTGAGGTATACGTGACCTTCACCCTCACCACCCCCGCCTGCCCGATTGGCCCTCAGGTCTCCGAGCAGATGAAGGAGTTCGTCGGCGACCTGGCGGGAGTCACGGCCGTGCATCCGAAGATGATCTTCGAGCCAGCCTGGTCGCCGGAGATGATGACCGAGGACGCCAAGTTCGCCCTGGGCTTCTAGGCAGGGTTTGCAGGGTCAGTGGGGGTCATAAGGGGGATGCCTATCGTGCGCATGTCGCTGGGGGTGGCGGCGATAGAATCCAGATATGGCTACATCGCCGACGAAAACAGTCGAAGTAGAAGCCGAGCTTCTGGAGCGCGCCCGCCGGGCTGCCGACGAGCGCGGCGTTGCCGTTCCCCAGCTTGTCAAGGAGGCCCTGGAGCATGAGCTGGGCAGCGACGAACCACAACCTCCGTTCTCGCTGATTGGCGCGTTCACCGCGGGGCGCAGCGATCTCAGCGCACGAGCGAGTCGCGACGAGTTCGAGTCGCGCCCATTCCGCTGATCTTCGACACCGGACCGCTCGTCGCCGCAATGGTCTCCGACGACGCGGGCTACGAGCGATGCGCGCCGTTGCTCAAGGCCGGCTCCGAACGGCGCGTGCTTCCCGCTCCCGTCCTGGTCGAGCTTGACTACACGCTGGAGCGCGAACTCGGAAGCGAGGCGTTCCCCGCGCTGCTGGACACGATCCGAGCAGGCGAGCTGGATGTCGAGGACCTGATCGAGAGCGACTACGAGCGTACCGCCGAGTTGATGCGGACCTACGCCGATCTCGAAGTCGGCTTCGTCGACTGCGCCGTCCTGGCCGTGACGGAGCGGCTGGGCGAGCCGAAGCTCGCCACGCTCGACCACCGCCACTTGGGCACGATGCGGCCCCGCCACGTCGAGGCGCTTGAGTTACTGTCCGCGGCGTCCTGACTCGGCCCGCCGTCCCCACCGCCGTTCCCACCAACATCAGAAGTAGCCGATTTGCAGGGCTGTTGTGTCCAGTCTCCCGCGTGATGATGACGGATGATGCCAAGTTCGCTTTGGGTTCTAGGCACGGTTTGCGGGGCCATAGGGGCCCTACGGATCACCATCGGTGGCCTTGCGATATCGCGACACGGCGAACCCGCCTGGGCCGGTCCAGCGTGAACCGCCGCATCCACAATGCTCAGAAGTTTGTTCTCAGCCTTCGCCAGCGAGCTCCCTGACCAGTCCCTTGGAGCTCAATGACGTCGTCATCGCGCAGTTGCCGCAAGATCTGGCCGATATAGACGTCGCTCACGTTTGGGACCATTTCGCGAATATCGGAAATGCTGAAGGTGTCGCTCACGTTGGTGCGGACAAAGCGATGCACGGCCTCGGCTTTGCTCCCCTTTGTCGTAACGGTCTCTAGACGGGCCTCAAAATCGCGGTAAGAGACGATCAGGACGCCAAAGAAATAATCAAGCCATGGGGTCAGGTCATGGGTGCCCTCGTGCCATCCGACCGTGGAGCGAGCCAGCGCCTCGTAGTAGCTCTCACGGGAGTCGTTGATCACCTTCTCCCAGCTGACATATCGACCGACTTCGAATCCCGCGTGGTAGAGGAGGAGAGAAGTCGAGAGGCGTGACATCCGGCCGTTCCCGTCTTGGAACGGGTGGATCATGAGGAAGTCAAAGACCCACGCAGCGAGGAGTGTCAAGCGGTGGTACTCCTGCTCGTTCCACGCGCGGTCAAAACGCTTGTAGAGCTCCTCCATCGCCTGCGGCGTGTCCGCTGCCTTGACCGCCCGGAATCGAACTGATTCGGTCCCGTCTGGGTGGGTTTCGGTTACTTCGTTCTCGCCGCGCTTGTAGTGGCCGGCCGGTCTGGTCGTGAACGAGTAGAGCCAGCCGTGGAACTGGAGCAGGACGTTCTCGGCAAACGGGATGTTTGGAGCATTTGTGTGGATCTCGTCGAGGACACGGCGATAACCGGCGATTTCTGCCTCAGATCTACTTTTCGGCGTCGTTTTGTCTAGCGCCAGTTCTCGGCCCCGCTTTGCCGAAACCTTGATGTCCTCGATCGCGTTTGATGCCTCGACGCTTTGTATGACGGCGACCTTGCGCAAAGTGTCGAGGACCATCGGGTTTTGCTTCTTGAAGGCGTCTTGGCGCCCGCGGCCAGCCTCGATCGCTGCGAGAGCGTTGACTACGTTGGCCGGTAGAAGGCCTAGGTGCTTATCGAGGTTGCGGAAGGTATGCACGGTGTTCGAAGTCTATGATCTCTCTTAAGAACCCTAGGTTATGGGCTTCAAAGTATATGCTTTAGAGCATACAAACCTAGGTTTTGTACTTAAAGCCTAGGTTTTCAAGCTATTTATATAGCGTTCGCATCCCAAATATGGGTTGCGAGGTTGAGGCCCGGTCGGCAGGAACGTCTCGGTCACGCCAACGTCGGGATCACGCTCGACACCTACTCCCACGCGGTCCTGGCCATGCAAGAGGACGCGGCGGCGACTGTAGCGGCGCTAGTCGAAGTGGCCCCGTAAACTCTGCCCGTGGACTGCAACCCAAACTGCAACTCAACGGCTGAGAACCGGCTGATACGAGATCGCATAGAGCGACGGGACTACCCCCCGAAGTTCCTGCATAGACGGTTAAGCGTGGTACTCGACGATACGGGCCATCACGGTCTCCGCCGGAGATGATGACTGACGACGCCAAGTTCGCCCTGAGCTTCTAGCCACGAATGGAGGGGACTGAGCGAGTCGCCGGCGGGCGCGATGGGCACGAAGGTCGTGAGGTCATCCGCACGGAGGGGCTGACAAAGGTCTACTCCGGTACCGACTTCGCCGCGGTCGACAAGCTCAATCTGGGGGTCGGGGGAGGCGAGATCTTCGGTCTGCTCGGGCCAAACGGCGCCGGCAAGACCACCACCGCGGGGATGCTCACCACCCGGGTGGTCCCGACCTCTGGGGCCGCCCATGTGGGCGCGGTTGACGTCATCGCCCATCCGGCGCTGGCCAAGCAGCTGATCGGGACCGTCTCGCAGACCAACACCCTCGACCGCCAGCTCACGGTCTGGGAGAACCTCTACTTCCACGGCCGCCTGTTCGGGATGGGGGCGCAGGTGTCGCGCCGCACCGCGGACGAGCTGCTCGAGCAGTTCCATCTCTCCAAATGGGCGAAGGCCTCGGTGTTCGCGCTCTCCGGCGGGATGGCCCAGCGGTTGATGGTCGCGCGGGCGATCTTTCACCGTCCCGCCGTGCTGTTCATGGACGAGCCGACCGCGGGCCTTGACCCGCAGAGCCGCCTGGCGCTGTGGGAGATCCTCGGTGAGCTCAACCGCGAAGGGCAGACGATCCTGCTCACCACCCACTACATGGAGGAGGCCGACCAGCTCTGTGATCGGGTGGCGATCATGGACCACGGCCAGATCCTCGCTCTCGACACTCCGGCGGCGCTCAAACGGTCGGTGGGAGCCGAGGAGATCCTTACCGTGAAGGCCAGTGGCGACGGGAACGCGCTGGGTGAGAGGCTGGCCAGCGAGATCGAGGGGGTGACGCGAACCCGCGTCATCGACGGCGGGGTGGAGCTCCACGTGCAGGGCGGCGAGCGGCTCGTGCCGCGGGTGGTCGGCGCGGCGGAGAGCGGTGGCTTCGAGGTCGCCGACCTCTCGCTCTCCAAGCCGAGCCTGGAGACCGTCTTCATCAACCTCACCGGGAAGGCGCTACGCGACTGATGCCCGCCGCTGAGGAGACGATCGTGGCGCCGGCCGAGCTGGCGCCGCGGCCGGCCCGCTCCGCCGCCCAGGCGAGTCGCCTGGCTCTGCGGGCGCTGATCCTGCGCGACCTGCTGGTCTTGAGGAAGAATTTCGCCGAGTTCTTGGTCCGCACCCTGATTCAGCCGTTCCTGCTGGTCTTCGTCTTCCTCTACGTCTTCCCCACGATCGGGCAGGGTGTCGGCGGAGGCGGGGGACCGGTCGCCGAGTCGGCCTTCGCCACCGTGCTGGTCCCCGGCGTCGTCGCGATCTCGATCATGTTCCAGGGGATCCAGGCCGTGGCTCTGCAGCTCTCCACCGAGTTCGGCTACACGCGCGAGATCGAGGACCGCGTCCAAGCGCCCTGCCCGATCTGGCTCGTCGCGGTGGCCAAGGTGCTCTCCGGGGCGGTCCAGGGCATTCTCGCAGCGGTCGTCGTCTTCCCCATGGCCGCCGTGGTCCACGCTCCGGGGGTGGAAGCTCACCTTTCCTTCCACTGGTGGGTAGTCGTCACCCTGATCCCCCTCGCCTGCGTCGCCATGACCTCGCTCGGCCTGCTTTTGGGGACGACCTTCGAGCCGCGCAACATCGGGCTGATGTTCGGATTCGTCGTGCTGCCGCTGACCTTCCTCGGGGGCACCTACTACCAGTGGACGAAACTCTCGCCCGTCCAGGTGCACGGCATCCACTGGCTCCAGATTCTGGTCCTGGTCAATCCGCTGATCTACGTCGCCGAGGGTATGCGGGCGGGGCTGACACAGGCCTCACACATGCCCCTTTACGTCGTCTACCCGGTGCTGACCGGCTTCTGCGCCGTTTTCCTCTCCCTCGGCCTGCGCAACTTTCGCCGCCGGGTGCTTTCCTGAGACCGCCCGGCGGCGCCCCGGCTGGAGCTTTCCCTACCGCGGCAGCTGCCGGTCGTCGGGCTCGATCTCTTCCGCTGTGGCGTCGAAGTCATAGGCGCGTTCGCCGCTCCATTCGTCGCGGCCACGCGCGCTGCGGCCGGCCACGCTGACCAGGACGAAGCGTCGCCCCAGGTAGGCCCGCAGCGCCCGCCTGGCGATCGCCCGCGTTGGCGGGATCAGGAGGATCAGGCCAAGGACGTCGGTGATGAAGCCGGGGATCAGCAGCAGCGTGGCGCCGGCCGCGATCATCAGGCCGTCGGCGACCTCGCGCCCCGGGAAGCGGCGCTCGGCGAGGGCCGCGTTGAAGCGCCGCCAGGCGCCACGTCCCTGCAGGCGCAGCAGAAACGCGCCAAGGATCGCGCTGGCAAGCAGCAGCCCCACGGTCGGTGCCACCCCGATCAGCTCGCCTACCCTGATGATCACGTAGAGCTCCGCGATCGGCAGGGCGATGCAGAGGACGACCAAAAGGGCCACGGCCCAAGCCTAGCCCCGCCGCCCGCTCGGCCCGGCGAGGCTCAGGCCGCGGCGGCAGCCGCGGCCTCCAGCTCGGCCAGGGACTCGCCGATTCCGCGGCCGATCGCCTCGACGTCCTCCATCGAGTCGTAATCGGCGAGCAGGCCAAAGCCGATGCGCCCGTTGTAGCTCATGATCGCCACGGCCAGCGCGTGGCTCTGGGGCAGGAAGGCAACGGGAAAGACCTCTTCCAACTCGCGCCCAAGCACATACAGCGGGATCTGCGGTCCCGGCACGTTGGTGACGATCAGGTTGAAGAGGCGGGTGGAGAAGTTGATCCGCGAGGCCTGGGCGAGCAGCGTCGGCGGCGCGAAGTCGTTGAAACGGGAGATCACTTCCGCTCCCAGGGCCTGCTTGGAGCGCTTCAGTCCCTCCATCTCCTCGCTGACGATGCGCAGTCGCCGCACCGGGTCCTCGACGTAGACCGGCAGCGGCGCCCGCATCGCCGCGATTCGGTTGCCGAGCTGTCCACGCTCGTCCTCGGCGCGGATCGAGACCGGCACCAGGGCCCTCAGCTCGAGCCCCTCGGTACGGATGCCGCGTCCGTGCAGCCAGTCGCGCAGCGCCCCGGTGACGACGGCGAGCACGACGTCGTTCACCGTGCCTCCCAGGGCGTCCTTGATCCGCTTGAAGGTCGCCAGCTCCGAGCGGGCCCAGGCGAAGCGGCGGTGCGGCCCGATCGCCTGGTTCAGCGGCACGTCGGGGGCCGGGTCGGCGAACGCTCCGACCACTTCGCTCACCCCCTCCAGCGCCTCGAGGGCCCGCTTGCCCGCCGCCGCGGGGTGAAGCACGGCCTCCATCGCCCGCTCCGCCAGCTTGACCGGCGCCACGGCGAGGTCGAACGCCCCGCGCCCTACCAGCTCGGCGGTGCTCGGCGAGGGACGCGGCACCCATTCGTCCTCGACCACCGCCGGCTCCGGCACCGGCTCGGGGTCAAACAGCACGGTGCCGATGTCGACGCCCGAGACCCCGTCGACCATCGCGTGATGGGTCTTGGTCAGAAGCGCGAACCGGTCGCGCTCCAACCCCTGCACCAGCCACATCTCCCACAGCGGCTTGGAGCGATCGAGCTGCTGGGAGAAGACGCGACCGGCGAGCTGTCTCAGCTGATCCTCGCCGCCGGGGGCGGGCAGGGCGGTGTGGCGGATGTGGTAGGTGAGGTTGAAGTTGACGTCGTCGACCCACAACGGCCGGCCGGCCTCCAGCGGCGGGACCACCAGCCGCTGGCGGAAGCGCGGCACCTGCCTCAGCCGCCCCCTCACGTGCTCCACCAGGTCGAGGTAGCGGGGTGGTGGCCCGGCGAAGACCTGGATCCCTCCCACATGCATGTGGGAGGTGGCGCTCTCGTTGGTGAGGAACGAGGCGTCGACGGCGGTCAGCCGATCGAGGTGGTGTCCTTCGGTGCCCATGGCGCTGACGCAAGGCTAGCTTCGCGCCGCTCCGCCGGCCATCCGCCGCCGCCGGCCGCAAGGTCCCCACCGCTAGGCTGAGGGCATGGTTTCCGCTTCCAACACCGCCCCCAAGAGGGTCCTGCTGGCTGCCCCCCGCGGCTACTGCGCCGGAGTCGACCGCGCCGTGCAGACGGTCGAGCGCGCCCTGGATCTCTACGGCGCCCCGGTATACGTGCGCAAGGAGATCGTCCACAACAAGCACGTGGTGGAGGAGCTCGCCCAGCGCGGGGCGATCTTCGTCGACGAGGAGACCGAGGTGCCGGAGGGGGAGATGGTCGTCTTTTCCGCCCACGGTGTCGCTCCCGCCGTTCACGACAACGCCGCCGCCCGCCATCTGCGCACGATCGACGCCACCTGCCCGCTGGTGACCAAGGTCCACGTCGAGGCCCGCCGCTTCGCCGCCCAGGGCTACACGATCGTGATGATCGGCCACGCGGGGCACGAGGAGGTGGAGGGAACCACCGGCGAGGCGCCGGCGAGCATCGTCCTGGTACAGACCGTCGATGAGGTCGCCGCCCTCGCGGTGGCCGACCCCGAGCGCGTCGCCTTCATCACCCAGACGACCCTCTCGGTCGACGAGACAGCCGAGATCATCGCCGCCCTGCGCGCCAGGTTCCCTTCCATCGTCAGCTCCAAGTCCGACGACATCTGTTACGCGACGACCAACCGCCAGATCGCCGTCAAGCAGCTCGCCCGCGAGTCCGATCTGGTCCTGGTGATCGGTTCCACCAACTCCTCCAACTCCAATCGTCTGGTCGAGGTGGCGCGCGAGCATGGCGCCGCCTCCCACCTGATCGACAACTACGACCAGGTCGAGGAGGAGTGGCTGGAGGGGGTGGGGACGGTGGGCATCACTTCCGGCGCGAGCGCCCCGGAGGAGCTGGTGGAGCGCCTCGTCTCCTATTTCCGCGATCGCGGCGCCGAGGAGGTCTCGGAGCTGCGCACGGTCCACGAGGACGTTCGCTTCATGCTGCCAAAGGAGATCCGGGTGGAGCTGGCCGGGCGCGGCTGAGCCCAAGGCAGGGATCCGCGCTCGGCCGGACCGCGCTCCTCGCCGCCGCGGGGTCGATGAACGGGGGCCGGTCCACGCCGGGGAAGAATTCAAGCGCCTCAATCGCATGCTCCCCGGCTCGATAAAAGACCGGCCTTCAGCCGCTGAGCTCGGCGCCCAACCCCACCGAGCTCACCCTCCGGGCAGGCTGGCGGCGAAGCTGACCGACCAGATCCGCATCCCCGGCGTGGGGCGCAGGAGAAGCGCATGTTGCTCGTGGCGGCGGTGCTCCGCGAGCCCGTAAAGCGCCGGGCTGTGGACCTCGATCGGCCCCCGGCTCACTCCGTCGAGCTCCAGTTCGATCGCCCCCTGGCCCTCGACCGTGGCGTAGGCGCCCCCCGCCTCGTACTCCATCGCCAGCTCGCCGCCGTCTTCGCCCGCGATCCACGCTCGCTCCCACGATCCGCCGGGGAAGACCTCTGGGCTGGGGATCGCGACGCGGGTGCCGGGGCCGTCGGTGGGGCGCAGGGGCTCCATCGGCGCCGGCATCACGCGCAGGGCGTTGAGCGCTCGCAGCTCTGCCTGGATCGCCTCCTCGGTCGCCAGGTATTCGCCCTCGCCAAAGTGAAACCAGGCTAGGGCGCCTCCTAGGCTCCAGAGGAAAAGGCTCGGCCAGCCGCCGCAGCCGTAGGCATGCCACAGCTCTCGCTCGGCGTCGATAACCACCGGGAACTCGACGCCGAGGCGGGCCAAACCGGCGGTGACGAACCGGGGGTCGGTGCCGAAGCCGAAACGAGGCGCCTGGACCCCGATGGTGTGCAGGCCGAGGTCACGGTAGCGTCGGTCCCACTCGGCCAGATAGGGAAGCGTCCGCACGCTGTTTAGCTGGGAGTAATCGAGGAAGTGGACGAGAACGGGTCCGCCGGCGCTCAGCGCCGGCATCGACTCCGGGCGATCTCCCACCCAAACGCCTGCCGGCGGCAGGTCCGGCGCCGCGATGTTGTCCCGTTCGGGGCGCACCCGCGGGGCTAGAGGATCTCGGCGAGCCGCCGCTCCAGCGCGGCCGAGACCTCGTCCCGAACCGGTCCCGCGGCCAGGCGTTCGACCAGGGACTCCAGGAACCCCTCGACGATCAGCCCCTTCGCCGAGGCCGGATCGAGCCCGCGCGAGGTCAGGTAGAAGAGCTGGTTCCGGTCGATCTGGGCGATTGCCGCCGCGTGGGTGCAGCGGACGTCATCGGCGAGGATCTCCAGTCCCGGAATCGCGTCGGCGTGGGCGTCGGTGGAGAGCAGCAGGTTGCGACTCTCCTGGAAGGCGTCGGTCTGCTGGGCGCCGGGGTCGACCTTGATCATTCCTCGCCAGACCGCCGTGGCGCCGGCTGCGAGGACGCCGCGGAAGGCGAGGTCGGAGTTGGTGTTCGGCGCCGCGTGCTCTTGCGTCGTGTCGTAGTCCAGGTGCTGGCCGGCGCCGCCCGCGTAGCCGCCGGTGACCCGGGCCTCGGCCCCTGGCCCGGCCAGCTTCGTCTCCATCCGCACCTTTCCCCCCGCCGAGCCGAAGCCGAGTGCCGTCCACTCGAGCCGTCCGTCGCGCTCCACCTGCGCCCGCTGTGAGGAGAAGACCCAGGCCGACTCGGAGATGTCTTGGGTGTTGACGTAGCGCAGCGTCGCGCCCTGCCCGACCGCCAGCTCGACCACCGAGTTGAGCAGCGCGTCGATCTCATCGCCAGCGGAGGAGGAGTGCTCCCAGACCTCGGCCTCAGCCCCCTCCTCGAGTACGACCAGGGTGCGCCGGTTGACCGCCACGCCGTCCTCGTCCACCCGCACCTCGATCCGGATCGGCTGCTTCAGCCTCACCCCGGCGGCCACGTGGACCAGCGCACCGTCGCTCCAGTTTGCCTCGTTGCGGGCGACGAAGGGATCCTCGATCGGCACCAGCGAGCCGAGCCGCTGGTGGATCAGCTCGCCGTGGGTCTTGATCGCCTCGGCCAGGGAGAGCACCGTGGCACCCTCGGGCGCCTCGATCGCGGCGCTTGCGCCGCCCTCCTGGTAGGCGTCGATCTCCAGGCGCGAGAGGTCGGTGAATTCCCAGCCCTTCGCCTTTTGGTCGGGCAGCGCCAGCTCCAGCGCGAGAGAGGCGCCCCTCTGGCGCCTCTCACAAAGCCAAGCCGGATCGGTTGCCACCTCAGCCAATAGATCCCTCCATCTGCAGCTCTATCAACCGGTTCAGCTCGACCGCGTACTCCATCGGCAGCTCCTTGGTGACCGGCTCGATGAAGCCGTTGACGATCATCTTCGAGGCCTCCTCCTCGCTCAGCCCGCGGCTCTGCAGGTAGAAGAGCTGCTCGTCGCCGATTTTGGAGACCGTCGCCTCGTGGCCCACGTCGGCGTCGTTCTCGTCGATCCGGATCGTCGGGTAGGTGTCCGAGCGCGAGTTCTCGTCGAGCAGCAGCGCGTCGCAGACAACCTTGGAGCGCGCTTCGGTCGCCCCGTTGGCGACCTCGAGCAGCCCACGGTAGGTCGCTCGACCCCCGTCCTTGGAGATCGACTTGGAGAAGATCGAGGAGGAGGTGCGCGGTGCTGCGTGGATGATCTTGCCGCCGGCGTCCTGGTGCTGGCCCGCGCCGGCGAAGGCGATCGAGAGGATCTCGCCGTGGGCTTCGGGCCCGAGAAGGTAGATCGAGGGGTACTTCATCGTCAGCTTCGAGCCGAGGTTGCAGTCCACCCACTCCATGGTCGCCTTCTCGTGGACGACGGCCCGCTTGGTGACCAGGTTGTAGACGTTCTGCGACCAGTTCTGCACCGTCGTGTAGCGGACCCGCGCGCTGGGTTTGGCGACGATCTCGACCACCGCTGAGTGCAGTGAGTCGCTGGAGTAGACCGGTGCGGTGCAGCCCTCGATGTAGTGGACCTCGGAGCCCTCCTCGGCGATGATCAGAGTCCGCTCGAACTGGCCCATGTTCTCGGTGTTGATCCGGAAGTAGGCCTGCAGCGGCATCTCCACCTTGACCCCGGCCGGCACGTAGACGAAGGAGCCGCCCGACCACACGGCGGAGTTGAGCGCCGCCAGTTTGTTGTCGTTGGCGGGGATGATCGTGGCCCAGTACTGGCGGAGCAGGTCCTCATGCTCACGCAGAGCGGTGTCCATGTCGGTGAAGATCACGCCCTGCGCCTCGAGCTTCTCGTTCACCTGGTGGTAGACGACCTCGGACTCGTACTGGGCGCCGACCCCGGAGAGGAATTTCCGCTCCGCCTCGGGGATGCCGAGTCGGTCGAAGGTGTTCTTGATGTCCTCGGGCACCTCGCTCCAGTCGCGACTGTTGGTCTCGGAGGCGCGGACGAAGTAGTGGATGTCGTCGAAGTCGATCTGGCCGAGGTTGCCGCCCCAGGTCGGGGTCGGGCGCGCTTCGAAGTGTTCCAGCGCCTTGAGCCTGAAGTCGCGCATCCACCGCGGCTCGTCCTTGTACTCCGAGATCGATTCGACCACCTCGCGCGAGAGCCCCTTCGGCGCCTTGTAGGCATAACCGGTCTCGGGATCATGGAAGCCGAACTTCTCCTTGTAGTCGGCGTTGATGCCGGCGAGCTCTCTCTTCTCTGCGACTACCTCGGGCGTTGCCACGGTCATTCGACCTCCAAGACGATGGTGTCGTCCTCGACGGCTATCGGGAACGTCTGCACCGGAGCATAGGCGGGGAGGGTCTTCGGCCTGCCGGTGGTCAGGTCGAAGAGCGAGCCGTGACGAGGGCACTCCACCGTGCAGGCCTCGGCGTCGAACTCCCCCTCGGCCAGCGGCCCGTCGTCGTGGGAGCAGCGGTCCTCGATCGCATACAGCGTCCCGGCGCAGTTGAAGACCCCGATCTTTCGCCCCTCGTGCTCGACCAGGCGCATCTGACCCGGGGCCAGCGCGGCGAGTGGGCAGACGGGGATCGATGTTCCGGTTGTGTCGGGCAAGGAAGGGACGCTCCTGGGGCGGTGGGCAGGTGGGGCTGAGGGTAATCCTACTTCTACAGTCGGATTTTAGCGATCGGCCTGCGGCTGCCCTCGATGACAAGCGCTTGACCCCCGGCCCCTGCCGAGTGCGAGGATCGGCGAAACCTTTGAGGAGAGGAAGCAGACATGAGCGAGCGCACGAGCTATAAGCCGGGGACCCCGTCCTGGGTCGACCTCAGCACTCCCGACCAGTTCCCGTGCCCGCGCCGCGGGCCCACGCGGGCTGATGAAAATCAGCGATCCTTAAGGCGTCGCCCTCGACGCCGACTCCTTCTTGGTGCCTTCGAGCCCGAGACTAGTTTGGCGTGTGGGCCTCCCCGGAGCTCCGGACTGTTGCCAAGAGCACGACTGTCAGACTCGTAAGTTCTCGAGGCCCCTGGGCGACGATCACACCGTCAACCGAAACCCAGGAGGTAAGGATATGGAGACGATCGTCGAGCGCCCCGCAGCGCTTGATGTCCACAAGGCGCAGGTAACCGCTTGCGTTCGGGTGCCAGAGGAGGGCGGCGGCCGCGAGCAGCACATAGCCGCGTTCCCGACCACGGTCGGGGGCCTTCTCACCCTGCGCGACTGGCTCGCCGCCCACCGCGTCACCCAGGTCACGATGGAGGCGACGGGCGTCTACTGGAAGCCGGTCTGGGCGATCCTCGAGGACGAGTTCAAGTGCGTGCTCGTCAACGCCCGCCACGTCAAGCAGGTCCCCGGCCGAAAGACCGACGTCTCTGACGCCGCCTGGCTCTGCCAGCTCGCAGAGGCGGGTCTACTACGGGGGAGTTTCGTGCCGCCCAAGCCAATCCGGGCGCTGCGCAACCTGACCCGCTATCGCAAGACCCAGATCCAGGAGCGCCAGCGTGAGGCCAACCGCCTCCACAAGGCGCTCGAGGACACTGGGATCAAGCTCGATTGCGTTGCCACCGACATCCTCGGCGTCTCCGGACGTCGGATGCTGGGCGCGCTGATCGAAGGCACCACCGATCCCGAGGTCTTGGCCGAGCTCGCCAAGGGTCGCCTGCGGGCCAAGCTCCCGGCGCTCAAAGAGGCGCTGGAGGGCCGCTTCGATCATCTGCACTCGGTCTGGATCGGGGCGATCCTTGCCCACGTCGACTTCCTCGATCAGCAGATTGCCGGCCTCACCGAGGCGATCGGAGAGCAGATTGCCCCTTTCGAGTCAGCCGTTGAGCTCCTGCGCTCGATCCCCGGGGTTCAACGGCGCACCGCGGAGGTGATCGTCGCCGAGATCGGGACCGAGATGAGCGTGTTCCCCACCGCCAAGCACCTCGCCTCCTGGGCCGGACAGTGTCCCGGCAACGACCAATCTGCCGGGCGGCGGCGCTCGGGCAACACCCGCAAGGGATCGAAGTGGCTTGACTGGGCGCTGGAGGAGGCAGCACTCGCGGCGGTGCGCTCCAACAGCACCTACCTCGCCGCCCAATACAAGCGTCTGCGTCCCCGCCGCGGGCACAAGAAGGCGCTCGGCGCCGTCAAGCACTCGATCATCTGCGCCGCCTGGCACATGCTCTCCACCGGGGAGCTCTACAACGACCTGGGCGGGGAGTACTTCCAACGTCGCGATCCCGAGCGGACCACCAAGCGCCTGGTTCGCCAACTCGAGGCGCTCGGACACAGTGTCACCCTGGAGGCGGTGGCTGCCTGAGCGTTATTTTCCTGTCAGGAGGAGGCGGTCGAGTTCTACAGCGCGCTGTTTGGCTGGGAGGTTCCCGAGAGCGAGAATCCCGAGCAGACCGGCGGCTACCGCACCGCGACGCTGCGGGGGCAGGCGATCGGTGGGGTGATGAAGCTGATGCAGGAGGGCCAGCCAGCGGCCTGGATGACCTACATCTCGGTGAAGGACGCCGAGGAGACCGCCGCCAAGGTTCGCGCGGCCGGCGGCAGGGTGATTCTGGAGCCGATGGACGTACTTGAGATCGGCCGCATGGCGGTCTTCGCCGACCCCACGGGAGCTGTTTTCGGGATCTGGCAGCCGCGGGCGTTCCCCGGCGCGGGCCTGGTCAACGAGCCGGGCGCCTTCACCTGGAACGAGCTCAACACCCGCGACCCCGACGCCGCCAGGGCCTTCTACGGCGCGGTCTTCGGCTGGGAGCCAACCGAGCACGAGATGGGCGAGATGGGCTCCTACGTCGAGTGGAAGCAGGGCGGGGATCCGATGTCGGGGATGGTGGACATTCGCGGCCGGGACCCTGATGAGGTGCCGGCCCACTGGCTCACCTACTTCGCGGTGGAGGACACCGATGCGGCGGTCGAGAAAGTCGGGCAGCTGGGCGGCGGCGTCGCCTTTGGCCCGATCGACATCATGGCCGGCCGCTTCGCCGTGGTCCATGACCCCCACGGCGCGATGTTCGCCGTGATCAGGATGGCCGAGGAGGGCGCTGCGGCCTAGCGCCGCGCCGAGACGGCGAGGCGAGGCCGGGAGTTCAGAACCCGCTCGCCTCGGCCGGGTCACCGGCCTCGCCCTCGTCCTCCCATTCGGCTGGCTGGCCGAGGCTGGCGCTCTTCACCACCTTGAGGCCGAGCATCGCGCACTTCATCCGCGTCGCCGAGATATCGATCCCCAGCAGGTCGAGGACCATCTCCTTCGGCAGTCGCAGCAGCTCCTCCCGCGTCTTGCCCAGCAGCTCGTCGGTGAGCAGCGAGGTCGCCGCGGTGGAGATCGCGCAGCCCCTGCCATCGAAGGCGACCTCGGCCACCCTGCCCTCCTCATCGAGGCGGATCGTCACATGCTGCTCGTCGCCGCAGAAGGGGTTGGTATCGGTGAACTCCAGGTCAGGCTGCTCCAGGCGCCCGAAGTTGTGGGGTCGCTTGTAGTGCTCGAGGATCTGGTCTCGGTAAAGCTCATCCATCAGGCACCCCCGGGCAAATGCCCTGCTGTCGGGCGCCACAACAGAGCCAGATGAGGATTGGCGCTCGCTCCCGCTTTGCCGGTCCAGCTCATAGACCGAATATCCGCCTCGCGTCGTGCAGGCCATCGACCAGGCGATCGATCTCCTCGGGGGTGGTGTGGACGGCAAAGCTGGCGCGGGCGGTCGCCGGGACGCCGAGGCGGTCCATCAGCACCTGGGCGCAGTGGTGGCCGGCGCGAACGGCGACGGCGTGGCGGTCGAGGATCTCGGAGAGGTCGTGGGCGTGGATGCCCTCCAGCTCAAAGGAGACGGGCCCGATCCGCTCGGGGCCCGGAGGCGGCCCGAAGACGCGCAGGCCCGGCACCTCGCCGAGGCGCATCAGCGTGTAGGCGGTGATCTCGCGCTCGTGCGCCAGCACTTCGTCCATCCCCAGTCCGTCCAGCCAGCGCAGGGCCGAGGCCATCCCGATCGCCTGGGCGATCGCCGGCGTCCCCGCCTCGAAGCGAGCGGGAGGGTCCGCGTAGGTTGTCCCCTCCCGCGTGACCTTGCGGATCATCGAGCCGCCCCCCATGAACGGCGGCATCTCGCGCAGCACCTCCAGTCGCGTCCAAAGCGCTCCGACCCCGGTCGGCCCGTAGAGCTTGTGCCCGGTCACCGCGTAGAAGTCGACGCCGAGCGAGGCCAGGTCGAGCGGCAGCTTCGGCGCCGCCTGTGCTCCGTCGGCGAGCACCAGCGCCCCCGCCTCATGCGCCAGCCGCGCGATCTGGGCAACCGGGTTCTCCGTGCCCAGGACGTTGGATACGTGGGTGACGGCGATCAACTTCGGCCCGCGCCCCAGCAGCCTGGCCAAGGTCTCCATATCGAGCAGTCCGTCCTCGCCGATCGGCGCCCAATCGATCGCCACTCCGGTTCGCTCGGCAAGCTGGTGCCAGGGGACGATGTTGGAGTGGTGCTCCATCTCGGTGAGCACGATCCGGTCGCCGGCACCGAGGTTGGTGTCGCCCCAGGTTCGCGCCACCAGGTTGATGGCCTCGGTCGCGTTGCGGACGAAGACGATCTCGCGCCGATCGGTGGCGCCGAGGTGGTCTGCGACCGTCGCCCGCGCCCCCTCGAAGGCTTCGGTCGCCTCCGCCGACAGGGTGTGGGAGCCGCGGTGGACGTTGGCGTGGTGGCGGCGCTCGTAGCGATCGACCGCCTGGATCGAGGCCAGCACCCGCTGGGCGCTGGCACCGCTGTCTAGGTAGGCGACCGGCCGCCCGTGAACCTCGCGCTCCAGCGCCGGGAAGGCGGCACGGACCTTCTCGATCGGGAAGGCGGTCGCGGTCTTCACCGGTTGGCGCCCGAGGTAGGTGCTTGGCCCGAGCGCCGGTCCCCAGCCATCGGAATTAGACGCCCCCTCCGGTCGGGCTCGCGGCGACCTCCTCGCGGATCCAGCCGTAGCCCTTCTCCTCCAGCACCCCGACCAGCTCCGGCCCGCCTTCCTTCACGATCCGCCCCTCGAACATGACGTGGACGAAATCCGGCTTCACCAGGTGAAGGATGCGCTGGTAGTGGGTGATGATCAGGACGCCCATCTCGGGACCGGCGAACCGGTTGACGCCCTCGGCAACCGTGCGCAGCGCGTCGATGTCCAGTCCGGAGTCCGTCTCGTCGAGCACCGCGATCTCGGGGCGAAGCAGCGCCAGCTGCAGCAGCTCCATCCGCTTCTTCTCACCCCCGGAGAAGCCGTCGTTCAGGTAGCGGCTGGAGAAGTCTCGGGGGATGTTTGCCAGCTCCATCGCCTCCTGGGCGACCTTGGCGAAGTCTTTGATCTTGATCGCCTCCTCGCCCCGCCCCTCGCGGTGTGCGTTGATCACCATCCGCAGGTACTTGCTGACCGAGACCCCGGGAATCGCGACCGGGTATTGGAAGGCCATGAAGAGACCTGCCTGGGAGCGCACGTCGGGGTCGGCCTCGGTCAGGTCCTCGCCCTTGAAGGTGATCGTCCCCTCGGTCACCTCAAATGCCGGGTGGCCCATGATCGCGTTGGCCAGAGTCGACTTGCCCGACCCGTTGGGCCCCATCAGCGCGTGCACCTTGCCCCTCTCGACGTCGAGGTCGATGCCCCGCAGGATCTCCTTGTCCTCGGCGCTCACGTGCAGGTCACGAATTTCCAGATCAGCCAATTTCACTCCGTTTCTGGTTTGAGAAAGGTCAGGCGGCGCTACCGAGCGCCGCCAGATCGCGGCGCCGCTCGGGGCCGGCGAACTCCACCAGCTCGGCCAGCGTCGTCCCGGCCAGAGCCTTGGTCACGCCGCTCTGTACGCGGGTCCACAGCAGCTTCGTCGCGCAGGCGCGGTCGCCATCGCTCTCATGCGAGCACAGCACCTTGCCCTCGGGCGTCTCGTGAAAGCACTCCATCGGGGCGATCTGGCCCTCCAGGGCCTCGACCACCGCGTCCATCATGATCTCCTCCGCCGGCTTTGCCAGGCGATAGCCGCCGTGGGCGCCGCGGGTGGAGGTCACGAGTCCGGCCTTGCGCAGCTTGGCGACCAGATGCTCAAGGTAGGAGAGTGGCAGCCGCTCCGCCTCGGCGACGGTGCTGAGGGAGATCGGGGTCGAGCCGGTCTGGCGTCCGAGCTCGACCATCAGTCGCACTCCGTACTCGGCTTTGGTCGAGAAAAGCATCTCCCTAAATCCTACTGAAGCGGTCGGTTATGGGGCTGCGTCATAATCCACAGGGCACACGAGACCCGGAGCGCGACGACAATGACCACCACCAAGCAATCGAACTTCGGAGCCACCCTCCGTACGACGATCCTGCTGGCGACCCTCTCGGGCCTGCTGGTGGTGATCGGCTTCCTCATCGGCGGCGCGTCCACCGCGCTGCTGTTCCTCGTCCTGGCGGCCCTGATGAACATGGGCTCCTACTACTTCAGCGACAAATTGGCGCTGGCGATGAGCGGGGCCAAGCCGGTCACCGAAGCCGAACAGCCGAAGTTCTACGAGATCATCCGCGAACTGACCACCCGCGCCGATCTGCCGATGCCGCGCCTCTACGTCGTCCCGGTCGACCAGCCCAACGCATTCGCCACCGGCCGCAACCCCCAGCACGCGGCGGTCGCCGCGACCCGAGGCATCCTCAGCCTCCTCTCCGCCGAAGAGCTGCGCGGCGTTCTCTCCCACGAGCTGGCCCACGTCAAGCACCGCGACATCCTGATTCAGTCGGTCGCGGCGACGATCGGCGCGGCGATCACCTATCTCGCCTACATGCTGGTCTGGTTCGGCGGCGAAGACAACAACTCGCCGCTCGGCCTGGCCTCCTCGCTGGCGCTGGTCCTGCTGGCGCCGATCGCGGCGACGATCATCCAGCTCTCGATCTCGCGCCAGCGCGAGTACGCGGCCGACGCCACTGGGGCGCAGCTCTGCGGCAACCCCGAGGCGCTGGCCAGCGCCCTGCTGCGGCTTGAGCAGGGGGCTGCGCAGATGCCGATGAAGGTAAACCAGGCGGCCGAGCCGCTCTACATCGTCAAGCCCTTCTCCAGCAAGGGCATCGCCGGCCTCTTCTCCACGCATCCGCCGATCGAGGAGCGGGTCAAGAGACTGCGCCAGATGCGTCCCTCTCTGTAACGGGCTTGGGCCTCGCTATACTTTTTGAAGTAAAGCCGATCAGGATTTAGGAGATTCGATGGCGACCAGCGCTGAGGCGGGCACCCAGGCCCAAATCGAGGAGATCGAGCCGTTCGAGGCCGTGGAGGAGATCGAGGGCGGCGAGGTCGTCCTGATCGACACACGCGAGCCGCACGAGTACCAGGAGGCCCATCTCCAGGGTGGAAAGCTGGTGCCGCCCGGCTTGCTCGCCGAGGAGATCGCCGCAGCGGCTCCGGACAAATCGGCGCGGACAATTCTCTACTGCCGAACCGGCAGCCGCTCTGCCCTCGCCGCCGCCCAGATGCAGAAGCTGGGCTATGAGGACGTCGCCTCGATGGCCGGAGGGATCGTCCTTTGGCAGGAACAGGGGCTGCCGGTGGTCGCCGCCCAGGGGATGACCGCCGAGCAGCGCGAGCGCTATTCCCGCCATACGCTTCTGCCCGAGGTCGGCGTCGACGGCCAGCTGAAGTTACTGGAGGCGAAGGTCCTTTTGGTCGGTGCCGGTGGTCTCGGGGCACCCACCGCGCTCTACCTGGCGGCGGCGGGCGTCGGCACGATCGGGCTGGTCGACGACGACGTGGTCGACGCCTCCAACCTCCAGCGCCAGGTGATCCACAGCACGGAGCGGATCGGGATGCCCAAGACGCGTTCGGCCCGGCTCACGATCGAGGCGTTGAACCCCGATGTCGAGGTGGTCGAGCATCGAATGCGACTCGACGCCTCCAACATCCTCGAGACGATTGAAGGCTACGACGTGATCGTCGACGGCGCCGACAACTTTCCCACGCGGTACCTGCTGAACGATGCCTCGGTGCGCCTGCGCAAGCCGGTCGTCTCCGCCTCGATCCTCAGCTTCGACGGGCAGATCTCGACCTTCGTCCCGTTCGAGGGGCCCTGCTACCGCTGTCTCTACCCGACCCCGCCACCGGCCGAGCTGGCCCCGAGCTGCTCCGCCAACGGCGTGCTTGGAGTGATGGCCGGGACGATGGGAACCCTGCAGGCGAACGAGGTGTTCAAGCTGGTGCTGGGCGTCGGCGAGCCGCTGATCGGCCGCCTCCTCCTCTATGAGGCGCTCAGCACGCGATTCACCGAGCTCAAGGTCCGCCGTGACCCCGAGTGCCCGATCTGCGGCGAGAGCGCTCCCGAGATCGCCGAGTCCGAGCTGGGCAGGTTCCCCGACTATGAGCTCTTCTGCTCCGGCTAGCCGCTAGGTTTCCGGCCCAGATGGCAACCGTTCGCATCCCCCCGGTCCTGCGCGCCCAGACCGGCGGTCAGCCTGAGGTTGACGCCCTCGGCTCGAGTGTGGGCGAGGTTCTGCGCGGCCTCATCGCCGAGCATCCCAAGACGGAGGACCAGCTCTTCGACTCCGAAGGGGACCTGAATCGCTACGTCAACATCTACCTCAACGATGAGGACGTGCGGGTGCTCGACGGCCTCGATACCTCCGTCGGCGATGGCGACACCATTGTCATCCTGCCGGCCATGGCCGGCGGCTGAGGCGCCCCAATCCGGCGCCCGCCAGCGACTTCGGCTCATGCACTCAGATATCTCCGCCGCCCCAGCGCGGTAGTGGATCAGTTTCAAACGAACCAACTAATAGTGCTTTGGTAGGTCTGCGGTAGGGCTCGCCCGGGCCACGGCGAATCCCCTTGCGTCAGCGATCTCGACGCGAGGAGACGAAGATGGTGGCAGTGGCGGAGCGCAGTAATCGAGCGACACAGGCAGACGGCCCGGCGGCGGTGAAGGAACGTCTCGAGGCGTTTGGCGCCGAGGTGCTCGCCGAGGCGACCAA
>DATLSM010000093.1:0-6455 GCA_035534175.1 Solirubrobacterales bacterium | reverse complement strand
GCGACCGACGCTCGCGGGAGGCCTCTGTGAGCCCACTCAGGCAGCGTGTGGCGGCTGCGGCGGCAGTCGGGGCGGGACCTTTGGCTTCAGTGCATAGGCGGGCTCGCATGTGGCCGTCGCGGAATAAAGCGGGTATGCACTATTCAGCTACACCCCCGACCTAGAGCTGCTTGATGATCACGGTGACGGTGGCGAGCGCCAGCAGTATCAAAGCGGCCAAAGCCGCTTTGATCGAGACCTTGCCCGAGGGCTTTGAGCTGCGAGCGCTCCGCCGCGCCTGCAAGAGGAAGGCCAATCCAAGGATCGCAAAGCCGACGGCGAGGTATATGGACCAAGCCGAGCCAATAATCCCAGCGACCGCAGCAACCGCGACGACAATCAGTGAGGAGATGACCGCCCTACCCCAGTCCTCGGCCGAGGAAGAGCGTCCTCGCATGCCGTTTGGGGAGGTCACCTCGCTCACCGAATCTTATTCAAGCGCAAAGGCGCCGACCCGGTGACATATGTGCTGTTGGCCCTGCTCGGGTTAGCGGTCGGCATTTTGGGCACCCTGGTGGGTGCCGGCGGGGGTTTCATCCTCACCCCGATCCTGCTGATCCTCTACCCGACACTATCGGCGGCGACGATCACCTCGATCAGCCTCCTGGTTGTCTTCTTCAACGCGCTCTCCGGCTCGATCGCCTACGCGCGCCTGCGCCGAATCGACTACAGCACCGGCATCCGCTTCGCGGCAGCCGCGATGCCGGGATCGGTGCTCGGTGCGCTCGCCGTGCGCTACGTTCCGGTCCGCGTCTTCGATCTGATCATGGCCGCGGTGCTTGGCAGTGCGGCATTTGCGGTGATCCGGCTTCAACCACATGCCGAGCGAGCGGATCCGCAAGGCACAACTGAGCGGCGAGAGATCGTCGATCGCCTCGGAGTCACCTACCGCTACCGCGTGCCGATGCGCCGCGGGATGGCCTACAGCGTCTTCGTCGGGTTCCTCTCCAGCTTTCTCGGCATCGGCGGCGGCGTGATGCACGTGCCGCTCCTCGTCGGCGCCCTGGGATTCCCCACCCATATCGCAACCGCCACCTCACACTTCGTGCTGGTCTTCATCGCCGGCAGCGCCAGCCTCACCCATCTGCTCAGTGGCATGCTCTACGCTGGCAACGGCCTGCGCCGGGCGATCGCGATCTCTGTCGGGGTCCTTCCCGGGGCGCAGCTGGGGGCAAGGCTCTCCCAGCGGCTAACCGGCCCCTCTATCAGGCGGATCCTCGGGGTTGCGCTGATCGCCCTCGCCATTCGCCTGCTCTTCTCAGTCCTCTGCTGAGGGGGCGTATGGAGAGCCCGATCACTGCCAAGCGGATCGAGAGGGATGGCGTCGGTCATAGACAATGCCCGCGTGCTTGCATCAATACCAAGCCCCTCCACCGACGGCTTTCAGCTCGGCTCCTTCGAAGTCCACGTCTACGGGCTGATGTACGTGATCGCGCTCGTCTTGGCGGTCTTTATAACGGTCCGCCGCTGGGAGGCGATCGGCGGCTCGCGCGAGCTGGTCTACGACGTCGCGATGTGGGGCTTCCCAGCGGGGCTGATCGGGGGACGGATCTACTTCGACATCACCAGCTCGAACCTGGTCCCGCCGCATTGGTGGGGGCCGTTCGCGGTCTGGGACGGCGGGATGGGGATCTGGGGCGGCATCGCCCTGGGCGCCGCGGTCGGGGTGTGGCGGCTGCGCCGTGCGGGCGTCAAGGCGGCCCCCTTCATGGACGCGACCGCCCCGGCGCTCCTGGTCGGCCAGGCGGTGGGCCGGATCGGGAACTACTTCAACCAGGAGCTCTTCGGCGGGCCGACGAACCTTCCCTGGGCGCTTCAGATCTCACCGGCCCACAGACCGGCTGGCTACGCGGCGTTCGCCACCTTCCAGCCCACCTTCCTCTACGAGCTGATCTGGAACCTCTGCCTCGCCGCGTTCCTCGTCTGGCTGGGGCACCGCCGCCGGATCAAGCCGCCGGGCCTCTTCGCCCTCTACGTCACCGGCTATTCAGCCTTTCGCATCTTTGAGGAGGCCATCCGGGTCGATCCCGCCCACTACATCTTCGGCCTGCGGCTGAACTTCTACGTGGCCTGCGTGCTGACCCTCGTCGGTGCCGTCTGGTTCGTGAGGACCCAGAGGCGGGGGCGTGTAGTCGAGGCCGAACCGAGGTTTGGCTGAAGCAAACTTCGACTTCGCCGACCGACGAAGAAAGGCCCGCAGATGGTTACAGCCTCCTCGAAGGCCTCCGAACGGCGTAAGCTGTCGCCGTCTTGCCAGCCCTTTCCCTTCCCATCGCCTCCGCCCTCAGCTACTTCCAGGCGGTCGTCCTCGGAGTCCTACAGGGCGTCACCGAGCTGTTCCCGATCTCCAGTCTCGGCCACACCGTGCTCTACCCGACCTTGTTCGGCTGGAGCGGGCTGGTCAAGGTCCAATCCCAATCGGAGTCCTACTGGTTGGCCCTGGTCGTGATGCTCCACGTGGGCAGCGCCCTCGGCCTGCTCGTCTACTTCCGCCACGACTGGGTGCAGATCGTCTCCGCCTTCTTTCGCACCCTGGGCAAGCGACGGGCCGAGACCCCCACCGAGCGCCTCGCCTGGCTGATCATCGTCGCCAGCATCCCGGCCGGGATCCTCGGCCTGGCCTTTGAGCACCAGCTGCGCACGCTGACCGCCAAGCCGACGGTGGCCGCAGTGTTCCTGATGATCAACGGAGCGGTCCTCTTCGCCGCCGAGGCGTTCAGGCGCCGTGCCGAGGTCCGCGAGCTGGCCCAGCGCGAGGGGGCGAAGCCCGACGGCGGCCGACAGCTGACCACCCTGGAGTACCGAGAGGCCGCGGTGGTCGGCGTCGCCCAGTCAACCGCCCTGATCGCCGGGATCAGCCGGGAGGGTGTGACGATGGGCGCCGGCCTCGCCCGCGGGCTCGACCACAGCGACTCGGCCCGCTTCGCCTTCCTCCTCGCCACCCCGATCATCCTCGCCGCCGGCCTCTTCAAGCTGCCCGACCTGCTCGGGCCCCTCGGCAACGGCGTCCGCGGACAGGCCGTGGTCGCCTGCCTCTCAGCGGCGGTGGCGGCCCTCTTTACCGTTCGCTTCCTCGTCCGCTACTTCAAGACCAGGACGCTGATCCCCTTCGCCGTCTACTGCGTGGTGTTCGGAGCGGCGATGGTCCTCTACACCCAGACCTAAACTCGGCCACCTAACCTCGGGCCGCGCCGACTGGCTGGCAACCGTAGATGCCGACCCGCATCTCAGCCCGGGAGCCCGCGTTTGCCTCCCAGGACGGCCCAGCCCAGCGACTCACCTTCCCAGCGCCGCCAGCAGAACGCTCCGGGCTATCGGTGCGGCAGCCTGACCGCCGTACCCGGCGCCCACCAGCATCACGGCGACCGCTACCGAAGGATGATCGGCGGGAAAGGCCACAAACCAGGCATCGGTGTCCTGAGGATGGGTACCCAGAGTCGCGCTTTCGGACTGATTGCGCAGTTCGGCTGTCCCGGTCTTACCGGCTATCGGCATCCCGGGGATGGCAGCCGCCGTCCCGGTGCCATGTTCGACGACGCCGAGCATCAGGCTGCGAATCTGGCTGGCAATATGAGACGAGGTCGCGCGGCGGGTGATCGTCGGCAGACTGGCGAGCAGATGGGGTCGGGCCCTGACGCCCCGATTCGCGATCGTCGCCGCCACCGATGCCATCTCCAGCGGCGTCGCAAGAACCTGGCCTTGTCCGATTGAGGTCGAGCCGACCATGAGACTGTTGCCCAGGTCCCCGCGACCTGGGATCGTGCTGCGCAGTGCATCGGGGAGCCGCGGGTGGCCGTCGAAGCCGAAACGCCGCGCGGCCTCGACCAGCCTCGAAGCGCCGACCTGCGCCCCAAGGGGAGCAAATACGGAGTTGCAGGACACGGCGAAGGCCTCGGAGAGGCTTCCACCGCACGCCTCGCCGTTGGCGTTGTGAAGTACGTAGCCGTCGAGGGTCGCCGAGGTCCGGACCGGATAGGAGCGCCCCGGCGAGGTAAGGCCGGCTTTCAAGGCCGCCGCAGTCGTGACGATCTTGAAGGTCGAGCCGGGCGGCTGCGCAGCCGAGAGCGCGAGACCGGAAAGGGCCAGGACGGCGCCATCGGAAGGCCGGATCACGGCAACACCCCCGTCGCGAGAGCCCAGAGCGGCGGCTGCGGCCCGCTGCAGTAAAGGATCTATCGTCGTTCGCAGCGGAGCTGTCCCGCGGGCTCGGCCGGATGCGAGCAGGCGTCGCCCCGCGTAAAGACGGCCTCCCGGCTTCCCGGCCAGCCGGGAGTCGTATAGCCGCTCCAGCCCGCTGACCCCTGCCGTCAGCTCCCCCTTGGCGCGCTCTGAGGAGCTCGGCGCGCCGAGCACACCGGCAATTTCTTCACCGGCCGAGCCCAAGGTAAAGACACCGTTGGCAGAGGCCGAGACCGGAGTGCCATCAGCGGCGAGGATCGCCGCCCGGGGGGGCTCCACGAGGTTGCTGTGGAGGCGCTGCCCTGCCCCCAGCCCGGGAAAGATGTCCCGGTGTCGCCAAGCGATCGAGTCAGTGCCATGGCCCCCAGGCACGGCGCTGAGATCGGTCATGCCCTCGATCGACCCGAAGGCCCTGGTTCCGACCCGAACCGGCAGGAGGACGTCTATGGGCCCAACGGGGACCGGGGGTCCGGTCTGCACCGAAGTCTCGGTCGAGGTGACCGCCGCGCTCGCGTAGCTTCGCTTGAACGCGGCGAAGGAGACCGAGCGGCGGCTCGCGGGACTCAACATCCGATACATCGCTGGCCAGTCGCGAGCCTCCCACTCCTGGCCGAAGCGAGTCGCGGCAGCTGCGGCCTGGCCTGTGGAATTCGAGGTCTCGCGCTCGAGGAGCACTATGACTGCAAGAGCGCTCAACAAAATCACCAATAAGCGCCGTCGTCTCCTACGCACACGGCGTCGCTCGGCCAGCCTGTTCCGCCTCTCCGGCATGCTCGGCAAAACCTAGAAGCTGCAATTAAATTCGCGGCTTAAGGGCGCGAGTGGCATCCGAAGCGTCATCCAGTCGGATAGGCTGGATTCTAGGCGGCTCCAGGGAGAGGATGTCGGTTTCCCTCGCCGGGCCCCATTGGTGGCCTGCGAATTCAGTGCTGACCAATGGAGGCTCCGGAGAGGGAGGATGCAGAGGCGGCGCCGGACGCGGTGGCAATGCCGCCCAACCCCGATCAGGTCGCCGATTGTAGTTAGACCTCGACCTCTCGAGGAGAGTTTGACCGCCAAGACCAGGCATCCGGGCGGGCGCGGGCGAGCACACGGGCGGCGACCAGCGCCGAGGAGACGGCCACGGCCCAGCCGAGAACCGCGTCCGTCCAGAAGTGGTTGGCGGTGACGATAACTACCCAGGTGACGAGCAAGGGCCAGGCGGCCCAGAAGGCCCGCGTGTACCGGCGGCGGCAGACCATCACACCGCTGCCGCCGATCATCAGCGCGAAGGCGCAGTGCATGCTGGGGATGGCCGCGTAGGGGTTGATAAAGAGCTTGGCCAAGGCGGAGTTGTGGTTAACGCCGGAGAAGGCGTTGACAGTGTCGATGAAGCCGTGTTCGGGGAACATCCGCGGCGGGGCGGTGGGGAACAGGGTGTAGCCGATCAGCGCCAGGCTCATCGAGACGACGAACATGTTGCGCACGAAACAATAAGAGTCGTTGCGGAATAGGTAGAGCCAGATCAGGAAGCCAAGTGCGATCGAGAACTGGGCGTTGAGGTAGACCTGGTTTGCGAAGTCGATCAGCCAGTGGGCGGGCAGGAAGAGGGCCTGAAGGCGAGGCTCAAAGAAGGTGTGAATCGACTGCTCGAATTCGATCACCTCCTGGCCGTGGACGATCGCCACAGAGCGCTGGGTATCGGCGACGCCACGGACCATCTCATAAGCGAAGTCAACCAGGGCTAGGATGCCGAGCTGGCGGCCGGCGTCGCCCCAGCCCTGGGGCAGCCTGGTCGAGATGCGCTCCAAAGCCCGTGACACCGGGCGGATTGTAGTTACAGGTTCCGCGGCACGCGAAAATGAGGCCGATCGACTCTGCCGCTGGCGAGGAAGATGATTGTCTGGGCGCAAGCAGCGAGCGCCAGCACCACCAGCGAGAGGCGACCGCCTTTAGCCCCAATACCGTAAACTTAAGCGGCTAGGAGAATGATGCTGTCCTTGGCCTGTGTGGTGGGTTGGGGGCAGTTGCGGTGCTCGGGGCGCTTCACGCCCCACTTGGACATCTTGCGCTTGATCACGCGCGGGTTCTTGCGGGGGCGGCGCTCGGGGAGCACTTCAGCCAGGATCTCCGCGATCGCCTGCTGATATGCGGCCTCGATCCTGAGGGGGGGAAAGCCCCGGCTGGGTGCGGGCTGAGCGGCGGGCGGCCCGCAGGCCGCGGATGAACGACAATCGGTGGGGAATGAGCTCGGCTCC
>DATLSM010000092.1:0-7040 GCA_035534175.1 Solirubrobacterales bacterium | reverse complement strand
GGGGCCGGAGAAGTCGACCAACCGCCGCGCGGCGAGGGCGCCGGTGAGGCGCTCGCGGGCCTCCTCGTCGAGTAGGTCCCAGGCGGAGTCCGTAATCGGAGCAAGCGATCGGAGCAGATGGTTCACCGTGCCGCCCCGATGAGACTTCCGATGCCCAGCGAGCCGGAGTCATCAGCGGCGGCAGACTCATCGCCGGCACCACCATCGAGCGCCTCGGCCTCCGCCTGCTCCCCGTGCTCGACGATCCCTCCGGAGCGGAAGAGAACGCCTTCCGCGATCGCGCGCCAGCTCGGGGTGCGGCGCAGGAGGAACTCAAGGTCCATGGCGAAGTGCTTGAACTCCTCCCCCTGGGCGTCGCGCATGACCGCCCGCGCATCGGGGTCGGTCTCCACCGCGAGGCGCTGCTCGTACCAACCGATCGCCTCGGCCTCCTCGGTCAGTGAAGCGCACATCCGGGCGAAGCTCCGGGTCTCGGCGGGCAGCTCATCGGGAGGCTCGTGGTAGGTGTCGAATCCCATCCTCACCCACAACCGTAGGCGATGATCGGGTCCGGCGCCACCCCGCCCATCGGCCTCGCCCGGCACTGCGATTCGCGGCTCAACTTCGGCGAGGAGAAGCGAAACGTGCGCGAACTGGGTGTAGGACTCAAAGAACTCAAACAGGATGTCCTCCCCGCCGGCTCGCAGCGAGAGCAGATGGGCGGTCAAGCCATCGCGCAGAAGGTCGCCGGCCTCCAGCTGGTCGGGGTGAAGGCTCCCGCGCGGCGATGGCAGCCCGCCTCCACGCGTACATTCAGAGAATGTCGGACGATCCGCAGGCGCCCGCCGCCGCAGGGCCGGCGCTCTACTTCAGCCATCCGGCCTGCCTGGAGCACGACCCGCGGGCGCACATGCCCCAGCATCCCGACACCCCGGAGCGGCTGCTCGCGATCGGGCGGGAGCTGGCCGCGCGAGACTGGCTCGGGTGGGAGCGGCGCGAGGCGCCGGCGGCCGAGGAATCCCAGCTCGAGCTGGTGCACACCCGCCGCCACGTGGAGGCGATCCGTGACCTCTGCCTGGCCGGCGGCGGCGCGATCGACGCCGACACCTTCGTCGGCGAGGCCTCCTACCGCGCCGCGCTGCACGCCGCCGGCGGGGCCTTCGCGATGACCGCCGCGCTGCTCCGCGGCGAGGGCCGGGCCGGGTTCTGCGCCGTGCGGCCCTCCGGCCACCATGCCGAACCCGACCGGGCGATGGGCTTTTGCCTCTTCGACAACGTCGCGGTGGCCGCCGAGCTGGCGATCCAGGAGCTGGGGGCCCGGCGGGTGTTCGTCCTCGACTGGGACGTCCATCACGGCACCGCCGAGGCCTTCCGGCGCCGCTCCGACGTCCTCTTCGTAAGCATCCACCAGGCGGGGATCTACCCCGGTAGCGGCCCGATCGAGGACGCCGGTTCAGGTCCTGGGGAGGGCTACACGATCAACCTGCCGGTGCCGGCCGGCTGCGATCAGGAGCTATGGCTCTCGCTGCTCGAGCAGATCGTGGTGCCGGCCGCCACCGAGTTCGGGCCCGATCTGATTCTGATTTCAGCCGGCTTTGACGCCCACGTCGAGGACCCCCTCGCCAACTGCCGACTGCAGACGGCATCGTTCGCGCAGATGGCCCGACAGATCCGCGACATGGCCCGGGGCCTTGAAGTTCCGGTGGGAGCGGTGCTCGAGGGTGGCTATGAACCGGCCACCCTGGCCGAGTGCGTGGCGGCGGTCCTCGCCGCCCTCGGCGGCGATGGCCAGGCGAGCGCCGCCGCGCCCGATTCCCACCTCACCTCCAGGGCGGCTGCCCACGTCGGCCACTACTGGCGGCTGTGAGCGCGCCAGCACCGATCGATCGCCGCGGCGTCGTGCGTCGCCTGGTCATTGCGGCGCTTCTGGGGGTCTTCATCCTCGGAATGTTGCTGGCGATCCCGCCGCTGCGCGAAGTGCTGCGGGACATCGACCACATGAACCCCGCCTGGATCGCGGTGGCCATCGCCTTCGAGCTGTTCTCCTGCGCCAGCTTCGTCGTCGTCTTCCGCCTGTTCTTCGCACCCCTCGCGGCTCGCCAGGCCCGCCGGCTCGCTTGGACCGAGCTGGCCTCCGGCGTGCTGCTGCCGGCCGGAGGGGTCGGCGGGCTCGCGATCGGCGGCTGGCTGATGCACCTCACCGGCATGTCCACACGCTCGATCCTCCAGCGCTCCAGCGCCCTCTTCTTCATCACCAGCGCCGCCAGCGTCGCCGCGATGATCGCGGCCGGGGCGCTGCTGGTCACCGGCATCTCGGAGGGTCCGGAGGACTTCCTGCGGGCGGTTTCACCGATCCTCGCCGGCTGCCTGGTGACGGGAGTCGTCCTGGCGCTTCCGGCTCGCCAACCGCGCCGGATGTCCCGTCCCGGCGGGCGGGCATGGATCAGCGACCTGATCGAAGGCATCCGCGAGGCGGAGTACGCGCTGCGGCGACCCAGCTGGCGCCTGCTGGGCTCGGCCGGCTACCTGCTCTTTGACCTCGCCGTCCTCTGGGCGGTGTTTGCCGCCCTCGGTGAGCACCCGCCGCTCGCGCCCCTGACCCTCGCCTACATCATCGGCTACCTGGCCAACCTGATCCCCGTCCCCGGCGGCGTCGGGGTGCTCGATGGCGGTCTGGTCACCACCCTCGTGATCTACGGCATCTCTCCGATCCACGCGGCGGCGGCGGTGCTCGTCTACCACGCGATCGCATTCTGGGTCCCGGGCCTCGGCGGCCTGCTCGGCCTCGGAATGCTGCGGAAGGACCTCGCCGCCAAGACGACCTCCGAGCGCGAGGTCTCACTCAAAGCCGGTTGAGTCTCAACCACGCTGAGCGCTCTCAGCGCCCGCAGGGCGCGGTTGAATTGGGCCTGACTCGCCCGATCTGGCGATGCCCTACCCGTGAGGCGAGAGCTGGGCGAAAGCCGAGACGGCGACCGCGCCCGAGAAACGCCCCAAACGGCGCTTAACCTTAGGCTGCGATCCGCCACGGACGACTACCCCCCCGATCTGTTGCGGGAGCGGCGCGCGGAAGCCCGCCGTCACCGCCTCAGGCGGCGACGGCGACTGATCGCCGTCGTTGCCCTCCTCGCCCTGGTCGTGCTGGCGGGTTTGAAGATTTTGGAGCGAGGGGGCGTCGGGGGCAAAACCGGCGCCCGGGCATCGCGGCCGCCAACCTCACAGGGCTCCCGCACCCCCCAGCCGCATTCGGAGCTGGTCCGCAACGCGCGCCCGCAGCCCGGCTGGAAGCCCCACACCGGACCGGTGCCGATCCTCGTCTACCACGCGCTCGGCACCCCGCCGCCCACCGAGGCCTACCCGGGCCTCTACGTCTCACCGCGTGAATTTCGCCAAGAGATGGCCTGGCTCGCCCGCAGCGGTTATGAGGGCGTGACCCTGGACGAGGTGGAGCACGCCTGGTACGAACACGGGACGCTGCCCAAGAAACCGATCGTGATCACCTTCGATAATGGCTACCCGGCCCAGGTTCGCTTCGCCCCCTCGGTGCTGGACAGGTACGGCTGGCCGGCGGTGCTCTTCGAGATCACCGTCGAACATCTCACCCCGCCCTACATCAAACCGATCATCGCCAAGGGCTGGGAGGTCGACTCCCACTCGGCCACCCACCCGGACCTGACGAGCATCAGTGGCGCCGAACTCACCTACCAGGTGGCCGGCTCCCGCAAGTTCCTGCAGCGCACCTACCACGTGCCCTCGCACAACTTCTGCTACCCGTCGAGCATCTATGACAGCGCGACGATCGCCGCCGTGCGCGCGGCCGGCTACACCGGAGCCGTGACCGAGAAACCTGGCTACGCCAGCCGCAACCTCCCCGATGAACTGGACCGCTACGAGATCGAGGGCGGACAGGGAGTCTCCGGCCTCGCGGCCGATCTCAGCTCGCCGGGCTGAGGCCGCGGTCAGGGACAATCCCCACGATGCTCGCCTCGATCCCCAGCCCGTCGTCCAGCGGCATTGCGCTCGGGCCCTTCGAAGTCCACGTCTACGGGCTGATGTATGTGATCGCTCTGGGGCTGGCGATCTTCATCACCATCCGCCGCTGGGAGACGATCGGCGGCTCGCGAGAGCTGGTCTATGAGGTAGCGATGTGGGGCTTCCCGGCCGGCTTGATCGGGGGGCGGATCTACTTCGACATCACCAGCTCAAACCTGGTCCCCCCGCATTGGTGGGGGCCGTTCGCGGTCTGGGACGGCGGCATGGGGATCTGGGGGGGCATCGCCCTCGGTGGGGCGGTGGGAATCTGGCGGCTGCGCCGCGCCGGGGTCTCTCCGTCCCCCTTCATGGACGCGGCGGCACCGGCGCTGCTGGTTGGCCAGGCGGTCGGTCGGATCGGCAACTACTTCAACCAGGAGCTGTTCGGCGGGCCCACCAACCTACCGTGGGCACTGCAGATATCCCCGGCCCATCGGCCTGCGGGCTATGCCGGCTACGCGACCTTCCACCCCACCTTCCTCTACGAGCTGATCTGGAACCTCAGCCTCGCCGCGTTTCTCGTCTGGCTGGGACACCACCGGAGGATCAGGGCGCCTGGGCTCTTCGCCCTCTATGTCACCGGCTATTCGGCCTTCCGCATCTTCGAGGAGTCCATACGAGTCGACCCGGCCCACTACATCTTCGGCCTGAGGCTGAACTTCTACGTCGCCTGCGTGCTGACCATCATCGGAGCCGTCTGGTTCGTGCGGACCCAGCGGGACGGCGCCGAACCCCAGCCCACCGCCACCGGCCCACCCCTGAACGACGAACGGGACCCGGGCCAGATGCCGAGCGGGAGAGCACCGTCGCGATAGCCTTGGCGGCGCGAGTGGCGGCCTATCTCCACACCTGCTACCGGATCGGCGACATCGACCGCTCGGTCGCCTTCTACGAGAAGCTGGGTTTCGAGGAGGTAGCCAGGATGCCGATCGGCGATGAGGCGATCAACGTGTTCATGGGAATGCCGGGTGAGGACCCCCGCCTCGAGCTGACCTACAACCACGGCGTCGACTCCTATGAGCTCGGCACGGGCTATAACCACATCGCGATCGGCGTCGAGGACCTCGATGGCGCGCTGGAGCGCCTCGCCGCCGAGGGCATCGACCCCGAGAAGCCCCCCTACCGCCCCGGCGGCCGCACCGAGGGCGCTCGCATCTGCTTCGTCCGCGACCCAGACGGGTACCGAGTCGAGCTGATCGGGATCGGTTAGACCGCCGCTGGGCCCGGAGGTGCCGGTGGGGTGCCCGGATCGGCGCCTTGGGGACCCGCGGCGTCCCTGATCGCGCGCAGGCGGAAGTAGAGCACCGAGGCGAGAAGGGCCTCGATCGGCGCGGTCAGGGTTGAGGCGATCGCGCTGAAGACGATTCGCACGATGGCGCCACTGGCGATGCTCGCCCCGATCGCGGAGAGCAAAAGCCCAGCGATCGCGGTGACCATGAAGACGACGAAGATCGCTGCGAAGACCCGCCAGCCGTCACCGCGGACCAGCGCGCGCGAGCGGCCGAAGGCGGCGAGCACGCCGGTGCGCTCGACCACGATCACCGGCGCGAACACGTACCAGATGGTCAGCAGGATCAGTCCCGGAATGACGAACAGCACGAAGCCGATACCGACGCCCAGGGCGAAAAGAAGACTGGCGCCGATCAGCGGCCCGATCACCGGAACCGCCGAGCGCATCAGCTCGCCGGTCGAGGAGTCGCGGCGACCTTCCTGGACGTCTCGCACCAAACCCACGACCATGCCCTGATACAGGGTCGCCGCGATCACGCTGACCGCGAGGGCAATTGGAACCAGCGCCAGGTTGGTCGATATCAGGCCGTCGATGATGGCGACGACCAGGAAGAGCCAAAACGCCGCGGGCAGCAGCACCCCCGCCTGGGAGCGATAGGTGGAGAAGACCTCGCTCAGGGTCGCGCCAATGTCGAGCGTTCGTTCCATGCGCCCTGTTTCGACTCCATTCGACGCGCCCCTGCTGCCGGGCGAGGGAGTCGATTTCCACAGAGCTTGCCTATCGGGCCGCTCCAGAGCCCGGGAATAGCCAACGATTGGATTCGAGCCCCTGGCCGACTTGGGCGGCGGGGCTACCAGCGCCGTGCCGCGCCGAACAGATCCTGCGCGTAACCGGCGACCGATACCGGCGACATGAACAGCTGGTAGGTGAGCAGGTAGCCGAGCCGGTTGCGGCGCGCCTTGAGGCCGACCTCCTGGAGGGAGCGCTTGCTGAAGTGGTACATCACCCCGGCAAGCAATAGGTTGAGCGGCAGCACGGCGAGGGTCATCGGAGCGACGATCGCGAAGCTGCCGAAGAGCGCCAGAGCGATCCCGATCGGGATCGGCAAACCGGGCGAGGGAACCTAAACGCCGGAACGGGCCGCAACTTTTCGCCTCCCACTCGGTTAAAAGTGGGTAATCAGACCCCATGCAGGGGCATGGAGTTGGGTCAAACTGGGGGAGGCAGAGATGAACTCCAAGGCCAAGATGCTTCTCGTCGGACTCGCTGCGGTTATAGCGGTATTTCCCGCCAGCCTGGCCTGGGGCGCGTCCTCGCCCACCCTCGCCACCGGTGCCGCGTCCTCGGTGAGCTCCTCCTCAGCCCTCCTGCACGCGACGATCAACCCCAACGGAGCCGCGACTCACTACCGCTTCGAATGGGGCCTCACCACCAGCTACGGCTCCTCCAGCCCCCTCAGGTACGCCGGCAACGGCAGTGCAGCAGGCGCGGCCAAGGAGAGGGTCGGCGGCCTGCTTCCGGGCACCGTCTACCACTATCGAGTCGTGGCATCCAACGTTTCGGGGGCAGCCAGCGGCACCGATCGGGCCTTCAAGACGACGGGTCACCCGCCCCCGGGCGTCGTCACCGGGGCCCCCACCCAGATCGGGCTCCGCTATGCGACTTTGACCGGCGTCGTGGACCCCAACGGGGAGGCGACCACCTACAAATTCCAATACGGGCTGACCAGCGCCTACGGGAGCGAGACGTTCGGCGCCTCGGTCACCCCCGGACACGGGTCGGTGCAGGTCTCCCAGCC
>DATLSM010000091.1:0-20028 GCA_035534175.1 Solirubrobacterales bacterium | reverse complement strand
CTTGGCCCAGGGATGCCAGTGGCGGGTGGTGTCGGCGAGGGTCGCCACGGCGGATCGCAGGCGCTTGTCGCAGGCGCGCCTGAAGGTTGCGACCCGCAACTTGCCCGACTCCAGGGCGACGGGACTCATCCCGGCGTCGGCGGCGAGTGCGGCCTCGGTCGGGTAGCGCCCTCGGCAATCGCCGATCTCGGCGATCAGGGTCGCCGGGCAGATGGCGGTCTTGGGGTCGCGGAACAGCGGCCGAAAGATTGCCGCGTCGGGGTGAGCAGCGAGCGCGGAGCGGATCTGAGCGCTGAGCTCGGCGATCTGGGCGACGATCGGGCCGAGGGCCGCCACCAGGCCGAGCACTACGGCTCGGCGAGCCCGTTGCTCCTCGGCGCCGGCGGTGCCCTGGGGCGCCGCCTTGATCCGCCCCACCAGCTCGGCGGGATCGGTCCCGCCGCTGTAGGAGTTGCGGGTCAGGAAGGCGGCCATCCGAGCTCCGCCGAGGCCCTTGGCCTCCGCCGGACTCGGATAGCGCTTGAGGAAGGCGAGCGAGATCGCGTTGTCGACCTCGGCGAAGATCAAGGCTCCCGGCCAGAAGGCCCCCAGCTGGGCGCGCAGCTGGTTGGCGAGCTCGACCCGAGCGCCGACCAGGTCCTCCCGCGCCCTGGTCAGCGCCCGCAGCGCCTTGGTCTGATCGCCATCGGGGATGAGTGCCCGGAAGCGGTGGGCGTCGGTGCGGGCCAGCTCGGCCAGGACGTAGGCGTCGAAACGGTCGGACTTGCCGTGGGCGACCGCGAAGCGGGCCCGGGCGGCTTTGACCTGGTTGGGATGGATCGCCAAGACCTCGAGGCCGGCGGCCAAGAGCCGCTCGACCAGGACTCCGTCTGGTCGCTCGATCGCCACCCGGGCGACGCCGGCCCCACGCAGTTTCCGGGCAAGCTCGACGATGCCGCGCTCCTCGTGGGTGACGGAAAAGCGCTGGATCGCCCTCCCCTCTTCGCTGATGCAGACCTCATGGGCCTCGCTGGCCCAGTCGATGCCGGCGGTTCTCGTTCCTGCCATGCTTCCTCCTCGGTCGATTCGTCTCGGCTGATAGCCGGCCACGAGGAGCCGTTGCGCGTGCTCATAGGGTGGCGCTCTCGGGCACCACGTCCTGTAGGCGCTTCTGGCGCCTCGCACCGCCGGGAGGCGCTGGTCTCATGAGGGCCGTCTATGCGGCTAGCGACCGTGGCGCTCTCCCGGCGGGGGTCGGCTCTATGCGTTCCCCCGGATTCTCGGGCGGCCTCGCTGCGCTCGGCCTCTCCCTCTCAAATCCAGAAGGATCGGGGAAGGTTCTCCTATGAGCGCCCGGTGGCGGCTTTCGCCCCTGGCGGTATGCGCCCTCGCCCTGACGACGATTCTCGCCCCGGCGCTCGCCCCGGCCGCCCAGCCTCGCACCACGCTCAGCGACATCGAGGGCGAAGTGATGTGCCCGATTTGCGGCACGCTGCTGGAGCTCGCCAATTCTCCCCAGGCCGACCGGGAGAAAGTCTTCATCGTCGGTCTGATCGTCAAAGGCGATACCAGGGCCCAGATCAAAGACGCCCTGGTCGCCCAGTACGGCCCGGAAGTGCTGGCCCTGCCCAGGGCCTCCGGTTTTGATCTCTCCGCCTATCTGGTCCCGGTCATCGGCTTCGCGGCCGCCGCCCTCGCCCTGGCCCTCGGCGTCCTGCGCTGGCGGCGCCGAGCCGGGCCGCCCGGCTCCGATCCCCCGACCGCGCGCGGCCCCACCGGCGAGGAGGCCGAACGGCTCGATGCCGACCTTGCCCGCTATGACCTCTGAACGATCCCCGTCACCGCCACCCCGAAGCGGCGGGAGGATTCCCCAGGTCCCAGGCAGGCGAGCGTGGCATCGGCCTGGGCGGCGAGGGAGCGCAGCCCCTGCCCACCGTCATTGCCCGCGGGCCCGTCGATGACCAGCAACTCATAGGCCTCTCGCAGCTTCGCCACCGCGTGGCGCAGACCCTCGGAGCCAAGCAGCGCGGCGCCCTCGGCCCCGGGGTCGCCGGCCACCACGCAAACCAGCGGCGCCCCGGCCTGGCCCGACGCCGGACCGGCGAGGACTGCCGATTGGAGGATCTGGGGCGCGCCCGCCTGCAGGCGCAGATACTCGCCCAGGCCCGGGGTGAGGCTCAGGCCGAGTGACTGCGCCAGGACCGGCCGCTCAAAGTCACACTCGACCAGCACCGTGCGCCTGCCCGCCGCCGCCGCCGCGGCGGCGAGGCCGAGGGCCGCCCCCGCCTTTCCCTCCTGGCCGCCGGTGACCAGCACCGCCCGGGAATCCCCGAGCCCCGCCCACACTGCCCCGAGCGCCTCGAGCTCGGAGCGCCGGAGCGTACCGGGGCGCGCCGCGCCTTTCGCCGCGGAGCCCGGCATGGTCGCCAGGACCCGGGGCTTTGGGCCGCGACGAAACATCACATCCGCTGCGGAGCGGCGATGCCCAACAGGCCCAGCGAGGCGGAGATCGTGCGCTTGGTATAGAGGCAGAGAGCGAGGCGCGAGCGCTCCACCCCGTCGCCCTCGGCGCCGAGTACCTGGCAGTCGCGGTAAAAAGCGTGGAAGTCGGCGGCCACCGCCATCGCGTAGGCACAGATCCGATGGGGAGCGCGGCGCGCCGCCGACTCGCGGACCTCCTCGGGGAACTCCAGCAGGCGCTTGACCAGCTCTCTCTCCGCCGGCTCCAGCGGGGCGGGGGAGTCCCCCGCCCCCGGCTCGGCCGCCTCGCGCTCCGCCTCCCCCCCCGCTTTGCGCAGGATGCTGGCGATGCGGGCGTGCGCGTACTGCACGTAGTAGACGGGGTTCTCGCTCGACTCGCGCCGAGCCAGTTCAAGGTCGAGGTCGACGGTGGTCTCGTGGCTGCGCCAGAGCATGAACCAGCGGGCCGCGTCGGGGCCGATGTCGTCGAGCAGCTCGTCGAGCGAGACGAAGTCGCCGCGGCGCTTTGACATCTGGGCCCGCTCGCCGCCCTCGACGATATGGACGAGGCGCATGATCAGCGCCTCGAAGGCGTCGGGATCGGCGCCGAGCGCGGCGATCGCGGCACGGAGTCGGGGCACGTAGCCGTGGTGGTCGGCACCGAGCACGTCGATCAGCCGCTCGAAGCCTCGCTCCAGCTTGTCCCAGTGGTAGGCAACGTCGGCGGCCAGGTAGGTCGGCTCGCCGCTGGCCCGGATCAACACCCGGTCCTTGTCGTCGCCAAACGCGGTGGTGCGCAACCACAGCGCGTCTTCGCTGCGATAGGTGTGGCCGTTCTCCTGCAGCTGGGAGAGGGCGGAGTCGACCTCGCCGCGCTGGTAGAGGTCGCGCTCAGAAAACCAGGTGTCGAAGCCGACGCCGAAGCGGTCAAGGGTGGCGCACACGCCCTCCAGCACCAGCTCCACCCCCCGCCGACCCAGCGCCGCGGTATCGGCGGGGTCGGCCCCCTCCGCCGCGAGGCGCTCGGCCAGCTCGGCGACGTAGTCGCCTTCGTAGCCGTCCTCGGGCACCTCGGCACCGGTCATGCGGGCGGCGATCGAGTGGGCGAAGCGCTCCACCTGAGCGCCGGCGTCGTTGACGTAGAACTCGCGGCCCACCTCGTGGCCGACCGCCTCCAGCAGCCGCACCAGCGCGTCGCCGTAGGCGGCGTGGCGACCGCCGCCAACGTGCAGCGGACCGGTCGGGTTGGCGGAGACGAACTCGACCAGGATGCGTTCGGGCGAGCTGCTCGGCGCAGGCCCAAGCTGCTCGCCCGCGGCGCCCAGGGCCGCCATCGCGCGCCGATACCAGGCGTCGGAGAGAAAGAAGTTGACGAAACCCGGCCCGGCCACCTCGATCCGCTCGATGCTCCCGGCGGCCGTGAGCTCGCTCGCCAGCTCGGATCGGAGGCGCTCGGCGACGGCGCGGGGGCTCTCACCCAGCGGGGCAGCGAGCAGCATCGCCGCGTTGGAGCTGTAATCGCCCAGCTCCAGCTTGGGCGGGCGGTCGAGGGAGGGCTCGGGCCCGGTGGGCTCCCCGTTGCGCAGGGCGCGAGCCGCCCGCCTAACGGCCGAGCGAAGGTCGGCGATCGAGTCGTTGGCCGGCATCCAGGCATCGTATGGACCCCTGCCCCGGGGCGGGCCGCGCGGGGGCCAGAGTACGCTGGCCCACTTGCGCGCAGCCGTGATCAGCGACGTCCACTCCAACCTGCCGGCGCTGGAAGCGGTGCTAGGGGCGATCGACGCGGCCGGGTTCGAGGAGCTCTGGTGCCTGGGGGACCTGGTCGGCTACGGGGCCGAGCCCGACGCCTGCACCGAGCTGATCCGTGAGCGCTGCGATCTCAGCCTGGCCGGCAACCACGACCTGGCGGTCCTCGGCGGGCTGGACGTCGGCGCCTTCTCGGAGCCCGCGGCGGAGGCGGTCCTCTGGACCCGCGAGAAGGCCAGCGAGCGGACGCTCGAATTCCTCCGAGAGCTGGAGCCGACGGGGCTGCGAGAGGGCATCGGCCTCTTCCACGCCTCCCCCCGCGACCCGATCTGGGAGTACGTCCTCTCGACCGAGCAGGCCGACGCATGCTTCGATCTGCAGAGCGAGCGGATCGGCCTGATCGGCCACTCCCACATCGCACTCTTCTTCACCCGCCCCGATCCGGGCGAGGGGGGCGAGACCCACGGCGCCCATGGCGGCGATGGGGCCCTGCTCGAGCTCGGCCGCGGCCCCTGGCTGATCAACCCGGGAAGCGTCGGCCAACCCCGCGACGGCGACCCGCGCGCCGCCTGGCTGGAGCTGGACACCGGGGAGGCCTCGGCGCGCTTTCACCGCGTCGAGTACGACATCGGCCGGGCCGCCGAGGCGATCGTGGCGGCTGGGCTGCCGGAGCAGCTGGCGGACCGCCTTCAGCTCGGCACGTGAGCGTCGATTGCAGGGTAAATCCAGCCTTTATGTCGTTCTCTAGACTCGGACCGTGGGTCGCGTAAGCGCATCTCTCCTCGCCCTGGCCCTCGGAGTCCTCGCCGCGGTGGCGCTGGCCTCCTGCGGCAGCGCGAGCAACGCCAAGCTGCTGCCCGGGAATACGGCCAGCGAAATCACCAGGAACCTGGAAGAAGTGAGGCAACTGGCGCAGAGCGGGGAATGCGTCGGCGCCGAAAGCGCGGCGCAGCAGGTGAGCAGCCAGATCGACTCCCTCGGCGGAGTCGACAAGAGCCTCAAGCAGGCGCTGCGCGAAGGCGCCGCCCGGCTGAATGAAGTCGTGCGGAAGTGCGGCGAAGAAACGACGGAATCGACCGAATCGACCGAAACGCTGAGCGAAAGCACGCCGGGCAAGCCGGCGAAGAAGGAAGAAAAGCCGAAGAAGTCAAAGCCGGCGCCGAAAGAAACGCCGACCAAAACGACCACCACGCCGACGACTCCCACCACGACCACCACGCCGACGACTCCCACCACGCCGACGACCGAAGGCGGCGGCACGCCGCCCTCCTCGGGCGGGGTTGGCCCCGGCTCACCGGCGGGCGGAGGTCACTGATGCTGGAGACCCTCTCCGGCCGCTACGAGATCGGCGAGCGGCTCGGCTCGGGCGGGATGTCAAACGTCTACCGGGCGACCGATCGCATCCTCGAGCGGACCGTCGCGGTCAAGGTCCTGGCCGAGCACCTCTCCGACGACGAGCGCTTCGTCGCCCGCTTCCGCCGCGAGGCGCTCGCGGTGGCCAAGCTGATCCACCCCAACATCGTCCAGGTCTATGACACCGGGGTCGACGATGGGCGCCACTACATAGTGATGGAGTACGTCGATGGGCGCTCGGGGGCGCAGATCCTCCAGCGGCAGGGCCCGCTCAACGGCGAGGAGACGGCGGAGATCGGGATCCAGGCTTGCGCCGGGCTCGACTACGCGCACCGGCGCGGTTTCATCCACCGCGACGTCAAGCCAGGCAACCTGATGATCGTCGGAGGGCCGGTGGGCGGCAGCAAGGAGCTGACGGTGAAGCTGACCGACTTCGGCATCGCCCGGGCGATGGAGCAGACCCGGATCACGCAGGTCGGATCGGTGGTGGGCACCGCCGCCTACCTGGCTCCGGAGCAGGTGCGCGGCGAGGAGGCGACCCCGGCCACCGACGTCTACGCGCTGGGCGTCGTGCTTTACCAGTTCCTCACCGGCCGACTGCCCTACGAGGGCTCGACCCTGGCAGAGCTCGCCGTGCGCCAGCAAAACGAGAGGCCGCTGCCGCCCAGCACCTACAACGACGAGGTGGCCGAGACGCTGGGGGCGGCCGTGCAGCGGGCGCTGGAGGGCGACCCGAGCCGCCGCTACGCCAGCGCCGACGAGCTTGCCGGAGGGCTGCAGCTGGGCCTGCAGGGCCAGGACGTGACCCTGCCGCTGAGAGAAGGCGCCACCCCAACCCGGCTGCTGGGCGGCGAGACGGCGACCCGGCGCCTGGACCGCGGCCAAAGGAGCGAGTACCGCCCGGCGCCCTCGCCGACCAGGCGGCCCGCGGCGCGGGCGCCACTGCCACCGCCCCCACAGCCCGCCGAAGCGCGAAAGAAGGGCGTGTTGTCGCGCTTTGCCCGCTTCGTCCTGGCCCTCCTCGCCCTGGTCCTGATCGCAGCGGCGGTGGCCGCCGCGGTGATCATCACCACCGATAAGGCGGCCGGGGTGAGGGTGACCAAGGTGGCCGGGAACACGGTGGAAAAGGTGGTCGAAGAAGTGAAGGACCTGGTCAGGAAGAACACCAGGTAGGGGAAGTGAGAAGCGGGGCGTCGCGCCTCGGTTCAGACCAGAGCCCAGGGTGGGGCTCCCTCCAGCACGGCGGCGGAGAAGCTGGCGAAGGTGCCGGCGGCGATCGCGGCGCGAGCGTGGGTGGTCAGCTGCTGCATGTAGGTGAGGTTGTGGAGGCAGAGGAGGCGGACGGCGGTCAACTCCTCGGCTCGCGACAGATAGCTGAGGTAATCGCGGTCGTGGCGCCGGCAGGCGGGGCAGGGGCAGCCCTCCACGAGTGGGCTGCGGTCACCCTCCCAGCCGGACTTGCGCAGGTCCAGCCGGAAGCGGGTCTGCGGCCTGGGGGCGAGGGCCACGCCATGGCGGGCGAGCCGGGTGGGGACCGCGCAGTCGAACAGGTCGATGCCCAGGGCGATGGCCGCCAGCAGGTCGTCGACCTCACCGATGCCCAGCAGGTGCTTTGGCGGGGCCTCGGGCAGCTGCAGGGCGGTGAAGGCCAGGACCTCGCGCATCTGCGCCTTGTCCTTCCCCAGGGTGCCGCCGATCGCCAGGCCGTCGACGCCCGTCGCAGAGACCGCCTGCGCCGATTCCCGCCGCAGGTCCTCGTGCACCCCTCCCTGCACGATCCCGAACACGGCCTGGCGCCTCGGGCCGCACTCCTTCTGCCATTGCAAGCACCGATCGAGCCAGCGGTGCGTCCGCTCGGTCGAGCGCGCCGTGTAGTCGCGGTCGGCATGAAACGGGGTGCACTCATCGAAGGCCAGGGCGATGTCGGAGCCGAGCTTTGCCTGCACCTGCATGGAGATCTCGGGCGAGATGAACAGCGGCGCTCCGTCCCGGTAGGAGCGAAAGCGAACCCCGTCCTCGCCGATGGAGAGGACCGAGCCCTGCTCCCCTCCCTGGCGCCCGCTCCCCTTCACCTCGTTGGCAACCCCCCCGTGGGCCAGCGAAAACACCTGAAACCCCCCCGAGTCCGTGATCAGTGCACGCTCCCAGCCCATGAACCCGTGCAACCCGCCCGCACGCTGGATCCGAGCGGGCCCCGGTGATACGAACAGGTGATAGGTGTTACCGAGCACCATCTCGTAGCCCAGCCCGGCCACCTCCTCGGATTCCAAACCCCGCACCGTCCCCTTGGTGGCCAGCGGAATGAAGGCTGGCGTGCGCACCTCCCCGTGAGCCGTATGCAAGACCCCCGCCCTCGCGCCCCCGTCGCGCGCCCCGACCTCAAACCTCAACCGCTGCGGGTCGACCCTCATCGAGCAGCGGCAGCGCCGCTCACCACCAGCGAGGTGCCGGTCATGGCCTCGGGCTGGGGGATGCCGAGAAGTCCCAGCGCCGTCGGCGCAACGTCGGCCAGGATCCCGTGGTCGCGCAGCTCGAGACCCTCGGCGGTGACGATCAGCGGCACCGGATTGAGCGAATGGGCGGTGTTGGGCGAACCGTCGGGCTCGAGCATGTGATCGCAGTTGCCGTGATCGGCGGTGACGATGCAGACGCCTCCCGTCGCCTCGACCGCGGCGAGGACCTGGCCAAGGCAACCATCGACCTCCTCCACCGCCCGCACCGCCGCCGGTATCACGCCGGTGTGCCCGACCATGTCGGGGTTGGCGAAGTTGACGATCCCGAATCGGTACTCGCCCCCCGACCAGTGCCCGATGAACATCTCGGTCGCCGCCTGGGCGCTCATCTCAGGTTTGTGGTCATAGGTCGGCACGTCGCGCGGCGAGTCGACCAGGAAGCGCTCCTCTCCCCCCCACTCCTCCTCCCGGCCCCCGTTGAAGAAGTAGGTGACATGCGCGTACTTCTCCGTCTCGGCGACGTGCAGCTGGCGGCCGCCGGCGGCTGAGATCGTCGCCGCCAGAGTCGTCTTTGGCCGGGCCTCGGGAAAGGCGACCGGGTATGGCCAGCCCTTGCGGTACTCGGTCATCGTCGTCAGGTCGAGCAGCGGCCCGCCGGCGCGGGAGAAGACATCGAAGCCAGGGTCGGCGAGGGCACGGGTCATCTGCCGGGCCCTGTCCGGGCGGAAGTTGATGAAGATCGCGACGTCTCCCTCGGCCCCGCCGTCGTAGTCGCCGATCGCCGTCGGCTTGGCGAACTCGTCGGTTTCGCCACGCTCGTAGGCGGAGGCAATCGCCTCCGCTGCGCTGGCCGCCCTCAGACCCTCGCCGTGGACGATCACGTCATAGGCCAGCTTGGTCCGCTCCCAGCGGGTGTCGCGATCCATGGCGTAATAGCGGCCGCCCACGGTGGCGATGCGGCCGGCGTGGCGCAGCCAACGCTCCAGTTCCGCCAGGTACTCCCGACCGCCGTGGGGAAGGGTGTCGCGGCCGTCGGTGAAGGCGTGGAAGAGGAGGTCGGGAACCCCCTCGTTGGAGGCCAGCTCGATGCAGGCCTCGATGTGCTCCCAGCCGGAGTGGACGCCACCATCGGAGACCAGGCCGAGCAGGTGCAGGCGGCCGCGCGGGCTGTTGCGGGCCCGCTCGCAGGCAGCGAGCAGAGCCTCGTTCTCAAAGAAGCTGCCGTCGGCGATCGCCTCGTCGATCCGAGCCAGGTCCTGCTTGACGATCGCCCCGGCGCCGAGGTTGAGGTGTCCGACCTCCGAGTTGCCCATCTGCCCCTCGGGCAGGCCGACGTCGCGGCCCTGGGCGGAGAGCTCGGTGTGAGGGAACCGCGACCAGAGGCGGTCGAAAACGGGGGTCTTTGCCAGAGAGATCGCGTTGCCCGGCCCCGCCGGGGCCAAACCCCAACCGTCGAGGATGATCAGCGCCAGCGAGGGAGCGCTCATGGCCCCCTCATGCAGCCTGCACTATTGCCGCGAAGTCGCCCGGATCGAGGCTGGCGCCGCCGACCAGGGCCCCGTCGACGTCGGGCTGGGCCATCAGCTCGGCCGCGTTGCCCGGGGTGACCGAACCGCCGTAGAGGATCCGCACCTCCTGGGCGGGAGCGCCGAGGCCCTCCAGGCTGTGGCGGAGGAAGGCGATCGCGGCCTGCGCCTGGTCGGGGGACGCGGTGCGGCCGGTGCCGATCGCCCAGATCGGCTCATAGGCCAAGACGACGCGACCGATGCCGGCCGGGTCAAGCGCAGCGAGATCGGCCTGGAGCTGGCGCTCCAGCACGACCTCGGTCTGGCCGGCCTCACGCGCCTCCTCCGTCTCTCCCACGCAGAGGATCGGCTCCAGGCCGGCGGCCAGGGCGGCGGGGACCTTGCGCGCCAGCGCCTCGTCGGTCTCGCCGAAGAGCCGGCGGCGCTCGGAGTGGCCGAGGATCACCGCATCGACCTCGATCTCCACCAGCATCTCCGCCGAGACCTCGCCGGTGAAGGCGCCCGCGGGCTCCTCGTGCATGTTCTGGGCGCCGACCCGCACGGCGGCGCCGCGCGAGCGCTCCACCACCTCGGCCAGGGCGAGGAAGGGTGGGCACAGGACCACGTCGGCCGCGGTGGTGGCGATCCGTGGAAGCAGGGCATCGACGAAGCCGGCCGCCGCGGCTAGGGTCTTGTGCATCTTCCAGTTTGCCGCGATGTAGGGGGTGCGCTCAGGCATCCAGCAAGGCCTCGACTCCCGGCAGCTTCTTTCCCTCCAGCAGCTCCATCGAGGCTCCTCCTCCGGTCGAGAGCCAGTCCACCTTCTCACCCAGGCCGAAATGATGCAGCGCGGCGACCGAGTCGCCGCCGCCGACGACGGTGAGGCCCCGAGCTTGAGCCACCGCCTCGGCGACGGTGCGGGTCCCGCTGGCGAAGGCCTCCAGCTCGAAGGCGCCCATCGGCCCGTTCCACAGCACCGTGCCGGCGGGGGAGATTGCCTCAGCGTAGGCGGCCGCGGTGCGCGGCCCTATGTCAAGTCCCATCCAGCCCTCGGGCACCTCCACGCCCTCGCTCTCGCGCCGCTCAGCGTCGGCATCGACCCGCTCTCCCAGACCCAGGTCGACCGGCAGCGCCAGCTCACAGCGCGATCCCTTTGCCCGCTCCAGCGCCTCGGCCGCCAACTCCACGCAATCCTCCTCGACCAGCGAGTCGCCCGTGGCGATCCCCTGCGCGCGGAAGAAGCTAAAGCACATCGCCCCGCCGATCAGGATCGCGTCGGCGATGTCCATGAAGCGATCGATCAGCGCGATCTTGTCCGAGACCTTGGCACCGCCGAGAACGATGACCAGCGGCCGCCGCGGCGCCTCGATCACCGCGCCCAGCTCCCGCACCTCGCGCTCCAGCAGCAGGCCCGCGTAACCCGGCAGCAGGCCCGCCACTCCGGCATTGCTGGCGTGGGCCCGGTGGGCGACGCCGAAGGCGTCATCGACATAGAGGTCGGCGAGGATGGCGAGGGCCCCGGCCAGCGCCGGGTCGTTCTCCTCCTCCCCCGGCTCGAAGCGCAGGTTCTCCAGCAGCAGGACTTCGCCGGGCCCCAGGCCCAGGGCCATCGTTTCCACCTCCTCGCCGACCACCGACGGCGCCTGTCTGACCTCGGTTCCGAGCAGCTCGGCCAGCCTCTCCCCCACCGGCCGCAGGGAGAGCGCGGGATCGGGCCGGCCCTGCGGCCGCCCCAGGTGGGAGGCCAGGACCAAGGCGGCGCCGCGCTTTCGCAGCAGTTCGATCGTCGGCAGCGCCGCCCTGATCCGCGTGTCGTCGGCCACCACGCACTGCGTCGCCTCTCCTGCTGCCGCGAGGAGGTCTGCCTCAGATCTGGATTGGCCCTCACTCCCGCCTCGCTGAGCGACGGCGGTTGAGAGGGGGACGTTGAAGTCGACCCGGACCAGGACCCGCCTGCCCGCGACGTCGGCATCGCGGACGCTGGCCTTTGGGAAGCTCAACGCCCTGGCACCATCAGGCGCCGGCGGCGGCCGGCTCCAGCACCCTCGCCGCCAGCTCCACGCACCGGTTCGAGTAGCCCCACTCGTTGTCATACCAGCTGACCGCCTTGACCATCCGGCCGTCGCCGATGGTCATCGTCTGGCCGGAGTCAAAGATCGAGGAGTGCGGGTCCCCGACGACGTCGGTGGAGACGATCGGGTCATCTGTGTAGGAGAGGATGCCCCGCATCGGACCCTCCGCCGCGTCCCTGACCGCCGCGTTTACCTGCTCGACGCTGACCGCTTGCGGTGTGGTGAAGACCAGGTCGACGACCGACCCGATGGCCACCGGCGCTCGCACTGCGATGCCGTTCAGCTTCCCGTTCAGCTCGGGCAGCACCAGGCCGACCGCCTTGGCCGCGCCAGTCGTGGTCGGGATCAGGTTCAGTGCAGCGGCCCGCGCCCGGCGCAGATCCTTGTGCGGCATGTCCTGCAGGCGCTGGTCGGCGGTGTAGGCGTGGATCGTCGTCATCAGGCCCTGCTCAATCCCGAAGGCGTCGTTCAGCACCTTGGCCAGCGGCGCCAGGCAGTTGGTCGTGCAGGATGCGTTGGAGATGATGTGGTGGCTCTGCGGGTCATAGGCGGTGTCGAAATTGACGCCCAGGGCCACGGTCACGTCGGGCTCCTTGGCCACGGAGGAGATGATCACCTTCTTGGCCCCGGCGGCCAGGTGCTGGGCGGCGTCCTCGCGCCCGGTGAAGAGCCCGGTCGACTCGATCACCACCTCGACGCCGAGGTCGGCCCAGGGCAGAGCCGCCGGATCGCGCTCTGAGAGCACCGCGATCTCGGCGCCGTCGACGGCGAGCCCCGACCCCCTGGCCTCGACCACGCCGGGGAAGCGCCCCAGGATCGAGTCGTATTTGAGCAGGTGGGCGAGGGTCGCCGGGTCGGTGAGGTCGTTGACCGCGACGAACTCGAGCTCGGCTTCCGCGGCGTGGGCTGCACGAAAGACGTTTCGCCCGATGCGCCCGAAGCCGTTGATGCCGACTTTCACAGCCATGAAGTCAAACCCTCCTGCGGTAGTTGGGCCTCGATGCTAGTCATTGCCGATCGTGATCTCGATCTCGTAACCGTCGGGGTCCTGGAGAAAGCCGGAGAAGGTGCCGGAGCCGTGGGCCCGCCGTTCACCGGGCTCGGCGACGCCGACACCGCCCGCCTTGATCCCCGATTCCCAGGCGGCCTTCACCGCCACGATCCCGGCGGCCGAGAAGCTGAGCAGCCCGAACCCGGCCTTTGGCTCGTGATGGGAAGCGATGAAGAAGACCGGCTTGGCGATCCCCCAGCCAACGGTCTTGTCCTCGTCGAAGTGGCGCCGCCAGCCCAGGGGCGCCAGCAGCGCATCGTAGAACGAGGAACTCCGGTCGAGGTCGGAGACCTCCAAGAGGACGTGATGCAACACGAGACCCGGAGGCTATACATGCGGATCGCTCCGAAGTCGTGCGCCCACCACCGCGGGGGGCGAGGTGCTCAGCCGTTGGCCGGAGTCCAGCGGAAAAAACGCACCGCGAGAACGAGGCCGGCGAGCCCCCAAACGGCGACAATCGCGAGGTTCCCCCAGCTCACGCTGGGGCCGCCACCGACCGTGATGTAGGCGTCGAAAAACGCCTGGAAGAAGTGGCGGATCGGGAACAGGTCCGCGAAGTGGATGACGCCGCTCGGCAGTTCGTTTTCCGGGATGAAGACACCGGAGAGAAAGTAGAGGGGGAAGAGCAGGGCGTTGACGATCGGGGCGGCGGCGTCCTGGGAGGGGATCGCCGCACTCAGCGCGATGCCCAGGCAGCAGAAGGCCGCGGCGCCGACGATCAGCGTCACCAGGATCGCCGGGATCCCCGCCCAGGGGATCGGCACCGCGTAGAAGACCCGGCCGATCGTCGCCAGCACCACCAGCATGATCACGGCGACGACGATCGAGTTGCCGACCCTCCCGGCGATGAAGACCCAGGGCGGCATCGGGGTTCCCCGGCTGCGCTTCAACCGCCCGCCTTCGCGGGCGATCACCAGCGACATGACCAGAGTCTGCACGGTCGAGGCGATCACCGAGAGGGCGATGATCGCCGGCACGTAGTAGGTGGTCGCCCTGATCCCGCCGCGCAGGTTGACGGTCTTTCCACTGAAGGCGACGGCGAGGATGACGAAGAGGACAACCGGGAACATCACCGTGAAGAAGACCGAGGCGGGGTTGCGCCAGAAGGCCTTCTGGTCGAAGCGCAGCTGGTGGATAAGGAGGCTCATCGCTGCTCGGTGAGCTCCAGGTAGACGTCCTCCAGGCTCGGACGGGTCACTTCCAGGCCCTCGAGGGGCTCGCCCCGCTCCAGCGCCCGGCCGGTCAGCTCGTGCAGCGTCTTCACCGGGGTGGTGGTCTGGGTCGAGACCTCCCTGCCATCGATGCGGTAGGTGATCGTCGCCGGCTGGTTCTCGCGATCGCCGAGATCCTCGGGGGTGCCGCTGGCCACGATCTCCCCCCGGGCGATGATCGTCACCCGGTCGGCGAGGCGCTGGGCCTCGTCCATGTAGTGGGTGGTGAGGAAGACGGTCTTGCCCAGGTCGCGCAGGCCGGCGATCACCTCCCATGCCTGGCGCCGCGCCGAGGGGTCAAAGCCGGTGGTCGGCTCGTCGAGGAAGAGAAGCTCCGGGTCGCCGACCAGCGCCATACCGACGTCGAGGCGGCGCTGCTGGCCGCCGGAGAGGCGGCTGGCGCGATCCTCCGCCTCGCCCTCCAGTCCGACCAGCGCGATCACCTCATCGATCGGACGTGGCTTGCGGTAGTAGCCGGCGTAGAGCCCGAGCGACTCGCGCACGGTCAGATAGGGATCCAGCCGGCAGCTCTGCAGGACGATCCCGATCCGCTCGCGCCACTCGCGCCCGGCCCGCTGCGGGTCCTCGCCCAGCACCGTCAGCTCCCCCCCACTGCGGTCGCGGTAGCCCTCGAGGATCTCCACGGTGGTGGTCTTGCCGGCGCCGTTGGGGCCGAGGAAGGCAAAGACTTCACCGGCCCGAACCTCGAGGTCGATGCCCCGCACCGCCTCGGCGTCGCCGTAGCTCTTGCGCAGTCCGCGGATGGAGATGACCGGTTCTGCCAAGGCCCGGCGATTCTATGGACGTCGGAATGAGGAGGGCCAGGCGCCGGGGGGGCGAGGGCGCCCGAGGTCCGGACAGCATCACCATTTGGCCGACCCCCGACGCCCGCTGGCGGCGAATCCGGCGCCGTCAGTGGAGCTCGACGTCGCGGTGCTTGACGCGGACGACAACGTCGTCGCGCCCGGCGAGATCGCGACGGATGCGATCGGCGACGGTGACCGAGCGGTGTCGGCCGCCGGTACAGCCGACGGCGATGGTCAGGTGGCTCTTGCCCTCGGCGACGTAGGCCGGGACGAGGAACTCCAGCAGCGGCAGCAGCCGCCCGTAGAACTCGCCCGCCAAGGTCCCGGACTCGACGTAGGCGCGCACCTGCTCGTCCATCCCGGTCAGGGGTCGCAGCTCCTCGACGTAGTGGGGGTTGGGCAGGAAGCGCACGTCGAGGGTCAGGTCGGCGTCGCGCGGCGGCCCGTTTTTGAAACCGAAGGTGAGCAGGGTCAGCGCCAGCTTGCCGCTCTCATCTTCGCCCAGCATCTCCTCTCGGATCCGCCGCCGCAGCTCCGCTCCGGTCAGGTCGCTGGTGTCCATCACCATGTCGGCGCGCTCGCGCAGCGGCGCCAGCAGCTCGCGCTCGGCGCGGATGCCGTCGACGATTCGCCCTTCCGGGGCCAGGGGGTGGCGGCGGCGGGTCTCCTTGTAGCGATCCAGCAGGGTCTCCTCGTTGGCCTCGAGGAAGAGCAGCTTCGGCGGTAGGCCACCGGACTCCAGGTCGTCCAGCACCGCCAGCAGCTCCTCGAAGTACTCGCCGCCGCGCACGTCGGAGACGACGGCGGCGTGCTCGACCCCGCTGCCCTGGTGCCGGAACAGCTCGCCCAGGCTGTCGATCATCCGCGGGGGCAGGTTGTCGACGCAAAAGTAGCCGCCGTCCTCGAAGGCGGCGATCGCTTCGGACTTGCCGGCCCCCGAGTGGCCGGTGATGACGACGAGGTTCACCTCATCCGGTCCTGTTCAGCTGCTCGTGGATTTCGCGGGCTACTTTGCCAGGCACGCCGGGCACCGCCTCGAGCTCTTCGCGCGAGGCGGCCAGAAACCGCTCTGGAGAGCCAAAATGCTGGAGCAGGGCTCGCTTGCGCACCGGACCGACGCCCTTCAGTCCGTCGAGCACCGATCCGGTCATCGCCCGCTCGCGGCGACCGCGGTGGTGTTCGATCGCGAAACGGTGGGCCTCGTCGCGGACCCGCTGCAGCAGCTTCGATCCCTCCGAGTCGGCCGGCAGGTCGATCGGTGAGCGGCGAGCGGGGACGTAGACCTCCTCCAGCCGCTTGGCCAGGCTGACGACGGTGACCCCGAGCTCGGCGAAGGGGCGAAGCGCCCGCATCCCGGCGGCAAGCTGCCCCTTGCCCCCGTCGATCACGATCAGCGAGGGAAGCGAGGCGAAGCTCTCGTCGCGCTGGGGGTCGTGAGGCGAGAGGTCTGCCTGCTCCAGGTAGCGGTTCATGCGCCGCGAGAGCACCTCCTCCATCGCGGCAAAGTCGTCCTGCCCGGCGCCCCGCCGCGCCGGCGCGAGCCCACGGCCATCCACCTCTCGCCGCCCGGAGGTCAGGGGGAGCTCCGGGCGCGGGCCGAAGTCGATGTTGAATTTTCTGTAATCCGCCTTCTTCGCGGCCCCTCCCTCGAAGACGACCATCGAGGCGACCGTGTGCTCGGCCCCCAGGTTGGAGATGTCGAAGCCCTCGATCCGGACCGCCAGCTCCGCCATCCCCAGCGCCTCGCTCAGGAGCGCCAGCGACTCGACCCGGCGCGCTCGGCGATGCTCGCGCCGAAGCCGGTCCTGATCGAGGGCGAGGCGGGCATTGCGCTCGGCCATCTCGCGCAGGCGACGCTTGTCGCCGCGCTCGGCGACCCGCACCTCAACCGGTCCGCCGCGTCGCTCGCTCAGCGCCTGCGCCAGCACGGCGGCGCGCTGGCGCAGGTATGGACCGACGACGACCGTGCGCGGCATCGCCGGCGATGCCGAGTAGTACTGACCGATGAACTCCTCGGCGACCTCGGACAGCCCGCGCTCGGCCTGGTTGTCGAGGTAGAAGCTCTGGCGCTCGGCGAGGATGCCGTCGCGGACCTGGAAGACCTGGGCGTTGGCGTCGGACCCCTCGGCCGCGACGCCGATCAGGTCGGCGGTGCCGACCGAGCCGCCGGCGACGCGCTGGCGCTCGAACAGAGAGTGGATCGCCTTGAGCCGGTCGCGGTGCAGCGCCGCTCGCTCAAACTCGTGCGCCGCCGCGGCGGTCTCCATCTTGTCTTTCTCGTCCTCCTCGACCCGGCGGTAGCGGCCGGAGAGGAAGTCGACGATCGCCTCGATGTTGCGCCGGTACTCCTCGCGCTCGACGTAGCCCACGCAGGGCGCCCCGCAGCGCTTTATGTAGTAGTCGAGGCATGGATTTCCGGAGCGACGGCCGGGCTCGGTCCCCTCGCAGGTGCGGAACTGGAACAGCTTGCCGAGCAGGTCGAGCGTCTCCCGCACCCGCTTGGCGCTGGAGAAGGGGCCGAAGTAGGCCCGGCCGGCGCGGTGCTTCTCGCGGGTGAAATAGACCCGCGGGTAGGCCTCGTCGAGGCTGACCGCGACGTATGGGTAGGACTTGTCGTCGCGCAGGCGGATGTTGAAGCGCGGCCGGTGGCGCTTGATGAAGCTCTGCTCGGCGAGCAGAGCCTCGGCCTCGTTGGCGGTGACCAGGCTGTCGATCCGCTCGATCCGCGTCGTCAGACGAGGCTCGCCGCCGGAGAAGTGAGAGGCGACGCGTTTGCGGATCGAGCGCGCCTTGCCGACATACAGCAGCTCGTCGTCGCGGTCGTAGAAGAGGTAGACGCCGGGCGAATCGGGCAGCGTGCGGCGCTGGCGCTCGAGCCGCTCGGCGGGGGAGAGATCGCCGCTGTCGTTGTCTTTGGCCACCGCGGACAAAGGGTAGGCTCCTGGCCACCCGGCCAAACTGGCAACGACGACTCACGCCGAGAGGGAGGCGAGATGACGACCCAGACCCTGAGCCCACCCGAGCTGAGCACGATGCGCATCGAGATCGACGGGGAGATCGGAACCCTGACCCTCGACCGGCCCGAGGCCTTCAACGCGATGAGCCCGGAAATGATCGGCGAGCTGACCGTGGCCTTCGCCTGGCTCGCCGATCGCGCCCCGCTGCGGGCGCTGATCGTCACCGGCGCCGGCAAGGCTTTCTGCGCCGGGGGCGACATCAACTGGTTCCGCAAAGGGGTCGAGGAGGAGGAGATCGACCTCCCCTCCGAAGTGCGGCGCGGAGCCGAGGCCCTGCACCTAGCGATCATCGACCTGCGGCGGATCCCCTACCCCGTAATCGCGGCGGTCAACGGCCCGGCCGCGGGGGCCGGCTTCTCCCTGGCGCTGGCCTGCGACACCCGGATCGCCTCCGAGACCGCCTTCTTCGCCTGCGCCTACGGCCGCATCGGCGCCTCCCCGGACGGCGGCATGACCTACTTCCTGCCGCGAGTGGTGGGGCCCAGCAGGGCCCTGGAGATCCTTCTCAACGACCCCAACATGAGCGCCGCCGATGCGCTGGCCGAGCGGCTGGTCGCCGAGGTCGTCGCGCCGGAGGAGCTGATGGACAGGGCTCGAACCAAGGCCGGAAAGCTGGCGGCGAAAGCGCCGCACTACACGCGAATGGCGAAGCTGCTCTGCGGCCAGAGCATCGAGAACAACCTGCCGCAGCACCTCCAGCTCGAGCGCCACGGGATCGCTGACAGCATGGCGACCGAGGACCTGCGCGCCGGGGTCGAGGCGTTCTTCGCCGGCGAGACGCCTGAGTTCAGCGGCCGTTGAACCGGGATCGGCGCGCTCCTATCCGGGTACAGTCCCGGCAAGAAGCCCCCCAGGAAAGGATCTCTATGAAGAAAGTTGCATCCGTCCTCGTCCTCCTCCTCACCTCGGTGGCCCTGGTCGCCTGCGGGAGCAGCAGTTCCTCCCCCTCAACCTCAACCTCGAACTCCACGACCGCAGCCACCACCCCCAGCGAAAGCAGCACCGCGGCGGCGGCGGCGGGGGCGAAGTCGGCGAGCTCCAAGGGGAGCCAGACCCTGAAAGTCGAAGCCAACCCGAACGGCCAGCTCAACTACGTGCCGAGCAAGCTGACGGCGAAACCGGGAAACGTGACGATTGACTTCACCAACCCGCAGGGACTCTCCCACGACATATCCGTAGAAGACTCGAGCGGCAAGACGATCGGGAAATCGGAACTGATCGCCGAAAGCTCGACCAGCCTGAGCCTGAGCAACCTGAAGTCGGGCACCTATCACTACTACTGCTCGGTGCCGGGGCACCGCGAAGCGGGGATGGAAGGCACCCTGACCGTTAAGTGAGGGCGGCCGAAAAGGCGCAGCTGACGGGGGTAGCTCCCCCCTCAGCCCTTGGCCGACTGTCGAGAAGGCGCGCAGCAGATTTGGGACCTGCGTCCAATGCCCCTCCAGCCCCCCGGCGCGAGCATGGATTGCTCATCCGTCTCCCAAGAGGAAGGGCCACGACATGCATGGACAGGCGGGACCGGTCGAGCGCACCATCCGAATCTGGATCGCGCGCCAGGAGCACAACCGAAGCAAGCAGAGAGCAGCCGAGCCGGATCGACACCCCGACCCCTCGGAGTCCGCTGGCAGACCGACACCCCCGACGCTCGCCAGAACAGCCATCTGAGCAGACCTCGCTGCCGCCCGAGGTCGACGGATTCAATCTGCCGCAGCTGCGCTTGCCCGTTACTCCGCCACGGTTCCCAGCCCAGCCGCGGATCACGCCTCTGGGCTCGAGGCTCCCATCACCTCACGAACCTTGATCGACTGCTTGATCGCGACGCCGCTCGGACCCGGTGCCGCCGAGCCCTTGGCCGCGATCTCGATCGCCCGCTCGAGCGACTCGACGTCCACCAACCGGTAGCCGGCGAGCAGCTCCCCCGAGATCTTCGACGGCCTCGCTTCGCTCGGCCTCTCTATCTAGATCTCAGGAAGAACAAGGGAAGGTTCTCCTATGAGCGTCGAGAAGCTCGCCGCGCTGCCGCAGCTCGTCGTGAGGGCACGCTGGTAGACGATGTGGGCCTCGACCTCCTCCGGCGCCCACGCGCTCATCGGCTCGCAGTCCTCTACCCCTCCGTAGTTCTGCAACAGCATGTACCTCATCTTCATTCTCCTTTGGGGTTTTCTCGGATCGGAGCGATCTGTTCCGTGTCAGGCAAAATTCGCCCGGTCGACCACCTCTCCTAGTGTCCTGAGTCATTAATTTCATAGCAGTTTGTGGTATCCTTGGCGCATGCCACGTGGGCCTCGTGCGGTATCGATCGAGCTGACCGGAGAGGAGCGCGACCAGCTGCAGCGCTGGGCCAGGCGGCGCAGGAGCGCGCAGGGACTGGCGAC
>DATLSM010000090.1:0-6942 GCA_035534175.1 Solirubrobacterales bacterium | reverse complement strand
GCTGGTCGTTTCGGCCTACGAGGCGGGCGAGCTCGTCATCGCGGGCGTGTGCAGGGGGGTCCTCAGTGTCGAGCGTGGCGAAACGGGCCATCGGGGCCGCGTTCACCGCGGTTGACATAAATCCTGCCGGGACGCGCTAACCTCGATTTCCGGTGCGCTCAATCGACCCTACTTTCCGAGCGCGCCAAGATCGCCGGCGGGCAGGGTCAGGCGGGCTTGAAGCTGAAGCTCAACTCCCGTCCCTCCCACCAGGGGACGGCGACGCGCCGCTCCTCGTAGCCGGCGTCGAGCAGCACCGGCGTGTGCGCCCGTGAGCGCAGCATGACCTTGACGCCCTCGGGGCCGAAGCGAAGCTCGCCGGGGGCGGTGATGAAATGACGGAAGAGCGTCTCCGCGGCGGCGGTCGCATAGCCGTTTTGGATCGTGCGGGCGAAGTGTCGGTAGACCGAGTCGCAGAGCACGCTGAGCGTCGTGTCGAGATCAACCGCGAGCGGCACCTGCGAGGCGAGGCAGTCAAGGTGGAAGGCGCGGATCTGGTGGGCGAGCCCGTTCTCGATCAGCCAGCGCTGCGCGTAGCGCTCGACGAGCTGCTTGGCGGAGAGCTCGCGGCGGTTGGTGAGGACCAGGGTCGGCTGCTCGCGGCCGAGGCCGCTGACGGCGAGCTGGCGGAAGCTGCGCCCTGAAAGCTCGACCTCGGACTCGGCGGCCTTGACGTTGCGGTGCTTTCCGGGGCGATCGAGTCGAACCGGCTGCCATGCCTCCTCGGGCAGGGCGGCGATCCGCTCCATCAGCTTGCCGCCGCGACGGCGCAGGGTGATGAAGCCGACCCCGCGGCGGTCGAGCTCGGCGAGCTCGGCGTGGGTGGTCAGCTTCGAGTCGAAGACAAGCAGCCGCGGCAGCTCGCCCGCCGAGCGCTGCCAGAACTCGCAGAAGCGGATCACCTCGCGCGCCGCCTCGGCCTTGGCGAGGTCGGCGTTGGCGTAGCAGAGCGTGCGCTCGGAGCCGTCCTGGGCGAAGAAGCTGAGCACCGAGCGGGTGCGCTGGCTTCGCCGCGGCACGTAGTGCTCCTCGAGGCCCTCGTCGGAGCCGTAGCTCATGATCGCGTGGAAGTCGAGGTTGAAGTCCCGACCCTCCCCGAGCAGGCCCGCAGCGCGCTGACGGGGGACGAGCGCGGCGAGCAGCGCCTCGTTTTGGGCGCGCTCGATCCGGTAGGAGTAGCCGCTCAGATGCGAGCGCTTTGGCAGGGCCCGAAGCCCGCAGTAGAGCCCGAGGGCGGGGTCGTGGACGACGTCTTGGACGTGCGAGCGCCGGCGGCGGCCGTAGAGCTTCAGCGCCAGCAGCGAGAGCACCGAGTGAAGCGCAGGGAGCTGGCTCGTCCGCGGGTAGCCCGCCGCCGAGACCAGCGCGTCCAGCTCGAGCTCGACCAGCTCGGGCACGAGCAGGAAGAGGCCGGCGTGCTCGCTTGCCAGGGCGCCTTCGGTCGGCCACTCCCCCGCCTCGAGCGGCCGCGCCTTCGGTGCCAACGCGACCGGCTCGCCGCTCTGCGGATCGACTTCCTCGAGCCGGCCGAGGCCGGCCTCCGCGCAGAGCTCCCAGATCGCCGTCCGGCCGAGCGGCCTGCCGGCCTCCTTCGTCGCCCGCTCGATCTCGGCCAGCGAGCGCCCGGCGCGACGCAGGGCGAGGACCAGATCGCGCGCCCGCCCCGAGCGCGGCGCGCCGCGCGGGCCCGGGCGCGAAGAGGCGAACAGCGAAAGGCGCCCGGCGCGGTGGTCGCGGACCAGGGTCTCGACCGTCGAGCGGGCGTAGCCGAAGCGCTCGGCGACCTGCTGGGCGCTGGCGCCCTCGACGAAGTAGGCGCGCAACGCCTCGTAGCGCCGCTGGTTCGGCGCCTCGGGCGCGGTGAAGCTCCCGGCCTCGGCTCGCGCCCCCATGCTAGGTGAATCTCGCGGACGTCATTGGGAGGAGTATGGAGCTCAAAGCGGACAGAACTGGGCACGGACCCGGCTTTCACGCCCGGACTACGCCGACCTACCAGCTCGCCGGGCGGACTCTGACCGTCCAAAAACCAGCCGAAGCGTTCGCTAGATCACCTGACAAGGCCCGTATGGCCCACTCGCCAGGCTCGGACGGCGGGGCGGTCTGCCCCGGGGGGCGAACGGAAGGGCGCGCCGGAAATTCAGGCTAACTCAATACGGCGGGCTTTGCCCGCCCCTGCCGGGAAGAGTCACCGTTACGTAACCCACGGAAACGTCAGGAGAGTCCTTTTACCGCCCCGTCGCCGTTTCACGCACGGTCCACCAATACCTGGCGAATGAATCCGCCCTTTGCCTCGGTGTAGCTCTCTCGATCGCGCTCATAGCGGGCGGCGAGCGTCCGCTTCAACGCAGCGTATTCCTGCGCTGTGTCTGTATCCGAGCGCAGTAGCTCGCGGAAGGCAAGCTCCTCCCTGTGGCGGCGGGAACTCGCGGGCACTAGGTGCAGGTGGTGGGTTCGCCGACTCGGGCCGGGCTTACAAAACCAGTGCATCTCCTCGGGCAGGTACGGCGCGTAGACGTAATCGAGCCGCCTCAGCGGCTCGATTACGCCGCGCGAACTCTCGAGATCCCTGACGCCCACAAGGATGTCGATGATCGGCTTCGTCGCAAGACCGGGCACCGCTGTGCTGCCGACGTGGTGGATCCCGCCCACGACCCAGGGACCGATCGTAGCTTCGAGCTTGGCCTGCTCTCGCTTAAAGCGCGTTGGCCAGGCCGGGTCATAGGCGACGATCCGAACCCGCTCCACCTCGGCTGGGCGGCTATCTTCTTCGCTCCGGGGCTCGATGTCGAGGAGCCTAGTCCAGAGTGGGGGAGCGGTTCGAGAAGGCTTGGCTCCCACCCGGTCCAGATCGTGTCACGCTTTAGCTGAAGCTCGCTCCCATCCGTCTCCCTTCGCCACATCGCATGCCTCCTGCGGCCCGATGAACGGCGCCAGCGCGATGTAGGTGCAGATCGGGGTGAGTTGGGGGAGGGCCGTCGTGCCCTTCTCGCGAACCGCCCGGTAGGCCAGCGTGTACACGCCCCGGCGATTGCCTCGGTTGACGCTGAACTCAGAACAGGTGGAGTAGGCGCCATCCCAATGACGGGGCTCCGACTGAGCGCATGGCTACTGCGTTGGATTTGACAGCGCTATTACCGCGAATGGCAACCGTGGCCATCCGCTCGCCGGTCTGCAGCCCAGTCATGGCCGGCCGGGCGACCATCTGGACGGGGAGCACGAGACCACCCCAGCCGATCTCCCGCAGAGAGTGGGTGGTCACGGCCACGGTGTGGCGACCGTCAGCGCTGCTCGCGCTGAGCACGGTAGTGCCGGCGGGTAGGACCGTCTCCATGCGTAGAGCCGCCGCGGCCGAGTGGCCGAGCCGTTGAGCGCTTTCGAGGGCGGCTTCGACCAACGCGCCTCTTCGCTGGCCGAGCACCACTCCAAGCACCTTCAACCATCGGCCGCCGACGTTGACCCGCTTCGCGAACGCCAGGCAGCCACCCGCCGCTCCGTCGGAGCCTGTCTTTACCCCCACAAACCCGTCGGTTCCAACTAGGCCGTTGTAGTTGGGCACCCGACCTGCAACCGGAAGCTTGGCCGAAGGCCTATCGACGATCGCTGCGAACGCCGGCACGCGCATTGCCACCTCGGCGAGCTTCAATTGGTCGGTGGCGATGGACACGGTCTTGGCGTTGAAGCCACTTGGATCTGAATAGGTGGTCGCGGTCATCCCGAGTTTCCTTGCGGTGGAGTTCATGCGGGACACGAACGCTCCGAGTCCGCCCGCGTCGTGAACGGCCAGTAACGCAGCGATGTTGTTGGCTGAAGGCAGTAGCAGCGCCTCTAGCGCCTGTCGCTCGGTGAGACGCTCACCCGCCCGCACGGGCAGCGTGGACTCATCGAGCGCGACGCGCTGCTCCTCTTCCTCTACGTCTTTGCGGGTGATCGTCATCGCGAAGCCCTTTTTGCCGGGTGCTAGCGGGTGCTCTCTCAAGGTGAGGTAGGCCGTCATGACCTTGGCCACACTTGCAATTGGCACCGGGGCATGGCCTCCGGCGGTTCCGAAGCTGCCCACCCCTTCCACCTCCACCGCCGCCTGGCCTTCGCGCGGCCACGCGAGCACAGGTGCACTCCCGGGAAGACGGACGTATGCCGACAGCGTCCGGTGGACGATGAGCGGCGGTGTGCCCTCCGTCGCGACCCTCCAGATCGTCGCCGCTGCAAGCACAACAACTGAGAACGCGCCGATGGTCCGCCATCGCCGGCGCCGTTGAGATCGATGCCGGACCCCCAGCCGTTCGGTGCTCACCACGGCCTCGGCACCCTAGCGCAATGGGAGGAGGTCAGCGGCCGATAAAAGGCGGCGCGGACGCCGACGAAGTGGAGCTTGGGGCGGTGGCCGTGGTCGTGGCCTTCGAAGGGGCTGAGCAGCGTCAGCGGTCTTCTTGAAGGATCAAGAGGCCGCGCCGGTACTCATTGAGGCCTGGGCTTAAAGCCTCGCCAGTGTTTCATCTCCTCGGCGCAGATGCTGTCGGCGCGAGAGGTGGGACGCTTCGCCCACTGAGCCAGCCCAACAAATGCCACTCCAGAACCGCAGACCGACCCTTCCCTGGTAGCAATGGCCGGCTTCATCGATCTCCAGGGAGCTTCCTTCACGGTGAGATGCAACCTCCGCCGCCCACCTGCTCATTTGCCCGTGTGGGACAACTCATGCGCGACACGCACCAGTAGGGGCCTTATCCCGATGATGGATTCTTGGATGAGAATGAACAGGTCATTGTGGACCTGGAGGACTACCTCCCCGACGTCAGCTTCCCGACTGATGAAGCCGTACGCGCGGGTGCCGATGCCGTGAATTATGTAGCGAGGACTATCCAAAACGTTGGGCGCGTAGACGGTCAGGTTCTGGTTTTTTGTGTGCTTGTAGAGTTGGGGGCCATACACACTCAAGATGTCCGAACCGCCCCCTTTTGGTTCAGGGTCTTCTAAAGAACGTTCGGGGGGAGCGTACTCGCAGGTTGTCGTGTAGTTTTCGGTGTCCGCGTTTCCTTCTTCAAACGGACTCACACTTCCCAAGATCGGGCCTTCGCTGACCGCCCCAGGGAAGTCGCTTATTGAGAGAAGTTCTTTACATGAGCGGCGAGGAAGTAGCTTCGCAGGAGGCTTCGGCCTGTGCTTGGGCTTTGCGCTGGCGTTGGGCGCGTGGAGCACCAAACAACCCAAGCCGAGCATCAAGATGGACAGGGCCCAATGTTTGCCACGCATGACGTGCAGATCCTCTCGACGGTCGGGATGCTGGGAAAGCAACGATACCTGATGATGGGAGATGCTCATGCCGCGACGCGGAGGGCCAATAGGAGGGTGCTCAGAGCGCCTGGTGGGATGCCCGGGTCGTGGTGGGTTGGGGACGTTCGACGTCTGGCCGCTTACGTTCTGCTCGGCGACGAAAGAGCGGATCAAAAGGAAGATCGCTCCCAACCCCTACTGCGGTCGGGACCTATCCGAAGGTCGGATATTCAGGTCTCGCTCGGCGTATCCGGCAAGCTTCCCACTCAGACCATGAGCGTAGTAACCGGCACTTCGGGGCATCCGAGCAGATACTTGAGTGGCGAACCCGATCTGGCGCGCCCGACTACCAATCGCGCGGTAAGTGATCACCCTCTGGCTGGGCCCGACTCCCGCACCGCGCAGACCCCCGCCTCAGCTCCCCGCGTCGTCAGACATCCATCCTCCCACTCCCTTCGCGGCAACTCGACGGGGATCTGGCCGGGGGCAGGTGACCATGGCGCCCGGCTCCTCTGTCGCGCCCGAAGGCCAGAAGCGCTCGCCAGCCAATTCCTCCGTCTTCTGGCGGCTGGTGAAGGCCGACCGCAGGCTCGGCAACGTCACGGGCCAGAGGAGGAAGGGCGCCAAGGGTCGAGATGCAGAACCCAAAGCCAGGCAAGGTGCTGTCGCCGGGCGCCAAGGTCAACGCAGGCTGGGTGGTGAGCTCAGCCACGACTGCCTGCGGCCGAGCGAACTGCTCGATCGGCTGGCCAGTAGGATCTCGCCGATGTCTACCTACGAGTTCACGACACTGCTTGAGGGCGGCGCGTTCTTCGAGGGGCCTCGCTGGCATGAGGATCGGTGGTGGGTATCGGACTTCTATCAGCACACCGTCACGACGGTGGACCCCGACGGCTCAACCGCTCCCATGCTGTCGGTCGAGCACCAGCCATCGGGACTGGGGTGGATGCCTGACGGCTCGCTGCTCGTTGTCTCAATGAGGGATCACCGCATACTGCGCCGTCGCCCAGCCGGTGAGGTCTCCGTACACGCGGATCTCTCCGCTCACTGCGCAGGTCACTTAAACGACATGGTGGTGGACCGAGAGGGCCGCGCCTATGTCGGAGAGTTCGGCTTTGACCTGATGAGCTTTGCCGACCCCGCGCCCGGGAAGTTGATGCGGGTCGACCCCGACGGCACGGTCACGGTCTTGGACGATGACATGAGGTTTCCGAACGGTTCGGTGATCACGCCCGCTGGCGACACTCTGATCGTGGGGGAGACGGCCGGCGCGCGCTATACGGCCTTCAGCCTGAGCGACGACGGTTCGGTTAGCGACAGGAGGGTCTGGGCGCAGGTGGGGACCCCGCCCGAGCTGGCCCCCCTGGAGGAGTCGTTTCCACAGCTGAAATTCGCGCCGGACGGGTGCGCTCTGGACGCCGACGGCTGCATCTGGGCCGCAGACGCGATTGGCGCCCGCTGCGTGCGCGTGGCTGAGGGCGGTGAGATCGTCGATGAGATACCGGCCCCCGAGGGTCTCGGGATCTTCGCCTGCATGCTCGGCGGTCAGGACGGGCGGACGCTGCTGCTTTGCGCGGCACCGGATTTTCTCGAGGCCAATCGCGCAAGCGCGAGCGAGGCGGTACTGCTTACGAC
>DATLSM010000089.1:0-51842 GCA_035534175.1 Solirubrobacterales bacterium | reverse complement strand
GTCGACCGTTATCGCGTCTGGGACGTCGTCGCCAGGCCCATAGCGCTGCGGCCCGAGCGCACTCCCGAAAACAGATTGCAGCTTAGAGGCGTTATCGGCGCTAGCTGGAAATCCAACAAAGTAGAAGGGCACGGCGCCATCCTCCCCCCCCCGCCTGCGCGCGTCAAGGGCAAAAGGCAGGGAAGCAGGCTCCCTGCCTTTATCGCTCCGACTCACGCCTAATCCGATCCGGCCCGGATTCAGGGGCAGCGCCGTAAACCGCATTGGCAAGCCGATTGCTCGGGTTCGTCCTGTGCTCCGGAGGCATGCGCTCTATCCAGCTGAGCTACGGGCGCGGAGGGCTGAGTCTAGCTTTGTAGAGCGGAATGCGGCCCAGGGGTGGGGGAGATGTCGATGTCACCGAGGGTGCCCAAATGCCTCTCCGTGCCCAATCAAGTGCCCGGTCGGAGGCCGTCAAGCGCAGGTGAAGCTCCGGTGCCAGCGGTAGCCGTGGATCGTGTTCGCCGCCATCACCGGCCCTGTCGGTTTAGGGGAATGGTTTAGGGGCCACCGGTTCTCCCTATGGATTTGGGTTGGCCCGAATGTCGCCTCCGCCGGACCGCTCGGCTTCACACCTTTGTGGCTCACCGAGCCACCCGGCTTCGACGGTGTGCCGAGGGTCCGCGACGCCAGCCTGGCCTCGCTCACCCTCACCGGAGGCGAAAGCGGTTCCGCTGGGCGCCGATCTGCGGTCAAGTCTTGGAGGTCAGATTGACCGCATGAGGGGCGGGCCATAAAGTCGGCGCTCAACCTCAACGAATTGGAGGAGCGGCATATGAAGTTCTTGATCACCTACCGGCCGAAACACCCAGCCCCAGCCGATCAGGTCGCGGACCTGCTCAAAGGCATGGGCGAGTGGATGCAGAAATACGCCGGCCGAGTCGAGGGCACTCAGTTCTTTGTCAGTGGTGGGGGCTTTGGGACCATCGAGACCGACGATGCAGGGGAGCTTTCGCGTCTCATTTCCGAGCATCCCTTCACGCCATACGCGGATGTTCAGATCGACCCGTTGATCGATCCACAGTCGGCGATGGAAAACCTGATCGCAGCCAACTCCTAAACCGCAAGTGGGGGCAGCGACAGGTGAGCCGCTGCCCCCCTCAGCGCGAAGCAGCGGGCCAAGATTCATGGGCCCAGCTCTCGATGTGCGTTGGCGATCCTTCTGGGACAACCGCTCTCCTCGCGCTCCAGGTAGACCCGCAGCACGAGGGAGCGTTTCAATTAATGGACGGGCTGGTCCAGGTTCGCTGAGCTGCTCTCGCGGTTTCTCGCTGGCGCGACCTTCTGTGCGCTCACAGGATGGAGCGCTACGCTCAACGGTAGATGCCGACGATCTATCTCTCAGCAGGCGAGCATCAAATCCTCGAAGCGATGAACGTAAAGTCCAGTGCTCCCACGATCGATCGAACGGTCAGGGGGATCGCGGCACGGGCAGGCATTCCGGTCGGGGAAGTGCGACGCGCTCTCCTGAAGCTGAAGGCTCAGCGGCGCGTGATCTGTCTGCATGACATAAGACTGGGCGAGGTCTGGACAATGCTGGGGGCCGGGTCCGACGCGTTGCACGTCGATTCATAGGCCCTCACCGACAGTGGACGAGTGGCTTCGCGGGCGCGTTCTGCACACCTGCGGCGACGATTCAGCCGCTCTCGGACGTCAGGTCAGATACCTTCTGTCTCCTTCGCCGCTCAGAAGGCGTAAGAGCCGGCCCCGCTCCCGCCGGCACGAACCTGAGCAGGTGAGGGCGTCGGCGCGCCGTTCAGCGAGGGAGTTGGCGCAGCGGCATTCTCCCCGCTCACGGGGTGCAGCCACCAAGAGACTAAGAATGCAGCGGTGACCCGGGTGGCCGACGCCGGAAGCCGGCGAAGGCGACAGCCAAGGCCGTGAAGCCCAGCACGGCGGAAACGATTCCGAGGCCGATCCGGGGGGACGTATCGCCATGAGTCGGTCCAAGGAACCCAGGCAGCGCCTGGCATTCCACGGTCAAATACACGACCCCCAACACCAGGAGCAACAGACCGACGATCCCGGCCAGGATGACGAGAGGATTGACCCTTGCTCGCACGGGCCGAAATCCTAGCGAGCCGGGGCCCGAGTAAGGCCACCGAATCCGAACTCCTGTCTAGATCCGATCGAATCGCGCCCAACCGGATTGGACCCGGCAATCACAATCCGACGCTAGGCATCAACAAGCCAAACGCCAAACCTCGGCCACGGCTGCGGGGGCACGCGCTCTGCCCGGCTGAGCTACGGCTGCGGAGCGGTCGGTCTAGCTTCGCCTGCCTGGAGGACCGGTCGCGTAGGCTCGGGGCACTGGTGGACCTCTCGGTCGTATTCCTCGGCACCGGCGCCTCGGTGCCCTCGGCACGGCGCTCGACCGCGAGCGTGCTGATCGCGCGTGGGGGGGAGCGGCTGATGTTCGACTGCGGCGAAGGGACACAGCGCCAGCTCCAGCGCTCTCTGGGGTTGACCCAGGTCGGCGAGATCTACCTCACCCACTTCCACGCGGACCACGTCCTCGGGTTGCCGGGGCTGCTCAAAACCTATGACCTCACCGATCGTCGAGAGCCGCTCACGATCTATGGCCCGTTCGGTTTAGGCGAGCTCTTCGAGACCCTGGGACGCCTGGTCGGCCGGCTCGGATATGAGCTCGACCTGGTCGAGCTCGCCCCGGGTGAGGCGGTTTCCCACGACGGCTACGAGGTTCGCCCCTACGCGACCGGGCACACTAAAAACTCCTGCGGCTACGCGCTCGTGGAGGAGGATCGCCCCGGCCGCTTTGACCCCGCGGCGGCCAAGACCCTCGGGGTCAAGGAAGGCCCGGATTTCGCCCGGCTGCAGCGTGGGGAGGAGGTGGAGGGAGCCGCCGGACCGGTTCGCGCCGGCGATGTTATGGGGGAATCGAGAGCGGGCCGAACGGTGGTGATCACCGGCGATTCGACTCCCTGCGATGCCACAGCCGAAGCCGCCTTTCGGGCCGAGCTGCTGGTCCACGACGCCAGCTTTGCCAGGGAGGAGGTGAAGCGGGCCGCCGAAACCCACCACTCCACCGCCGAGCAAGCGGCGGCGGTCGCAAAGGAGGCTGAAGTGAGCCTGCTGGCCCTTGTCCACATCTCCTCCCGCTACCACGTGGGAAGGGTGCTCGAGGAGGCGCAGGAGAAATTTAAGCCGGTCGTCGCGCCCCGCGACTTCGACCTGATCGAGATCCCCTTTCCCGAGCGGGGCGAGCCTCAACTTGTTCCCAACGGCGCCCGCCAGCCCTGCTAGCCTGAGCCTCGTCCTTTAACCCGGTCCCGAGAGGCCAGGAAGGAGCAAAGCGAGGGTGAGCGAGAAGGTCGTGCTCGCGCACGATGACCTGAGGCGAACGCTGCGGCGGATCGCCCACGAGATCGCCGAGAAGAACCCGGACCCCTCCGGCTTGGCAATCGTCGGGATACATACCCGCGGTGCCATGCTCGCTCGCCGTCTGCACTCTCTGCTCGCCGAGTTGACCGGCGTCGATCTTCCGATCGGCGACATCGACATTTCCTTTTACCGCGACGACGTCGGCGCCAAGGCGCCTTCCTCCCAGCCGGTGGTCCACGCCTCCCATATCGACTTCGACCTCGCCGGCCGTACCGTCGTGCTCGTCGACGATGTGCTCTTCACCGGCCGCACGGTGCGGGCGGCGATCGACGCCCTCTTCGATTACGGCCGCCCCGAGCGGGTGCAGCTCGCCGCGCTCTGCGACCGAGGTCATCGCGAGCTGCCGATCCGCCCTGACTACGTCGGCAAGAACCTGCCGACGGCGCGCCCGGAGCGGGTCAATGTGCGCCTGGAGGAGTCCGACGGCGTCGACGAGGTGACGATCTCCGAGCCACTGCCCGCGGAGGTGCCGGCATGAGGCACCTGCTGGCGATCGAGCAGCTCTCGCGGGAGGAGATCGAGGCGATCCTCGACCGCTCCGAGAGCTTCGCCGAGGTCGGCCGCCGCGACATCAAGAAGGTGCCGACCCTGCGCGGGCGAACCGTGGTCAGCCTTTTCTATGAGTCGAGCACCCGCACCAGCAGTTCCTTTGAGCTCGCGGCGAAGCGCCTCTCGGCGGACCTCGTCTCGGTCAAGGCGGCCGGCTCCTCGGTCGAGAAGGGCGAGTCGCTGAAGGACACCGTGGCGACCCTCTCCGCCTATGACCCGGCGGCGATCGTGATCCGCCACCCCCACGCGGGCGCCGCCCAGATGGTCGCCGGCTGGACCTCGGCCGCCGTCGTCAACGCCGGAGACGGCAAGCACGAGCACCCCAGCCAGGCGCTGCTCGACGTCTTCACCCTGCGCCGGCGGCTCGACTCGTTGGATGGAAAGCGGATCTGGATCGTCGGCGACGTCCTCCACAGCCGCGTCGCGCGCTCCAACCTGATTGCCTTTCAGCGGATGGGGGCGCAGGTGACGGTTTGCGGACCTCCGACCCTGATCCCGCGCGAGATCGAGGCCCTGGGTTGCGAGGTTTCCCACTCGCTCGACCGGCTGGGGGAGGCCGACGTGGTCTACGCGCTGCGGATGCAGCAGGAGCGGATGAGCGAGAGCTTCGTCCCCTCGATCCGCGAGTACGCGGCTCGCTTCCAGATCGGCTCGCGTCGGCTCGGCCCCCGCCAGTTGCTGATGCACCCCGGCCCGGTCAACCGTGGGGTCGAGCTTTCCGGCGAGGTGATCGACTCGCCGCAGTCACTGATCGGCGAGCAGGTCGCGGCGGGGCTGGTGGTGCGGATGGCGATCCTCTACGAGCTGTTGGCCGGGGGGGAGCGGCCGGAGCCCGTCGATGACGATGGCGTCGCGGAGCACCCCACCCCGATCGGGCAGCCCGCATGAGCTTGGCGGAGGTGCTCGACATGCGCTCCGGCGAGGGTGCGAACGCGATCCTGCGCGGGGCGAGGGTGCTTGACCCCGCGGCGGGGATCGATGGCGTCCACGACGTGGTGATCCGCGACGGCAGGATCGCCGAGCTTGCTCCACCCGGCGCCGGCCTCGCCGCAGGTGCCGAGGAGGTTGAGGCCGGGGGTCTGCACGCGTTCCCGGGCTTCTTCGACCCTCACGTCCACCTTCGCACCCCCGGTCAGGAGCACAAGGAGGACATCGAGACAGGGACCCGCGCCGCCGCCGCGGGGGGCTACTGCGGGATCCTCGCCATGGCCAATGCCGTGCCCCCTGTCTGCACGGCAGCCGACATCGGCGCGTTGCGCGAGCGGGCCCGGGCCGAGGCCTCGGTGCCCGTCGGCTTTCTTGCCACCGTCACCGGCGGGATGAGGGGGGAGGAGCTGACGGAGATGGTCGATCTGCGCGAGGCCGGCGCGGTCGGCTTCAGCGACGACGGGTTGCCGATCGTCAGCGCTCGGATCATGCGCCGGGCGCTCCAATACCAGCGACTCTGCGGCGGCACGCTTGCCCTCCACGAGGAGGACCCCGAGCTCTCCGGCGAGGGCGCGATGCACGAGGGCGCGGTCTCCGCGGCGCTCGGCATCACCGGCATCCCCTCGGTCTCCGAGTCGACCGCGATCGCCCGGGATGCCGCGCTCGCCGCCTACGAGGGTGGCAGGATCCACGTCCAGCACCTCTCGGCGGCGGAGTCGGTGGAGACGGTGCGCTCGGCCAAGGCGGCGGGAGTGCACCTCAGCGCCGAGGTCACGCCCCATCACCTGTGCCTCACCGATGAGGCGGTGCGCAGCCTCGACCCAGGCCGTTTCAAGATGAACCCCCCGCTGCGCGCCGAGGGCGATCGCCAGGCGCTGATCGAGGGGTTGCGTCAGGGCACGATCGAGTGCATCGCCACCGATCATGCCCCGCACACAGCCGAGGAGAAGGAGGTCCCCTTTGAGCAGGCGGCGATGGGGGTGACCGGGCTGGAGACAGCCTTCGCGGCGATTCACACCGACCTCGTACTGCCCGGGACGCTCGAGCTCGGTCTGGTCATCGAGCGAATGGCGGGTGGCGCCGCGCCCTTCGGATTTGAGCGGCCCAGCCTCGCCCCGGGCAGCGAGGCCAACGTCGCCCTCTGTGATCTCTCGGCCGAGTGGACGGCGGGGGAGGACGGCTACGAGAGCCGCTCGCTCAACTCCTGGTGCGCGGGGCGCAGGCTGAGGGGACGGGTGCTGATGACGCTCGCCGGCGGCCAGATCGCCTACCGGCTACGGACCTTCTCCCTGGGGGTAGCGCGATGAGCGGCCTGCGGCTGTGCTTCATGCACCGCGGTGGTCCAAGGGGCACCCCGGCATGACGGCGGCCTACCTGTTGCTTGAGGATGGGATCCGCTTCGAGGGGGAGCTCTGCGGCCATCCCCGGGCGGTGACCGGAGAGGTCGTCTTCAACACCGCGATGACCGGCTATCAGGAGTCGGTCACCGACCCCTCCTACGCGGGTCAGATCATCGTCTTCACCTACCCGCTGGTCGGCAACTACGGGGTTTCGGCCGCCGCGATGGAGTCCGATCGGATCCAGGCGCGCGGGGCGATCATGCGCGACCCCAAGAACCGCGAGGACGTCGCCACCGCCGAGGGTGGCTGGCTTGACTGGCTAGACGACTGTGGCGTGCCCGGGATCGGCGGCGTTGACACCCGGGCGCTGGTTCGCCACATTCGCGACCGGGGCGCGATGCGGGGCGGCATCTTCCCCGGCGATATTCCCGCGGCGGAGGCGGGCGAGATGGTCGCCGCCGAGCCAGCGATGGACGGCGCCGACCTCGCCCGGGCCCTCACTCCGCGCGAGCCGGTCCGTTTCGAGGGAGCTGGCCCACATGTGGTCGGCATCGACACCGGGGTGAAGATGAGCATCGTCCGCCAGCTCCGCCAGCGCGACTGTCGCGTAACGCTGCTTCCCTGCACCGCCTCGGCCGAGGAGGTCTTGGCGCAAGAACCGGATCTCATCTTCCTCGCCAACGGCCCCGGCGATCCGGCCGCCCTCGGCTACATCGTCGAGACGGTCCGCGAGCTCCTCGGCAAGCGGCCGATCTTCGGCATCTGTCTCGGTCACCAGCTGCTTTGCCGCGCTGTTGGTCTGCAGACCTACAAGCTGCCCTTCGGCCACCGCGGAGCCAACCACCCGGTCAAGGACCTGCAGAGCGGCCGGATCGATATCACCTCCCAGAACCACGGCTTCGCCGTCGAGGGGCCAGGCGGAGAGGCCAGGATCGAGGGTGATGAGCCGGTGCGCTGGGAGACGGACTTCGGCCTCGCCGAGCTCTCCCACCTCAACCTCTATGACCGCACGGTCGAGGGGCTGGATCTCAAGGACGTTGCCGCGGCGACCGTTCAGTACCACCCCGAGGCGGGTCCGGGCCCACACGACGCCCGCCGCCTTTTTGACACCTTCCTCGGCCTGGCCGATGGGGGGCGCGTGAATGCCGCGTAGGGACGACATCGGCAAGATTCTTCTGATCGGCTCGGGCCCGATCGTGATCGGCCAGGCGGCGGAGTTCGACTACTCCGGCGTCCAGGCATGCAAGGTGCTGCTGGAGGAGGGCTATGAGGTCGTCCTCGTCAATTCCAACCCGGCGACGATCATGACCGATCCGGAGTTCGCGACCTCGACCTACATCGAGCCGCTGCTGCCGGACCCGATCACCCGGATCATCGAGAAGGAGCGCCCTGACGCGCTGCTGCCGACCCTGGGCGGACAGACCGCGCTCAACCTGGCGATGGCCCTGCACGAGGACGGCACCCTGGAGCGCTTCGGGGTCGAGTTGATCGGCGCTGACGCCGCCGCGATTCGCCGCGCCGAGGACCGTGAGGAATTCCGCCGCACGATGACCGAGGCCCGCCTGCGCATTCCCTGGTCGATCACCGTGGAGAGCCTGGGTGAGGTGGAGGCGGCGCTCGCCGGGGGCCGCATCTCACTGCCGGCGATCGTCCGTCCGGCATTCACCATGGGCGGCCAGGGCGGCGGCGTGGGGGAGACCGAGACGGAGCTGCGCCAGGTCGTCTCCGAGGGGCTCGCGGCGAGCCCGATCAACCAGGTGCTGGTGGAGGAGTCCGTGCTCGGCTGGGGCGAGTTCGAGCTGGAGGTGATGCGAGACCACACGGACAACGTGGTCATCGTCTGCTCGATCGAGAACGTCGACCCGATGGGAGTGCATACCGGTGATTCGGTCACCGTGGCGCCGGCCCAGACGCTCACCGACCCGCTCTACCAGGAGCTGCGCGATCAGGCGATCGCCGTGATCCGCGCGGTCGGGGTGGAGACCGGCGGCTCCAACGTCCAGTTCGGCGTCAACCCCGACAACGGGGAGGTGGTGGTGATCGAGATGAACCCGCGCGTATCGCGCTCCTCGGCGCTGGCCTCCAAGGCGACCGGCTTTCCGATCGCCAAGATGGCGGCCAAACTCGCGGTCGGCTACTCGCTGGAGGAGATTCCAAACGACATCACCCGCGCCACACCGGCCTCCTTCGAGCCGACGATCGACTACGTCGTGACCAAGGTTCCGCGCTTTGCCTTCGAGAAGTTCCCCGGGGCGACGGGACGACTTTCCACCCACATGCAGAGCGTCGGCGAGGCAATGGCGATCGGCCGCACCTTCCGCGAGTCCTTCGCCAAGGCGCTGCGCTCGCGCGAGCTGGACTCCGTGCCCGAGGTGCCGGAGGCAGATGAGGTCCTGCTCGACCGAATCCACACGCCCTGCCCGGAGCGATACGACCTGGTGCTGGAGGCCTTCCGGCGCGGCATCAGCGTCGAGGCGGTCCACGAGCACTGCCGGGTCGACCTCTGGTTCCTGCGTGAGCTCAAGGTGCTGGCCCTGGAGGGCGACGGCACCGACGGTCTCACCCGGACCTACAAGGCGGTCGACACCTGCGCCGCCGAGTTCGAGGCGGCGACCCCCTACTACTACTCCGCCCACGAGCGCCCTGGCGCCGACGGCCGCCCGCCCGCCTGCGAGATCCGGCGCGGCGAGCGCGGGTCGGTCGTGATCCTCGGCGCCGGGCCCAACCGGATCGGCCAGGGAATCGAGTTCGACTACTGCTGCGTTCACGCCGCGATGACGGTGCGCGAGCTGGGCCGCGACGCGGTGATGATCAACTGCAACCCGGAGACGGTCTCCACCGACTACGACACCTCCGACCGCCTCTACTTCGAGCCGCTGACCTCAGAGGACGTTCTCGCCGTCTGTGAACAGGAGCGTCCGGAGGGGGTGATCGTCCAGTTCGGCGGCCAGACCCCGCTGCGGTTGGCCCGCGGCCTGGAAGAGGCCGGCGTTCCCCTGCTCGGCACCCCGGTCGAGGCGATCGACCTGGCCGAGGACCGGGGCCGCTTCGGCGCCCTGTTGCGCCGGCTCGGCGTCAAGCACCCACCCTACGGCACCGCGCTCTCCGCCGAAGAGGCCGCGGTGATCGCCGAGGAGGTCGGCTTCCCGCTCCTGGTGCGGCCCTCCTACGTGCTCGGTGGCCGGGCGATGGAGATCTGCTACTCGACCGAGGACCTCGCCACCTATCTCCAGGCCCACGTCAAGGCGGACCCCGAGCACCCCCTGCTGCTCGACCGCTTCCTCGAGAACGCGATCGAGGTCGACGTCGACGCCCTCGCCGACGGCCACGACGTCTGGGTCGCTGGGATCATGCAACACGTGGAGGAGGCCGGCGTCCACTCCGGAGACTCGGCCTGCGTCATCCCCCCGATGAGTCTGGGGGAGGAGATGCTGGAGGAGATTCGGGCAACGACGAAGCGGATCGCGCTGGAGCTCGGCGTCGTCGGCCTGATCAACATCCAGTACGGCGTCGCCGCGGGCCAGCTGCACGTGATCGAGGCCAACCCGCGAGCCTCGCGCACCGTCCCCTTCGTTTCCAAGGCGACCGGCACACCGCTCGCCAAGCTCGCCTGCCGTCTGATGCTGGGCGAGAGACTCAGCGACCAGGACCTGCAGGAGGTCCCCGGCGGGCACGTCAGCGTGAAGGAGGCGGTGCTGCCCTTCGCCCGCTTCGCCGGCGCCGACTCGGTACTGGGCCCGGAGATGAAGAGCACCGGCGAGGTGATGGGGATCGCGGCCGACTTCCCGACGGCCTTCGGCAAGGCGCAGGCCGCCGCCGGGGTCTCGCTTCCCGCCGCGGGCTCGATCTTCATCACGGTCACCGACACCGACAAGCCGGCGGCGACCCAGATCGCCGCCCGCTTCCATGACCTCGGATTTCGGGTGATCGCGACCGGCGGCACCGCGCAGGCGATTTCGGCAATGGGGGTTCCGGTCACCCGGATCAACAAGCTTGGCGAGGGCTCCCCCCACGTCGTCGACCTGATCCGCGAGCGCCGCTGCGACCTGGTGATCAACACCCCAACGGGCTCGGGCGCCCGCGTCGACGGCTACGAGATCCGCAGCGCCGCGGTCCGCCACGGCATCCCCTGTGTGACGACGATGACCGGCGCCTCGGCCGCGGTTCGCGCGATCGCCGCGACGAAGGAGGGTGCCGAGGTCCGCTCCCTGCAGGAAATCCACGCGACCACCAGGGCCGCCCAGCATCGATGACCGCCCCACTCGGGCGCCGCCTGGGCAAAGTCACCGGGAGCAGGGCCTCGGGCGCCTACCGGCTCTTCTCTTTACTTGACGGGTCGGGGCCCGAGCCCAAGCCAGGTCAGTTCTACATGCTGGCCACCGAGCGCCATTGGGAGCAGAGCGGCCAGCGGCCCTTCTTGCCCCGGGCCCTCTCCGTCGCCGACGCCGCGGCCAATCGCGACGGCGTTGGGCTCGACTTTTTACTGGAGGGAATCGGCCCCGGCACAGACAGGCTCTGCGAGCTGGAGGTGGGGGAGCGGGTCTGGCTGACCGGCCCGCTCGGCAACTCCTTTTCGCCTCCGCGCGAAATCTCTCCCGCCGCGGCGGGCGCGATTCTGGTCGGGGGCGGCATCGGCATCGCCCCGCTGGCGCTACTGCGCCGGGCCTTCGCCGCGCGAAACGTCCCAACCCGTGTCCTGCTCGGCTTTCGCGACGACTCTCACACCGGCGGCCTCGAGGATCTCTTCTCCTGCTGCGAGGTTCGTCTGGCGAGCGAGGACGGCCATCGCGGCCATCACGGTTACGTCACCGACCTGCTGGCGGCGATGCTCGACGGCGACGACTCGCCCAGCGCCGTGGTCTACTCCTGCGGCCCCCCCGCGATGTTGGAGGCGGTGCGGGCGATGTGCGTGGATCGGGGCATCCCCTGCCAGCTGGCGATGGAGTCCCCGATGGCCTGCGGCTTTGGCGCCTGCTACGGCTGCGCGATCGCCAAGCCGGACGGCGGCTACCTACGGCTGTGCCTCGAGGGCCCGGTGATCCAGACAGCGGCCACAGCTGAAAACGGGAGAGCGGAGGAGGCCCCTGTTCGCAGCGGCGCCCCTTCCTCGGCGCCGACGTTCGCTGCCCGCGGCCGCCAGATCGAGCCCCTCGACCTCTGCGGCATCGAGCTGGGGCACCGGGTGATCAACGCCTCCGGCACCTTCGACGCGATCACCGCCCGCCGCATCTTCGGCGACGAGATCCTCGAGGACTTCCCCTTCTCGGCCTTCGTCTCAAAGACGATCACACCCGAGCCTCGCGCCGGCAACGCGCCCCAACGGATCTGGGAGACACCGGCGGGGATGATCAACTCGATCGGGCTGCCGAACAAGGGCCTTGAGGGATTCCTCGCTGAGGACCTGCCGCGGCTCGCCGAACTTCCGGTTCCGCTGATCGTCTCCGTGATGGGCACCAGCCGGGAGCAGTTCGCCCTGCTGGTGGCGGCGGTGGGGGAGCGGGAGGAGGTCGCCGCGATCGAGCTGAACGTCTCCTGTCCCAACGTCGACTCCGGTCTGATCGTCGGCGAGCAGCCCGCCGAGACCGAGGCGCTGCTGGAGGCGCTGCGCCCGCTCACCTCGATGCCGTTGATCGTGAAGCTGACCCCAAACGTCGCAGATCCCGCCGCCGTGGCCGTCGGGGCGGAGCGCGGTGGGGCAGACGCCGTCTCGCTGATCAACACCTTGAAGGCGACCGCGATCGACCCTGCGACCGGCAGGCCGCCGCTGACCGCCGGCCACGGCGGGCTCTCCGGCCCGGCCGTGCGCCCCATCGCGCTCGCTCAGGTCCGCGCCGTTGGGGCCGCGGTCGGCGTGCCGATTGTCGGCATGGGGGGAATCGCCAGCGGCGTCGACGCGGCTGAATTCCTCGCCGCGGGAGCGACGGCGGTCGCCGTCGGAACAGAGAACTTCAGGGACCCGCTGGCCGGCAGAAGAGTCGCCTCGGAGCTTTCCTCGGGGCTCGTTCAGCACCTGAAGTGAGCGCCGATCCTCGACCTCGACTCGAGGTCGAGGTGAATTTGGCCGGATTGGCTCGATCGCCCTTGCACCCCCTCGACCCGCGGCTATACTCGCCGGCCACATGCCCGCCCCAGTCAAGACCTCAGCCGCGGCTCCCGAGCGGTCGCTGGATCAGAGGATGGAGGCACTGAAGCGGGCCAACGACATCCGCACCGCCCGGGCCAAGCTGAAGAAGGACCTGAAAGCGCGCCGGGCCGGCATCCACGCCCTGCTTCTCGACCCCCCCGAGTACGTGCTGACGGCGAAGGTCTTCGACATGCTGCTGGCGGTGCCGAAGTACGGCCGGGTGAAGACAAACCGGATCCTCAATCAGTGTCGGATTTCTCCCTCCAAGACGATCGGGGGCCTCTCCGAGCGCCAGCGCACAGAGCTGGTTTCCCAGCTCCGCCGCTAACGGCGCGCAGATCGCGGCGCATCGGGCGTCCGCGCTCCCGCGTCCGGCCGACCTGCTTGGTTTCGCGGGTCGCCAAATGTCAAAGGTCTTGGTAATCACTGGCCCGTCGGGCGTCGGCAAGGGGACCTTGATCTCCAGGCTTTTGGAGCGCGTCCCCGGCCTGGAGATCTCGGTCTCGGCGACGACCCGCCAACCTCGCGCTGGCGAGATCGACGGCCGCGATTACCACTTCCTCTCCGCCGAGGAGTTCGACCGCCGTATCGTCGCGGGGGACTTCCTCGAGTCCGCCACCTACAGCGGCAACCGCTACGGGACCCTGCGCTCCGAGGTCGAGCGAGGGCTAGCGGCCGGACGCTCGGTGGTCCTGGAGATCGAGGTGCAGGGTGCGCGCCAGGTGCGCGCCGCGATGCGCGAGTCGGTCCAAGTCTTCATCGCCCCGCCCGACCCCAGGGTCCTGCGCCAACGCCTGCTCAGTCGAGGCACCGACTCCCCCGAGGCGATCGACGCCAGGCTGGAGGTCGCCGAGCAGGAGCTCGCCGCCCAGGAGGAGTTCCGCCACCGGGTGGTCAACGACGAACTCGACCGCGCAGCGGGCGAGTTGGAGCAGATCGTGCGCGCCGAGCTGGGCTTCCTCTAGACTGCAAGGTCGAATGATCAAACCACGCGTCGACAAACTCCTCGTCCACACCGACTCCCACTACGCGGCGGTCGTCGTTTCGGCGAAGCGAGCCCGCCAGATCAACAGCTACTTCCACAACCTTGGCGAGGGCAGCTTTGGCGAGTACCCACCGCCGATGGTCGAGGTCCCGCCTGACAGAAATTACCTCTCGATGGCTCTCGAAGAGCTGGCCCAGGGCAAGCTCAAATACGAGTACCGCGCCTGAGCGCGGGCGCCTACGGCGCGACCCACAGGAGGAATCGATGGCCAGAATCCTGCTTGGCGTGAGCGGCGGGATCGCCGCCTACAAGTCGCTCGAGTTCGCCCGCTTGGCCACGGTCGCCGGCCACGGGGTCCGGGTGGCGATGACCCAGGCCGCCTGCCGCTTCGTCGGTCCGGCTTCCTTCCAGGGGATCACCGGAGCGCCGGCACTCAGCTCGGAGTTCGAGCCTGACCCGATGCGCGGCGCCTTCCCCGGCGACCCGCTGCCCGCGCACGAGCCGATCGGCCACCTCGAGCTGGCCGCCAACTGTGACGTCTTCCTCGTCGCCCCGGCTTCGGCCAACACGGTCTCCAAGCTGGCCGCCGGGATGGCGGACTCGATGCTGACCACCTCCTTCCTCGCCTGCGCCTCCCCTCGCCTGGTCGCCCCGGCGATGAACGATCGGATGTATGCCGACGCGGCGACCCGGGCCAACCTGGGGACCCTGCGTGAGCGCGGGGTGACGGTGATCGAGCCGGGAGAGGGGGCGCTTGCCTCGCGCGGCGAGTTCGGCCGGGGGCGCCTGCCCGATCCCGCCGACCTGCTGGCCCGGGTCGAGGCTGCGCTACCCGCCGGCAACCGTCCGTGGGACGGTCTTCGTGCCCTGGTCACCGCCGGGGGAACCCGCGAGCCGATCGACCCGGTGCGCTTCATCGGCAACCGCTCCAGCGGCCGCATGGGCCTGGCCCTGGCCGCCGCGGCGGCCCGCCGCGGCGCCGAGGTGACCCTGATCGCAGCCAACGTCGCCCTCCCGAGCCCTGCGGGTGTCCAGCGCATAGACGTGGAGACCGCGGAGCAGCTGGCCGAGGCAGCCCGGGCGGAGTTCCCCTCCGCCCACCTGCTGCTGATGGCGGCGGCCCCCGCCGACTTCCGCGCCGCCAAGGTCGCCGCGGGCAAGCTCAGGCGCCAGGAGGCCCTGGAGCTCGAACTGCGGCCGACCGAGGACATCCTCGCCGGCCTGGCTGAGTCCCGGACCGCGCAGCAGACCGTTGTCGGATTCGCCGCCGAGCACGGCGGTGAGGCGATCGAGCGAGCCCGCGGCAAGCTCCGGGCCAAGGGGATCGACCTGGTCGTCCTCAATGACGTCTCCGACCCCTCGATCGGCTTTGAGAGTGAAGAAAACGCGGTGATCCTGATCGAGGCAGGAAGCGAGACCGTGGTCCCGCGGGCTTCCAAGGACACTATCGCCGAGGCGATCCTGGCGAGGGTCGACCGACTGAGGGCAGAGTCGGACCCCTCGCTTCGCTGATTCGGCGCCTGGCGGGGTGAGGGGTAGCCGCCGCCGCCGAGCACCCGGGCCTCCCTCAGTCCGCCATAGGACCCTCCGGCCAACCAGGCGAGCGGGCTATACTGCGCTTAAGCTTTTACGTCCTACCCGGTGTCGAGAAGTGGGCCTGGCCCACTTTTTTTTTCGCCCCGAACCAGGCATGCAAGACCCCAAAGACGATATCCAAGAGCAGCTCACCGAGTTCGACCCCGAGCTCCAGCTGGTCGCCGTCGAGCGACCCGGCGGCGACGCGCTGCGGATCTTCATCGACCACCCGGGCGGCGTCGATCTGGCGCTCTGCGAACGGGTGACCAAGCATCTCGGCCACCTCACGGCCGAGCACTCGCTGGAGGTCTCCTCGCCGGGGCCCAAGTACCGCAGCGCCAATCACGTTCCCGAGACCAAGGAGCAGCTTCAGTGAGCAAGGAGATCGTCGAAGCAGTCAAGGCGCTCGAGCAGGAGAAGGGAATCTCCGCCGATAAGCTGATGGACGCCCTCGAGGACGCGCTCCTCTCGGCCTACAAGAAAACCCCCGGTGCGGCCAAATACGCCCGTGTCGACCTCGATCACGAGACCGGAGACTTCCGCGTCTACGAGTTGATCCTGCCGCCCGAGCTGGAGGAGAAGCTGCTGGCTGAAGCGGCCGAGCAACAGGAGGAGGAGGAGGCACAGATCGATCCGGAGACGGGCGAGCTGCGCGAGCCCGAGGATCCCGAGCTTGACCCGGAGATGATCGCCCCCTACGAGGACCAGATCACGACCCGCGACGTCACCCCTGATGACTTCGGCCGGATTGCAGCGCAGACCGCGAAGCAGGTGATCTTGCAGCGGATCCGCGAAGCCGAGCGGCAGATGATGTATGACGAGTACCAGGACCGGGTGGGCGAGCTGATCACCGGGATCATTCAGCAATCCGACAAGCGCTACACGCTGGTCCAGCTGCGCGAGCGGGTCGAGGCGCTGCTGCCCAAGTCCGAGCAGGTCTACAACGAGCGCTACGACCACGGGATGCGGGTCAAGGCGGTGATCACCGACGTCTCGGACTCGACCAAAGGCCCGGCGATCGTCGTCTCTCGCCGCAGTCCGGAGTTGATCAAGAAGCTCTTCGAGCTCGAGGTACCGGAGATCGCCGACAAGCTGGTGGAGATCGTCGGCGTCGCGCGCGAGCCGGGCTACCGCTCAAAGATCGCGGTGATCTCCCACGCCGACGGCGTCGATCCGGTCGGCGCCTGCGTCGGCCCCCGCGGCTCGCGCGTGCGGATGGTCGTCTCTGAGCTGCGGGGAGAGAAGATCGACATCATCCCCCACAACGACGAGCCCGCCCGCTTCGTCGCCAAGGCGCTCTCGCCGGCTCGGGTGCGCGAGGTGATCGTCGACGACGGGGAGCGCCAGGCGACGGTGATCGTCCCCGACGACCAGCTCTCGCTGGCGATCGGCCGCGACGGCCAGAACGCCCGCCTGGCCGCACGGCTGACCGGCTGGCGGGTCGACATCAAGTCTGAGACGGAGTTCTCCCAGGAAGATCAGGAGGTCGAGTACGAGGGTGAGGAGCAATCGGATGGGCGCTGCATGGCGGTCCTCTCCAACGGCCGCCGTTGCCCCAACGCCGCGGTCCCCGGCTCCACCTACTGCGGCCTGCCCCAGCACCAGGCGCTGGCTCGTTTCGAGACCAGCCAGGTCGGGGTCCTGACGCCGCTGGCCGTGGCCGAGGTCGCGATCCTCGCCGACCCCGATGCCGAGGAAGGCCAGGTGGCAGAGATTGTCGCCCGAGCGGAGAAGGAGTTTGTCGAGACGGTGCAGGCCGAGGTCGCTGCGCAGGAGAACTCAGACCCTGCCGCCGCCGATCCCCTCGCCGAGGGGGAGGAGGCGTTGGGGACGGAGTCCCCGCCGCTCCCCGCCGCAGCGATCGATCAGCCCGCGGATCGCAGCGAGGGCCCCGGCGAGGATGCTGCCGAGGTGCTCCAGGCGCAGGTAGAGAACCCTGGGGCCGAGTCGCCGCAACCGGTCGTCGAGGAGGCCGAGCAGTCCTAGTGGCAAAGAAGCGGGTTCACGAGATCGCCAAAGCGCGAGGGATCACCAGCAAAGAGCTTCTCGCTGCCCTGAAGGCCTCCGGGGTGGAGGCCAAGGCCGCTGCTTCCAGCGTCGAGGAGGCCGATGCCCTGAGGGCCATCGCGGCCGCCGGCGTGGATGGCGGCAGCGCCACCGCGACCAAGGAGGCCCCGAGCAGGGCCGGCGCCGAGTCGAAAACCTCGACCAAGCCCGTGCGGCCGGCCCAAAAAGCGGCCAGCGCTCCGGCCGGGAGTGGCGCCGGGCCGAAAAAACGGCGGGTCGTGATCGATTCCCAGGCCGCCAGGCGCGACCAGATGGGCGGGCCGCCACCGCAGCGGCCGCCGCGGCGAAGGGGGGGAAGGCGGCGCCGGCCGTTGCTGGAGGAGCCACCGCCCCAATCCGATACCCCGTTTGAGCCCGAGGCGACCAAGGTCAACTCCGGTGCGACCGTGCGCGAGGTCGCCGAGTCGCTCGGCCTCGCCCCGGCCGAAGTGATCAAGAAGCTGATGACGATGGGGGAGATGGCGACACTCACCCAGACCCTGACCGACGACTCGATCAGGGTGATCGCCGATGAGTACGACCGCAAGGTGGAGATCGTCACCGCGGCCGACGAGGAGCCCGAGGCCCCGACCTTCACCGACGCCGAGGAGGATCTCGCCGACCGGCCGCCGGTGGTGACGATCATGGGCCACGTCGACCATGGCAAGACCTCTCTGCTGGATGCGATCCGTGAGACCGAGGTCGCGGCGGGGGAGGCGGGCGGGATCACCCAGCACATCGGCGCCTACCAGGTGCACCACGGCGAGAGGACGATCACCTTCCTCGACACTCCTGGCCACGCCGCCTTCACCGCAATGCGCGCCCGCGGCGCCAAGGTCACCGACGTCGCCGTCGTCGTCGTCGCCGCCGACGACGGGGTGATGCCGCAGACCAAAGAGGCAATCGACCACGCCCGCGCCGCGGACGTGCCGATGCTGATCGCGGTGAACAAGATCGACAAGGAGGGCGCTCAGCCCGACCGGATCCGCAACGACCTGGCCGCTGACGGCCTCACGCCGGAGGCTTGGGGTGGGGAGACCGTCTACTGCGACGTATCGGCCAAGACCCACGAGGGCCTGGACAACCTGTTGGACATGATCCTGCTGGTCACCGAGCTTGAGGAATTGGGGGCCAACCCCGATGCTCCCGCCTCGGGCACGGTGATCGAGTCTCAGCTCGACCCGGGCCGCGGTCCGGTGGTCACCGTCCTGGTCCAGCGCGGCACGCTGAGGGTTGGCGACGCGCTGGTCGCCGGCTCGCGCTGGGGCAGGGTGCGGGCGATGCAGGATTTCACCGGCGAGCGGGTGGAGAGCGCCGGGCCGGGGATGCCGGTCGAGGTTCTGGGCTTCGACGGGGTCGGCGAGGCGGGCGAGTTCGTCCAGGCGGTGGAGAACGACCGCCGCGCCCGCCAGCTCGCCCAGGAGCGCGCCAACCGGCTGAAGACCGAGGCGCTGGCTCGCCGCCAGGCACGCAAGGTCAGCCTGGAGGAGGTCTTCGCCCGCGCCCAGGAGGGGGAGATCAAGGAGCTCAACCTGGTCCTCAAGGCCGACGTCGCCGGCTCGCTGGAGGCGCTGCAGGACGAGATCGCCAAGGTCCCGCAGGAGCAGGTGGCGATCAACGTGATCCACTCCCAGACCGGTGGGATAAACGAGTCAGACGTGATGCTCGCCTCCGCCTCCAACGCGATCATCATCGGCTTCAACGTCCGTCCCCTGGCCGATGCCCGCCGCGCCGCCGTGCGGGAGGGGGTCGACGTTCGCACCTACTCGATCATCTACAAAATCACCGAGGACCTGCGCAACGCGATGGAGGGGCTGCTGGAGGCGGTCGAGGTGGAGGAGGCGGTCGGCGAGGCCGAGGTCAAACAGACCTTCAAGGCCTCCAAGGTCGGCCGCATCGCCGGCTGCCTGGTGACCGAGGGCAGAGCCAGCCGCGAGGCCAGCGTGCGTCTGGTGCGCGAAGGCACGGTGGTCTGGACCGGCAAGCTCGGCTCGCTGCGCCGCTTCAAAGACAACGTGGCGGAGGTCGAGGCCGGCCAGGAGTGCGGCGTCGTCCTCGACGGCTACGCTGACGTCAAGGAGGGCGATGTGCTCGAGTTCTTCCAGACGAAACAGGTCGAGCAGACCCTGGAGTAGGATGGCCACCGCTCGCATGCGGCGCATCAACGAGGTGCTTCGCGAGGTCGTCGGCGCGGCGATCGGCAGTGAGTTGAGCGATCCCCGCATCGGCTTCGTCACCGTGACATCGGTCGAGACCAGCCCTGATTTGCGCACCGCCAAGGTGTACGTCAGCGTGCTCGGCAGCGAGGAAGAGCGGGATGCGAGTTTGAGCGGGCTGCGCTCCTCCCGCGGCGTGCTCCAGTCGAGGATCGCCGCCGAGACGCGGATGAAGCGGACTCCGACGATCTCCTTTCACTACGACGAGACGATCGCGCAGGGCGTGCGGATCTCGCGCCTGCTGGAGGAGGGCCTATGAGCCGGGAGCCGGTCGACCTGGCGGCTACCGACATCGAGCTGGTCGCCGCCGAACTGCGTTCGCGCGACCGCTTCCTGCTCACCGCCCACGAGGGTCCCGACGGCGATGCACTCGGCTCGCTGCTGGGCATGCACCACCTGCTCACCCAGCTGGGCAAGGACTCGGTGATGTTCATGGCGGCGAAGGAGTTTCCGCTTCCGATCGAGTACCGCTTCCTCCCTCTGGAGGAGGTCTTTCACGAGCCACCCGCCGACATCGCGGTCCGCGCGGTCGTCTTCCTTGACTGCGGCAACATCGACCGGATGCCGCTGGACTTCCTCAGCCCCGGCGTCAATCAGGTGATCAACATCGACCACCACCACGACAACACCCGATTCGGCGACCTGAACTTGGTCGAGACCGAGGCCTCTTGCACCGCCGAGATCGTCTACCAGCTGGCGGTCCTGCTCGGCGCACAGATCACCCCGGAGATGGCCTCGGCGCTCTACGTCGGTCTGGTCACCGACACCGGCAAGTTCATGTATGAGAACACCGATGCCCGGACCCACCGGATCGCAGCCGACCTGATCGAAGCCGGAGTCGATGTCGATGACACCTATCGCCGCCTCTACGAGCACGTCCCGTTGGAGAAGCTGCGGCTGGTGTCCCGCGCCCTGGACCGGATCCAGCGCCACTGCGGCGGCCTGCTGGTCCTCACCTACATCACCGCCGCCGATTACGAGGCGACCGGCGCCGGCGAGGAGATGAGCGAGGGGATCGTCGATCACCTGCGCTCGATCGAGGGCGCCAAGGTGGCGGCTGTGATCCGTGACCTCGGCGACCGTGGCAGGGCGGCGCGCAAGGTCAGCCTGCGCTCCAGTGAGGGTGACGTCGATGTTTCGGTGATCGCGCGCAGAAGCGGCGGCGGAGGCCACAAGCGCGCCGCCGGCTTCTCGACCAACCTCGATCTGGGCGAGCTGGTCACCTTCCTCTCTCGCGAGGTGACGGCTCAGCTCGGTGTCTGAGGGTGGTCGGCGGCGAGGCCCAGGCAGCCGTCCTGCTCTGCGACAAGCCGGCGGGGATAACCTCGCATGACATGGTCGAGCGAGTGCGACGGGAGCGCGGTTGCAGGGCGGGCCACGCGGGTACGCTCGATCCGTTCGCCACCGGCCTGCTGCTGGTGCTGCTCGGCCGGGCGACGAAACTGCAGCGACACCTGACCGCACTGCCCAAGACCTACCTGGCCACGGCTTGCCTCGGCTGGCGCTCCAGCACCGGCGACCCCGAGGGCGAGCTGAGCGAAACCGGGCGCCTGCCGGAGTCCCTGCGGCTGCCCACCGGTACGGTGCGCCAGCGCGTGCCGATGACCTCGGCGGTCAGGGTCGGAGGCGAGCGGCTCTACCGCAAGGCGCATCGTGGCGAGACGGTCAAGACCCCGGCGCGCGATGTCGAGGTCCACAGGGCGACGCTGCTGGCCAGCGATTCCACCAGCGCGACCTATGAGGTCGAATGCTCCTCCGGCACCTACGTGCGGACCCTGATCGAGACCCTGGGGGACGCCTACTGCTCGGCCCTGCGGCGCACCGCGATCGGGCCCTTCAGGGTCGAGGACGCCGGCCGGTCACTTGGCCTGGAGCGGGTCGCCGAGCTGGTTCCCGAGGCTGCGCTTCGATGAGCGCCGAGCGGCCGGCGATCCAATTGCGCCTCTCGGCGCCCGGAGCGGAGCGGGGCAGATGATGGCCAGCATCGAGGTGACCCGGCTGCCGGAGGCAGAGCCGCGACCCCGCCACGTCGCGATCGGCACCTTTGACGGCGTCCACGTCGGTCACCAGGCGGTGATCGAGGGCGCCGACACGGTGCTCACCTTTGACCCCCACCCGCTGGAGGTGCTGCATCCGGCCGCGCTGCCGAAGCTGATCATGCCCTTTGCGGTGAAGCGCGACGTGATCGAGGGACTGGGTGTGCGCCAGCTGGTGGTCATACCCTTTGACCGCGAGTTCGCCGCCCGTTCGGCCCAGGACTTCATCGAGGAGGTGTTGATCGAGCGCCTGGGTGCCGTGCGGGTCTCGGTCGGCGAGAACTTCCGCTTCGGCGCCAGGGCGCAGGGCGATCCCGCGATGCTCGCCGCGCGCCGTGAGTTCCAGACCAGGGTGGTGCCGCTGGTCGAGATCGAGGGTGAAACGGTGTCCTCGACCCGGATCCGGGCGCTGATCGCCGCGGGTGACATGGAGGGAGCGAGGCGCTGTCTGGGGGCTCCCTTCATGGTCGAGGGGACCGTGGTCAGCGGCGACCAGCGAGGCCGGGAGCTGGGATTCCCGACCGCCAACATCGTTCCCGACGACCGCCTGGCGATCCCCGGGCACGGCGTCTACGCGGCCTTCGCCGACGGCGTGCCGGCGGCGGTCAACGTCGGCGTGCGGCCGACCTTCGAGACCGGCCGGGGGGTGCTGATCGAGACCTATCTGATCGACCGCGACGAGGACCTCTACGGGAGGACCCTGCGGGTCGCCTTCGTCCAACGCCTGCGCGGCGAGAAGCGTTTCGCCGGAATCGAGGAGCTGATCGCCCAGATGCGGGCCGACGTCCGGGATGCAGAGCGGGTCTGTGCTAGCTTCACCGGCCCGCAATGAGCCTGACCAAAGAACAGAAATCCGAGCTGATCGGCAAGTACGGGCGCTCCACTGGGGACACCGGTTCGGCCGAGGTTCAGGTCGCCCTCCTGACCGAGCGGATCAACGACCTCACCGGGCATCTGCGCGAGCACGGCAAAGATCACCACTCGCGCCGCGGCCTGCTGATGCTGGTCGGCAAGCGGCGTCGCATGCTGCGTTATCTCGAACGCAACGACCTCGAGCGCTACCGCTCCCTCGTCGCCGAGCTCGGCCTGCGCCGCTGAGCGACGCACGATCCCCCGGTCTGTAGTCTCCCTCGGGACAGAGAACGAGAGTTCTGAAACGCAAGGGGCCGCCAACCGGGCGGCCGGAGGTACGACATAGATGAGCATGTTTGACATTAGCCGCGTCTCGGTGGAGATCGGCGAGAGCCAGATTTCCTTCGAGACGGGCAAGCTCGCCAAGCAGGCGAGCGGAGCGGTCGTCGTCAGCGCGGGCGACACAATGGTCCTCTGCACGGCGACCATGGGCAGCCTGCGAGACGTGGACTTCCTGCCCCTCACCGTCGACGTCGAGGAGCGGATGTACGCCGCGGGCAAGATCCCCGGCTCGTTCTTCCGCCGCGAGGGACGCTCCGGCGAAAAGGCGACTCTGACCGCGCGGATGATCGACCGGCCGATCCGACCCCTCTTCCCCAAGGGCTGGCACTTCGAGACCCAGCTGGTCGCGATCCCGCTCTCGGTGGACCACGTCCACCCCTACGACATCTTGGCGATGAACGGCGCCTCCGCGGCGCTGGCGATCTCACCGGTGCCCGTCGCCGCCCACGTCGGCGCGGTACGGATCGGCAAGCTCGATGGCGACTTCATCATCAACCCGCCGGAGGAGAGCCTCGATGACCTCGACCTGGACCTGATCGTCGCCGGCACCGACGAGGCGATCCTGATGGTCGAGGCAGGCGCCAGCGGGGTCACCGAGCAGGAGATCCTCGACGCGCTGGACATCGCCCACGGCGAGATCAAGAAGCTCTGCGCCGCGATGGACGAGCTCCAGGGCAAGGCCGGCAAGCAGAAGCTGGAGGTCGAGGCCCCGAGCATCGACGAGGGACTGATCGGCGAGATCGGCGCCTCGCACGGCCCCGCCCTGGTCGAGGCGATCGCCACGGAGGGCAAGCTCGAGCGCTACGAGGCGATCGACCGGGTCAAGGACGAGGTCGTCGCCAAGTACACGCCGGAGTCCGGTGAGGCCGAGGAGCGCCCCGCGCGCAAGTCCGAGGTCGTCGCCGCCTTCGACCAGATCGAGAAGGACACGATCCGCAAGGCGATCGCGGTGGACAAGAAGCGCCCCGACGGCCGCGGCCAGGACGAGATCCGACCGATCGAGTGTGAGGTCGACATCGCCCCCAGGGTGCACGGCTCGGGCCTTTTCACCCGAGGCGAGACGCAGATCCTCTCCAGCGTGGCGCTGGGTACGACGCGGATGGACATGCGCCTGGACACGCTCGGGCTGCAGACCACGAAACGGTTCTGGCATCACTACAACTTCCCGCCCTTCTCGGTTGGGGAGGCGGGCTTCATGCGGGGGCCGAAGCGGCGCGACATCGGCCACGGCGCCCTCGCCGAGCGGGCCCTGAGCGCAACGATCCCCGGCGAAGAAGATTTCCCCTATGTGATCCGGGTGGTCTCAGAGACGCTGGAGTCCAACGGCTCCTCTTCGATGGGGTCGGTCTGCGCCTCCTCGATGGCCCTCCAGGCCGCCGGTGTCCCGGTCAGCGCCCCGGTCGCCGGGGTGGCGATGGGCCTGATCAAGGAGGGCGAGGACTACATCGTCCTCACCGACATCGCCGGCGTCGAGGACCACCTCGGCGACATGGACTTCAAGGTCGCCGGCACCGCGGACGGGATCACCGCCCTGCAGATGGACATCAAGATCACCGGCGTCACCTTCGAGATCCTCACCGACGCGCTGGAACAGGCGAAAAAGGGGCGGCTCTTCATCCTGGACAAGATGGCGGAGGCGATCGATGGGCCGCGGGAGAAGCTCTCTCCCCACGCGCCGGCGATCGAGTCGATCAAGATCGACCCCGAGAAGATCGGAGCCGTGATCGGCAAAGGCGGCGAAACGATCCGCGGGCTCTGCGAGGAGTTTGAAGCCGAGATCGACGTCGAGGATGACGGCACGGTGCGGATCTACGCGCCGACCGGTGAACTGGTCGAGGCCTGCGTGGCCCGCATCGAGTCGATGACCAAGGAGGCCGAGCTCGGCGATCGCTACGACGCCGCCAAGGTGGTCAAGACGACGACCTTCGGCGCCTTCGTCGAGCTGGTCAAGGGCACCGATGGCCTGCTTCACATCTCCAACGTGAAACCGGGCGAGCGGGTCGATTCGGTCGACGACGTGCTCAAGGCGGGCGACGAGATAGACGTCACCGTGGTCGAGGTCGACAAGGAGCGGGGCCGGATCGGCCTGCGCCTTACCGAGGACCCGTCGGTGATGGGCAAATCGCCGGAGGAACTGGCGGCGATCGGCTCCGGCGACGGAGGCCCGCGTCGTAACGGCGGCGATCGCGGCGGCCGTCGGCGCGAGCGCGAGCGCCACTAGGCATTGAGCCAGCCACGCCTCACCGAGCTGGGCTCGGGCGTCCGGGTCATCACCGAGGAGGTTCCCTCGGTGCGCTCCGTGGCGCTCGGGCTCTGGGTGCGAACCGGTTCACGTGACGAGAGCACCGCTCAGGCGGGGGTCTCGCACTTCCTCGAGCACCTGCTGTTCAAGGGAACCGCGAGGTTCTCGGCGATCGAGATCTCGGAGCGCTTCGACGGGCTCGGAGCCTCGGTCAACGCGGCGACCGGCAAGGAGACCACCCAACTGCACGCCCGCTTCCTCGACGAGCACACCGAGGAGGTTTTCGACCTGCTGGCCGAAATGTTGCTGGCCCCCACCTACCCCGAGATCGACTCTGAGCGTGAGGTCGTGCTGGAGGAGATCGCGATGTATGAGGACGAACCGCAGGACCGCGTCCACGACTTCCTCGCCGACGCCGTCTTCGGCGGGCACCCGCTCGGCCGGCGGGTGCTGGGTGAAGCGGAGGTGATCGCCTCGATCCCGGTGCCCGAGATCGAGGCCTACCACCGCGCTCGCTACACCGGTGGCGACATCGTCGTCGGGGCGGCCGGCCACCTGGATCACGAGCGGATCGCCGAGCTGGCGCGCCGCCTCATCGCCCCGCCAGAGGGAGGTGACGGTGCCGCGCCGGCGCTCGGCGTCGATAGCGCCGCCCGCCTGCGCTTCCACGAGAAGGACACCGAGCAGTACCACATCTGCTTTGGCGCGCCCGGCCTGCGGCGAGACGACGAGCGGCGCTACGCGCTCACCGTCCTTGACTCGATCTTCGGCGGTTCAACCTCCTCCCGCCTCTTTCGCGAGGTGCGTGAGAAGCGTGGGCTGGCCTACTCGGTCGGCTCCTACAACGAGCAGTACACCGACTCGGGTTTGGTCGCGACCTACGTCGGCACGCGCGAGGACAACGTGGAGGAGGCCTGCGCGATCATCGGCGCCGAGCTGGAGCGGCTGCGCCGCGAGGCGGTCTCGGCGGAGGAGCTCGCCCGGGCCAAGGAGAGCGTCAAGGGCCGCATCGTGCTCTCCTCCGAGTCGACCGGGGCGCGGATGACGCGGATCTCGCGTGCCACCCTCTTCGGCCTGCCGATCGACAGCCTGGACGAGATGCTGGCCAAGGTGGACGCGGTGACGGTGGACGATCTGAGTGCTCTGGCCCTTGAGCTCTACGGCCCCGAGCGTCTCTCGGCCGCCTGCGTCGGGCAGGCGGAGAGCCGCTTCCGCGACGCCCTGGCCCCCGTGAGCGAGGCTCTCCTGGCCGCATGAGGATTTCGCCCCGAGCCCGCAGGGGAATCGGATCTGGATTGGGACTCGCTGTGGCACTTGAGGGCGGCGGCCGGTGACCCGGGTTGGGGTCGCAGGTGCCGCCGGGCGGATGGGCCAGGCGGTCTGTGAGGCGGTTGGGGCCGCGGCGGATCTGACCCTCGCCGGCAGGGCCGACCCCGCGCTCGGGGTCGAGCTGGGGGAGGTGCTGGGCGGGGCCGACGTCCTCGTCGACTTCACCGCGCCCGAGGTGGCCCTCGCCAACCTGCGCGCCAGCCTGGCCGCCGGCGTCCACGTCGTGGTCGGGACGACCGGCTTTGACCTCGGGGCCGCCCGCCAGGCCGCCGAGTCGGGCGCCGCCAACTGTTTCATCGCCCCCAACTTCGCCATCGGTGCGGTGCTGCTGATGCAGGCGGCACAGCGGATCGCCCCCCACATGCCCGAGTGCGAGATTGTCGAGCTGCATCACGAGGGCAAGCTCGACGCCCCCTCGGGCACGGCGAAGCGCACCGCGGAGCTGCTGCGGGCCGCCGGAGCAAACGTCCACGAGCCGATCCACTCGATTCGCCTTCCGGGCCTACTCGCCCACCAGGAGGTGATCTTCGGGGGCGAGGGCCAGACCCTCTCACTCCGCCACGACTCGATCGACCGCCGCTCCTTCATGCCCGGGGTGCTGCTCGCGGTGCGCAAGGTCTCCACCCTCCCCGACCGCTTCACGCTCGGTCTGGAGACCCTGCTCTAGGCCCATGGAGCGGATACCCTGGCTTCGGTGACGGCAATTCAAGGTGTGATCACAGCGATGGCTACGCCCTTCGACGAGGGCGGGGGAGTCGATGAGGGGGCGGCGCGGCGGCTCGCCGCCGGCCTGATCGAGCACGGCTCACACGGGGTGGTGGTGGCCGGTTCCACCGGTGAGGCTGCGACGCTCAGCGACGAGGAGCAGATCTCGCTGCTGCGGGCGGTCGTGGCGGAGATCGGCGCCGCGGCGACGGTGATCTGTGGCACCGGCACCAACGACACCCGCCACTCGCGCCAGCTGACCAGGGCGGCGGCGGACGCCGGCGCCGACGCGGCCCTGGTTGTTGCGCCCTACTACAACAAGCCGAATGAGGCGGGGCTGCGCGCCCATTTCGAGGCGGTTGCCGAAGCGGCTCCGGAGCTGCCGATGATCCTCTACAACATCCCCTCCCGGGTGGTGATCAACATGGCCCCGGACCTCCTGCGCGAGCTCTCCTCGATCGAGAACGTGGTCGCGGTGAAGCAATCCAATGACGCCGAGCTGGAACCGATCGAGGGGCTGGCGGTGCTCAGCGGCAACGACGACGCGTTTCTGGCGATGCTGGAGATGGGCGGCGCCGGCGGGGTGCTGGTCGCCTCCCACCTCGTCGGCGAGCGGATGCGCGAGATGTGGGATGCGGCCCAGGGCGGGAACCTGGAGCGGGCGAGGGAGATCGACGCCGACCTGCGGCCGCTGTATGAGGCGCTGGCGGTCACCACAAACCCGATCCCGGTCAAGGCGGCGCTGGAGATGATCGGCCTGATCCCCTCGGGGCGCCTGCGGCTGCCGCTGGTCGGCGCCGACGCCGAGCAACGGGCGACAGTGAGGACGGCGCTGGAGAGCGCCGGCGTCCGGGCAACCACCTAGGCCCCGAGGAGACGAAGGTGAACCCCTAGTGGCAGGCAAGAAGCTCAGCGTGCTCCCCCTCGGTGGCCTGGGCGAGGTGGGCAAGAATATGACCGTGATCGAGTACGACGGGCGAATCGTCGTGGTCGATACCGGGCTGATGTTCCCGACGGCCGAGATGCCGGGGATCGACCTGGTCCTGCCCGATTTCTCCTACCTGCGCGACCGCGCCGGCGACATCGAGGCGATCGTCCTGACCCACGGGCACGAGGATCACGTCGGAGCGCTGCCCTACGTACTGCGCGAGATCGGCGCGCCACCGGTTATCTACGGCGGCCTGCTGACGATCGCCATGGTGCGCTCCAAGCTGGACGAGCACAAGCTCTCCGACGCGCCGCTGGAGGAGCTGCCGGCGGGGAAGAGGGTTCAGCTCGGGCCCTTCGGCCTGGAGCTGATCCACCTCTCCCACTCGATTCCCGATATGCGCGCGGTGCTGCTGAGCACCGAGCTGGGATCGGTCCTGATGACCGGCGACTACAAGTTCGACCAGACCCCGGTCGACGGGCACCCGGCGGACATCTCCCGCCTGGCCGAGGTCGGCCGCGACGGCCTGCTGCTGCTCTGCGGCGACTCGACCAACGCCGACCGACCGGGGATCGCCCCGTCTGAGTCGAGTGTCGGCCCGGCCTTGCTCGAGACGTTCTCCTCCTGCGAGGGGCGCATAGTCGTCACCTCATTTGCCTCCAACATCCACCGCGTGCAGCAGGTGATCGACGCGGCGGTGAAGCTGGACCGGCGGGTGGCCCTGGTCGGTCGCTCGATGCGCAAGAACTTCAACATCGCCTCCAACCTGGGAATGGCCGAGGCGCCTTCGGGGCTCTTCATCCAGCCGCGGGAGATTGAGAGCTTCCCCGATGAGAAGGTGGTCGTGATCTCCACCGGCAGTCAGGGTGAGCCGCTCTCCGCCCTGCGGCGGATGGCGAACAACGACCACCGCGACGTGGAGCTGCACTCCGGCGACACGGTCGTCTTCTCGGCTACTCCGGTCCCCGGCAACGAGCGGGCAGTGAACGAGACGATCGACCGGATCTATGCGATCGGTGCCACGGTGGTGACCGCCAGGGACGCGCCGATCCACGCCTCGGGCCACGGCTGGCAGGAGGAGCTGAAGCTGATGCTCAACCTGACCAAACCGCGCTACGTGCTGCCGGTGCACGGTGACCACAAGCGGCTGCGCCTTCACGCCGAGCTTGCGCACTCCGTTGGGATTGCCCCCGAGGACGTATTCCAGGGCCGCAACGGGCTGCCGCTGGAGATCGACGAGACGGGAGCGCGGTTCGGCGAGGACGTCCACGCCGGGACGATCTTCGTCGACGGCCTCGACATCGGCGACCCCGACGACGTCGCCCTGCGCGACCGGCGAGAGATCTCGGCTGACGGGATCTTCATCGTCGTTGCCACGATCTCCTCCGACGATGGCAGCGTCGTCGCCGACCCGGAGGTGATCTTCCGCGGCGTCGCCTTCCTCGACGAGGTCGATGCCCTGGTCGAAGAGCTGCGCGACGTGATCGAAGACTCGCTCGAGGACGCGGCCGAGGCCGGCACGCGGGAGCTGTCGCTGATCCGGGAAGACCTGCACGAGGCCGTCGGCAAGTTCGTCTACGCCAAGCTGCGCCGCCGCCCCATGGTCCTACCGGTGATCGTCGAGGTTTGAGCAGAAAAAAGCCGCCGGGCTCAAAGGGAGGGGAGAGCCCGGCGGCAAGTTGAGCCCGCCGGGGTGGTGTTGGGGAGATCCCCGGCGGGCCCGTGTGTCTCGTCCGCGGGGGAAGTTAGGAGGGGGCGTTAAAGCGGCTCTAAAGTCCTGGTAATCGCGGGCTCAGACTCAGTCAGCGGCAGGCGGACCGAGAAAAGGGCGCCCCCTGACTCCGATTCCGTGGCCTCGACCTCGCCACCGTGGGAGTGGGCGACGGCGCGGACGATGGCCAGGCCCAGGCCGGTGCCCGGCCCGGTGGCGACGTCGGCTGGGCCGGCGCCTCGGACGAAGCGATCGAAGACCTGCTGGCGCTGCCCGGGCGGGATCCCCGGCCCGTCGTCGGAGACTTCGAGCACGGCGGAGTCCTCGCTGGAGCGAAGGCGCAGCTCGATGCGCGCGCCCGGCGGGGTGTGATTGGAAGCGTTGTCGAGCAGGTTGACGATCATCCGGTGCAACTCGTCCGGATTGCCCTCGACGAAGATCGGGTGGTCGTTGTCGACGCTCAGATCGCGCGCTCCCATCACCGGCGCGACCTCCACCGCGGCGTTGCCGGCGATCTCGGCGAAGTCGCAGCGCCGGCGCTCGCCGGTGCGCCCGGCATCGGCGCGGGCGAGCAGCAGCAGGTCGCCGACCAGACGGCTCATGCGCCGCGAGGAGCGCAGCGCCGAGTCGATCATCTCGCGATCTTCGGCCTGGCCAGGCGACCGGAGCGAGGTCTGCAGCAGCTCGAGGTTGGCAAGGACGCTGGTCAGCGGCGTGCGCAGCTCATGCGATGCATCGGCGACGAACTCGCGCTGCTTTTGCATCGCGCTCTCGCGCTCGGCCCGCGCCGCGTCGAGCGAGCGAAGCATGGTGTCCAGGGTGCGCGCCAGTTCCGCGATCTCGTCGTCGGCGCGCGGCTGGGGCATGCTGCGAGATGGATCGCGGGTGTCGGCGATCTTGCGGGCGGTGGCGGTCAGCGAGGCGATCGGGCTCATTGCCCGGCTGGCGATCGCCAGGCCGGAGAGGCAGGCCAGCAGCGTGCCACCGAGTACCCCAGCGACAATCAGCAGCCAGAGTCGGTTTACGGTGGAATCGATCTGCTCCTCGCTGCGCCCGTATTGGACGTATCCCACGACCGTTCCGCTGGAGTTGAGCACGGCCGCCGCCGCGACCCGCAGCGAGCCTCTTTCCACGATTTCCGAACTCACCGGTCCCAGTTCGACGGAGTGGGGTGTCAGGGTAGGCGCCAGGACTTCGCCGTTGCGACCGAGCACCCTGGTGATCGCGCCGTCGGGCAGCGAGTAGTTGTGTAGGAGAGGGCTTTCGACCAGTGGGGTGCCGTCTTCGTATTCGACGATCCTGGTGTTGGAGGCCAGGGTCGAGGCGGTGCTTCGCAGCTCGTGATTGAAGTCGTTGCGCACCCGTTCGGTGGCCAGGTTGCCGATCACGGCGGCGAAGACGACCAGGATCGCCAGGGTCAGCCCGGCCGAGGCGGCGGCCAGGCGCCAGCGCACCGGCCAGTTGCCCGGGCGCCAGCGGCTGCGAGGGCCGGTGCCCCGGATGGGGCTCAACTTCACGCCTACTCCTTCAGCACGTAGCCGGCTCCGCGCTTGGTGTGGAGCAGGCGCGACTCGCCTCCCGCCTCCAGCTTTCGCCGCAGGTTGGAGATGAAGACGTCGATCGTGTTCGTCGCCGCCATTGGGTCATATCCCCAGACCTCGTCGAGCAGACGCTCGCGCGAGACCACCAGGCGCTGGTTGCGCATCAGGTACTCGAGCAGCTCGAACTCTCGGTTGGTCAGCTCGATCTCGCGCTCACCGCGCCACACCTCGCGCGTGTCGGGGTTGAGCTGCAGGTCGCCGACGGTAAGCGAAGCGGCGCCGCGCGGTGGCCGGCGCCGCAACAGAGCCCGGATCCGGGCGAGCAGCTCCTGGCGCTCGAAGGGCTTAACCAGGTAGTCGTCGGCACCGCTGTCGAGGCCGATGACGCGGTCCTCGGTCTCGGCCCGGGCGGTCAGCACCAGGATCGGCACGTCGCCTTCCGCCCGCAGCTGCTTGCAGACCTCGACACCGTCCAGGCGGGGGAGACCGAGATCGAGGACGACGAGGTCGGGGACGAAGCCGGCGGCAACGTCGAGGGCCTCGACGCCGTCGGCCGAGGTCCGTACCTCGTAGCCCTCGTTGCGCAGCGATCGACGCAGGACGTCGGCGATGTCGGTGTCGTCCTCGACAACGAGGACGCGGCCGCTGGAAGGCTCGCTGTTGGTCAGCATACGCTGATGTTAGCCGCGTCTTAAGCCGCTTCTGGGTGGTTTTAGCCCGAATTTAGAGCGCTGCGGCGATCGGGCACAGCGCGATGCGCAGGTGAGCAGCCCCAGGCGTCGAAGTTGCGGCAATGTTCGTGCGCAAAAAGCGGCGTGCGCCAGCGCGCCGATCCAGGGCCAAAGCTCGGGCTCATATTCCCAAGCCTCATCTGCGCCGCGGGTTGGAGCAGCGACACCTGGATCTAATCGGCCTCTTCCTGATCGCAGCTGGCGTCTACCTGGTCTTCGTCCTCTTCTTTGGTTGGAGCGGAGGGAAGGTTGGCTATGGAGTGGAAACCGCTCTGACCTACCTGCTGGGAAGGGTCGGCGCTCGGATCGTCACCGTCCTGATCCTGGTGGTCGGGGGAGTGCTGGTCACCGGAGCCTCGATCTCGGCGGTTTTCCGCGGACTCGGGCGCGGAACTCGACGGGTCTTTCTCGGTAGTCGCGATGTGGCGCAGACCGTGGTCAAGGGCCGAGAAGATCGGCGGGAGGCAAAGACCTCGACCTTCGAGACCGCGGCTGGGGCGACCGATGTGATGAGCACCTACCCCGAGGAGGAGGAGGACTTCGAGCCGACCGTCGCGCTTGTCGAGGATCAGGCCCAGGAGCCCGATCAGCCGCTGCCCGAGGCGACGGGCCACGATTTTGACGCCGAACTTATCCAGGCTGAGGTCCAGGGCGAGGAGGGCCTTGGTGTCGGCTCCGACGCGCTCTCACGCCAGGCCTCCCTCACCCCAATGGGGCAGCGGCGGGGCGTCACCACCTCGGATGAGATCGACTACCGGCCGCCGGCCGCCAAGGTGCTGGAGAGGAGCAAGGGCGACAAGGGGCCCGACCCGCGCGACCATGACGTGATCGGACGCAAGCTGGTCGAGACGCTGGGCCACTTCGGGGTCGAGGCGAGGATCGTCGGCGTCGTCAGCGGCCCCCACGTCTCCCGTTACGAGCTCCGCCTCGCGCCGGGCATCAAGGTGAAGAAAGTCACCGAGCTGACCAACGACCTGGCCTACGCGCTGGCCTCCACCGACATCCGCATCCTCGCCCCGATCCCGGGCAAGCAGGCGGTTGGGGTCGAGGTGCCGAATACGCGGCGGCGCATCGTCCGCCTCGGCGACATCTATGCGGGGCGTCCGGAGAAGACCTCTCCCCTTGTCGCCTGGCTCGGCAAGGGGATCGACGGCAACGCGGTCTGGACGGACCTGGCGAAGATGCCGCACGTGCTGGTCGCCGGGACCACCGGCTCGGGCAAGTCGGGCTGCGTCAACGCGATCCTCGCCTCGATCCTGATGCAGGCCTCTCCCAACGAGGTGCGTCTGGTGCTGGTCGACCCCAAGCAGGTCGAGCTGAACCACTACGAGAACATCCCCCACCTGCTCACACCGGTGGTCACCTCGCCGCGCCTCGCCGCCAACGTCCTCGCCAACCTGATCGGCGAGATGGAGAGCCGCTACGGAATCATGGGAGCCGCGCGCTGCCGCAACCTCGGCGAGTTGAATCGTGCTCGGGCCAAGGCCGGCGAGGCGCCGCTTCCCCACATCCTCTGCGTGATCGACGAGCTTGCCGACCTGATGATGGTCGCCCCGGCCGAGGTCGAGGATTCGATCATCCGCCTGGCCCAGAAGTCCCGGGCGACCGGCATCCATCTGGTGCTGGCCACCCAGAGGCCCTCGACCGACATCATCACCGGCACGATCAAGGTGAACATCCCGGCTCGTATCGCCTTCGCCGTTTCATCTCAGACCGACTCGCGGGTGATTCTCGACCAGGGTGGGGCGGAGGCTCTGCTGGGCCAGGGCGACATGCTCTTCCGCGGCGCGGGGAGCTCCAAGCTGCAACGGGTCCAGGGGGCGTTCATCACCGAGGAGGAGATCGCGCGGATCACCAGGCACTGGGCCAAACAGGGCGAACCGGAATTCGAGACTGAGCTGCTGGAGACCAGGGAGGAGATCTCCGAGGAAGGAGCCGAGGGCGATTTCGACCCCGACAGCGACGACCTACTGGACGAGGCGATCCGGCTCGTCGTGCAGACCGACACCGCCTCGGTCTCGATGATCCAGCGGCGCCTCAGGGTCGGCTATACGCGTGCCGGACGGCTGATCGACATGCTCGAGCGCCGCGGGGTGATCTCCGGCTATGAGGGATCAAAGCCCCGCCAGGTGTTGATCGGCCAGACGGACCTCGCCCGGGTGCTGGGCTCGGAGAGAGGGAGTGAGGGGTCCGACAAGGACACCCCTTCCCCCGTCAGCTGAGCAATTCCGTCCACCCCTCGGGATTTGCCTCCCCAACCGGCCCCCGCCGTCGGGGTGGTGATTCCGTAGGACAATGCAGCGATGGACACCGGCGTTGGCAACACCCTCCGCGAGGCGCGCAATCGGCGCAAGATCAGCCTTTCCGAGGTCGAGGCGGCGACCAAGATCCGGCTCCGATACCTGCGGGCGATGGAGAACGAAGAGTGGGACGTGCTGCCCGGGGGTGTCTACACCCGCAGCTTCGTTCGCACCTATGCCTCCTTCCTCGGGCTCGACGGCGAGCGGCTGGCTGGGGAGTACCGCGATCAGGCAGAGGGGGCGCCGGACGGCGAGCGGGAGCCGCGCCCCGAGCCCGCGCTGGGGTCCACTCCTCGGCCGCGCCGTCGGGGCCGAGGTCCCTCCACCCGGGCCTGGACGGCAATCGTCGTTGGCGCCCTGATCGCGGCGCTGGTCGCGATCAGCCTGGCCAGCGGAGGGGGAAGCCCGATCGCCCCGTTGCCCGCACACGGGCGGCGGGGCGCGTTCCATGCCCGCGCGGTGGTTCCCATCGGGCGTGCGCCGCGCGGCGTCACCGTGGGCCTCACCGCCAAAGCCGAAGTCTGGGTCTGCCTGCTGGCTGCCTCCGGCAGGCCGCTGATCGACGGCCAGATCCTCGCCCCGGGGGCGCGGGCGGGGCCCTTCCACTCCGGTAGTTTCACCCTGGCCTTTGGCAATGGAGAGGTCGCGATGAAGATCGACGAGCAGACGGCGAAAATCCCGCTGACGTCCAGCCCGATCGGTTACACGATCGACTCCAGCGGCAGGCTCGGGCAGCTCTCCGAAAGCGAACGCCCGACGTGCGGGTGAGGAACCCAATGCCCCCCTGGCTCTCGCCTGCCGCTCCCGCGGACGGAGGCTGGGGCCCTTGACGGAGGTGGGCGTCAGCCGGGCGGGCATAGTCGTGACCGGGACGGAGGTGCTGACCGGGCGGATAGCCGACCGCAACGGTCCGTGGCTCTCCCAGCGCCTGGCGGAGTTGGGGGTTGAGGTTGCCCACATCCTGATCGTCGGAGACCGTCCTGCCGACCTGGAGGCCGCGCTTTGCTTCATGACGGCCGAGGGTATGGACCTGATCGTCACCTCCGGCGGCCTGGGCCCGACGGCCGATGACATCACGGCGGAGGTGGTCGGCCGCTTCGCCGGCCGCGAGCTGATCCTCGATCAGCAGATGGAGGAGAAGATCGCGTCGATCCTGCGTGGCTTCGCCCGCCGCTTCAACGTCGACGAGGAGGCGATCCGAATCGCCAATCGCAAGCAGGCGATGGTTCCCGCGGGGGCGATTGCCCTCGATCCCGTCGGCACGGCGCCGGGGCTCGTGCTGGCGGCGGGAGAGTGTGTGGTGGTGGTCCTGCCCGGCCCGCCGCGCGAGCTGCGGCCGATGTGGCCGGCGGCGCTGGCCGCCGCCCCGGTGAAGGGAGCGCTTGCCCGGGCGACGCCGCTGCACGGCTACACGCTGAGGATGTTCGGCATCCCGGAGTCAGAGATCGCCAAGAGCCTGCGCGAGATCCAGGCCGCGGGGACGAGCCTCGAGCGCCTGGAGATCACCACCTGCCTGCGCCGGGGAGAGATCGAGATCGATGTTCGCTACAGGGATCAGACCGAGGCCGAGGCCGAGGCGCTGAGGGATGCCCTGAAAGACCGCCACCCACGCCACCTGTTCAGCCTTGACGGTGAGACGATTGATACGCAGGTGGCGCGCGGGCTGGCTGGGCACCGTTTGGGCCTGGCGGAGTCCTGCAGCGGTGGCCTGCTGGCGGCGCGGATCACCGAACGTCCGGGGGCGTCCTCCTACATGGCGGGCGGTGTGGTCGCCTACTCGAACGAGGCCAAGGTGGGGCTGCTGGGCGTCGACCCGGGCCTGATCGAGGTCCACGGGGCGGTCTCACCGCAGGTGGCCGAGGCGATGGCGATCGGCGCGCTGGAGCGCTTCGGAGCCGACGTTGCGGTTTCGATCACCGGGGTCGCCGGGCCCGACGGGGGGAGTGAGCAAAAGCCGGTCGGCTACGTCTGCCTGAATGCACGGCTGGCGAGCGGCTCCGCCCTGGCGCGCGACCCGGTGATCCCCGGTGGCCGCGACGACGTGCGCGAGCGCTCGGCCCTGGTCGGCATGCACCTGCTGCGGATCTTGCTCGGCGGCGGCGAGGCGCCCCTGTAGGGGGTCGGTCTCGCCGGGCTGAAGGAAGTTGGCGCTCGCCTTTCCTCGCTCTGCCCGGCGCGTTTGCCCCCCTGGCGTCCGGACCACGCTCTACGGTTTGCCGAATTCCAGCCAGTGAGGTGAAGAGAGAGATGCCAGAGAAGAAAACGACTTTGAAAGACGCCTCGGCGAAGGAGGCCCGGGCCAAGGACGCGGCACTGGAGAGCGCGGTTACCCACGTCAGACGGGAGTTCGGAGAGGGCGCCCTGATGCGCCTTGGCAGCGGCAGCGCGCTGCCGGTGGAAGCGATCCCCACCGGCTCCCTGGCGCTTGACCTGGCGCTCGGGATCGGCGGCGTGCCGAGGGGGCGAATGGTGGAGATCTTTGGCCCCGAGTCCTCCGGCAAGACGACCCTCGTCTACCACGTCATCGCCGAAGCTCAGGCTCGCGGCGGAGTCTGCGTCTTCATCGACACCGAGCACGCGATGGACCCGATCTATGCGCGGGCGATCGGCGTCGACACCGACGAGCTGCTCGTTTCCCAACCCGATTACGGCGAGCAGGCGCTGCAGATCGCCGATCGGCTGATCGCCTCCACGGCGGTCGACGTCGTTGCAATCGACTCGGTCGCCGCGCTGACGCCGAAGGCCGAGCTCGAAGGGCAGATCGGTGACCAGACGGTCGGTCTCCAGGCTCGCCTGATGTCGCAGGCGATGCGCAAACTAGCGGGGAACCTCAACCGGACCAACACGGTCTGCATCTTCACCAACCAGATCCGGGAAAAAGTGGGGGTCCAGTTCGGCTCGCCAGAGACCCAGCCCGGAGGGCGCGCGCTGAAGTTCGCCGCCTCCCAGCGCCTCGACATCCGTCGCATCGAGACCCTCAAAGAGGGGACCGAAGCGGTAGGCAACCGGGTCCGGGTCAAGGTCGTCAAGAACAAGGTCGCGGCGCCGTTCCGCCAGGCCGAGTTTGACATCGAGTACGGGACGGGGATCTCCCGCGAGGGTGGGCTGATCGACTTCGGCATCGAGCAGGATCTGGTTCAGAAGTCGGGCTCCTTCTTCTCCTATGGAGACATGAGGCTCGGCCAGGGCCGAAACAACGCGAAACAGTTCCTCACCGACAACCCGAAGGTGGCCGCCGAGATCGAAGCCAAGGTGCGCGCCAAGCTCGGGATCGACGGTGAGAGCGCCGAGGCTCAGGCGCCGTCGCCGCCGCAGCAGCAGGCTGCTTAGAGCCGCTGCCAGCGGCTAGGATTCCGCCCTGCCGCTATGAGTTACGAAACCCTCTTCTTCGTGTTCGGGATCGCCCTCGCGGTCTCGGCCATCGTGGTCAGCATGCTCGGACTGCGCTCCGAGAATTTCCCGGGGCGGGCATTTCCGCTGGTCATTCTCTGGTTCGCGATCCTGGTCGGCGGCGCGACGACCTTCGCCGTCCTGCACGGCAAGGACGAGGAAAGGGAAAAGGCGGCCGTTTATCAGAAGGCCGGCAAGGAAATCGAAAAAGAGGAGAGCGCCGCTCCTCGCGCCACCACGACCACCACCTCGACGGCAACCTCCACCGCTAAGTAGCGTCGGCGGGGCGCTAACCTCGCCTCGATGAGCGGGCCCAGGCGCTATCACCTCACCACCTTCGGCTGTCAGATGAACGTCCACGACTCCGAGCGGATGCGGGGCATGCTCGAGTCGCTGGGCTATGAGGAGGCGAGCTCGCGCGAGGGTGCCGAGCTGATTCTCTTCAACACCTGCTCGATCCGCGAGTCCGCCGACAGCCGCTTCGTCGCCCATCTCGGCGAGGCGAAGCGGTTGAAGTCCGAGGACCCGCGGCGGATCGTTGGGGTGGGCGGCTGTTGGGCCCAGTCGGTCAAGGACGAGGTCTTCCAGCGCTTCCCATTCGTCGACGTCGCCTTCGGCCCGGGTCAGATCCACAAGCTGGCCGAGTTCCTCAACTCGGACTCGCTGAGCGCCCAGGGGTACTTCGAGTTCGAGGACTTCTCCGGCCATCTGCCGACTCATCGCGAACGCCAATTCCAGGGCTGGCTGCAGATCTCCCAGGGGTGCAACTGCGTTTGCGCCTACTGCATAGTTCCCTCCACACGCGGGCGCGAGGTCAGCCGCGATCCGGATGAGCTGATCGCCGAGGCCGAGGGACTCGCCGCCGACGGCGTGCGCGAGGTGACCCTGCTGGGCCAGAACGTCAACAGCTACGGGCGCGACCTGCCGGGGGACCGTGGAGTCGGCTTCGCCGAGCTGCTGACGCGGATCGATGCGCTGGAGGGGATCGACCGCCTCCGCTACACCAGCCCCCACCCGAAGGACATGAAGGAGGACGTGATCCGCGCCCACGCCGAGCTGCCCTCGCTCTGCGAGCATGTCCACCTGCCGCTCCAGTCGGGCTCCAGCACGGTCCTCAAGCGGATGAGGCGGACTTATGACCGGCGCCGCTACCTGGACCGCGTCGCCTTGATCCGCGAGCACGTGCCCGACTGCGCGATAACCACCGACATCATCGTCGGCTTCCCGGGTGAGACCGAGGCGGACTTCAGGCAGACGCTGGAGGTGGTCGAGGAGGTCGGCTACGACGGAGCCTTCACCTTCGTCTTCTCGCCCCGGCGCGGGACCGAGGCGGCGACGATGGACGGCCAGCTTCCACACCCGGTGAAGGTCGAGCGGATGGGACTCCTGGTCGAGGCTGTGCAGCGGCGGGCGAGGGAGCGCTCGCAGCGCTTCCTCGGCCGGGAGATGGAGGTGCTGGTGGAAGGGGCCAGCCGCACCGACCCGACCCGGTTGCGGGGGCGCACCCGGCACAACAAGGCTGTCAACTTCGATGGCCTGGGGAATCCGGGCGACCTGGTCGAGGTGGAGATAACCACCGCAACCTCAACCACCCTGGCGGGTGTGGGGGTGGGGGCCCTGACCCAAATTGCCCGGGCAAAAGGACCGCGGCCCTCCGCTATCCGGCAGGGGGAGAACGCCAGGCCGCTGGGGACCACGCCTCCCACCCCTTGATCGATCCGCGGGTACTGGCGATCTTCGGCCCCACGGGGGTCGGGAAGACCGGGGTCAGCGTCACCCTGGCCGAGACCCTGGCGCAGCGCGGCGAGGATCCGGTGGCCATCTCCTGCGATGCGTTGCAGGTGTATGAGGGTCTTGGGGTGCTGACCGGAGCCCCCACGGCCGCCGAGCAGGAGCGGCTGGAGCACCGGCTGATCGGCTTCGTCCCCCTCAGCCGGCCGTTCTCCGTCGGGGACTACATGCGGCTGGCCCACGCCGAGGTCGACGCGGCGCTGGCGGCCGACCGGCGCCCGATCGTGGTCGGGGGGACGGGCCTCTACATGCGGGCGGCGCTGGCCCAGCTGTCGCTGGTGAAGCTCCCCCCCGGGGCCGAGGATTCGGAGCTGTGGTCAGCCGAGACCCGCCACCCAACGACGATTTTCGGACTCGAGATGGACCGAGCGCAGCTGTATGAGCGGATCGAGGCCCGGGTCGAGGCCATCGTCGCCGGTGGGGCGGTGCAAGAGGTGCGGCGGGCGCAGGAGGCTGGCCCTTCCCGCACGGCGCGCAAGGCGCTTGGGTTCGACGAGCTGCTGAGCGGCGACGTCGAGCGGATGAAGAAACGCTCGCGCAATTACGCTCGCCGCCAACTCACCTGGATGCGCAAGATGGCGGGCGTCCAGGTCATCGACCGCACCGCTCTCTCGAACCTGCAGGTCGCGGACCAAATACTCGACCGTCTATAGCCAGGCTGTGCCTGGCCAAGCAAGTCGAGTGTGCATTAAGCGCCCGGCAATGCGCACCCCATTAGGCTCCGCCGCGATGCGCTTTGAGAAGTGGCAGGCCCTGGGCAACGACTACCTGATCGTGGAGGCCGACGAGCTGCCCTGGGAGCTCAGTGAGGAGCGGATCGAGTGGCTTTGCGACCAGCACTTCGGCCTCGGAGCCGACGGCGTCCTGGTGCTCTCGCGCAGCGAGGATCCCGCCTTCGTCGCCGAGCTGCGGATCTTCAATCCCGACGGCTCCGAAGCCGAGCTTTCGGGCAATGGGGCGCGGCAGGCGATCCTCTATCTGCGCCGTCACGGCTGGACCGAGGAGGACACATTCGCGATCCTCACCGCCGCCGGCCCGATCGTGCCGACGATCACCTCTGAGCTGAGCTGCACGGTCGAGATGGGCCGGGCATCGACCGCCTCCAAGGATTTTCCCTCCGGCGGAGAGGAGGGTCGGGGGAGGCTCAGCGCCGGAGGTCGCGAGTGGGACTTTCAGCACGTCTCGATCGGCAACCCCCAGTGCGCGATCGTGGTCGGCGAGGGGCTCGAGGACCTCGATCTCGGCGCGATCGGGCCGGAGATCGAGAACCATCAAATGTTCCCCAACCGCACCAACGTCTCCTTCCTCTCGATCGACGACAATCGCGTCAGGGCGCGGATCTTTGAGCGCGGGGTGGGGGAGACGCTTGCCTCGGGCACGGGCGCCAGCGCCGCCGCGGTGACCGCCTTCCTCCGCGGCGTGCCCAGCCCGATCACGGTCGAGCTCGACGGCGGCGAGCTCGAGGTCGAGGTCTCCCCGGACCTCGACGTCCGCCTGAGTGGGTGGGCGGAGCCGGTCTATGCGGGCGAGGCATCGCCCGAGCTGCTCCAGGCGCTCGCCAGCCTCTAGATTCCGCGGCGATGGGAATCGCCGATCCGTCCAAGCGCCTGGAGGCGATGCCTCCCTACATGTTCGCCGAACTGGAGCGACGGGTCGCGGACAAGCGCGCTGCCGGAATCGACGTGATCAGCCTCGGCATCGGCGATCCCGACCAGCCCACCTACCCCCACATCGTCAAGGCGATGCAAGAGGCCGTTGCCGATCCCCTCAATCAGAGGTACCCGAGCAATCGCGGCCGAAGCGAGTTCCGCCAGGCATTCGCCGAGTTCTACCGCCGGCGCTTCGGGGTGGAGATCGACCCCCAGAGCGAGGTGATCCCGGCGATCGGCGCCAAGGAGTGCATTTACAATCTCTGCTTCGCCTTTCTCGATCCGGGAGGCGTGGCGCTGGCCTCTGACCCCGGCTACCCGGTCTACACCGGCGGCCCGATTCTTGCCGGGGCGAGGGCCGAGTTGCTGCCCCTGATCCCCGAGCTCGGCTTCGCCCCCGACCTTGGCGCGGTGCCCCCCGAGGTCGCCGCCAGGGCGCGGCTGATGTTCCTCAACTACCCGAACAACCCCAGCGGCGCCGTCGTCCCGGTCGGCTTCTTTGAGCTGGTGGTCTCCTTTGCCCGCGAGCACGAGATCCTCGTCGTCCACGACAACGCCTACTCGGAGACGACCTATGACGGCTACGTTGCGCCCAGCTTCCTGGCGACGCCCGGCGCCAGAGAGGTTGGTGTGGAGGTCTTCTCGCTCTCCAAGGGCTACAACATGACCGGCTGGCGCTGCGCCGCGATCCTCGGCAATGCCCAGGCGATCGAGACCTACTGGCGGCTGAAGACAAACGTCGACTCCGGGCTTTTCGACGCGGTGCAGCTGGCCGGCATCGCCGCGCTGAACAGCCCGCGCGGGGCGCTGGAGGCGATGAACGCGACATACGCCCGCCGCCGCGACCTGGTGGTCGGCGCCCTGCGCGAGATCGGCGTCGAGGTGCAGGCGCCGAAGGGGACGATCTACATCTGGGCGCCGGTTCCCGCGGGGCACAGCTCGAGCTCGTTCTCCGAGCAGGTACTGGAGGAGGCGGCGGTGATCGTCTCACCAGGATCGATGTATGGGCCGAGCGGTGAGGGCTTCTTTCGCATCTCGCTCACCACCCCCGATGATCGGATCGAAGAGGCGGTGGGGCGGATCAGGAAGTACCTGGCGCCCGCTTAGCCCAGTAGCGGTCCAGGCCGCGCCATTGGTACTCCGGCGGCACGCACTGGATCATCTCGGCCGCCGCCTCCTCGCTCGCGGCGCTCTCGGCGACGCGGGAGCGGTGGAGCTCCTCGTAATCGGCGGCGGAGAGGTCGCGGGCCAGCCGGGCCTCTTCGCCCAGGCGCTCACGCACCAGAGCCAGGTGTGGGGCGGGGTCCTCAACCGTGCCGAAGTGGGTGATGGCAAGGCGCTCGGGCGCCCAGTCTTCAACCGTCCGGATCGATTCGCTCCAGGCCTCGATGTCTATGTCCGGCGGAGGGGTGGGCGGGACGATGAGGTCGACGCCGGGGATCGAGACCGCGGCCACGTCACCGACGAAGGCGGTCCCCATCTCCTCGTGCAGGTAGCAGACATGATGGGAGGCGTGGCCGGGGGTGTAGGCCACCCGCATCCCCAGGACGCGCTCGCCGCCCACCAGGGGCTTCACGTTGTCCACCGGGACCGGCACGATCTCCCCCCAAAGGCGCCCCATCTGGTCGCCGTAGAGGCGCTCGGCGCTGGCCAGGAGCCTTGAGGGATCGATGAGATGGGGTGCTCCGCGCTCGTGGACGTAGACCTCCAGATCCGGCCAGCGCCGCACCAGCGCGCCTGTCGCCGCCGCGTGGTCGAGGTGGATGTGGGTCAGCAACACCGCCCGCGGACGATCGCCGTCGAGCGCCGCCAGCAGCGTCTGCAGCGAAGACTCGGGACCGGGGTCGACCAGGGTCCCGTCGAGCTCCCAGCAGGCGATCACGTGCGGGCGCCCGAGGTGCATGAGGTCGATCGCGCGCATCGACGAGGGCCGGCTCAGACGGGGGCGGCGGCGGGTAGCCTGCCTTCCGCCTCCAGGGTTTCGCGCAGTCCCTGCTCGAGGCCGCGCGGCGCATAGCCCAGTTTGTCGGTCGCCTTTGCGTGGCTGGCCCAGAAGGTGACGCCGTCGGCGGAGGAGATCAGCTCACGCAGGTTGGGCGGCTGTCCCATCACCTTGCCCACCAGCGGCCCGATCGGGACCATCGCCTTCATCACCGCGGTCGGGATCGCGTGTTGTGGTGCCTTGCGCCCGGTGAGCGCGGCGACAACGTCGATCGCCTCGCGCACGGTGCTCACCGGACCGCTCAGCACGTAGGCCTCCCCCGACTCGCCAAGGTCGAGGACAAGGAGGATCCCCGCCGCGACGTCCTCCACGTGGGAGAGGCAGATCCCCAGCTCGGGGAAGGGGATCAGCGGCATCCTGCCGGCGAGGAACTGGTTCACCAGCTCGGCGATCGAGGATGTGTCGCCCGGGCCATAGACCCCACCGGGCTGGACGATCGAGCAGGGCAGGCCCTGCTCGCGGGTCATCCGCTTGGCGATCTGGTGCGCCTCCCACTTGGTTTCCTCATAGCATGAGGTGAACCCCGTGCCCGGGTGTTCATAGGTCTCGTCGACGACCTTGCCGTGGGTGTTGCCGAAGGCGCCTACGGTGGAGACGTAGACGACCTTGGGGAGGCCGGCAGCCAGCGCGGCGCCGAGGACGCGTTCGGTGCCGCCAACGTTGGCTTCGCGCATCGCCTGCCGCTGGGAGGCGGGGATGCCGACCTCATACACCGCGGCGGCGTGGATCACCGCGTCACAGCCCTCCATCGCGCCGCGGATCACCTTCGCGTCGTCGAGGTCGCCGGGGACGAGGTCGCAGCCCAGATCGGTGAGCCCCTTCGCTTTCTCCGGCCGGCGCACGAGGCAGGCCACCTCCTCACCGCGGGCGCGGAGCTGGCGCACGACCTCGCCGCCGATGAAACCGGTGCCTCCGGTGATGAAAACCCTCATCCCGCATAACCCTAGCCTCTTGGGCTGGGCGAGCGCCGGGGTCCGGCGCCCCGCCCGGGAGCGAGGCGGGGGGTGTCCGGCTCCTACCTACAATGGGTCCGAGTGCAGCGTTCGAGAAACGGCCGTGACACGCAGACCCACAATGATGGGGGCGGTGGTGGTGCCGGCGTTTCCAACCCTAGGGCGCGCCAGCGGGCAGTGGCGATCGGGATCGCCGATGGGCGCGATCGGGGCGACACCCTTGCCGAGCTGAAGGAGCTGCTGCGCACCGCCGGGGTTGCGACGGCGGGCGAGGCGACCCAGCAGCGGGCGGCCCCCGACCCAGACCGCTATTTCGGTCGCGGCAGGCTGGCCGAGTTAAAGGAGCAGGTCGCGGCCTGGGATGCGAACCTCGTCGCCTGCGACGACGAGCTGGCGCCGCGCCAGGAGCGCAATCTGGAGGCGGCGCTCGGCGTGCCGGTGATCGACCGCACCGCGGTGATCCTCGACATCTTCGCCGACCACGCCCACTCGGCCGAGGGCAAGCTCCAGGTTGAGCTGGCCCAGCTGGAGTACAACCTGGCGCGCATGCGGGGCCTGTGGACCCATCTCGAGCGGCTGGGAGGCGGAATCGGCACCAGGGGTCCAGGCGAGTCCCAGATCGAGACCGACCGCCGCCTCGCTCGCGACCGGATCGCGGCCCTGCGCCGGCGCCTGACCCGTCTTGAGCGCAACCGCGGTGTGATGCGCGCACGCCGCGAGCGCTCCTCGATCCCGCGGATCGCCCTCGCCGGATACACCAATGCGGGCAAGTCGACGTTGTTGAACGCGATCACCGGCGCCGAGGCCGGCGTCGGCGACATGCTCTTCCACACCCTCGACCCGACGACCCGCAGCTTCGAGCTCTCCGGTCGCGACTGCCTGCTGACGGACACCGTGGGCTTCATCGAGAAGCTCCCCCACCAGCTGGTCGAGGCCTTCAAGGCGACGCTGGAGGAGACGACGCTGGCCGACCTCGTCGTGCAGGTGCTCGACGCGGCGGCGGGAGCCGAGCGGCGGGTGGTCGAGATGAAGGCCGTGGACGAGGTTCTGGCGGAGATCGGCGCCGGAGAGAAGCCGCGAGTTCTTGTCCTCAACAAGGCCGACCTGCTCGACGCCGAGGGGAGGCACGATGTAGGCATCGAGCACCCCGACGCGGTGCTGGTCTCCGCTCTAACCGGAGAGGGCCTGGACGCGCTCCGCCGGCAGATCGGAGAGGCCTTTGAGGAGACGCTGGCCTACGTCGAGCTATTGGTGCCCTATGCGCAGGGTGGGCGGTTGCACGAGCTCTACGAGGTGGCCGGCGAGCTGGAGCGCAGGGAGCGCGACGACGGGGTGCTGGTACGGGCCAGGGTTCCGCTTGCCGAGATGCACCGCTTTGATGACCTGAGGACAACCGGCAACGGGGCGGCGCGGGTGCGAGCCTCGGATTAGGCTGAGGCGCCGTGGAGCTCAGGGTCTCAAAACTTGAGGACGGCGCGGTGCTGCCCACCAGGGCGCATGAGGGAGACGCCGGCCTGGATCTCTACGCCTGCGAGGCGGCGCAGATCGGGCCGGGGGAGAGGCGGAGCGTGGGCACCGGGGTCGCGGTGGAGATACCGCCGGGCCACGCCGGATTGGTCCTACCGCGCTCCGGGCTCGCCCGCGATCACGGAATCTCGCTGCCGAACAGCCCCGGGCTGATCGACGCTGGATATCGGGGGGAGCTACGGGTGCTGCTGCTGAACACCGACCGCACCGAGACCTTCCGCCTGGAACCGGGGGAGCGGATCGCGCAGCTGGTGATCGCTCCGATCGCGCTCGTCCAGCCGGTCGAGGTCGAGGCGCTTGCCAACTCCGCCCGCGGAGTCGGCGGCTTCGGCTCCAGCGGCCGCTGAGCCAGCTAACCGCTGAATCTGCCGGACACGTAAGGTTCGTGTCCATGTCATCCGAGCGCTACAAGTGGATCGCGCTTTCCAACACGACCCTCGCGGTGCTGCTGGCGACCCTCGACGCCTCGATCACCTTGATCGCGATGCCGGCCATCTTCCGCGGCATCCATCTCGACCCGCTGATCCCGGCCAACAGCTTCTACCTGCTGTGGATGATCCTCGGCTACCTGGTCGTATCCAGCGTCCTCATCGTCAGCCTCGGCCGCCTCGGCGATATGTACGGGCGGGTGAGGATCTACAACCTGGGCTTCGTCATCTACACGATCGCCTCCCTGCTCCTGGCGCTGGACTGGATGAGCGGCCGCGCCGGTGCCACCTACCTGATCGTCTTCCGCATCGTGCAGGGCATCGGCGGCGCCTGCCTGCTGGCCAACGCGGCGGCGATCATCACCGATGCATTCCCGGCCGACCAACGCGGCATGGCGCTGGGCATCAACAACATCGTCGGGGTCAGCGGGATGTTCGTGGGGCTGATCCTCGGCGGCCTGCTCGCGCCGATCGACTGGCGCCTGGTCTTCCTCGTCTCCGTTCCCGTCGGGCTCTTCGGCACCGTCTGGGCCTACCTCAAACTCGAGGAGCGCAGCCTGCCGCGACCAGCCTCGATCGATTGGTGGGGGAACGTCACCTTCGCCCTCGGCCTGATCCTGGTGATGGTCGCGGTGACCTATGGGATTCGCCCCTACGGCGGCCACCCGACCGGATGGAGCAGCCCGCTGGTGATCGCCCTACTCGGCTGCTCGGCGATCTCCCTGGCGGCCTTCGCGCTGATCGAGAGCCGCGTCGCCGAGCCGATGTTTCGGCTGGCGCTGTTTCGCATCCGGGCCTTTACCTTCGGCACCCTCTCGACCTTTCTGGCCGCCGTCGCCCGGGGGGGCCTGATGTTCATGCTGATCATCTGGCTGCAGGGCATCTGGCTGCCAGAGCACGGCTACAGCTTCACCGAAACGCCCCTCTGGGCAGGGATCTACATGTTGCCCCTGACCGTTGGCATGCTCCTGGCGGGACCGACCTCGGGCTACCTCTCCGACCGCTACGGGGCCCGCTCCTTCGCCACCGGCGGCATGCTCGGGGCGGCGTTCAGCTTCGGATTGCTGATGCTCTTGCCCACCGATTTCTCCTTCCCCGTCTTCGCCGGGATCCTTTTCTTGAACGGGGTCTCGATGGGTATGTTCGCCTCGCCCAATCGGGCCGCCGTGATGAACAGTCTGCCTCCAGAGGATCGCGGCGCCGGCGGCGGCATGAACCAGACCTTCCAGAACTCCGCCCAGGTGCTCTCGATCGGAATCTTCTTCACCCTGCTGATCGTCGGCCTCGCCTCGAGCCTGCCGGCGGCGATGAGCAGCGGCCTCCAGGCTCATGGCATCTCTCCCGCGATCGCCGGCAAAGTCGGTCAGACGCCGCCGATCTCGATCCTCTTCGCCGCTTTCCTCGGCTACAACCCGATCCAGCATCTGGTCGGCACCGGCGCTCTGCAGGCGCTGCCGGCACACGCTCATGCGCTGCTCGCCGGCCCCGAATTCTTCCCCCACCTGATCTCCGTCCCATTCCGGGACGGGCTCCACACGGCGTTCATCTTCGCGATCGTCGCCTGTCTCGTCGCCGCCGCGGCCTCCCTGATGCGCGGCGGCCGCTATCACCATGCCGACCAAACCGCCCGCGAGGCAGGGACGCGCGGCCAGATCCCCAAACTGGAGGAGCAACATGCACGTTGAGTGGCACGGCCAGTCCGCCTTCACCCTCTCTGGCACGGAGGCAAAGGTGTTCATCGACCCCTTCGCCGACATGTCGCCGATGGCCGAGCGCGGGGTCCGTTTCGACTACCCGCCGATCGAAGTCGACGAGGTCGACCTTCTGCTCGTCACCCATGAGCACCTTGACCACAACGGCGTCGAGGCGATCTCCGGCGAGCCGGCGATCCTGCGTTCGACCGCGGGCCGACTCGAGTCTCCGCTCGGCGAGGTGGTGGCGATTGCCTCCGAGCACGACGAAAACGCCGGTACCGAACGCGGCCCCAATACGATTTTCGTCTTCACTCTCGACGGGGTGCGCATCGCGCACTTCGGCGATTTCGGCCAGGCCGGGCTGCGGCCCGAGCAGCGGGCCGCGATCGGCGAGGTCGACATGGTCATCCTCCCGGTCGGCGCCGGGCCGACGATCGGCGCGGCGCAGGCGGCGAGGATCGTCGAGGAGCTGAAGCCGCGCTGGGTGGTGCCGATGCACTACCGCACCGAGCGCATCGGCTTCCTCGAGAGCGAGGAGGAGTTCGTCGATCGGATGCCGCGGGTGCAGAGGCTCGAGTCCCCGAGTTTCGACACCGCCGACCTGGAGCAGGGCGAGGGCCCGTTGACCGTCGTTCCCGCTGCTCCAGCGCCGGCCTAGACCTAGGTCGCGGGGACGCCGGCCGCCGCCCGCGCCCCCGCGTGGGCGGCTTCCTCCAGATCGTCGACGAGCGGCTCCAGCTCGGGCCTGGCGCCGTAGCGTCGCTCCAGCGCCAGGGCGGCCAGCCGATCCGCCAGCCAGGCGTTCTTGGGGAGCAGGGGCCCGTGCAGGTAGGTGCCGATCAGGTTGTCGCGCCGGACTCCCTCGAATCCGTCTTTGCCGTTGTTGCCGAAGCCCTTGACCACCCGGCCCAGGGGGCGGGCGCCCGGCCCGAGGTAGGTGCGCCCGCCATGGTTCTCAAAGCCGGCGATCAGCCGAGGGCCATCGCCCAAGTCGGCGTCGATAGCGACGTTGCCGATCAAGCGCGGGCCCGGCCCGCGCACGGTCTCAAGCTCGACCAGCCCGAGTCCCGCCAGTCTCTCCTCGCCGAGCTGGTAGCTGTGGCCGAGCAGCTGGTAGCCGCCGCAGACCGCGAGGAGGACGGCCCCATCCCCTACCGCCGAAGCCAGCGCCTCTCGCTTGCTGGCGACCATATCCGCGGCGACCATCCGCTGGTCGCGATCCTGTCCGCCGCCGATGTAAATGAGGTCGTGGGCGGCAGGGTCGAAGCGCTCGCCGGGTCCCGCGGCAGCGTAGGAGAACCGGATGCCGCGCCACTCACAACGGCGCTGAAGGAAGATGATGTTGCCACGATCAGCGTAGATGTTCATCTGATCCGGATAGAGGGCCAGCAGCCGCAGCTCCATCACCTCACCGCCTCCAGCAGGACGACCGTGGAGCCAACGTGGGCCTCGGTTGCGCCAACCTGGCGCCGGCCGGCGGGCGCCAGCCCCGCCTGAACTCCCTCGCGCTCCAGAGTCGCGGCGCTGAGCCGCCCCAGACTGACCAGATCGACCTCCTGACCCCGCTCACCGGCGGGTGAGAGCGCCTGGCGCAGCCGCCGAACGACGATCGAGCCGGCCTCCAGGCCGATCTCTATGGGCAAGCTCGTAAAGACCCACCCGTCGACCTCGCGCACGTCGGGAGAGGGCACACCCGCCCCGCCGGCTCCAACTTCCTCCACGATTGCCAACGCGACCCTCCCGCCGGGCCGCAGATGCCCGGCTGCGCAGCGCAGACAATCAATCCGCTCCTGCGCCCCGGCGAAGAGCTGCACCAGCTGCATCGGCGCGAGCACCAAGCCGAACTCCCGTCCCAGCTCAAAACTCCGGGCATCGCCAAGCGCCAGATCCACCCCCAGGCCGACCGCCCGCTGGCGGAATGCGGCGAGCAGCGCAGCATCGGCGTCAAGCCCGGTCACCCTGTGGCCCCTGCTCGCCAGATGCAGTCCAACCCGGCCGGTCCCGCAGCCCAGGTCGAGAACCTCCCCCTGGGCCTGGTCGGCCAGCTCGCGCCACAGCGCCAGGTCCGCCGAATAGGTCCCGCACTCGGCATCGTGCCAGGCAACGGAGCCGCGGGGGATCGGAGCGGTGGCGTCGGGCTCGGGGGCCCCGAGAAGGCCCTCGCCCACAGCAACCGCCCGCCCCCGGAGACCGAGCTCCCCGGCGCGAGGCTGCCGTCCCTCTGCGGTCACCGCCAGAACTCCTTGGCCAACCCGCGCCCGGCAAGCAGCTTGCGCAGCTCGAGCAGGGCGGTGTAGGTGGGCAGGGCGAAGAGCCGACGCTCGGCCCCGGCGACGGCGCGGTCGAGTGAGGCCTCGATATCTGGCTCGACCTCGATCCGGCCCTGATCCCACCCGGCGTACTTCAGTCGTAGCGCCATCTCCGCGGCCCGCGTTCCCGCGCAGATTACCCGCCCCACGGCCCCCCCAAGCAACTCGAAGTCAGCGTCCCAGATCCAGGAGACGTCTCGCCCGTCGGCGATTCGGTCGTTGAGGGCGATCCAGAGGTCCAGCTCCCCGCTGCCCGCCTCCTGGCGCAGCGTGCGCAGGACCTCGTTGGCGCCGGCCGGGTTCTTGATCAGCAGGATTGAGACCGCAACGGGGCCAACATCGATCGTCTCGACCCGGCCAAACGCGGCGCGCATCTTGCCCAGGGCGGTGGAGATCCGCTCGGGGACGACGCCGAGCTCGAGCCCCGCCGCAATCGCCGCCAGCGCGTTGTAGACGTTATAGAGACCGGGGAAGGGGAGCTCGAGGCCCAGCTCGCCCGCCGGGGTGCGGACCTCGACCCGCGATCCACTCATGCCCCGCAGCTCGATCTTGGTCGCCGCAATCTGGGGCAGCGGACGGCCGGCGCCGCAGTGAGGGCAGGAGTAGTGACCGAGATGGCCGACGAAGGCGCGCTCGTAGGCGTAGGGGTGGCCGCAGCGGCGGCAGTGCTTGGCGTCGAAGGCATGCTGGAACTCGCCCACCGCCTGGCCCGGGTCCTCGATCCCGAAGTAGACCACGCCCGGCCGGGGGCGCTCCTCGGCGTCGCGCCCGAGGTCGGCGATCAGAGGGTCATCGGCGTTGAGCACAAAGCGCATCGATCCGGCCCGCTCGGTGACCATCCTCGCCCACTCATCGGCAAGCGCCTCCGTCTCCCCGTAGCGGTCGAGCTGGTCGCGGAAGAGGTTGCCCAGCACGATCAGCGAGGGCCGGAGTTGCGCCGTGACCCGGGGCAGCCAGGCCTCGTCGACCTCGAACAGCCCCTCGTGCCCGCCCTGTTCCAGCAGCGCGGTGGCGACTCCCCAGGTCATGTTCGAGCCGGCTCGGTTGTGGACCGGCTGGCGCCCATCGGCGGCGAGGACGGCGGCGATCATCGCGGTCGTCGTCGTCTTGCCGTTGGTCGCGCTGACGATCGTCGTGCCGCGGTCAAGCCGGACCCCCAGCCGGGCGATCGCCTCCGGCTCGAGGCGCAGCAGAGCCCGACCCGGGAGGGTCGTCCCTCCGCCGCGCCCGCTGGCGCGACTGGCGGCACCAATGGCGCGCGCCGCCGCCACCTTCGCCCCGAACAGCGCGCCGTTACTCACCCGGCGGGGCCAGCACGCCCAACGCGCGCGGAAGCAGGCGCAGCGAGGCGGGCAGGTCGGTCAGATGCTCGCCGTCGGCGTAAACAGCGAGCGGCCGACTGGCGCTCAACTCCAATCGCGGGGTGCGAAAGATACGCACCTCATCCTCCTCGACGTGGGTGCCTTTGAACACCTTGGGCAGGTTACCCAGGAACTTCAGCTTGCCCACCTCGCCGATCGTGACGACGTCGAATTCGCCATCGGCCAGGTCGGCGGCCGGGGCGATGAACATCCCGCCGCCGTAGGCCCTGCTGTTGGCGGCCGAGACCGAGTAGCCGCTGAAGCGGATGCGCTCCTCGCCGGCCACCAGCGTGAAGCGCACCGGCTTCCAACGGGCCAGGGTGCGCAGCGCGGCCAAGATGTAGACCAGGTTGCCGCCCAGGCGCGAGTCGTTGGCGGTCCGGTTGGCCTCGGACTCAAACCCGGCGCTGGCGATACCGAGGAAGCGTCGCCCATTCGCCTCACCGACGTCGATCACTCGGATATGTCCGGCGGCGATCGTCTCCACCGCCCCCTCGGGCTCCGTGGGGACCTCGAGTACCCGCGCCAGGTCGTTACCGCGGCCGGCGGGGACGATTCCGAGCGGGGTCTCGGCGCCGGCCATCGCGCCGCCGACGGCCCCCACCAGGCCGTCGCCGCTCATCACCACCGGCACCTCACCCGCCTCGATCGCCAACAGCGCCTGCTCGACGCCGTGCTCGAGGCCGCGCGTCAGCTGCGCCCTGAACTCGATCCTGCGCGCGTCCAGTGCGGCCTCCACCCTGGGCAGCAACTTCAGCGTCCCACCCCCGGCCGAGGAGGGGTTGACCAGCAGCGCCAGGGGCATACCGTCGATCGCC